>NZ_BDQM01000006.1 GCF_002207865.1 Colwellia marinimaniae
GTGTTAAGCCTGCCGCCAGCGTTCAATCTGAGCCATGATCAAACTCTTCAATTAAAAATCGTTTGTGTAACCTCATCACAAGTGATGTGTTACTGCTCAATGAATTCTGTCGTTCCTTTTAAAAGTACTGCGCGAACAAGTTCCCGCCTACAAGTAAAAGAAGCATTACATAGTCGCTACCTATCTCGCTAGAAATAAGTAACTTATATTTATTTGCATGAACATCATTCATTAAGCGTTTTTGTTCTCCCCGAAAGGAAAACTATGTAAAACAACATTAATGTGAGTGTCCACACAAATTGCATGATAACTAATTGTTAAAGAAATAAGCAGTAATCGCATTCGTTACTCGCTTTAACTCCTTGCTAACGTTGCCGTTTGCCCGAAGCAGGATGCGTATAATACGCTTCCGAGTTTTGATGTCAACGTTTTATTTAAATTAATTTTTCAGCTTAACTTTTAAAACGTTAAGTTAACTTATTTACCTTAAAAGGAAGTAGATAACTTATCAAAACAGTTCTTTAGGATACCCCTTGGAACTGGATGCGCATTTTAGACATTTTTATAATTAGGTCAACCCTTTTTTGGTTAAAAACGTATAAATATTTCCCTTGCTCTATTTTCACACAGCCCTTGTGTGAGTTTACCTCGATACGTTCATTAGTTAGTCGTATTTATTGTTTTTCATTTCAATTGCTTATTTTATCTTTATAGATTTTTTCAATACAAAGCTGCTCTAATACTGGTTTTATTGACTGTCTATGTTATTTTTACCACCACTTGCCATTAAATTAAATTGCAGCTGTGCAAAAGGTTCTATATGAGTATAACTAACGTACGTCCTTATAAAGGTATTTACCCCTCCCTTGGTTCGGATATCTATATCGATAACTCAGCCGTTTTAGTTGGAGACATTACCTTATCAGATGATGTCAGTATTTGGCCGCTCGTTGCCGCCCGAGGAGATGTTAATACCATAACCATTGGTGCTCGTACAAATATACAAGACGGTAGTGTTTTACACGTCACCCGTAAAAGTTCGAGTAATCCACAAGGAAATCCATTAATTATTGGCGACGACGTCACTGTAGGTCATAAATGTATGCTACACGGCTGTCAGCTTGGCAACCGCATATTAGTTGGTATGGGTGCGATAATTATGGATGGTGTAATTGTCGAGGATGATGTTTTTATTGGCGCCGGCAGTTTAGTGCCACCAAATAAAACACTGGTAAGCGGTTATTTATATGTTGGTAACCCAGTAAAACAAGTTAGGCCATTAAAAGAAAGTGAAGCCGCTTTCCTTAAACAGTCAGCGATAAACTATGTCGAATTAAAAAATGACTACCTCAGTGAATGATCCCCTTTATGGCGATAATAATTAACGCATTTGTATGTGAATACTATCTCCCTCTGGCTCGTTTTTTTCGAGCCAGAGTTCAACTATTTCTTCTAAGTCGAACTTAGTACAGTTATCTATCTTTGCAAGGCTCTTTAACTGCATTGAATGAAAGTAAATAGTCATCACTTGCGCCGAGAGTAGCGCGGTAAAACACCAAGCGTCTTGTTCGTCATCAAATACTAAGTCATCATTAAACAAAATGGCTTGATTCATATTTATTCCTATTTTATTTAAGAGCGGCTCTTAATTTTTTAATTACTGGTTGCACTTGGGGAGTTACCCCTCGCCAAATAGCAAAGCTTACCGCAGCTTGTCCAACTAACATACCTAAACCATCAATAACGTCTACCGCTCCTTGCTCTCTTGCCCATTGAAGAAATTGCGTTTCATTTTTCCCGTATGCCATGTCATAACAAACCACTTTACTGTTTATTATGCTAGTAGGTATTGGTGGTAAATCTCCAGCTAAACTTGCAGATGTGGCATTAATTATCAGGTCAAACTCTTGACCTGTGGTCTCAGCAAAGCTACAAGCACTTAGTCGTTCATCGTTAAAATGCTGACAAAGATCTTTTGCTTTACTTACCGTTCTATTAGCAATAACAATAGCGCTAGGACCTTGCGCCAATAGCGGCAATAAGACTCCTCTGGCTGCGCCACCAGCACCCAAGAGCAAAATTCTCCTTTGCTTTAACAGCACTTTATTAATAATTAGGTCTTGAACTAAGCCTTCACCATCGGTGTTATCACCGAGTATCTTGCCTTCTTTAAAAGTTAGGGTGTTAACTGCACCAGCTAATGATGCACGTTCGGTGAGCTCATCGGCTAATGCCAGTGCTTGTTCTTTAAAAGGTGCGGTTACGTTTGCGCCTTTTCCGCCTTGATCAATAAGATCGGCAACCGCATTAGCGAAACCATCGATATCAACTAGCTGTTTTTGGTAATTAATTATTTGTTGGCTCTTACTGGCAAATATATGATGAATATCTGGTGAACGTGATTGCTTAATTGGATTGCCAAAAACGCGATATTGATCTGGAATTGGTTGTGTCATAGCGATAGGAAGAAGTTAACGAATGGCGACAGCCTAACTGAATCAACAATTAATGAAAACAAAAAAGCAGTAACACTTTCGAATAAGTTACTGCTTTTTATTTTGATGCTAAAAGAAACCTTTAGAATTTTCCGCAAGCATAATTGAATATGCCATAGGAACATGCTCAATACCTACGCTGCAGTTATGTTCTAATCACCTTGCCGGTCAGAGCATGCATTATTTTTGATGGTGAGCTATGGCCTAACGTTACTCCCTCAATAATAAAATCTACTTGCTTAGATAATACCGGATCTAATGTTTGCCATGTTTTAGCTGGCTCTTGCCCAGATAAGTTAGCACTGGTCGATACTATGGGTTTATTGGTTTGTTTACACAGAGCAACAACGTCAGGTTGACTGGTAATCCTTACCGCAATGGTGTCAAACTTACCCGATAATAACGGTGAAATATTACTATTTTTAGGAACAAGTTGCGTAATGCCATCTGGCCATCTCGATAACATAGTAAAACGCTTATCTTGCGGAATTTTACTGTCATCGATATAAGGCAGTAATTGCGAGTAATTTCCGGCCAGTAAAATGAGTCCTTTCTCAGCCGACCTCTGCTTTAGCGCTAACAAGTGTTTAAGTGACTCTTCGTTGTCTGGATCACAACCGAGACCAAACACCGCTTCGGTAGGATAAGCGATAATGCCACCATTGTTGAAAGCATCAACTACATTTTCTTCGTTCACAAATCACCCTTCTATTAATAACTACATCCATGACAATATTACCAAACCCCCATCACAAATATCTAGTGATGGATTAATTTATCGATAAAAAAGTTCTCCATTCCGTATTGCGCTAAACAAGGTTATAATTACAGCTCTATTTTTACTTTCTTCGTAAACGAAGAACACTATATTCTTTTAAAGGGCATAAATTCATGACAGTGGGTATCATCATGGGGTCAAAATCAGATTGGCCAACAATGCAACATACAGCAGAAATGCTTGATTCTTTGGGTGTAAAATACGAAACAAAAGTAATTTCAGCACATCGCACCCCGCACTTACTTGCCGAATATGCTGAAAGTGCAAAAGATAGAGGCATTAAAGTCATTGTGGCTGGTGCTGGTGGTGCCGCTCACCTACCAGGTATGGCTGCAGCTTATACCTCTTTACCTGTTTTGGGTGTACCTGTGCAATCTAAAGCACTTAACGGACAGGACTCATTATTATCTATTGTACAAATGCCAAAAGGTATCGCAGTAGGAACATTAGCTATAGGTAATGCCGGTGCTGCTAACGCCGGTTTACTTGCGGCACAGATTATCGGCACTCATAATGCTGAGATCCAAGAAAACATCGAACAGTTTCGTAAAAAACAGACCGAAACCATACTTGCTAACCCAAATCCGGCAGAATAAACACAGCATGATGAAAAAAGTTCTCGTACTTGGCGCAGGCCAATTAGCTCGAATGATGCAATTAGCGGGCACACCTTTAAACTTGGATGTCAAAGCACTCGATGTATCAAGTAATAAGGTGGTTCACCCTATAACTCCTGAACACATATATGGCGATTTAGCAGCTGGCATTATTCATGCTGATGTTATTACCGCCGAGTTTGAACATGTAGCTCATGACATACTTGACCAGTGTCAGCAATCAGGAAAACTTTTTCCAAAAAGTGAAGCTATTAAGATTGGCGGTGATAGACGGTTAGAAAAAGCATTGCTTGAATCTTGTAATACTGCCAATGCCAAACATTATTTTGTTAATTCAAAAGAAGACTTTGACAAGGCAATTAGTTACTTATCTTTACCTATTATCTTTAAAACAGCACTTGAAGGATATGATGGCAAAGGCCAATGGCGATTAAAAGTAGCTGCTGATGCCGAAGCAATTTGGCAAGAAATGGCTGATTTCCTTAACGCTTCGACCACAACAGTAAAGCAGGGCATTGTTGCTGAACAAATGGTGCCTTTTGATCGCGAAATTTCTCTTGTTGGTGTACGCCGAGTCAATGGTGATGTTGCAGTATATCCTCTGACTGAAAATCACCATACCAATGGTATTTTAACGGTATCCGTTGCCGCTCCTATTAATACTAAACTACAAGAGCAAGCTGGTACTGTATTTAAAGCGCTATCTGATAAACTCAACTATGTTGGTGTTATGGCCATTGAATTTTTCCAAGTCGGTAATCAGCTCTTGGTCAATGAAATTGCACCCAGAGTCCATAATTCAGGTCATTGGACCCAGCAAGGTGCTGACACCTGTCAGTTTGAAAATCACTTAAGAGCAATCTGTGATTTGCCTTTAGGTAGTACAGCGCTTGTTCGCCCAACAGCGATGGTCAACATTATTGGTGAAGATACTATCCCTGATGAAGTGCTTGCTATAGCAAGTGTATCTGTTCATTGGTACAACAAAGGTAAACGTGCAGGTCGTAAGATGGGCCATATTAATGTTAGCGGTGAGCATGAATTACAACTTGCTCAGCGTTTACAAAGTTTAGCTGATATCCTTTGCCCTAAAGCATTCCCTGATCTTAACGATTTCGCAAAAAACTATTTAGACAAACAAAATAAATAAGTAATGCCATCAATAAAAAAGACGCCTATTCACATAGTGAAAGGCGTCTTTTTTTATAGAGGATACTTTGTCATGCCTTCTGCATATGAGAGCATTTTTTATCTGCACACTGGTATTTAAGCCCAGCGGCCATATTTCTTTTTAATAGTAACGGAAATTGACACTTTTCGCACTGCCCCCCCATAGGTTCATGGTTCACAACAAACTTACATTTTGGATAAGCATCACAGGAGTAAAATTTTTTGCCAAAGCGACTGGTCTTTTCTTGCAATGAGCCGCTTTTACAGCTTGGACATGCCACATTATCTAAGGTTTCTTGCACCTCATGCTCGATATGATGACATGCAGGGAAGTTACTACAACCAATAAACATACCGTATCGACCTTGTTTCACCGCTAACTCATGTGAGCACAATGGACATTCACTACCCGATAGTATCTTATCTTCAACACGTTCATGTTCTACTACTGCGCGGGTATATTGACAATTAGGGTAATTGACACAGCCTAAAAAGGCGCCTGATTTACCACGTTTAATAGCCAATTCAGCACCACATTCAGGACACACTTGCTGCGCTTTATCTAAAGCATGTTCGTGATGAGTAAAGAGAGCTTTATCAGATTCAGACATTATTGAAATTGCGGGTAAAACAAGTGTGGCACTATTATGCCACAAAAATTGACTAAACCCTATGCTAAGCAACTGCTGACTATATAATGCGCTACTACTTATTACTCGGCTTGGGAGGTATTATTAGTGTAATGGACCTTCTTGTTCTTCAAAGATTAAATCTTCTAATTGGGAGTAAGCCGACTCTTTGCCTGGTACATTAAATAACACCATAAGAATTACCCATTTAAGATCATCCATAGAGAAATATTTTGTATCAAGCTCCATCACCCTATCAATTACCATTTCACGCGTAGTAAAATCAAGTACATTCACTTGCTCTAAAAACAAAATAAAACCGCGGCTAGGTGTATCAAGCAACAGCATTTCTTCGCTGGTATAAATACGTACCGACTTACTACCCTCACGGGTTAGATAAGGATAAGCCTCTGTGTCTTGTAACGCGGTAAGTTTTTCTAACCAATTTAATGCTTTATATATTTCATCCTGATGAAAGCCCGCTCGTGTTAACTCATCGGTTAACAGCTCATGATCCACCATGGCTTCTGCTTCATTTTGGATATAGGTTTCAAAAAGATACATTAAGATATCGAACATAATTAGCCCCTTATATACTTTATTGCGTTCTAATGTAGCCACCTGGTACCGCAGTTACCAGACCACTTAGCTCAAGCATTGTTAATCGAGTTAACACTTCCTCTACGGGAAGTTCGCTTCGTAAAACCACTTTATCAACGGGAGTAATTTCAAATCCCACACTAGCCAACAATGCATCGTTACACAAGTCTTTTTGTTTTATTTCCGTGACTCCTTTGTTAGTGCCTTGTTTAACAGGCTTTAATGGCTGTGCATCACTCTTTAAGTGTAGCCTAGCTTTATCGGCAAAAGCGAACTCATCTATTATATCGGCACAATGCTCTACTAGTTTAGCGCCTTGTTTAATTAACCAATGGCAACCTTTTGCGTGCGGATTTTTAATAGAATTTGGTATAGCAAAAACGTCTCTGTTTTGCTCTAGTGCACAACGCGCGGTAATCAAAGAGCCACTTTTCAATTCAGCCTCTACCACTAAAACGCCTAAGCTCAAGCCACTAATAAGTCGGTTTCTTTTGGGGAAGTGCCCGGCTCTCGCTGGTGTACCAGGAATAAACTCACTAATAATAGCTCCACCAGAGTTAATTATTTGTGCCGCTAAAGTACGGTGTCTTGCGGGGTATACTTGATCTAAGCCAGTAGCAACTACCGCTATAGTACCGGTTGACTCACTAAGGGCGCCACGATGAGCCGCAGCATCAATACCAAGTGCTAAGCCACTAGTAATAACAAGGTTTTTTTTGGCCAGTTGTTGGCATAATGAAAAGGCGGTATCTCTACCTCCTGCGCTAGCTGAACGACTACCTACTACAGCTAACTGTGGCGCATTGAGTAATAGAGGATTACCCTGAATAAATATCAGTAAAGGTGGATCATAAATTTGCTTTAATATTTGTGGGTAACAAACATCATCAAAGCAAATAATATCACTATGACATGCTTTACTGGCTAGCATAATTTTCGCTATTTGTTGCCAGTTCGGCTGGTAAAAAGCGTGCAGTTGTTTAACACTTAAACCATTGGCTGAGGTAAGCACCGATGACTTATCGTTAAATGAAAAAAGCGCGGTTAAACCAAAGGTTTCAACCAGCGCTATTTTTTGGTGAATGGCTAACCGAGGAACAAGCTTTAAAGCTAACCAATATTCAATATTATTTTTACTGCTATTGCTCATTACTTGTCTTCTCCCTAAGAGCAAGTGCTAGGTTTACTTTCCTTTTAGATAAAAAATAAAACCTTTAACAGCTGGCTAGTCTGGTGCCGTAATCAAATCACTGATTCTGGCAGGTTTATCCGTATGAAGAATCAGTGCCATACTTGCTTTTTGATAAACTTTAAAGACCATTAACTCACCTAATGTCTCTGCTGGCATATTATAATCACCGCCAGTAATTTGGTGCCAAAGTGATGTTTCGGCCACATAAGCGGGGCCATCACCGGTATCAACTACTGCTGGACTGATGCGTTTTATGGCCATAACATCACCTACGGTCACATCATGTTCAAGACCACGGTTAATCATAACAACTTCCAACTTGGCAAATTCACGGCCATTACTACTCGCTTTAACAATTGCACCGCGAAGCGACTCCTTAGCAGCTTTCATTGAAAAAACTGCGGGCAATAATTGCCCGTCATTAACCGGTACGACATAGTTACCGACATGAATTTCTCTTTTTGCCGAGCCCACATTCAGAGTAGATGGTACATCGTTGTCAATATCACCACGCCTCAATACCTGCCCTGTGCCGACTAAGTTGACATAAAAGCCTAATGAGTCGTCTGTTTCAGGATCAAAAATCTCCTGCCCTTTATCATAAATTGCATAACTTTGTGCCACATCTAGATCCGCATTAACATACACTTTAAAATCTTTGGTCGACATTCTATAACCTTCATCACTACCTATAATATAAGGTAAGGCTGCTAGCTCATCTTCGGTAAATAAGTGCTCGTACCTAAGGAAAGGTGCAATAACCTCAAGGGGTAATAAGGTAATAGCCGAGTCTTTTTTCTTCTTTTGACGAATCTTAGGCGACCATTTATAACTAGGTTTTGCCGGCTCTATCACTAACATTGGCTCACCGTATTCATCAAAGACCAGCTTTAAAATATCACCGGGGTAAATTAAATGTGGGTTATTAATTTCTGGATTTAAACGCCATAATTTAGGCCATAACCAAGGTTGCTCAAGAAATAAAGCTGATATATCCCATAACGTATCACCTTTCACTACCACATGAGTTTTAGGTGCGTCATCATTAAGTTTTATTTGCTCAGCAAGTGCAATCAATGGACAAGACATTAAAGATAGCGAGAGTATTATTTTTTTAAGCATGGTGCTCATTCCTTTTACGTGCTTACTGCTGTAACGCACTATAATGATTAGTTATATCGAGTGACTTTAAAATGCAGGTTTCAGTTACAGTTACTTGAGTATATAATTAAAACATAACATTCTAGATGAATTATCGCTAATTCTTTTAACAAAATATGACTATTCTAACTGTTTTACGTTTTCCTGATCCGCGTTTAAGAACAAAAGCGCAGCCGATTACTGATGTTACTAGTGCAACAGCAACAATTATAGACGATATGCTGGCAACTATGTACGAAGAGAAAGGCATAGGTCTTGCCGCTACACAAGTCGATATTCATCAACGTATCGTTGTAATGGATACCTCTGAAGATAGCAATCAGCCTATGGTACTTATCAACCCTGAAATTATTGCTAGCAGTGATGAAAAGTCGATTAATGAAGAAGGCTGTTTATCCGTACCCGGAACTTATGCCAAAGTAAATCGCCATGATACTTGCACGGTAACAGCACTTGACCGCCAGGGTAAAGAATTCACTTTAAGCGCCACCGGCTTACAAAGCATTTGTATTCAACATGAGATTGACCATTTAAATGGCATTTTATTTGTTGATTATTTATCGCCATTAAAGCGCCAACGAATTCAAAAGAAACTTGAAAAAGAAGCTCGTTTAGATAAATAGCAACCACTAAGTAAGTAATTATTTACCATTATAGGATACTCCCTTGGCTCCCCCATTAAATATCATTTTTGCTGGCACTCCTGACTTTGCCGCTAAACATTTAGCGGCATTAATTAACTCTGAACATAATGTAGTTGCTGTTTATTGTCCGCCAGATAAACCCGCAGGTCGTGGTAAAAAGCTAACCGCTTGTGCGACCAAATTGCTAGCGCTAGAACACAACATTATTGTTGAACAACCGATAAACTTTAAAAGTGACGAAGACCAACAAAAATTGGCTCAATATGACGCTGATATTATGGTGGTGGTTGCTTATGGTCTGATTTTACCTGAAGTCATTTTAAACTCGCCACGGTTAGGCTGTATAAATGTCCATGGCTCAATTTTGCCTAAATGGCGTGGTGCAGCGCCAATTCAACGTTCACTTGAAGCGGGAGATAAGAAAACAGGTGTCACCATAATGCAAATGGATAAAGGTCTCGATACTGGCGATATGATATTAACGGCTGAATGTGCCATTGAAAATACCGATACTAGTGCCAGCCTTTATGAAAAACTTGCCGATTTGGGGCCAGCGGCTTTGCTAGAAACACTGGCACTGATGGCGCAAACTAATTATCAAGCAATGGAGCACAATATTGCCCAAGATAATACACTAGCCACTTACGCGCATAAACTAGACAAAGCAGAAGCTGAGCTTAATTGGCAACTCAGTGCAAACGAACTGCATAGAAAGATCCGTGCATATATCCCCTGGCCTGTCTCTCAATTCACCTTCACTGAATTAGAGTCGGAATCAGAAAGTAAGCAACATAGATTACGGGTATGGCAAGCATCCGTTCAAGAATATCAAGGCAGTGCGGCTCCAGGCACCATAATAAAAGTAGATAAACAAGGTATAGAAGTAGCAACAGGCGACGGTTCATTACGCTTAGAAATAATGCAATTGCCCGGTAAAAAAGCCTTACCTGTGCAAGATATTCTTAATGGTCGCAGCGATTGGTTCACTGTTGGCAGCCCTATAAATAAGCTTGGTTAAGAGAAATTATGACAATTAATATTAGAGCCCTGGCAGCAAAATGTTGTTACGCCGTTATAGATAAAGGGCGAAGCTTAAGTGATGAACTGCCTAAACAGCAAGATAAGTTGCTTGGTAAAGATAAGGGCTTGCTGCAAGAAATTTGTTATGGCGTACTGCGCTACCTACCAGAATTAGAAAACGATGTCCGTCATTTAATGCAGAAACCGCTAAAGGGCAAACAAAGAGTCTTTCACTTTTTACTGTTAGTAGGTGTTTATCAAATAAGATATATGCGTATACCTGATCATGCTGCGGTTAGTGAAACGGTATCGGCAACAAGTACGTTAAAAAACCGCCATATGAAAGCATTAGTTAATGCTGTACTGAGGGGATTTCTTCGTACACAAGAGGCGGCAAGTAAACTAGAAAATAAAACAGATAAAAACCTACCTGACTCGATAAAATATAATCACCCTAGCTGGTTTATTAAAAAAATACAGCAAAGCTACCCTGAACAATGGCAAGGCATACTCGATGCTAACCAGCAAAGACCACCAATGTGGTTACGTACCAACCAACAACACCATACTAGTGAACAGTATCAAGCGTTACTTATTGCAGCAGAGATAGACATAGCTAATATTGAAGTCAATTCTCAAGCCATTGCCCTTGCTCACCCCATCGATGTCGCTAAATTACCTGGCTTTGAACAAGGCTGGGTTTCAGTACAAGATGGTGCAGCACAGCAAGCGGCACGTTTATTAGACTGCCAACCAAATGATGTGGTATTGGATTGTTGTGCCGCCCCTGGTGGAAAAACTTGCCATATTATTGAGCTAACACCTGATATTGCCTCGATGACTGCAATAGATATTGAAGAAGGTCGCCTGACTCGGGTTCATGAAAATTTGGCTCGCTTAGGTCTCACAGCAAAGGTTATTACTGCTGATGCCGCCAGTAAAGATTGGTGGTCAGGTGAACTATTTGATCGAATTTTACTGGATGCCCCTTGTTCAGGTACTGGCGTTATTCGCCGTCACCCTGATATAAAGTGGTTACGTAAAGCCGACGACATTGATAAGTTAGTGATATTGCAGCAGCAGATTCTTGATAATATTTGGTCTTTACTCAAACCGGGCGGTACCTTGCTTTATGCTACCTGTAGTGTTTTACCCGAAGAAAACTGCCAACAGATTGCTCGTTTTGTGGAACAAAACCAAGATGCACAATTAATTGCCATTACTGGTAATAACCTTGATACTGATGAAAATTCTATCGGTTGGCAATTATTACCCGATGCTAAAAATATGGACGGCTTTTATTACGCCAAACTGTTAAAACTCAAATAATTAATCCTATTGGTATAACATTAAGCAGAAACTAACACATGAAAATAATCATAGTAGGTGCTGGGCAAGTTGGCGGCACCTTAGCTGAAAACCTTGTTGGCGAGAATAATGAAATATGTATTGTTGATATTGACGGTGAAAAATTGCGCGAGCTACAAGATAAAATGGATTTGAAAGTTGTTATTGGTCAAGGTTGCCATCCAGATGTATTAAAAGAAGCGGGTGGTGAAGATGCTGATATGGTGATAGCAGTTACCAATGACGATGCCACCAATATGATCACTTGCCAAATATGCTCCTCATTATTTAACACGCCGAAAAAAATTGCCCGTATCCGCTCTAATCAAATATTAAAATATGCTGAACAACTTTTTCATAAAAAACACATACCTGTTGACCATATCATTGCCCCTGAACAATTAGTGACCCGAGATATAGCTCGACTAATTGATTACCCAGGCGCGCTGCAAGTATTAGAGTTTGCTAGTGGCAAAGTAAGTCTAGTCGCGGTAAAAGCCTACTACGGTGGTCTACTCGTTGGCCATGCGCTGTCAGCGTTAAAAGATCATATTCCTAATGTGGATACTCGAGTCGCGGCAATTTACCGAAATGGTAAACCTATTCGTCCTCTTGGCACGACAGTAATAGAAGCAGATGATGAAGTGTTTTTTATCGCCGCCAGTATTCATATTCGTGCGGTGATGAATGAGTTACAAAAACTCGAACCTGCTTATAAACGTATAATGATTGCCGGTGGTGGTAATATCGGTGCTGGTTTAGCTCGTATTCTAGAAAAAAACCATCAAGTAAAACTTATTGAGCGCTCACAAAAACGCGCAGAGCAATTAACCTCTGAACTCAATAATACCTTAGTTTTCGTCGGAGACTCTTCAGACCAAGAGTTGCTTATGGAAGAAAATATTGACCAATTTGATCTTTTTATTGCGGTGACTAACGATGACGAAGCTAATATCATGTCATCACTGCTGGCTAAGCGACTTGGTGTTCGTAAAACCATGGTACTTATTCAACGCGATGCCTATATAGATTTAGTACATGGCAGTACTATTGATATTGCCATTTCACCACAACAAGCAACCATATCGGCCCTCTTAACTCATGTAAGACGTGGCGCCATCGATAACGTTTATAGCCTACGTGGTGGTGCTGCTGAAGCCATTGAAATTGTTGCTAAGGGTGATGAAAAATCCTCTAAAGTTGTTGGCCGTGCCATCAAAAATATTAAGCTACCACCAGGCGTTACTATCGGCGCTATTGTTCGTGGTAGTGAAGTGCTTATCGCTCACTCAAACACCTTAATACACGAAGAAGACCATGTGATTTTATTTTTAGTTAACAAACGCTATATTTATGATATAGAAAAGCTCTTTCAAGTCAGTGCTACCTATTTTTAATGCATTTTTGACCTCTTTACTTACAGCTAATCACTTATCCTTGGATTGATTAGCTGTAATAATCCCCCCTGAATACAGCAACCCAAGCCCTAATTTACAAGGATTTTTATGAAAGCTTCCCGAATATTCACAGCGATAACATTAGCGTTAACGAGTATGACCTTTAATAGCCAAGCAGAGCTTGTTGATAGTGCTCAAGACTGGCAAACGTTTGAAACGAAAAATTTTCGAGTTCATTTCACTCCTGAGTATCGCCAATGGGCTTTATCAAGTGCCAGAGAAATGGAAGTTGTCCGTCAATTAATCAAAGAGCAACAAGGTAGAGTATTAACGGAAAAGGTCGATGCTTATATTATCGATCCCTATAATGCCGCCAATGGCTTTGCCTTGCCATTAAGTCATCGACCTTATATGGCTTTATTTACCACACCGCCACAATCAGACAGCATTATTGCCAACACTACGGGTTGGCAACAGTTACTGGTATTACATGAATATGTACACCTAGTGCATTTGGCGCAAAAGAGCCGGAGTAAATGGCGCAACAACTTAGCCAATTGGTATGATATTTTTGATGCTGCACAAATTAATGGTGAACGCTGGGTCAGTGAAGGTTATGCCACCTTACTCGAATCTAAACTGACTGGTCGTGGTCGGTTATTTAACAATCAGGTTGAGGCCATCATTGAACAGTTTGCCCGCCAAGGTGCCCTACCCAGCTATAAACAACTCAATAAAGCCGATGATAGCTTTATGTCTGGTGCTATGGCTTATCTGGTCGGTGTTCGATATTTACAATGGTTAGAAGAAAAATACGGTCAAGACACCCTTGATGCTGTATGGACGCGTTGGTCAGCCGTGGAACAACGTGATTTTGAGCAAGCCTTTAAAGGCGTATTCCCTGACACTGCTCAACACCTCTATCAGCGTTTTGTTGCTGAATATACCTATAAAGCCATGCAACATGAAGCACAATTACGTGCAGACAGTAACGAAGATAATAGCTCAACATTATGGTTAGATTTATCTGGCTCTGTCGGTGAGCCGAGTTTAAGTCCACAAGGTGATTACCTCGCTATTGTTGAAACCGAAAGAACCGATGATGGTAATACCACTAAGTTACAAATCTATAAAACCAGTGAAAACACCAAAAAGATCGAAGAGTTTAACAAACAAGTTGAAGAGCTATTAGCTGATGACCCAGAAGACATTGCCGATAAAAAGCCAAGTGTTTTTAAGCGAGAAGTTGCCTACACCTTAAATCAAAGAAATGATCGTGGTATAAACAACCCTCGCTGGTTAAATAAGGATACTATTATTTATGGTGCCCGTAGTTTAGCGAGCAAAAACGACTACCACCAAGATCTATTTTCTTGGCATTTACCGAGCAATACTGTCAAACAACTGACGAAAAATGCTAACCTTCGTCGTTTTGACATTAGTAAAAATGGCCAATACCTCATTGCTGAACGCAGTCGTTTCGGCTATTCGCAATTAGTTAAAGTAAGTTTAATACCTGAATCTTTAGGTGAAATAACCGCGGAATTAACGCCACAAAGCCTAGAGCAGGTTTATGACTTTCCTCGACTTAGGCCAACACCTGATGGTTCAGCGTCGAAAAGCTTTGCTTATGTCAGTTCAAGTTTGAATAATAAATGGCAATTAAAAGTTCGCCAGTTGCATGGAAGCCAAGAACAAATAATTCCACTGCCACAGCACTATCAATTTCTGTCTTTTCCTGAATGGTCAAAAGATGGTCAATCGCTGTATTTTGTCGCCGGTTTAAATGGTGCTACTCGCTTATATGAGTATGATTTTTCCAAGAAAAAATTATCTGCAATTACCTCAGGAGAGCAAGTCATTACTTGGCCTATGGTTAACGGCGATAATAAGCTGCTACATTTAGCCATAAATGCTCAAGGACCCGATGTGTATCAGCTTGATTTAAGCAAGGCAAATAAGCAAATAATCACCAACACCACCACAAGTTCGGCTATTGGCCAAAACTTGTCCGATAACTTAAAGCTAGCCGAGGCGAGTATCGCCATCGATGAAAGCATTGGTGAACAATCGCCCTATGGCATAGGTCCGCAACAAGGCACAATAACCCTGGCTGAAAGTACTTATTCAGCGAGTAGTAGTATGCTTGAGCTAGGTTATAAGTCTGGCGATGTACTGTCTCGTTTTGATTGGCAAGTAAACGCCAGCCAAGATGTTTTTAATCATATTATTTCTGGTGCCTCGGCGGCTATACGATGGCAAGGCTGGCCGGTTAAATTATTGGCTCACAGCTACCTATTTAATTTAAAAACTGACCAACAAGGTAGTGATGCCTTAGCCTTAGGTAAAACATCTGAGAAAGGACTCTTTTTAGAAGCACTCTACCCCTATAGCGTAGCAACGCTTACGGTCGATTTATTTGCCCAAGTGCAGGCTGCAAGCTTTGAAAATAGCCAAGGTGTAGATTTTTCCAGTCACTTTTTTGCTCTAGGCATTGAGCAAAGCTGGTCGCATGACCAACAAAGCTGGGGCATATCACAAGCAGTAAATGTCCAGTTAATTACCGGTCAAGATGAGCAAGCTGAAGTTAAGGGTAATGACGGCAGTTATACCGGTAGTAATGGCTTGATTAACTTAAGTGCACATATTCATGATTATGGCTTAGGCTTTAATTACCTATGGGCGCACCGCTCAGAGGATGCTGGCGATATACTCAGTT
This sequence comes from Colwellia marinimaniae, assembly GCF_002207865.1. GTDB lineage: Bacteria > Pseudomonadota > Gammaproteobacteria > Enterobacterales > Alteromonadaceae > Colwellia > Colwellia marinimaniae. The sequence goes on from NZ_BDQM01000006.1 coordinate 15,770, forward strand.
TAGGTGGTTACTCTTCAACATTAATTCAAGAAAAAGCACACTTAAATAAGCAATTGTCGCCTGAATTAGCCTTTTATCGACAAACGGCTAATGACTATCAAGCATATCAAGCTTATATACCCTTAGGCTTTGTTGAAGTTTTTTATACTCGTCATAAAATGGCTGAACAAGCCGTTATCGATAGTTACGGTGTTAAAGGTAGTTTACATAATGACTTTGGTTTTACTGGTTTAACTAATTTAGTGATAAATTATGGCTTAGCACAGGTAAACCCAGAAAATGATAGCTCTGATACTCAAGGCTGGGTTGCCTTTAGTTACAAGTGGTAATTTATAGATAGCTCTAGCCGTACCATTCAAGCACGCTGAAACAGGTATATTGATTGGTACGGCTAAATATACAAATAATGGCTCTTATGTACGCCAGAACCCCGGTGTAAATAAAACTAACAGAGTAAATATCTCTAAACGGCCAAACAGCATTGCCATAATTAATACCCATTTACTCATATCATTAATCGATGAGAAATTAGCGGCCACCTCTCCTAGCCCTGGTCCTAGGTTATTAATACAAGCAGCAACCGCGGTGAAGGCGGTCATGTTATCCATGCCAGTGGCAAGTAGTAATAACATACAAATAACAAACACAGCGGCATAAGCAGAAAAGAAGCCCCATACTGCCTCAACTACGCGATCAGGTAAAACTTTCCGGCCGAACTTGATGCTAAAAAGGGCCCTAGGGTGAACCAGTTTATTTAACTCACGAAGACCTTGTAAATAGAGTAACACCACACGTACGACCTTCATGCCGCCGCCAGTACTACCAGCGCAACCACCAATGAAACTAGAAAAAATAAGTAACATAGGCAATAAGGTTGGCCAATCAGCAAAGGATGTTGTGGTAAACCCCGCCGTAGTACTAATTGAAACCGATTGGAATAGAGCTTGATCAAATGCATGATCAGCATCTTGGTATGTGCCGGTACTTATTAACACGGTAAAACAAATAATAAGCAGCACCACTTGGATACCAATAAAAACTTTGAATTCTGGGTCAAAGAAGTAATTTTTCAGCGATTTATTTTGTAGTGCGGCATAGTGCAAGGCAAAGTTAACCCCGGCAATAAGTAAGAAGCTGACACAAACCAGATTGATAGCAGGGCTATTAAAGTAGCCCATACTGGCATCGTGGGTAGAAAAACCGCCAATAGCAATGGTTGAAAAAGCATGACAAATGGCATCAAAACCAGACATACCGGCAAGCCAATAAGCTAACGCACACGCGATAGTTAACCCTAAATAGATGTACCACAAGTGTTTTGCGGTATCGGCAATACGAGGCGTCATTTTTGAATCTTTCACTGGGCCTGGTGTCTCAGCGCGATATAGCTGCATACCACCAATACCTAGCATAGGTAATACGGCAACAGCTAAAACAATTATACCCATACCTCCTAACCACTGTAATTGCTGGCGATACCATAAGACCGCATGAGGTAAATCGTCAATGTGATTTAAAATAGTTGCCCCGGTAGTCGTTAACCCGGAGAAAGATTCAAAGAAGGCATCGGTGACCGATAAATTGGGTTGATCTAATAACATCAACGGAATAGCAGAGAAACTGGCTAAAACTAACCAAAAGAGCACGACAATTAAAAAGCCCTCTCTGGCTTTAAGGTCTGTTTTTTCATAACGGTTAGGATACCAAGCCAATAAGCCGGTGCCAAGACACCAGAGAAAAGCCAGAATAAAAGATAAGCCGCCACCATCGCGATAGATTAATGAAATTAACGCAGGTGGCAGCATGGTCACACTCAGTAACGCAACCATCAAACCTAGAATTCGGATAATATTTTTATATTGCACGTGTTATTTTTCTTGTTCGCTTTATTGTTCGAGAGTGGTTAACTGTAATTGCCCGGATGACAAGGTGTGTAACTGATCTTGCATTAAAGCCAAATTTTGACTTGGAATGGCAAGCCTGAAAATGACTGTTTGTTGATAATCTTGAGCTATAACATGACCTTCAACTTGCTTAAGTAAATGCAAAATATCATCTACTTGGCTATATTGACATGCTAAGGTTTTGTGTACCATAGCTATTTTAATTTTTGACTGCAAAAAGCCTAAGGCTTGGCGTACACTGCCACCATATGCTCTTTGCAAACCGCCTGTGCCTAATTTAGTACCGCCAAAGTAGCGAACTACAACAGCGCAGACTTGACCTACACCACCACCTTGCAAGGCTAGTAACATAGGTTTACCCGCAGTTCCGCTCGGCTCGCCATCATCAGAAAAACCATAGCCTTGACTATCTCCGGCTGCTCTGGTTAAAAAAGCATGACAATGATGGCTAGCTTGCGGATGAAGATGCTGTAACTCTTTGAGCATAGCTTTTGCTGCCACTATATCGTCGCAGGGGCGTAAATAGCAGATAAAACGACTGCGGTTAATAATGATCTCATCTTCGACATTATTAACCGCGATAGGAAAAGACTTAGTCACAATATACTTTTACTTCTCTAAGCTTGGTTTACTTTAATTAAGTTTAGTTTAAGCCTAAATCTCTGGTCATATTCTCATTATGAGACTGATGGACAATAATATTATCTTCAATACGAATACCACCAAAACAACGCATTTCATCAACATTTTTCCAATTAACTTGGTCGGCATTAGGCGATGCTTTTAGCTCTGCCAATAATGAATCAATAAAGTATAAGCCAGGTTCAATAGTAAAGACCTGATTGGCTTCTATCAGTCGAGAGGTACGTAAAAATGGATGACTGGCGGGTGTATCTACATGAGTGCCACGTTCATCGGCCATAAAACCACCAACATCATGAACTTGTAGTCCTAAATGATGACCCAAACCATGGGGGAAGAAGGTAGAGATAATGCCAGACTCAACGGCAATATCAGCGTCAACATTGATAAAGTTAAAATCACGTAATACTTGGCCAATCGCTCTATGTGTTTCAATATGAAGATCGACATAACTGACACCAGGTTTTAATCCTGCCACGGCCTTAAGCATCAATTGATCCATACGAACAATGAGTTCGGCAAACTTATCATTTTTATAGGAATAGGTACGGGTAATGTCAGCCGCATAACCATTAAAGTTAGCGCCGGCATCGATAAGAAATGAGCGATGCGCCTGCGGGGGCACTTTATCCAAAGACATATAGTGTAAAATTGAACAGTTTTTATTTAACGCGACAATATTACCGTATGGGGTATCGTTAGTACCATAACCGATAGACTTAAGGTAAGCCTGTTGAATATCATATTCACTATCACCTTGTAAAAAAGCGTTACGAGCCGCTTGGTGTGCCTTTACTGCCAAAGTATTAGATTGACGAAGACACTCATGCTCATATTTACTTTTATAGCCACGGTGGTAATGAATATAATTAAGCAAGGATTCAGGATTAATAGCTTCAAAACCTAAGGCTTTTGCCACTTCAATATGACTGCCAATATAGGCAAAACCCTTTTTATCATAAGGCAGTAATTTATCGACTTCACTCGCATTCGTTAAAATTTTAATATTAATATATTCCCCCCAATAACTTTCACTTAACGGGGTAATTTTATGCCAAAAATCCACTGGCTGATAATAGATTAAGGTTGGTTTATCTTCGCCATTAACCACCAACCAAGAGTTTGGCAGTTCAATTAATGGCAGCCAATATTTAAAATGAGGGTTAACTTTAAATGGGTAACAGTTATCGTCAAGAAAGGCCTTAATTTCTTGTCCAGAATGGATAACTAAACCTTCTAGGTTTTCACGGGAAAGTGCAGCTTTAGTCATCTGTTGCAATTGGGCAATATGAGCTGGGTATTGGCTAGCCAACTTAGCATTAAGTGTTGTCATATATTATGTCTCCGAAAGACGGCCATCAAGAAATTTGCCTCATGATAGCATACACCTCAAAAAGCACGCTATTGACAAAAGAAAGGCGGCGGCTAGATCTGTGCATTAAACTTGGCAATTACTCGCTGATGTCGAGGTTTTAACTAATCGCCAATATTCATATTAATAACTTGTTCAAAAACCCGACTAATCTGCCCGGGCTGGTGCTGATAAATCTCTTGATACGCTAAGACACTTTTTACATAGTTTCGTGTTTCTTTAAACGGTATGGTTTCTATCCAAATATCAGCTGGCATGGCACTGGCATTTTTTAACCATTTTTTTACTCTATAAGGTCCGGCATTATAAGATGCTGTAGCAAGTAGCTGATTACCCTTGTTTTTATCAAGTAATTTACGTAAATACCTTGTCCCTAGTTGGATATTATTCTCCGCATTGTATAGGTATTGTCGACTGACACGACCGCGTTTCAGTTGCTTGGCGGTATTAGGCATTAATTGCATCAAACCCTTCGCCCCTACCGATGAATGAGCATCGGTCATAAACGAACTTTCACGTCGAGTTATAGCAAAAGCCCAAGCAGGATTTATTTCCTGCTGTTGTGCATGTTGGGTAATTTTCTTATCAAATGCTTTTGGGAAACGTAACTCGACATCATCTAAATAGCCAACCTGAGCTAAGGTAAAAATAGCGCGATCAAACCAGCCATTTTCATTGGCTAATTTTGCCGCCACGAGTTTTTCCCGATAATTGAGTTGGCTAAGCCAATAGCGCCATTCTCTACGCGCTTCAACATAGCGTCCCAAGTAGTAAAACTCAAATGCCCGCTTCCCAGCGGGGTGCAACAATACACCTTTTTTTTCCTGGTTAGTTATTGCTAAAGGACTATGTTGTAAACTGACTGGTGTTTCTAAATAACTCGCTGCCAGAAAGCCATAGTAATGGCGTTTAGTTGCTAACTCACTCATGACATCTTGACCTCGTTCAAGTTTATCAGTAGCGATCAGTGCCCTAGCATACCAATACTGCCACTGTAACTCGGTTTTATATTTCCCCGGCATTTTGGCTAACGCTTGCAGTACTAAGTGCCAATTTTGTTGCTTCAACACCTCGATTAACTGCCATTGCATGATACTAGCATCTATATTTACTGGATCTACTTTCTCCAACCAAGCCCCTGCTTGTACGTGATTTTTACTGGCTAAAGCCACAGCAAACTTCTCTGCTATCTGTTGGTTTTGTCTGCTTGAAAAGGTGAAAGCTAGCTGCGCCTTTTTATAACTCGCCAACGCTTTATCGGCATCACGCCATACCAACCGCTTAATGCCATAAGTATAAATTTGACTCTCTTTTAGCGATTTTTTAATAAATTTATCTTGCCGTACTACGGTTGCAGGGTCACGCCTTACTTGATGCCATAACCGGCCCAAGTATTGCTGTTCTTTAGCAAGAAATCTTGTTAAATAAGGGATTAGTGTCTGTTGACCACCCTCTGCCGCCAAGACAATACGTTGCCAAACTAGTTCATTCGTTCTATAGCCCGCTTGTTGCCACTGGTCAATTAGCGGATCACAGGCTTTATCTAACGACTTACCCACTAACCATAATTTTGTCACTTGCGGTAACACCACGCTTGCTGGCATACCTGCTGTTAATGAGAATTTCAGCTTTTGACAGGTCAACGCCGTATTACTAGATTTTTTATAAAATTCGAGAAAGAGTGTGCCGTTATTTTTTTTTGCTAAGTACTTTAACCACGCCTTTCTCAGTGGCCAATCTAATGGTGAGTGCCGATATTTTTCTAAAAAAACCGAAATTTCACCTGCCGATGATAACTGCATCGTTGCCATTAAACGACCTTGCTCTAAATAGGGCTGTAATGGGTAGTAATACAGTTGGTTATAGAGACTTTTATACTGCTCAGAATAGCTTATTGCTAATAGTTTCTCAGCCTTTAAAAATTTTTTTTGCTGGTCGACATCTGTCATTATCTGCAAACTTTCATTGGCTTTTGACAGATTTATTGAGGCAAAGATACAAACTGACCATAATATAAATTTAAGTATGTTTTTCACTGGTACCTCGACGTAGCTATATAGATTTAGACTGAAATTGTGCATCGTTTGTCTAACTAATGACAATAGTTTGAGTATAGCTGAAGCTGTTTTTTAAAGCTGAAATTGCTTTATTTCTTATGTTGAATTGTTTTAATAGGGTATAATTATTATTTAACTCACTCTGTAAATACCCGTTTATGCTTACTACTATTTTTCAACAAACAGATCATATGCTTGACGCTATAGGATTGCGCTGTCCCGAGCCCGTGATGATGGTTCGTATGAATATTCGAAAAATCGCCAGCGGTGAGACCTTATTAATTAAATGTGATGACCCTTCTACCGCTAGAGATATTCCAAGCTTTTGTCGCTTTATGGAGCATGAGCTTCTGGCTAAGCAAACAGAAAAACTACCCTATCTGTATGTGATAAAAAAAAGTTAACCCTGACGCAGTGTTTTTCTTAGCAAGTTGTAAGTAACCTGAACTCTGGATAAGCAGCACTTGCTCAATATTCCCCTTTATCTGATTATCAGCGTTAAAACGTCGATAAATAACTCGTTATTCATAAACGTTATGCCTTGATAATCGAATAAATTGAAACATTGATAACATATATCGCGACTGATTTTGTAAATGTTATTCTTAATAATCGTAAATTGTTGTTTTTACTAAACCATCAAGCACTCATTATCCAGAGTTCAGGTTAAGTAAGTATTTCTGTGTGGAACTATCATGCTTTTATGTTGCCTTATAGCTGGTAGGTATTTACATAGGGAGCAAGACATAATGCTAAAAGCTAGCAATAATAAACTCATTGCAATTTTACTAAGTAATAAAAAACTGCTTATTTTTATTTTACTAATGTCGGTAGTTCGTAGTGCTGTTGCTGACTGGTATTCAGTACCTAGCGGTTCAATGCAGCCCACCATTAAAGTAGGTGATCGCATAGTGGTAAGCAAAATGGCCTATGATTTACGCTTGCCCTTTACCGATATAATATTACTTGCCCTTAATACACCACAACGTGGAGAAATTGTAGTCTTCGAATCTAAAGCGGCTGCTCTTCGATTAATTAAACGAATTGTGGGTTTACCTGGTGATGTCGTCGCGATGAACAATGAAGTTATTGAAATAAACGGTTTAGCCTTATCTTATAGCCCTTCAAGTAAAAGTACCTGGTCAGCAGATTCAACGAGTGTAACGGTAACAATAGAAAAATTAGCGAATATTAAACATCAGATAAACATTTATAACACAGCAAGTAATAGGCTTAGCAATTTTGGCCCGATAACGGTACCTGCGGGTCATTATCTCGTGTTAGGTGACAATCGCCGCCATAGTGCCGATTCTCGTGTTTATGGCTTTGTGCCACATCAAGAGTTGCGAGGCAAGGCAACAGCTATCGCATTTTCTGTAGATTATAATAATTTTTATCTTCCCCGCGCTAAACGATTTTTCAAAGATATTTATGGTATCTAACTAATAGAAAAAACCGAACGGGGGTTGGCAATGCCTATTTTATGGTAATAGCTATGCCGCTATTTCCAACACCCTACTCTATTCGGTGAATTTATTTATCAACTTCATGATACTCATTAAAGCTTCTATAAAAATAGTTGTCATTCATTTATAAGTGCTGTATTTCATCGGTTAAATGTGGGAATTCGCGGTGTAAGTTATGTTTCTCTACTGTCATTCTCATCTCCTAGCTGATTTTCTTGCATGTTAAAGCAGCGGTGTTGTAGTTAGGTGTTGGTAATATAGTAAGGCTATTGATTTTACTGTGAGTGTTGGTGGTGTGATAAAAGCGAGCGTCACAAGCATGACGGTATATGGATATACCCTTACTAGACAGTGCAGGAGCACACTGTCCTGATGCTTGTGCAGAGCCCCATGGATGCGTCTCGCTTGTTTACTCGCCCACACTCAACAACAACAACAGAGCCTAAAGTGCACAGTTAATACATTTGCTTGTATAAGGTAACGCCGATAAACGGTCTGGGTTTATCAATTCATCACACTCCTCACAATGTCCGTATAATCCTTCGGCTATTCGTTGTAATGCCGATTTAACTAAGGTTAATTCTAACTTTGCTTCGTGATGTATTTCATCAAGTACACCATCATTTTCTGTCTCCGTAGCTTGCTCAGAAAAATCCTGTGATCTACCTTTATGGAAGTCAGCTTCTATGGCGGCAATGCGCTTGGTTAGCTGTGTTTGTTTATTTTTCAATAATATTGTGATTTCTTTGCTTGGCATAAACAGCTCCTTATGACTCGGTATCTCTTTATATTAGCTCTTACATTCACCTTACGCCTATTTGTACTGTTATTATTGCTCTAGCTCAAATTTCAGCCATAAAAAAAGGCCATGTTACCATGACCTTTTATCGCTATTTTGTCGCTGAGTTTATTACTGCAGCACTGATATATCCGCTATGGCAAAGAAACTATTTCTAATTTCATTCAGCAAGGTTAACCGGTTAATTTTAACTGCTTCATCATCACTCATCACCATAACACTATCAAAGAAAGTATCTATAGGTGTTTTAAGCTGTGCTAATTCAGTCAGTGCGGCTTGGTAATTTTTATCAGCCATCAAGGGAGCTACTTTCAAGCTTATTTCTTGATAGATATTTGCTAAATCGTTTTCCGCTTGTTCTGTTGCTAAATCTTTGTTAAAGGCTTGATATAGCTCACCATCAAATTTAGCCAGTATATTACCAACACGCTTATTTGCGGCAGCAAGTGTCGCTGCTTCCGGCAATTTACCAAAGAAGGTAACGGCTTTAATACGCTTTTCAAAATCAAGTGGTGCGCTGGGCTTTTTAGCCAATACCGCTTGGATAACATCAACCCTAATACCCTGTTCTTGATAGAAGGCACGGAATCGACCCATAATAAATTCAAGGACATCACTAGCGGTATTGTTATTAACTAATTTATCGCCAAATAACTCGATACTTTTGTTAATTAACACGGCAAGGTCTAAATCGAGCTGTTTTTCAATGATGATACGAATACTACCAATGGCTGCTCTTCGTAGCGCAAAGGGGTCTTTATCGCCCTTAGGAGCCTGATTAATACCAAAGATACCGACTAAAGTATCAATTTTATCACTGATAGCGACTGCACAGCCAATATTGGCTTCAGGTAGACTATCACCAGCAAAACGTGGCCGGTATTGATCTTCCAGTGCTTGGGCAATATTTTCATTTTCACCATCATGCAATGCATAGTACTTACCCATAGTGCCTTGCACTTGGGGAAACTCTAGTACCATTTCTGTCATCAAGTCGGTTTTACTCAGTAAGCCAGCACGGTACGCATCTTGTGCATTCTCGTTTAACTGTTCGGCAATGAACTGAGATAAAGTGGCGATTCGCTCAGACTTTGCTTTCAGTGTACCCAGTTGCTTTTGAAATAATACTGATTCAAGGCTGGCTAGTCTTGATGCCAAAGTCTGTTTTTTATCTGTTTTAAAGAAAAATTCAGCGTCAGCCAAACGTGGGCGAATCACCTTCTCATTACCAAAAATAACGGTATTTGGATCTTTAGATTCGATATTGGCAACAAAAATAAATTTGTTAACCAATCGGCCTTGATGATCGGTTACCGGAAAATACTTCTGATGATCTTTCATCGAGTATATTAATGGCTCAGCGGGAACATTTAAGAATTTTTCATCAAAGGTACCTACTAAGGTTACCGGCCATTCAACTAATGCCGTGACTTCGTTTAGTAACTCTTCATCAATTAGAGCGACAGCGTCAATATCTTTAGCGACTTGTTTTATTTGCGCAACAATTTTACTTTGTCTTACGTTAAAGTCGACTTCTACATAAGCTTTGATTAATTCGGCTTGGTAATCGTTAGCATGATTAATGGTCACTAAACCTTCATGATGAAAGCGATGACCTTGCACTTGGTTACTTGAACTGACGCCAAGGGCTTCACCAGCAATTATTTCGCTACCATAAAGCATAGTTAACGTGTGCACAGGACGAATAAACTGAATACGTTCAGCGCCCCAACGCATTGGTTTAGCAATGGGTAACTTACTTAATGCGCTTGTTACCATATCCGGCACTAATTCAGTAACATATTTCCCCGCAACTGTCGCACGGTACAGTAACCACTCACCTTTATCGGTTACTAGACGCTCGGCTTGCTCAACATCGATACCATTGGATCTTGCCCACCCTTGCGCTGCTCTGCTGGCATTACCGGCATCATCAAAAGCAACATTAACTGCTGGGCCACGCTTTTCTACAATTTTATCTGGTTGTTTATCAACTAAATCAAAAACTTGTACAGCTAAACGGCGCGGAGTAGCAAACCACTTAATATCGCTATAAGTTAAATTATGGCTATCGAGTTGGCTTTTAATATTGTCATAAAAAGCTATCGCTAATGTTTTTAATGATTTTGGTGGTAACTCTTCTGTACCAAGCTCAATAAGGAGTGTCTCAGTAGTCATTATTTATCTCCTTTAGCTGAAGCTTGCTTCGTACTGGCATCATTATTTTTACCTTCACTATTTTTACATAAGGGAAAGCCAAGCTCTTTACGTTTTTGGTAATATGATTCTGCTACGGCTTTAGATAAGGTACGGACACGTAAAATATATCGCTGACGTTCAGTTACTGATATCGCATGGCGAGCATCAAGCATATTAAAGGCATGGGATGCTTTCATTACTTGCTCATAAGCGGGTAATGGTAAGTTTACCTCAATCAGTTTTTTACTCTCTTTTTCACATTGGTCAAATTGCTTAAATAGTGCGTCAACATCCGCGTATTCAAAGTTATAGGTTGATTGCTCGACTTCATTTTGGTGAAAAATATCACGGTAATAGATAGTTCCTAATGGGCCATCAGTCCACACTAGATCATAAATGCTATCCACATTTTGAATATACATTGCTAAGCGCTCTAAGCCGTAAGTAATCTCACCGGTAACTGGCTTACACTCTAAACCACCCACTTGTTGGAAGTAGGTAAATTGAGATATTTCCATGCCGTTCAACCAAATTTCCCAACCTAAACCCCAAGCACCTAAGGTAGGTGATTCCCAGTTATCTTCAACAAACCGAATATCATGCACCAGAGGATCGATACCTAACTCTTTTAGCGAGTTGAGGTAAAGCTGCTGAATATTTTTTGGCGATGGTTTTAGCATCACTTGAAATTGATAATAGTGCTGTAAGCGATTTGGATTTTCACCATAACGACCATCGGTGGGACGTCGGCAAGGTTGTACATAGGCACTGCTGATCGGCTCAGGGCCAATTGAGCGTAAAAAAGTCATGGGATGGAAGGTACCTGCCCCAACTTCTAAATCAAGAGGTTGTACGATTGCACAACCTTGACGTGACCAGTAATCTTGCAACTGTAAAATTAAGCCTTGAAAAGTTTTACTTTGGTAAGTTGTCATGGTGTTCAAATTCACTTTTGTCTTAGTTAACTGAGCAAAGGGTCTTTGCTGGGAATTATCATGCGCTTTTTACATCTGACGATTATAATGTTTATGCTACAAAAATGCCCAGACATGAAGACCGGGCATCTTATTTAAGCTTTAATAAGAACTATATATCTAAGTTTGAAACTCGTAAGGCATTTTCTTCGATAAATTTCCTGCGCGGTTCTACATGATCACCCATCAAGGTGGTAAACAGTTGATCCGCAGCAATGGCATCTTCGATAGTTACCTGTAACATACGTCGTGTGTCAGGATCCATGGTAGTTTCCCAAAGCTGCTCAGGGTTCATTTCTCCTAGCCCTTTATAACGCTGGATGTATAGACCACGTTTCGATTCTGTCATTAACCATTCCAAAGCTTCATCAAAGGTATCTACTGACTTAACTTTATCACCACGTTTAACGTAAGCGCCATCTTCCATCAAGCCATTAATTTCTGTGTTTAATGACATAATTGCGGCAAACTCTTTTGATTGTAAAAGCTCATAACTGCAATGATATTCTTTATCGATACCATGTTTTCTAACAATAAAGTTCGGGTAATATATATTACGCTCTTGGTTATGCTTCACTTCAACTTGATAGATTGAACCGTTACCATCTTGATTTTCTAGTTGAGTAATAATATCTTTGGTCCAGTCTTGCACTTTACTTTCATCGGAAAAGTCTTCAGTGGTGATAGTTCTGCTATAAATCATCTTCTCTAAAATATCAGCAGGCATCTGTCTAGATAGACGTTTAACTATATCCATGGTTTTACGATATTGATTTACTAACTGTTCTAAGCTAGTACCCGATATTCCCGGTGCATCTTCATTAACATGAACAGAGGCGTTATCAAGTGCTAATGTTGTTAAGTACTCGGTTAAACCTTCATCATCTTTAATGTAGCGTTCTTGCTTACCTTTTTTCACTTTATAAAGCGGTGGCTGGGCAATAAAAATATGGCCACGTTCCATAATTTCAGGCATTTGACGATAAAAGAATGTCAGTAATAAGGTACGAATATGAGAACCATCGACATCGGCATCGGTCATGATGATAATGCTGTGATAACGTAATTTGTCTGGATTATATTCGTCGCGACCTATACCACAACCTAATGCGGTAATTAAGGTACCTACTTCTTGCGAAGAAATCATTTTATCAAAACGTGCTTTTTCTACGTTAAGAATTTTACCTTTTAACGGTAAAATTGCTTGGTTTTTACGATTACGGCCCTGCTTGGCTGAACCACCAGCAGAGTCCCCTTCCACAATATATATTTCAGATAAGGCCGGATCTTTTTCCTGACAATCTGCCAACTTACCTGGTAAACCAGCAATATCTAAAGCACCTTTACGACGTGTCATTTCACGTGCTTTGCGGGCAGCTTCACGAGCTCGAGCAGCATCAACTATCTTCATAATGATGGTGCGGGCAATAGAAGGATTCTCTAATAGATATTCACCTAACTTTTCACCCATGGCTTGTTCAACGGCAGTTTTTACTTCAGATGAAACAAGTTTATCTTTGGTTTGTGATGAGAACTTAGGATCTGGTACTTTAACGGATATTACCGCAGTTAAACCTTCACGGGCATCATCACCGGTAGCACTAGTTTCAGTACTACCACCTTTTTTGGTCTTATTCAGGCCCTCTCTGTTCATATAAGAATTCAGTGTTCTGGTAAGCGCAGTTCTAAAACCACTTAAATGCGAACCACCATCACGTTGTGGAATATTATTGGTAAAACAGTGAATACTTTCTTGAAAACCATCATTCCATTGCATGGCTACTTCGACAATAATCCCGTCGTCACGCTCTAAATCGAAATAAAATATCTCTTCATTAACAGGTGTTTTATTGGTATTTAAATAATCAACAAAGGCTTGAATACCACCTTTATAGCAAAAAAGTTCTTCTTTACCTTCTTCACGTTCATCAATTAAATGTATTGATACGCCTGAATTTAAGAAAGATAATTCACGAATACGTTTAACTAATAGGTCGTAATGAAATAGCACATCCGTAAAGGTATCGGTACTTGGCCAGAAGCGTACTTCAGTACCCGTTTCATCACTTACACCCACTTCGGCAAGTGGCGCTTCCGCTACACCTACATAATAAAACTGTTCAAACAATTTACCATCGCGACGAATATTCAACTTAAGCTTTGCACTTAAAGCATTTACCACTGAAATGCCCACGCCATGAAGACCACCGGAAACTTTATAACCCGAATCTTCACCACCAAATTTACCACCGGCGTGTAAAACAGTCATAATAACTTCAGCAGCAGATATACCTTCTTCTGGATGTATGTCAGTCGGGATACCACGGCCATCATCTTTTACCGATACCGAGCCATCTAAATGAATGGTTACCACAATTTCAGAGCAATGCCCTGCTAATGCTTCATCGATTGAGTTATCTAGAACCTCAAAAACCATATGATGTAAACCAGTGCCATCATCCGTGTCACCTATATACATACCAGGTCTTTTTCGTACTGCATCAAGTCCTTTTAGTACCTTAATACTGGACGAACCATATTCATTTTCTACTGTCATAGTTTTAGCCTACTCAATCATTACTGAATTATTCACAGGTAATATAACACCATGTTTCACGTGAAACATATGATAATTATTCTTTTCGCTACCCTCATTATTAATAACTTGGCTGTCATTAAAAAAAGGTTGCAGAACACTTTCTTCAATTGCCGTAATAACAACTTGGCAATCTAATTTACTCGTTGCATTTGATAAAGCCTGCCTTGAATTACTATCTAACTCAGCACCTACATCATCAATAAGTAAAATTGGTTTTACTCGATTAACTCTTGCAATTAATTTAGCTTGTGCAAATGTTAATGCCAATAAAAACAACTTCTGTTGTCCCCTTGAAAGTTGACTTTCTAATGGCTGCTTAGCGATAAGAAATTTAACATCAAATTTATGCGCGCCATAGATACTATAACCAAAACCTTGCTCTCTTTCATGACTATCCTGTAGCGCTGCCATTAAATTCTTTTTTTGTGGCCAGCCCTGTAAATATTGCACACTAACCTTTGCCGCTATATTAGGTAATAATATAGCCAACCAGAAAGGCAATTCTGTCACTAGGTCGGCAACATATTGTGATCTGGTCTCGGCAACATTTTCTGATAACTGACAAAATATTTTAGTCCAGTAATCTAAACTCGATTTATCTAAAGCATTTCTGATGCAAGCATTACGCTGCTTAAGTACCCGATTAAATTCCCGCCACTGTTTAGAAAAATCATGTTTCACGTGAAACATACCTAAATCGATAAAGCGTCGACGTTCTTTGGGTCCACCAAAAAAAAGCTTAAAACTTTCGGGCGTAACTATTTGTACGGCAATATTCTTGGCGAGTTCAGATAATCGAGCATGCCGCTCACCATTTATCTTTATTAACGTTACCCCTGAAGCTGTATTTTTACTAAGACCTAGTTGTAAATCATTATCATCTTTTATACTAACAACAAAATTATCAGTATCATAACTTGCTAGATGTTCTACCTTAGAGGTACGAAAAGATTTTCCGTGTCCAATAAAAAAAATAGCTTCAAGTAAACTACTTTTACCACTGCCATTATCGCCAACAAAGAAGTTAAGCTTAGGGTGAAAATCTATAGTTACCGATGATAAATTTCTAAAGTTATAAGTAGTTAGTTTTGCAACACTCATCTGTAGATATAATAATTTTATTGAAAACTATAAACGCATAGGCATGACAACGTAAAGCGCTTCGCTATTACTACTGCCTTCAATAACAACACTACTATTTGCATCCGCCAAAGTAAATTTAACGTTCTCATCTTTAATAGCGTTTAACACATCAAGCACATAACTTACGTTAAAACCAATTTCTAAATCATCGTAAGGAAAATCGATTTCAATTTCTTCTTCCGCTTGCTCTTGCTCAGGATTATTCGCTGTTATTTTTAAATTAGTCTTAGAGAAGTTTAAACGTACACCCTTAAACTTTTCATTCGATAATATTGATGCTCGTGAAAGCACTTGACGAAGTTCATCTTTATTTGTTTCAAAAACTTTATCACCATTACGAGGTAATACTCGACGGTAATCAGGAAAGCGACCATCAACTAATTTACTAGTAAAAGAAAACTCTGTGTCTATAATGCGAATATGATTAGAGCCTAAAAAAATCTGCACCAACTCATCAACGGGTGCCAGTAGACGTATAATCTCTAAAATACCTTTCCGCGGCACAATAACTTGTCTAACCGGTAAATCGAGCGAGTCGTTTGAAATTTTACAGATAGCCAGACGATGACCATCGGTAGCGACAGAACGGATTTCATTACCGTCGCTTTCAATGGACATGCCATTCAAATAGTAACGAACATCTTGGTTGGCCATGGAAAAATGAGTACTTTCAATTAGGCGCAAAAATTCAGACTTTAACAGCTTAAATTCAACATCGCCCTGCCATTCTTCAATATTAGGAAAATCTGCTGCTGGTAACGTTGACAGAGAATAGCGACTACGACCAGATGATAACTTAATCGTCTCATTAATGACCTCAAAAGATATCAAAGAATTATCAGGTAAACTTTTACAAATATCTAATAATTTCCGCGCTGGAATAGTAATTTTTCCATCTTCACCTTGATTATCAATTTGTGCATAAGCAACCATTTCTAACTCTAAATCTGTAGCGGTCAGAGTAAGTGATTGACCACTTACTTCAAAAAGTACATTACTTAGAATGGGCAAGGTGCTTTTTCGTTCTACTGCACCAGAAACCAATAATAGTGGCTTAAGTAATAATTCCCTATTCAGTGAAAACTTCATTTTTTTACCTGCTTGAATGGCTAGTATTTTTATTTTATAAAAACTAAGACGAAAGTGTTCTGATTAAATTAGAATAATCTTCTTTAATATCATGCGTTTCTTCACGTAAAGATTTAACCTTGCGACAAGCATGTAAAACAGTGGTGTGATCTCGGCCACCAAAGGCATCGCCAATCTCAGGTAAACTATGATTGGTTAATTCCTTAGATAATGCCATGGCTATTTGCCTAGGCCTAGCGACAGAACGGTTGCGGCGTTTCGATAATAAATCGGAAATCTTAATTTTATAATATTCGGCAACGGTGCGCTGAATATTATCTATAGTAACCAGCTTGTCTTGCAGTGCTAATAAATCACGTAATGCTTCACGGACAAAATCAATGGTTATGGCACGACCGGTAAAATTAGCATTAGCAATAACACGATTTAATGCCCCTTCCAATTCTCGAACATTAGAACGCAGGCGCTTGGCAATAAAGAAAGCAACTTCATCTGCTAGGTTGATCTGACTCTCTTGCGCCTTACGTTTTAAAATGGCAACACGAGTTTCAAGTTCGGGCGGTTCAATGGCAAGAGTTAATCCCCAACCAAATCGAGATTTTAACCGGTCATCTACACCAACAATTTCTTTAGGATAACGATCACTAGTTAATATAACCTGTTGATTTCCTTCAAGTAAAGCATTAAACGTATGAAAAAACTCTTCTTGAGTACGCTCTTTACCAGCAAAAAATTGAATATCATCAATAAGTAATGCATCAACTGACCGGTAATATTGTTTAAATTGTTCCATGGCATTATTTTGTAATGCTCTAACCATATCTTGGACAAATCGCTCTGAATGCATATAGGCAATTTTAGCATTGGGGTTTTTAAGTAATATAGCATTGCCAACCGCGTGTAATAAATGCGTTTTACCTAAACCTGTGCCCCCATAGATAAATAAAGGGTTGTAAGCAGTGCCTGGGTTATCTGCAACTTGCGAGGCCGCAGCACGGGCAAGTTGATTAGATTTACCTTCAACAAAGTTATCGAAAGTGTAATTTAGTCGTATGTTGGATTTTTTAGGAATATTACTTACCGGCTGGGAAATTTTGACAGCAGGAGTTGAGCGAGCAAACATATTTTCATTACCACGAACATTCGCCGGTGTTGAAATATTAGTTGTTGTATTAACAATAGGTTTACTGCCAACATCAAAACGCAGCAACAATGGATTATTTGCTTCATTAATGCTTAAAAGTTCATTAATCCGATTGACGTATTTATCTCTAACCCAATCAAGTACAAAACGGTTAGGTGCATATAACGTCATAACATTGTCATTGACAACGGCCTGCAAAGGTCGGATCCACATACTAAATTGCTGAGCAGGCAATTCTTCTTGTAGAACAGATAGGCATCGTTGCCAAGGGGAATGATCCAACCAAAACTCCAGTAATTACTAGGTTAATATTTTTCTGAGGGCTATTATCTATGGAGTTATCCACAAGTGCAATATTGACTTTTAACTATTCTACATTTTTTTTGATTAACTAATGTTAAGTCTTTGTTAATAATAAAAATACTATAATATTTATCACAAAAATAACTCTACTTATTATTGATGATTTAAGCTTTAAACAAGCAATTTACCAAATTAGTTATCCAGATGGTCCAACAGCAATGTGGTAAAACTGTGAATATAGTTAGTGAACACCATAAAGATCACCATGATCCTAGGATAAATACCAAAGGATCATAGTAAAATAGCTAACATAAAAGATTGACAATTACCCTAATAAGATTTAATATTCCGCCTCTTTTTTTAGACCAGTGTGCTCAAAAGGCTGTTTTGCCAGGGCAACAACAACCGACGGATTAGCATAATGAAAAGAACATTTCAACCTAGCATACTAAAGCGTAAGCGTAACCACGGATTCCGTGCTCGTATGGCAACTAAAAGCGGCCGTGCTGTTATAGCTCGTCGCCGTGCCAAAGGCCGTAAAAGCCTTAGCGCATAATATCAAACCTTGTTTACAATTTTTGATATAAGGTAACCTAGCTATGGTTACTTACAAATTTAATCGGGAGTCACGTTTGTTGACTCCCGGTCATTTTCAAGCGGTTTTTTCTAAACCTATCCGTTTTGGCTCTCGCCACTTTACTTTATTAGTAACACAAAAACCTCATACTCTCGTCTCTGATAAACATAATTCAGTTGCCAAAAACCGTTTAGGCTTAGCTATAGCCAAAAAACGAGTTAAACTTGCTGTGCAACGCAACCGTATTAAAAGGCAAATAAGAGAAAGCTTCCGCTTAAACCAACATAATTTACCTGCTATCGATATAGTCGTTATGGTAAAGTCTGGTATTGATCAACTTGATAACAAGACAATAAATCAAGAATTAGAGAAAATATGGCGCAAAATAATTCAACGCCACAAAAACTAGTTATAACGGGTATTAAAGGCTATCAACGCTTTATTAGCCCATTACTAGGTTCTAATTGTCGATTTCAACCAAGCTGCTCTAGCTATGCAACCGAAGCAATTAATCGCTTTGGTGTCATAAAAGGTGGTTGGTTAGCAAGCAAACGTATATTAAGATGTCACCCTCTCAATGAAGGTGGTGACGATCCAGTGCCACAAAAAAAAGAATAAATAACCTACCTAGACTAAAAGAGTGTTGGTTATCAAGCAAACGTATATTAAAATGCCACGCACTTATCACATTTAAATTATGCTCGGGAAAATACTCCCCTGCCAACAAAGAAGAGAAGTAAATTTTATGGAATCCCAACGCAGTCTACTTTTTATTGCGCTTATGGTTGTTACCTACTTACTGTTTAGTCAATGGCAGCAGCAAAATGCACCTATTACGCAACAAACAAGTATTAGCCAAAATCAGTCTGGTGAAATTGCTAACGCTGACTTCGTGCCTGAATCATCAGATGCACAAATAAGCTCGGTAAAATCAAACGTGACTTCGGCAAAGTTAATAAACGTGACCACTGACACCTTCACCTTAAAAATTAATAGTCAAGGTGGTGATATCGTAGAAGTAAAATTACTTAACTTCGATACAGAGCAAGGCAATGGTATTCCCTTTACCATCATGCAAAATGGCAATCAAAAATATATTGCTCAAAGTGGTTTAACCGGTGCTAACGGTATTGACCGTATCATTAAAGGTCGCCCAATCTATTCCAGCGTGCAAAGCAATTATGAATTAATCAATGATAGCTTAATCATTGATTTAGTTTTTAACGATGTCAGTGGTATGACGGTCACTAAACGTTTTACCTTTAAGAAAAATAGCTACAGCATTAATGTTGAATACATAATAGATAACAACACAGCGAATAGCGTATCTGTACAAATGTATGGCCAACTTAAGCAGTCTACCTTGGTAGACACAGGCGGTGGTATGTTGCCAACTTATCGTGGTACTGCTTATTCAACCACAGAAGATCGTTACGAAAAATATGATTTTGATGATATACAAGATGCTAACTTAGCTAAAGTAACCGTTGGTGGTTGGGTTGCTATGCTTGAGCATTACTTCGTATCAGCTTGGATACCAAACGCTGAAGATAGTAACCAGCTATATACTAGCTACAGTAATAATTTTGAAGCGGTAATAGGTTTCAAAGCTCCCGCGATTATTATTGATGCTGGTCAACAAGGCACTACATCGGCAATTTTTTATGTCGGTCCTAAAGATCAATACGTACTAGACGAAATTTCTGACGGTTTAGGTTTAACGATTGATTACGGTTTCTTATGGATGATCAGTAAACCCTTATTCTGGTTACTGCTAACTATCCAAAGCTTTGTCACTAACTGGGGTGTGGCTATTATTATCATCACCTTAATTGTCAAAGGTGGTATGTACCCATTAACTAAAGTGCAATACACCTCAATGGCTAAAATGCGTGACTTAGCACCAAAAATAGCCCAGCTAAAAGAACGTTTTGGCGATGACAGACAAAAAATGTCACAAGCCACCATGGAAATGTATCGTAAAGAAAAAGTAAATCCTGCTGGCGGTTGTTTACCATTATTACTGCAAATGCCCATTTTCTTAGCGCTTTACTGGGTATTCTTAGAAAGTGTTGAATTACGTCATGCACCATTCTTCTTCTGGATTCAAGATTTATCGACAATGGACCCTTACTTTGTCTTACCCGTATTAATGGGTGCAAGTATGTATGTTATGCAAAGAATGCAACCTATGACCATTCAAGATCCAATGCAACAAAAAATTATGCAGTATATGCCAGTAGTATTCTCAATATTTATGGCTTGGTTCCCGTCAGGTTTAGTACTTTATTGGTTTATCAGTAACTTGATTTCAATTACCCAAATGAAGATTATATTTGCGGGTATTGCTAAGAAAAAAGCAGCACAAGCAGCTTAAAATCGGTCTTGAGTTAACAATAAAATGAATAAAGTAAAAGGCGATTACTGTTTAACAGTAATCGCCTTTTTTATTGTCGACATTAATGACAACTATAGCCTCAGCAGAATTGGTATTAATTTATAAATACAGTAAAATACCAGCATTCAACCGTTAAAATTAATTACCTAGCCATGACATCAATTTCTCACACAACGACAATCGCCGCCCAAGCAACCGCACCAGGACGTGGTGGCGTCGGTATTATTAGAGTATCAGGCCCAGAAGCAACCAATGTTGCTCAAGCTATATTAGGTAAAATTCCTGAAGTAAGAAAAGCAGAATATCTGCCTTTTTTAGATAAGACCTTACCGGATAAAAATCAGGTATTAGATCAAGGTATAGCACTATTTTTTAAAGGGCCTAACTCATTTACTGGCGAAGATGTTATTGAGTTTCAAGGCCATGGCGGCCCGGTAATTTTAGATATGCTGCTGAAGACAATTCTTGCGCTACCGAAAGTAATAATGGCTAAACCAGGTGAATTTAGTGAACAAGCTTTTTTAAATGACAAACTCGATTTAACCCAAGCAGAAGCCATCGCTGATTTAATTAACTCTAGTTCAGAGCAAGCTGCTCGCTCTGCCATGCACTCTTTACAAGGCGACTTCTCAAAGCTGGTGCATGAAATGGTCGAAAGTATTATTCACCTACGCATGTATGTTGAAGCGGCCATAGACTTTCCTGAAGAAGAAATTGACTTTCTCGCTGATAAAAAAATAGTTACTGATTTAAAAACTATTATCAGTAAAGTAGAAGATGTACGTAAACAAGCACAGCAAGGCTGTATTATCCGTGAAGGAATGCGTGTCGTCATAGCTGGTCGCCCAAATGCCGGAAAATCCAGTTTATTAAATTCCTTAAGTGGTAAACAAACCGCCATAGTTACCGATATTGCCGGTACTACCCGTGATGTACTGGCCGAACAAATTCATATCGATGGCATGCCATTACATATTATTGATACCGCAGGATTACGCGATAGCGATGATGTGGTTGAAAAAATTGGCATTGAGCGTGCTTGGCAAGAAATAGAAAAAGCAGATCGGGTTTTATTAATGGTTGATGGCAGTGAAGATCACAGCGTGTTAACAGATGAGCAAGATATTAAAGATTACTACCCAGAATTTTTTGCCAAGCTACCAGCAAATATTGGCCTTACGCTGATCAGAAATAAAGCCGATGTAACTAATGCTAAAACCGGTTTTAGCGAGTTTACTGACACCGACGGCACACAACACACTATCATTACTTTATCAGCAAAAACAGGTGCAGGCGTTGACAGCCTAAAAGAGCACTTAAAAAGTATTATGGGTTATCAAAGTAGTACTGAAGGTGGATTTATGGCAAGAAGGCGGCATTTAGTGGCGCTAGAGAATACCCATCAGCATTTACTCATCGGATTAGAGCAACTTGAGTCTTACGTGGCAGGTGAGATATTGGCAGAAGAGTTACGTATTTGTCAGCAGGAATTGGATCAAATAACTGGCGAGTTCACCAGTGATGATCTGTTAGGTAAGATCTTCAGTTCTTTTTGTATTGGTAAGTAACTACCAAGAAAAACGCAGCATAGCTAAAATCTATGCTGCGTAGAATATTATTCCGCTACTATTAACCTAGCTCTAAAATCTTTTCATCGAACGCGACAATATCTTTTGATAACCATGTTAGCCGTTATATTGGCTACTAAATAACCCAGCAGCGCCAGTCGAACCTCCACTCTGAATACAAGCAGCGATTTGGATATTTTTATTTATCTGCTCTGCAGCAACAATATAGCCAATAATTTTGTTGGTATTTTCAGCCTCAGCTGTTTTATATATCGGTTTATGCCCTTTAATGGCCAACATAACAATGTGCAACTTACAGTGCTGGTTATATTTTTATTGTTTAAAATACAACCATCATATAACAAAGTATGCAAAGTAATTGTTTATCCGAACTTAGCTTAAGTAATACAATAACTCCCCGCTTATTATCGTTATATAACTCCATTTTATTAAAAAGAGACCCTCTATGAGCTCAATTCAAATCATTGTTGGTAGTATGCTTGGTGGCACGGAATATGTTGCAGAAGCCTGTGAAGAAACCCTAACTGAACTTGATTTTAAGGTTGATATTCACTTAAAACCGGATCTTAATAACATCCTCAGTAATACTTTTCTGAGCAATAATGAACAAAAAAAGCACAGTGATCTCCCTAAAAAGCCTCTTTGGATCATTTGTACCTCAACACATGGTGCTGGAGACTACCCAGACAGCATCAAGCAATTTGCCAGTGATCTATCTCATTGTGAACAAGATCTATCCACGGTTAGTTTTTTAACCATAGGGATCGGAGATTCTAGCTATGATACTTTCTGTAAAGCAGCCAAAGACATAACAAAACTATTGATTACAATGGGTTGTACTGAAATAGTACCATTGAAAACTTTGGATATGTCTGAAGATATTGATCCAGAAGAGCTTGCTCAGCAGTGGATCAGCTTAAATAAAGATCTACTTTAGATCTAGCACGATCAGTTACCCATAAGTTATTAACAGTTATTGATCTATATTTTTTACATTGTGGATAAAACAGTGAATAACCGGTTATTTTGCTATTATTATTCAGTGGATTAAATTGGGATTTAATCTGCCTGTGGATAAGTCGCTGTTTTGATCAAAGCTTATTAGCAGATTGATCAAGGCTTGATCACAAGGTTATCATTACTATTAGTCACTAATATTTATAAAGAAAAAGTACTTACCCACAGAAAATAAGGATCTTAATAAGTAATAGTAATAAGATCTTTATAAAGATCTCTTAATATATATTAGAGATCAGCCCAGATCTTTTTTACGCATTTGATCGTATCCCTGAGGAGAAAAAAGCGCTAAAATACGTTTCCTAATTTTAAGCATTGCAAATTTTGCACTGCGTTTTAAAATAAAAACTTTAACCAAGCAGGATTGTAAATTTATGTGGTATCAAGAGTCTTATGACGTAATTGTTGTTGGTGGTGGTCATGCGGGAACCGAGGCCTCACTTGCAGCAGCACGTATGGGCTGCAAAACGTTGTTGTTAACTCATAACATTGACACTCTAGGCCAAATGTCTTGTAATCCTGCCATTGGTGGCATTGGCAAGGGTCATCTTGTTAAAGAAATTGATGCACTTGGTGGCTTGATGGCAACGGCCATTGATCATAGTGCCATTCAATTTAGAACATTAAATTCAAGCAAGGGTCCAGCCGTAAGAGCGACTCGTGCCCAAGCGGATCGCGTATTATATCGATCTTACGTACGAAACGTCTTGGAAAACCAAGAAAACTTAACTATTTTCCAACAACCTTGTGATGACTT
The DNA here is from genome assembly GCF_002207865.1 of Colwellia marinimaniae. Classification (GTDB taxonomy): domain Bacteria; phylum Pseudomonadota; class Gammaproteobacteria; order Enterobacterales; family Alteromonadaceae; genus Colwellia; species Colwellia marinimaniae. Next base: position 39,799 of record NZ_BDQM01000006.1, read on the forward strand.
GATCCTTGAAAACGATCGCGTAGTTGGCATATCAACACAAATGGGCCTTAAATTTAAAGGCAAAACAGTGGTACTTACCGTTGGAACTTTCCTTGCAGGACAAATTCACATTGGTCTAAATAATTATCAAGGCGGCCGTGCAGGTGATCCTGCCAGTATCACTCTAGCCGAAAAAATGCGTGATATGCCTTTTAGAATGGGTCGTTTAAAAACAGGAACACCACCAAGGCTTGATGGAAGATCAATAGATTTTTCGGTAATGGAAGAGCAACCAGGAGATACACCGCGTCCGGTATTTTCTTTTATGGGCTCTCGTGCTGATCATCCAAAACAAATATCTTGTTATATCACTCACACCAATGAGAAAACCCATCAGATTATTCGAGATGGTTTAGATAGATCTCCCATGTATACGGGGGTCATTGAAGGCGTAGGCCCAAGATACTGTCCATCTATTGAAGACAAGATCACTCGTTTTGCCGATAAAAATTCACATCAAATATTCGTTGAGCCTGAAGGCTTAACTACCAATGAAGTGTACCCTAATGGCATTTCAACCAGTTTACCTTTTGATGTACAAATTGATTTAGTACGTTCAATTAAAGGTTTTGAAAATGCTTTTATTACTCGTCCAGGCTATGCCATTGAGTATGACTACTTCGATCCTCGTGATTTAAAGCAGAGTTTAGAAAGTAAATTTGTGCAAAACTTATATTTTGCCGGTCAAATTAATGGTACTACCGGCTATGAAGAAGCTGCCGCGCAAGGCCTCATTGCCGCAACTAATGCTGCCAATAGAGTAAAAGAGCGCGATGAGTTTATTCTCGGTCGTGACCAAGCTTATGTCGGTGTGCTAATTGATGATTTAGCGACATTAGGAACTAAAGAACCGTATCGTATGTTTACTTCGCGTGCTGAATACCGTTTGTTATTGCGGGAAGATAACGCCGATATTCGTTTAACCGAACTAGGTCGTAAAGTTGGCTTAGTTGATGATGCTCGCTGGCAACGATTTAATGAAAAAATGGAAAATATTGAACTCGAGCGTCAGCGGTTACGCTCAACCTGGGTTCAAAAGGATCATCACAATATTGATCAGATTAATGCCTTGCTAAAATCGCCTTTGAGTAAAGAAGCCAGTTTAGAAGATTTGATCCGTCGCCCAGAAGTAAAATATGATGATCTGATGAAAATTGAAGGTTTAGGGCCAGCAGCGGCTGATAAAGAGGCTTCTCAACAGATTGAAATTCAAACCAAATACGCTGGCTATATTGATCGACAGCTAGATGAAATAGCCAAGAAAAAGCGTAATGAAAATACTTTGATCCCAATGGATCTTAATTATCAGCAAATTTCAGGGCTCTCGAATGAAGTTGTCGCTAAGTTAAAAGATGCTCGTCCGGAAACTATTGGTAAAGCTTCACGAATTTCTGGTATTACTCCGGCGGCAATTTCGTTATTATTAGTCTACTTAAAAAAACACGGTCTTTTACGCAAATTAGGCTAAAAGCAATAGCTAGGGGCGAGCTGCTAACTTAACAAGTTAGCAGCTGGTCTAAATAAAAATGACTTTAACACAAGAATTAACGACACTGATCAGTAAAACCCAGCTTGTCGTATCTCAGCAGCAAATCGATTTACTTATTCAATACGTTGAACTACTCAACAAATGGAATAAAACCTATAACCTTACTTCAGTTCGGAATCCTAGTGATATGTTAATTAAACATATTATGGATAGTTTAATGGTAGGTGAAGTACTTATTGGTAAAAATTTTATTGATGTAGGCACGGGTCCTGGTTTACCCGGTATACCACTGGCTATTTTATACCCAGAAAGAAATTTTGTCTTATTAGACAGTTTAGGTAAACGGATTACCTTCCTTAGACAAGCGATTTTTAAATTAAAACTCACTAATGTTACGCCAGTGAAGGCAAGAGTTGAAGACTATCAAGGCGAGCAACCTTTTGATGGTGTGCTAAGTCGCGCATTTTCTTCCCTTAATGATATGGTAAGCTGGTGTCAGCATTTAATAACCACTGAACAAGGACGATTTTTTGCACTGAAAGGGCAATACCCTCAGAGTGAAATTTCACAATTACCTGAAAATATTATTTTAGTAGACAGTCATAAAATTATCGTACCTGGCTTGGTTGGTGAACGTCACGTTCTGGTTTTGAAGAAGTTGCACTAGAAGCAAAAAAATTACAATAGAGGCGCTTGTGGGAAAAATAATAGCAATTGCAAACCAAAAAGGTGGTGTAGGTAAAACTACAACCGCGGTTAATTTGGCGGCCTCGTTGGCGGCAACAAAACGCAAAGTTTTATTAATTGATTTAGATCCGCAAGGCAATGCCACCATGGCCAGTGGTGTTGATAAATACAATGTTCATGCCACCTGTTATGAATTACTGGTGGAAGAACAGAGCGTTGAACAAGTGGTCATTAAAGAAACCTCAGGTCTTTATCATCTAATTTCAGCCAATGCCGATGTTACCGCAGCAGAAATCAAGTTGATGGAAGTATACGCCCGTGAACAGCGTTTAAAAAACGCCTTAGCGCCGGTAAAAGACTTCTATGACTTTATTATTATCGATTGCCCACCATCACTCAATATGTTGACCGTTAATGCCATGACGGCAGCTGATTCTGTTTTAGTGCCAATGCAATGTGAATACTATGCGTTAGAAGGCTTAACAGCACTTATGGATACCATCACTAAGTTAACGTCAGTGGTGAATGATAAACTACATATTGAAGGCATACTTCGTACTATGTATGACCCTCGTAACCGCTTAGCTAATGATGTATCTGAGCAACTAAAACGACATTTTGGTGATAAGGTTTATCGTACTGTCATCCCTCGCAATGTTCGTTTAGCTGAAGCACCGAGTTTTGGTACACCAGTCATGTATTATGATAAATCATCAACTGGCGCTAAAGCCTATTTAGCCCTTGCTGGTGAAGTGTTACGTAAAAATAATACCGCGAAAAAAGCCCAGAAAGCTACCGCCAGTGTCGCCAATTAGCGCAAAGGAAAATTATGAGTACAGCAAAACGTAAAGGCGTTAGTCGCTTAGGTCGCGGACTTGATGCCTTATTATCACCAATGATTCCACCAACTCCAATGGATAGCGCGCAAGAAAGTGCTACGGAAATAACTCGCGATAAAGAGTTTCAAAAAATTGCTATCGCTTCGCTTGTTCCGGGTAAATATCAACCGCGCCGTGATATGTCGGATACTGCCCTAGAAGAATTATCATTATCCATTCAAGCGCAAGGTATTATTCAGCCCATTGTGGTGCGTTTAGTCGCGGGTGATCAGTATGAAATTATTGCCGGTGAACGTCGCTGGCGCGCGGCAAAACTGGCAAAACTTGATGTTATTCCTTGTATCATTAAAAATGTACCGGATGAATCAGCCGTAGCTATCTCATTAATTGAGAATATTCAGCGTGAAGATCTTAATGCCATGGAAGAAGCGATCGCATTAGAGCGTTTATTAACGGAATTCGATTTAACCCACCAAGAAGTCGCCATAGCCATTGGCAAGTCACGCACCACAGTGAGTAACTTATTACGTTTAAATAACTTAAATCCAGAAGTAAAAACTTTTTTAGAAAATGGTGATATTGAGATGGGCCATGCCCGTGCTTTATTAGCACTAGATGGTGAAGCACAAACGTCAGCGGCACAAACCGTGGCAACTAAAGAGTTAACGGTAAGAGAAACTGAGAGCCTAATTAACAATATTCAAAATCCGCTTGCGGCAAAAGAAAAAGTTGAAAAAGCCAGTGAAACCGTAGCAATGGAACAAGGTTTAGCAGACAAGCTTGGCGCTAAAGTTGCGATTAGCCACAATAAAAAAGGTAAAGGTAAGCTGGTTATTTCTTACGCTAATTTAGAAAAGCTTACCGAGATATTAGCAAAAATTAACTAATATTTTATCGATAAACTTACCAACATTAGAAACCAGCTTAGTGCTGGTTTTTTTTATCTAGTCAGATATATTTAGTAGACCTGATGAATGCCAAGTTATAAATTTTTTACTGAAACCCTGCCCTTGTCGCGGTTACTGCCTATAAGGCTCATTATTGACATTTTGCTATTGGCTTAGATTCTGCAATTTACATTTTGCAGTAAAGGCAGATATTATTGTGATGATCGAGTACCACTATAATGGTGAAGCAGTAATAACACAGAGGATTACTTCAAACTTACTACTCAAGCACCCTCTCAGAACGCTGGCGGGTATATATCCATGTTACTTCATCCCACGCTAACTTTTATGTATTCACCTTTGCTTTCTGTCATAGGTAGCGTTTTTATAATATCAGTGATAGTTCGATATTTTTGGTGGCTATCCCTTAAGTGTTTATGCCAGTTTAAGCTGTTATTTTTAGGAAGTTTAGCTAATAAAGGCATATAAAAAACCAACAAATATCTGTGGTAGCTTTTGATTTGCAGCATTATTTGACGTAAGGTGTCGGTACTTCTGAATTTCAAGGATGAAACTATGCAAGAACTACCGCCGTTAACCCTAGTCAAAACCTGGCTTGATGTTGTCCAACAACTCGATATTCCCATCACTATTCGCGATAAACGCAGCAAATTACTTAGCTATTATTTTGGCTCTATTGCCCAAGCACAAAGTTATGTCGAAGAAAATAATGATTATTACCACAGAGTGTCCTAGCTACACAGCTATCATAACTGCTACTTGTTTAAAGGGAGCCCAAATAAAGGTATGAGTTTTGTGAATAAATTTAAGCTTTTTTCAGGGGATATTTCGGATAGTGTGTCATTTTTTTCTTGTATAAAAATAGGCTTCAACTAGGTGGGTTATTAGCTTTTATGCGGCTAGCACCAGTATTTTTTATCTGCTCTGGTTGGTAGTTTTTACCAAAATGGTGAAGTATTTTGTTTATTGCGCGGTCGCGCGCCTCGGGTAATTTGGGGTCGTCAGTGCTTGCTAGTTCTAACCAAGCCTTAACTAAGGGAATAGGTAATTTCATTTGTGGCGTTCCTTGCTGTGTTGATAAGCCAAGTGTAGTAGTAAATCGAAAATATAAGACGATGTTTTATAGTCATCATATAAGTATGAAGCCTAGGCACAGTAACTAGCGGGGATATTATTTTTCCATAGTAACACCAGCATTAAAAATATTACTTGAATTCATGACTGCCTGAGTCAGTGTTACTAGAAAGTTACTACAAAGGTTGGTTTTAACAAATAGCTACTGATAACTAAGTAGGGTGTTATTGATGGGGATAACAGTGTAAATGGTCCCGACAGGAGTTGAGTTGTGTTCTGTGGGCCTTTAATATTAGGGTTTTATTAGGTTTGTTGAGTTCAGTGTTACCTTGAGTGTTACTTACACTGAAATTGACTTGGTATACTGCTATAACCTTAACAATATTTAACAGCTCTTATTAGCGAAAATCCATTAATTACTCTTTTCAGCCATAAAGCGATCACCAAAAGTTGTTTTCATTTGAGTAATGGCCATAGGCCAATACTTCTTTTCTAGCAGGATAATATTGTTCCGCTTCTGCTCAAATGTTTTCCAGCGCATCCATTTAGGTTTGGGCCAATAAGCTATTTGTTCAAACATATTGTTTACTTCAGGCCAATCAAAGCCCCATAGTTCTTTTCTTAGCTTTCTAATGCGCCTCATAAGTCTTTCTTGTGGTCTTTCACTTTGGCTGGCGTAATGTAAGCCAATACATTGCCGACAAGCATAAGCATGTTTGATAGCGTAAAGGTGCTGGCGTTGTTTTTGGCAGTAGGGGCAAGTGATGTATAGTTTGTTACTTGCGCTGCTATTATCGAGCTTTAAGGCTATTTGGTGTGGGGTTTTGTTTATGGTGAATGTTACATAACGAACGCCATTTTCATTTTCTTTTAAGACTAGCTTACGGTGATTATCACTTAGATATTCAGAGTTGATTGAATAACTACCTAGTGGTGTAGTAAGCAAAGGTTTAAACACGTTGGCGTTTATGCGGTGATACTCACCAGTGTAAGCCCTTGTTTGTGTTCTACCGTAATGATGACCTTTAGGCATTGTCATTTACTCTGAAAACTAAAGTTAAGATATATTGTCTTCGCCTATTTCCCTACGTGCTGTCAAAACCCCGACTTGTTTAATAGGAGCACAAACAAAAGGCATAAGCTTTGTTAGGAAGTTTAACCTTTGAACAGGGTCTTTAATTTCTGCGAGTGTTACTGGCAAGTTTACTAATTCTTGTTGAATAGCATTATTAATTAAATGCCTTATATCGCCAGCCATATATTTACTGGCAGGAGCTTTCTTATTTGTTGTCATACTAAATTAAACCTCAATATGTACTGGGATTAATTACAGTGTATCATTTTTATCTTGTCCGAAAAACAGGTTATAACTATGATTCATTTAGCATAAATGATGCGCCTACTGTACCCACTGAAAAACATTTATTTGCCTTATAAATGCCTTAAATTTAGCATAAACGTTATTTTCACCGTTATAATATTAAACTTGCCTAAAATTCAATTTACCCGTCTTTTTCTCGTTATATTAATTAGAACGTGATATTAATAGCGCATAAATAGCTTATGTTTTGTAATAAGTTACAGGCAGGTATTTGTTAATCTTTTATTATTTAGATTAATTACAACCTATCCTGTGTGTAGCTTGATATTACTCAAAGGATTTTTGTAAATATGATCAATATTGTTGAAGTCATAAGGAAAATGAAGCAAGGGCAAACAAAGCCTTTTCTTTGTAGAGGCGACAATGGAAAGCTGTATGTAGTTAAAGGTAATAGCGCAACTCCTGCTGGTCTAATCAAAGAGTGGATTGCTGGTTCTTTAGGTAAAAAGCTAGGTTTACCTATACCTGATTTTACATTTGTTTGGGTTGATGAATCCCTTATAGAGCTTGATAGTGATCTGCGGTTTGAATTAGGTGCTGGTTCCGCATTCGCCTCTGAATACGTACCAAGCCTTCAAGAAATATCATATTCAGACCTTTTAAATATGGATAGTGATTTATTAAAGAATATATATGTTTTTGATTATTGGATTAAAAATGATGATAGAACTCTAACTGAGTTAGGGGGTAATCCAAATTTATTCATCAATCAACACAACAGAAATATTGTTGTTTTGGATCATAATTTAGCATTTGAGCTTAATTTTGATATGAGTTCATTTCAAAGGATTCATGTCAGTATATGTTCATTTGATGATAATTTAGATTTACTAATAAGAGATGAGTTTTATAATAAAATTCATCAGGCATTTAGTGAGCTTGATTTGATAATTGAAAAAATACCTGAAGATATAAAACAGGATGCTACAGATTTTGACGGATTAATAAGCTCGATTAAGCTATTATTAGTTACATATACAGAAGATGAGTTTTGGGAGGATATAAAATGAAAATACTATGTAAATACGCAGTTGTTAGGTTTATGCCCTTTACTGAAACTCAAGAATTCGCAAATGTTGGCGTTGTATTATTTATGCCTAAAAAAGGTATTTTTACTTTCAAACTCGCCTCAACGCAATTTGCGAGAGTGACAAATTTTTATGATGACCTTGATGGCGTGATCTATAAGAACTCATTAAAATATTTTAGAGAAGAATTAGAAAGAGTTGAAGAGGTTTCAAAACAGTTTTCATCAGAAGGTAGTTCAGTTTTCTTTGAAGAGTTAGTTCGTAAAAGAGAATCTGTTATTAGCTTTAGTGAAACAAGTACTATTTTAAGCGATGATTATAATAATACTTTAATAGATTTGTATAACCTTTATGTGGGGCGCTCTTTTGCCACTAAAGAATACAGAGAAACCATTATGAATAAATCTTTAAAACAGATACTTAATTCTAAAGGTAATTTAAGGTATATTGAAAAATCATTAGATGCTGATTATTTAACTGTGAAGTTGCCATTGGTAACTACTATTGGTAAAGAAATAAGAGTGATAAAACCTTTGGCATTTCAACAAAATAATCCATTAGCTTTAATTGAGCATGGAGAGAAATGGATTTATAGGTTATCGAGGTTAATAAAAGCTAAATCTTTAGTACCTGAGAAAATATTATTTGCTGTTGAAAAACCAGAAAAAATTAGCATAGCTTTTACTAGAGCCTATCATGATGTTACTTCACAAATGCTCGATTTAGGCGCTAAAGTAGAGCAATTTGAAGATATTAAAAATATCATTAAGTTTGCTGCTTCTGATTTAACACCTGAATCTGTCGAAGATAACTTCAGTGGATTGAAGTGGCATGATTAATTTAATCACCACGTAGATAGATCGTTAATATCTACGTGGTTGTTATAATCCTACTCGTACCATAATTCTTAGTTTGATCTGGTTTATAACCTTTACCACGGGCTTTAGCTAAGTAAGATATGCGCCAGATAGCCGCCTGTATCGTCTCGTAATCATCTCTTTTAACATTGTAATAGCAGTTGTCAGGAAAGAATTCAGAGCCGTCTAATTGCTGCCATAGCTCTTTAACCTTGTTTGTTATTTCATGAGGATAATTAACCTTATGACCATCTATCATTAACGCATAGTGATAGTGCTGTTGTTTCGCTGTTTCTAACTCTCTACACCATATAAAACCGACACGCTTTAAATTGTATTTACGTTTGAGCCATTTATGTAATCTGCGATTAAAGGCCGTAATAATGCCGTTATTTGCGGTGTATTCATAAACTCTCAGGTCAAACCGTATTATGTGTATTTTACTATGATGACTTAACATGGCATCAACCTGGTTAATCATTGCTTTTATCGCGTGTGATATTAAGCCACTTCCTTTTGAGTTTACTCGCCAAGTTTGACCGTTTACCGGTATTGCTATGTTGTGTGTTATGTATGCCATTAGATAGTTTAATAACTAAGATAACGCTAAAGGATATTATTAATTACCTAGTTCAAAGTTAGTTATTACTTACCTGTTGTAATATGGGCTATATAAGGGTTACTCAGGGAATAATATTAATCCAAGGGGTAAAAAACCTGTAAATAGCGGTTAATAACAATCAATGCTTATAAGGTAGTACTTAACAGGTTTGTAACTGCTAACTTTTTTAAAGCTGTTAACTTGGTTATACTCTGGTTGTTGGCTAGCGGTTTTGCCGTCAAACTTCACCGTCTAGCCAGATTAAACGAATGCCTACTTGGTTAGTCCTGAGTGGGCTTTTTACTTTCTATTCGTTGCTCATATTCTTTATCAGCATCGGCTTTTTCTTGCCTCGCTTGTTCAAGGCGTTTAACAGCGTTTTTAGTGCCATAATATGATCGGTCTTTATATTGCTTCCTAGCAATGGTTCTAGCATCTTTATCCTGTTCCCAATCGCATGAAAAGTGCCTTTCATCAAGCCAATAGAATGTTTGCTTTTTACCGTTAAACTCACCTTGTTCTGTATGGATAAGCCAGTGCTGATAATACTCACCCGTTAGCTGCTGTAGATAAGCACGAAAACCTCCACCAAGCTCATTACATAAATGATCTCTAGCGTGTTTATTGCGGTCGTTTAGTATTGATAAAAATTCATAAGCAGTACTGCTTAACTCGGGTAAAGCGCCATCAGGGGCGGTAAATAATAAATTATCCATGTTGCCCCCTATGCTGCTTTCTTGCGTTGTTGGATTAGCTCAGATACAAGCTGTTTGATTTGTTCTGGATATTGTTCTTCAATACGAGCTTGAATAACAGCTTCTACTTCATATTTGATGTAAGCAACGGCACGATCACCGATCGAAATAGATGGACAGAATAGGCCTGCTTTTTCGTCAAGTTGTAATGCGGATTTTGATCTAGCTGTTAATGCTAGTACTTCAGGGCGGCGGATCAGTTGGTAATGTGTGTTAATAGTCATATCAGTTCCTCTGTGGTTGATTATGTCTATTATGTGGTATGTGATTTTTTACGACTAAAACAAATAAACCACTTATTTGTTATTCATTAAAGCTAAGAGAGCTTTTTTGATGGTTTCTTCTGCTGTAAGCTTGTTATTAAAAACCTTTAAAATTACTTGTTCGACCAATGGTTTAGGATAACCAAGGCTAAGTAAGGCATTGATGGAATCGACCTTTATTTCTGCTTTATCAATTAAAGATGTTTGCTTATTAAAGTTTTTTTTCCACCTATAATAAGCAACTATAAAACTTTCTATATTATCTTCAGTCACATTAATTATTGGGCAGTCTGTTTCAGATTCTTCACAACTCTTCAAATATGACAATGTAAATTCTTCAAGATTAAATTTTATATTAGTATTAACGACACATTGCTTTTCTCTTATTACGTGGTAATGAAATTCCTTAAAATTAGTACTACTAACTTTACGCATTGAGTAATTACCAGATCTTTTCACGACCTGACCAAAAAATACTTCTTCTAAAGATAATTTTCCCTCCGCAATAAAATATAGGTTAAAGCATTTTGCTAACATCATTAATATTTCTGGAGGGGGGTAACTACCGCAACTAATATCATTTAAAAAAAGCTCTAAAGGGTTGTTGAACCTAAAATGTTCCTTATAGGGTAAAAGTTCAGGTATTCTCCCTGCTATTTTTTTGTAAAGTTTTTCAAGTCTATCTATTTGCTCTAGACCTACACTATCTATATCAGTAGTAAAATCTTTACCTCTGTATTCAGAGATAATATATGATAAATTAGCCAGTGTTTCAGAAAGTAATTCTGTTGTTGGATCTTGAGTTCTTTCGTAAAAATTATTTATCCAATCCATAGTATTGAAAAAATTAGGTTCTATACCGGTTTTACTTATCAACTCGAGAACTGTTGATTCCTCAATTAGGTTTTCACTTTCCGCCCACTCTAAATCTTCATCATGTGTTCTATCATTTACATTACTCATCCTTGAACCTTTAAATTTATAATATTATTTTTTTGAGTTGTTTTCCCTATTTGAGCTTGTTCAATATGCTCAGACCACCAATACATTAACTTTCTTCTACGCTCTAAATAATCAGCGCGGTTATATATTCGCCTCACTTCGTTTTTATCAGCATGGGCTAAAGCGGCTTCGATAACATCAGCATCAAAACCTTGTTCATTTAGTGTAGTGCTGGCGAGAGAACGTAAACCATGCCCGACTAACTTGTCTTTATAACCCATGCGCTTAATAGCCATATTTACTGTGCTTGGATTGGTATGTGTTAGCGGGTTGTTGTATGAAGGGAATATATAGTCTTTATGCCCACTTAACGGTTTCATACGCGCTAATATGTCTAATGTTTTATCAGTTAACGGTATCAAATGTTCACGTTTCATCTTCATTCGTTCGGCAGGAATAACCCAAACGTTTTCAGTAAAGTCTATTTCAGCCCATTTTGCGCCTGCGGCCTCACCTGCCCTTGTTATGGTATGTAGTTGCCATTCGATTAATAAAAGTGTGGTGAGTTTAATGCTGGCGTACTTTAAATCCTCCATAAACTTCGGTAGTTCATCAGGTTTTAACGTGGGCATATTTCTTACTTTGGGCGCTTCAAAAGCGTGGTTTATACCAGATAATGGATTGTTATTAATAACGCCAGTATTTAAAGCAAAGATCATAATGTTATTAAGTCGCTGACAGATTCTTTTAACGGTTTCTAATTTACCTTTTTCTGAAATCGGCTTAATAATATCAATAACCATAGGAGCGGTTAGCTTTGAAATAGCAATACTGCCAAGTTTTGGCATAACGTGTAAATCGAGCATACGTTTAATTTCATTTGCTGTATTTTCTTTTATTTCGCTTTTTTTTACATTGAACCACGTTAAATATAGGGTTTGTAATGTATTGGTTAACCGCTCTTTTTCAGCTTGTGCGTGTTGGTTTTTATGATCTTTGGGATCTATATCATCCGCAAGTAAGGCTCTTGCTTCGGCTCGTTTTTCTCTGGCTTTAGCTAAAGTAACATCAGGATATTGACCAAAACCTAAGTTAGCTCTTTTTTTGGTGAACGGTCGATAGTAATTGAATAGCCATATTTTAGAGCCACTGGGCTTAATTCTAAGCATCAAACCATTACCATCAGCCAAGTTGTACTCTTTTTCTTTTGGCTTAGCGTGCTTAACTTCTGTGCTTGTTAGAGGGGATATTATCTTAGCCATAGTAACACCAGTATTTAAAATATAGGGTGAATTAGGAGCTGGACTCGCCAGTGTTACTATGAATGTTACTATAAAGATTGGTTTTAATAAATCGCTATTAATCGTTATTGATAGCTAAAGGTAAGGTTTTAATAGGGTTTACGTGGGGTTTAGAGCATTAATGTTTATTATTAACGCTGTAAATGGTCCACCCGACAGGAGTCGAACCTGTGACCTCGCCCTCCGGAGGGGCGCGCTCTATCCAGCTGAGCTACGGGTGGTTTTTTAGACAATGTCTTAAGATTAATCTTACCTTAAGGAATGCGCGGCAAATACTATAATTTATCAATATAATTGTCTAGTTAAGTTATCGAAAATATCACATTAGTTACTCGCTATATTTGTATTGAGCTCTTATCTTTAGCATATTTATCCAATTTATGTACTTTCGTGAAAAAACTGCCTAATGTTATGAATACCCTATTAAATTTTCGGTTGTATTCTCAAAATGAAACCACGTCTTTACCGGTTACTTTCAGCACAAATAACAGCAATTTTACTGTGCAGTTTTTTTATTGTCAGTATGTCGTTAATTACACCGGTTTATGGACAAGCGCTTGCAACGAAAACCCTTAAGGCTGAGCTTATTGTTAAACAGATTAACCGTACAGGTAAGCTAGCTTTTAAGCGGACTTTAACGTTGTCATTTAAAAGCAGTGGTTACCTTAGCCAGCTTAACATTGATGAAGGCGAAAGTTTTACTAAAGGGCAATTGCTTGCCCAACTTGACTCAACTGAGCTAATAGCGGAAAAAAATGCCAGTTATGCGCATTTATTACAAGCAAAGCGAGATGTTAAGCGTATTAAAACCCTGCTCAGTAAAAATTTAAGCTCACAACAAGCTCTTGATGATGGTAAAACCTTATTGTTAACGACGCGTGCCAGTTATAAAGTGGCTTTATATAATCTTAGTAAAGCGCAATTACGCGCGCCTTTTGATGGTGTGCTAGTAAAGCGATTTACCGAATTGGGTGAGTTGCAGAGCCCTAATCAAGGTGCATTGCAATTAGCTGCCATAGAAAACAACTTAGTGGTGCGTGTCGCGTTAACGGCAGCAGAAGTAAAATTAGTTAAATTACAGCAAAAAATTTCGGTAAATTTAACTGGGTTTTCTGCTATATCTGGCACTGTCAGTAAAATTCCAGCTATTGCCGATCAACAAAGTCACTTATTTACCATTGAGATATTTTTAAAAAATATAAAATTAAATCAAGTGGTTGTTGGCCAGTTGGCCCGGATAACAACCGACATTACTACTGATATCTTGGCTTATCGCTTGCCTATTGAGGCGCTTAATAGTGTTGATAGCCAAGGTCGAGCCTTAATTATGGTGCTCGTCAGCCATTCGACTGAAGCTGAACATTACCAGCAACAGGCGTTTGTGATTAAGCAGCTCTCAAATACATATATCTATTTATCAGCTAAAAAAAGCGCCCTACCCTTAACCGTAGTCACGCTAGGCTGGCAGCAACTGGTTTTGGCTAAAGAGCCGCCGTTAGATGCAGCTCAATAAAGGCTAATAGCAGATGAAACTCCCTCGATTAGCCATAGATAATGCCCAATTCACCCTAACTGTTTTTTTGTTATTAGTTTTGGTTGGTGTGCTGTCCTATTTTAATATGCCTCGCTCAGAAGATCCACAGTTTGACTTACCGGTAACCTTAATTGAGGTGGTTTATCCTGGCGCCTCGCCCAGTGATATTGAAACGTTAGTGGTTGATCCCCTTGAACAAGAAATTGCCGATATTGAAAATATTAAAAAAATTGAAGCAAAAATACACAATGGTGCGGTTAGAATTACCATTGATTTTCTTTATGGCACAGATGCGGAAGCCGCATTTAATAAAGTAAAACAGGCAGTAGCAACCGTAAGACCTAGTTTACCTACCGGTATTGCCGAGTTGCTAGTCTTAAAAGCAACGCCGAGCAGTGTCGCCATAATGCAGTTGGCTTTGTGGTCAGAGCCGACAGACTACAAAATCATGGAATTACAGGCCAAGTTACTAGAAAAACGACTCGAAACCATAGCCAGTGTGCGCAAGGCAAGTATATGGGGATATCCGCGGCAAATTGTCGCCATAGATATTGATTTGGCGTTATTGAAACACTATGGCTTAGCACTGACGGATATTAATCAAATTCTTCAGGGGCGAGCAATGAATATCACCCCAGGTTTTGTTGATGCGGGTACTCGGCGTTTTAATGTCAAAGCCAGTGGTAACTTTACCCAACTAGTTGATATTGAAGATACTATTATTAGTAGCAGCAATATAGCCAAGGCTAATGGCATCTTAAAGGTTAAAGATATTGCTCAGGTTAGTTTTGCTAGTGCAGAGCCGAGCTATTTAGCGTATTTTGATGATATACCGGCGATATTTATTACGGTAGAACAACGAGAAAAAACCAATATATTTGTTTTAACGGAGCAAATAAACCAAGAGCTTGAGCTGTTTAAGCAGAACTTACCTAGTGGCCTAAAATTGGAAAAAATATTTCAACAAGCCGATAGTGTTAACGTGCGTGTGAATGGTTTTTTTGATAACTTGACGCAAGGGCTGGTGATTGTAGGTTTGATGGCCTTGCTGTTTTTAGGTTTTCGCGAAGCTTTAGTGGTGATAATTGCTATCCCCATTTCATTTTTGATGGCCATTGGTTGGTTGGATTTTAGTGGTTATGGTTTACAGCAAATGTCTATCGTCGGTTTAATTATAGCTTTAGGTTTGTTGGTTGATAACGCTATTGTGGTAACCGAGAGTATTCATAGAGAAAAGAAACTTGGTAAAGACATAAAACAAGCGGCAGCAGATGGCACCAGTAAAGTCGCTTGGGCCATAGCTAGTGGCACAATTACTACCATGTTGGCTTTTTTACCTATGCTGATGATCCAAAGTAATACTGGGGATTTTATTCGCTCAATGCCAGTAACTGTGGTGTTAGTACTACTTGCCTCGTTATTAGTGGCATTAACCTTAACGCCTCTGTTAGCCAGTAAGTTACTCGTTGTTATTACACCAGACAATAAACCGAAAACGTTGAAAATACAGACGTTACAACATTATGCTAATCAATTTGCCGAAAAAAATTATACCGATATTTTAAAGGTACTTATGCGGCATAAAATAGCCGTTATCTTGGTTAGCTTGGTGGCACTCGTTGCTATGTTATCTTTGTTTGGGCAAGTAGGTGTGAGCTTATTTCCTAAAGCGGAAAAGCCGATGTTATTGATTAATGTCACCACACCGGCTAACTCATCGCTAGCCTATACCGACAAAATTCTTCAGCAAGTACGCCAGCATGTTAAGCAATATACTTTAGTTGATAAAGTCGCACTGAATATAGGTAATGCCAACCCACGTATTTATTATAATGAAGTGCCTAAACGGGGCATGATTCGTTTTGGTCAAGCATTGTTAGTATTAAAGGCCTATCAAGCGGATGAAGTAACCGCTTTGGTAAAAAACCTACGTGATGATTTTAATCACTGGCCACAGGCTGACATAAGCGTTAAAGAGTTTACTCAAGGACCCGTGACCGATCAGGTTATTGCCATTCGGTTGTTAAGTGAATCCTTAACTGATTTAGAGCAAGTTGCTAATGATTTAGCGGCGAAAATGCGACAATTATCAGGTGTGGTAAATATTGATAATCCTATCGGCATGGCAAATACTGAGTTAGTGCTTACTATTGATTATCAGCAAGCTTCTCTTAGTGGTGTTAGTATTGAACGATTAGATAAAACCATTAGTACCATATTATCTGGCACTAACATTGGTCAGTTTAATGATACTAACGGTGAAGACTATCCTATTATAGTGCGTCGAAGTAACCCTAGCCTTGATAGTTTATCGGCAATCGAGGTGAGCAATAACCAAGGTGTGGCTATTCCGCTGGCACAACTAGCGACCATGGAGTTAAAAAAAGGCGGCAGTGACTTTTTTCATTATCAAAAATTACGTATGGCCAAAGTATCTGCCGATGTTGAAACCGGTTATTCAGTGGGCGACATTACTAAACAATTAGTGGCTTATCTTGAGCAGTATGACTTGCCTAAGGGGATGTATTTTACCTTAGGTGGTGAAGAAGAATCACGACAAAAAACGTTTGCCGGTTTAACTCAAATAATGTTAATTACTGCGATGGGGATATTTGCGGTATTAGTATTACAGTTTAAATCTATTTTACAGCCGATGATAATTTTCAGTTCAATACCGTTTGCTATGGCTGGCTCTATTATAGGTTTATATTTAACCGGTTTATCTTTTTCTATGATGGCTTTTGTCGGCCTGATCAGTTTATTTGGTATTGTGGTAAATAATGCCATTATTTTGATTGATAGCACCAATGCTAATTTACGAGCCGGGTTAGAGCTGCACTCGGCAATATTAAAGGCCAGTGCTGTTCGTTTTACCCCTATATTACTAACCACGTTAACCACCATAGGCGGTTTAATTCCATTAACCTTATTTGGAGGTGGTTTATGGCAACCACTTGGCGTGGTGTTAATTTCTGGATTATGTATATCTGCTATTTCTAGTTTCTTGTTGGTGCCTATTTTAACTGAGTTATTTACCCCTAAGGCAAGTGTAAAAGCCCCCAGTTAAACCATTATATTCTTTAATAAAGCCAAGACAAAATAATGAATTAATATATAATGGTGTCAATTCTTTTCAATATGTAACCACGTCTAGTTGTACGTTTTCAGGATAACTATAAATGGAAGTCATTGGTAGCTCAGGTTATTTTTTAGCCGCTTGTGCTTACGCAGTTTTTATTTTATTACTGTTAGCGGCACGAAATAAAACCCTTGCCGGTGCTTTAGTCTTGTTAGCGGCCATTTTAGTTTTTGCCTCTAGCCTTAGCGCTGCCTTACAAACTAAGCAAGGTTTTTCCTTGCTCATTGTTCTCGCCATCGAGACTTTAAAGTTAGCTGCCTGGTCGCTGCTAATTATTTGCACCCAAGCCAATATTACCTCGGTAAAAGCCTTTGTTAGCCACCCAAAAATTAAGCAATATCTACAAATTTGGGCTGGTTTATCAGTAATGTGCTGGGGCGCAGTACTCTTTATTCCGGGTAGCGTGAAGCTGTTATTCTCTTTGTTTTTATTGCTTAATTTGTGGCTATTGGTGTTACTTGAGCAGTTATATAGAAATGCTGATATCAAAGTAAAATGGGCGGTATGGTCATTGATCATCGCCCTAGGTATGGCAACCGTATTTGATTTTGTGCTTTTTGCTCAGGCGGCCATGGTTAACCAATTAGATTTTTCTTACTGGTATGCCCGTGGTTTTATTACGGCTATAGGTATGCCATTAATATTGATCAGCACTCGGCGGATAAAAGACTGGTCAGTTGATGTTTTTGTCTCTCGTGAAATGGTTTTTTATAGCTCGATGTTATTAATTTCAGGTGTCTACTTATTGTTATTAGCCATAGCCGGCTATGCGATTAATTTTTTTGGTGGTACTTGGGGGGATGTAATTAGTATCGCTTTTATTCTTTTAGGCGGTAGTGTTTTAGCGGCACTATTAATGACCGAAAGATTACGTCGAGAAGTTAAGGTCTTTATCACCAAACACTTTTTTGCCAATAAATATGATTATCGCATTGAGTGGCTTAAATCGATAGAGCAGCTCGAAATTGGCGCAAGTGATGATTACTATCATACCGCGACTCATATTATTTGTTCATCTTTAAATATCCAGCAAGGGGCATTAGTTAAAAAAGTCTCTAGTGGCAATTATCAGTGCCTTTACCAACAAAATTATCGTCTTGAAGCCGATGACTTACGTTGTTTAACCACAGTTGATGACTTTTGCCAACAACATGGTTGGATTATTGATGTCCGAGAACTGGCTATTGTTGAGAACAGTTACCCTAATTTATCGTTAGATGCGCAAGCCTGTCGACAAAAACACATAGATATTATTATTCCCATTTTTATGAAAAAATCTGTGTATGGCTTTTTCTTATTGGCTATGCCGCCAGAGCAAGGCTTATTAAACTGGGAGGACCGGGACTTACTTTTTTCTATCTCTAGGCAACTCAGTAACTATTTGTCCCTTAATGAAGCGAATGAGAGTCTAGCTGAGTCTAAGCAGTTTGATGCTTTTAATCGCATGTCTGCTTTTTTAGTTCATGACTTAAAAAATATTCAAGCGCAATTGGCGCTTATTAGTAGTAACGCGAAACGCCATAGAGATAATCCAGATTTTATTGATGATGTCTTTGAAACTGTGGCTTCGGCAACTGGGCGGCTTGATAAAGTACTGACACAGTTGCGCAATAAACAACTGGTTGAGTCAAGCAAAAAAAATACCGATGTGCAGGCGTTAATCATGGCGGTAGTTAAACAGCGTAACGTAGACATGCCGCATATCAGTGTACAGTTAGCACTTGCTAGTAGGATTTGTATTGATGAAGAGACATTTTCTGCCGTGCTAAATCATCTTCTACAAAATGCACAAGAAGCGACAAACGATAATGGCTGGGTTAAGATAATTGCTGAGATGATAAACGATGAGCTGCATATCGAAATTATTGATAACGGCTGCGGAATGTCAGCAGATTTTATCGCTAATCGCCTATTTAAACCCTTTGATACTACAAAAGGTAATGCGGGTATGGGTATTGGTGTTTATGAAGCTAAACAATTCATTGAGAGCGTAGATGGCACCATGCAGGTAACCAGCCAGGTAAATGAAGGCAGTCATTTTAAAATAGTTATACCCGGTAAAAGTATTTAAAAGTAAAGCGCTTTAAAAAGTATAAATATTAAAAAATAATATAAAGGAAATAGCATTGCGATGGAAAAGTTACTGATTGTTGATGATGATCTCGGTATACAAAAACAATTGAAATGGAGCTTAGCTGATTACGACGTGGTCTTAGCGGATACCCGAGAGAGTGCTATTGCCGCAGTGAGACGCCATGAGCCTAATGTAGTCACTTTAGATTTAGGTTTACCGCCAGATGCCACTAATGCTAGCGAAGGCTTAGCCACGTTAAAACAAATACTGGAGCTTGCCCCTCATACCAAGGTTATTGTTATAACCGGTAATGATGATCGAAGTAATGCCTTAAAAGCCATAGAAATGGGCGCTTATGATTTTTACCAAAAGCCCGTTGATGCCGATGTTATTAATGTCATTGTTTCTCGCGCTTTTAGTTTGGCAAAGATAGAAAAAGATAACCGCAATATGAAGTCTGTGGTGGGTTGTGACACAGGTATTATTGGTAGTAGTGAAAGTATTGATAAACTACGCCTTATGGTGCAACGTATTGCTCCTACTCTAATCACCACGTTATTACTCGGTGAAAGTGGTACCGGTAAAGAAGTCACTGCCAAAGCCATTCATAAAGTGAGTGATCGTAGTGATAAACCTTTTATTGCCATTAATTGTGCTTCTATCCCGGAAAATTTATTAGAGAGTGAATTATTTGGTTTTGAAAAAGGTGCTTTTACCGGGGCTCACAAAACCACGTTGGGAAAAATAGAATGTGCTCAAGGCGGCACACTATTTTTAGATGAAATAGGTGATATGCCTTATCACTTACAAGCCAAATTATTACGCTTCTTACAAGAAAAAGTAATTGAGCGCTTAGGTGGCCGTAAAGAGATAGCGGTTGATGTTCGTATTATTTGTGCCACCAACCAAGATCTAGAAAGTATGGTCGCGCAGAAAACATTCCGAGAAGATCTTTTTTACCGTATTACTGAAATAACCATTAATATTCCACCATTACGTGATCGAGATGAAGATGTACTTATTTTAGCTAACTTCTTTTTACAGCAATATGCTGGCGAGTATAAGCGCAATGTCAAATCGTTTGCCGATGATGCGTTATATGGTTTAAGACACCATAAGTGGCCGGGTAATATTCGTGAATTACAAAATAAAGTTAAATCGTCGGTAATTATGTGTACCGGTAGTCAAATTAGTGCTTTTGATTTAGGCTTTTTTGATAAGGAAAATGCCGAGTATGAGTTGTCGTTAAATTTACGTGCGGTGCGTGAACAAGCCGAAACTATTGCGATTCAAAAAGCCTATGCCTTGACGGAAGGAAACATGTCAAAAACGTCGGAATTATTGGGTATCACCAGACCGACGCTTTATTCATTAATAGAAAAGTATAAAATTGCCATTAATATTTAACAGCTTCATATTTGAGGATAAGTAATAGCACGGATAATTATTTATCCTCAGTGCTATTACTTTGTAGTTCAGCTAACTCGCGACTTTTTTGCTTTAAAAGCTTATCAATATAGCGGGTCATTTTAACTTTTTGTTGAATCGAACCTTCTAATATTTCTTCCACTTCTCGTAAAACATTCTTTATATTCTCAACATTTTCAGTTGAGTTGGGCAAAAGTGGCTGAGATTTACGGTTATTTTCTAGGCTTGTGCTATTAAGGGATCCCGTTAGTTCTTCAGACATTTCCTGAGCAACTTCATTAATGACTTTACAATTTATGTTACTGAGTTCTTCGAGGAAACCAAACAATAATAGCCGATCAACAAAGATATTTATTTTTCTCGGTACCCCGAGCGTTTTTTCAAAAATCAGTTGAAAAGCATCATCGCTAAATAAGTCCTCTTTAGTGTAATTCGCCTGGGCTAGCCTGTGATTAATATAACCTTTAACTTCTTGTTCATTAAGGGGTTTTAAATGAGCGGAAGCAATAATACGTTGCCTAAATTGTTCCATATCGGGTGCAGAAATAATGGTTTTTAACTCTTCTTGACCTAATAAGAAACTTTGAATAAGAGGCTTATTATCGAGCTGAAAGTTAGAGAGCATTCGTAATTCTTCTACGGTTTCTGCCGGTAGATTTTGTGCTTCATCAACAATCAGCAAAGCACGTTTACCCTGTTTATTTAAGCCGATTAAAAACTGTTCAATGGCTTGTAATTTATCCGCCTTACTGTTACCAGTGACGGTAATTTTAAACTCAGCTGCTACAAGCTCAAGTAATTCATCAGGAGATAAATTTGTGGTAACTAATTGAGCTGCGACAATATTTTCATCGGCAATATTGGCTAATAAATTACGGGCAATTGTTGTTTTTCCTGTGCCAACAGGACCAGTAATAACAATAAAGCCTTCACCTTGATCTAAGCCGTATTGTAAATAAGATAAAGCACGTTGATGATGGCTTGAGGCAAAGAAAAATCGAGGATCAGGGCTTAACTGGAAAGGTCGTTCACTAAAGCCATAGTAACTTTCATACATATTAGAAATCTTTTGTTAAATTAATGGAAGCTCGGGCTTCAGTGTAAGTGTAACGCTCAACATTTGATTGTCTATCAAGATATTGTAGCGTAATAAAGGCCTTGAGAGATGACGCTAAGCTTTTATTATAACTGGCTGAGAATGTTTTATAAGTATCTTCTTGTCGAGGACCATCAGGTCTATATTTGTCAAAAATATTGTTACTGTAATCAATATAAACAATCACCTCACTTTTACTAGTCATACGACGAGTAACGCTAAAACGTGCCTCAAGATACTCATCTATTATACCGCTACTTAAACTTTCGCGTTCGCGGTTAGATAGATCTAGGGTAAAGGTAGTACGTGCTAGCGCTAACTGAGATTGCCATGCTAGTCGCTTATTCAAGGAAAACTTATTATCCTCAACTAGTTCAAGCGAACTAACAGGGACACTTTGAAAGTCACTAGTATCATCAGGTACCTGCCCAAAAGGTAAACAATCACTAACATTAAAGCTATTGTTGGGACACCAAACATCACCATTTACTTCTTGGTAATTATTTCGGTCAAATACTTCAATAGTTTCATGATAAGAAAGGCTATTAGTTAGCCGCCTAGTTCTATGGGAAAAGTCTAGCTCATAAGAGTCACCAAAAAAACGGTTTGAATAGCTAGCGCTAAGTGATGTTCTTGCTGAGGGTTGCCAATCAATAGAGGTAGAAATATAGTGATCATGGCTATCATTAATAACGTTATTATATGATAAATCGATGATAAAGTGCTTAGCCACCTGATAGCGCAAACCTGGCCCCCAAGAAGGAATGGCCTCCGGATTACTGCCGGCTAAGGTACCGGTCACTCTCTCATGGTATAAACGAAAAAACGGGTTAATCTTATAAGGGGTAATAACACCAAGTTTGGCTTCAAATTGATAATTTTCACTGGTGAAACCACCGTCGATACCACTGAAACCACCACTTGCCCGGTTAGCAAATGAACCGTCGATTTGCCAAAAAACAGTGCGGGCAGCATTACCACTCTTACTATTAATTAGTACCGTGTAACCATGACTTTCACCGATACCATCTTCTGTATCTACTGCGCTAGAAATGAATGAGGAAAATAGTGAATAATCACTGTTGGCACTGTCATATTGTAAGCCGGCTGATAGGTCTCGTTGCTGAACCGTATCGGCAGTAATTAGGTCGGCTAAACTATTGCCGCTATCATTTTTACTGACATTGGTTATTGAAGAGCTAGCAATGGCGGTTAGATTATCTTGCCACAGTGAATATGAGGCATTAGCCACTAGCGTTTGGTAATCATCATTAAGTCCACTATCATGGCTGTAGGCTGCTAGTGTTTCAGTGCCGGCAAATGAAAACTGTAATTTTCTGGAGCTAAAATTAATACCAGCGCCAATAATGAACTGGCTCACTAGACTCGATTTTTTATCTAATTGACTCAGCTCAATATTATTAGTGTAGGTTTCAGTTAGCCCTAAACTCGGCTCAAAGCGCCACTCACCCGCTAATGAGTTGGCAGATATAAATAAGCCAACTATTGCCAAGCAAGGTACTTTTGACAGAAAATTATTGGGTTTTTCTGCCATAGCCATATCCATAATAGCCATAGATATCCTTTTTTGATCGAATGGTTTTATTCATGACTAAGCCTAAAGCAATATCACTATTTAACTGACTTACTGCTGCTTTAACGTCCTCTATTTTAGTTTTTGACTCTTCTACCACTACGATCGCTTGGCCGACAAGATCGGATAATACAGGCGTTTCGGTAACACCGAGTATTGGTGGGCAGTCAAAAATAACGATACGGTCTGGGTAACGTTCGGCTAGCTCTTTCGCTAAATTTTCCATCCGTTCACTGGCCAATAACTCATTGGTTAAATGGTGTGGTTTACCGGCAGGAATTAGTTTTAAGTTTTCAATATTAGTACTATAAATAATATCGGAAAGCGATGTCACTTCAGCTAATAAATATTCGAGTAAGCCCTTTTTGCTATCAAACTCTAATTCTCTATGCAAACTAGGCCTAAGTACATCGGCATCAATTAGCAGTACTGTTTTATCCTGCTCTAAGGCGATACTTAATGCTAGGTTTATGGCGACATAGGTTTTGCCTTCATTAGGGTGAGAGCTGGTCACCATAATCAAGTTACTATTATGTAGGGTTTTTGATGCTAAGCCAAAAGCATTATTTAATAGTTTGCGTTTTATATGGCGAAATTCTTCTTGGATATGATGAGCGCTATCTGGGCTATAAATAAAGCCTCGCTCATTTAATCTATCACCATTTAAAATAATCTTATCTTTATTACTTGTGCTGTTGTGCTCTGGTGCTCCAGCTACTGAGCTATTAGTTGCCTCTGCAGTAGTTGCCGCAGTAATAACTTCATGCTCAGCGCTCTGAGCTGTTTTTTCTTGCTGGGCTAATTTTTGTTTAGCTAGGGCTTTTTCAATGGTACTCATGGCTAAAAGATCCTTTTCAATGGCGTTGGGACTAGCTCAGGAAATACAAAATAACTAATAAATAGCACTAATAAACCGAGTAACATCAGATTTGAGCCAATAAAAATCATGGTTTTCTTTCTATGCCAGCTATGCAAGCCTAAGTTTTCATTGGCTGATACCACACCAAATATAGGCACTCCCGTGGCTTTTGATAATTGCACCGTAGAGGTGGCTACTGGGTTTAATTGGCTCATTAAAAAAGATAAACCAATGCCAACACCAAAACCTAAGAAAGTGACTACAGCAAATAAAACATAGCGTTTTGGCCCTGAAGGCTTGGTTGCTATACGCGGTGGATCTAAGGTACGAAATTGAATTTTATCGGTGGTTTCATCCGCTTGTTGTGCTAGTTGTGCGGTTTCCTTACGTGATAATAACTGTTCGTACTTTTCTTTGGTAATGGCGTAACCACGGTTTAGGGCGACCAACTCAGCCTCTATTTCAGGCAAGATATGTACTCTATTTTCAAGTTCAATAATACGCTGGCGGTAATTGTCAGCTCTGACATTGAGCGAGGCAATTAAGTTTTCCAGTTGATTAACTTGAATTTGCACTTCTTGAATAACAGGATTAGTACTTAATCGTTTTAAGCTACCGCTATTTTCACTATTTTGTGCGAGATACTTGTCAATTTCAGTACTGCGTAATTTATTTAAATGGGTAATATTTCGGCTTATTTCGATAACATCTGGATGTCTGTCGGTATAACGTAGTTTTAAGGTATCAAGTTGTACTTCGAGTTCAGTAATTCTGTCATCGTAAGTGGTTTGAATGGCGCTATCATTTTTAATTTTATTATCACTATGGGTACCGGTAATTATCGATTGGACAAGTTGTTGTTTAGCAGAGGCTAAACGGGTTTTGTTTTCCAATATATTTAAATCAATGCCTCTTAATTCATCTCTGATGTTATTAAGCTTGATATAATAGCCACCCGACTGCTCAGGTAAAATACCACTATATTTTTGTTTAAAACTAGTGAGCCTAGCTTCAGAGTTACCTAAACGATTTTCATATTCTTTAATTTGAGTACTTAAAAATCTTTGTGCACTATCTGAATCGTTACGTGTTTTCCCCAAGGTGTTTTCAATAAAAACGGTTAAAGCAGAGCGAACAATATTTCTGGCCATTTCTGGATCTTTATCTTCAATACTTAGGGTGTAAATATTCTCTCGACCAACCCCTGATATTTTGATGTTATCTTTTAGTGATTTAATTATTTGTTCATACTCTTCACTATTACTGGCTTGTATATCTAGGTCAGTCATACGTGAGATACGCTCTAAATTAGGGCGACTTAATAATGTTTTAACCATAAGGCGAATTTGAATGTCGGGATTAGTTTCAACGGTTATTCCTTTTAGTAATGGCCGCAATAACGATTGCGTATCAACATACACTCTAGCTTCTGATTTGTAAATATTGGGTAACGAGGCAACAAAATACCAACCCAGCGGACAAATAAGCCAAGTTGCTATGATGATATAACGACGTTTTAACCAAATTCCCTTTAGATAATCAATTATCTCTTCAAATATTTCTTGCATTACTACCCTTTAATTGTGCGCTAATTTCAGATGTTATTAGTGATGACAGTCTTAAAACCATGCCTCAGGAATAATGATAATATCCCCGGGTAACATATCTACATTGGCACTAATTTCGCCATCTTTAAGCAATTTATCTATCAGGACTTGATATTGTTTTTGCTGACCATTTTCAATACGTATTAACACCGCATCATTGCCATCAGCAAACTCAGTTAAGCCACCGACTTGAATCATAACATCCAGTAAAGTCATATGCTGAGTGTAATTAATGGCTCGTGGTTGAGCGGCTTCACCAATAACACGAATTTGCTCACTAAAAGGCCCAACAAAATTTTCTACGGTAACAGTAACAATAGGGTCACGCAGGTAAGTGGCTAAGATTTCTTCAATTGAACGGGCTAATTCGGTTGGGGTTTTACCTGCAACCTTGATATCCTCTACCAAGGAAGTGGTGATCATACCGTCGGGTCGCACGACAAAAGAGCCTGATACCTCAGGGTTTCGCCAAACAAAAATATTGAGTACATCACCAGAGCCGATTAAATATTTATATGAATTTATATTAATAGTATTTGATGAGTGTAAGGTTGCACTTGGTAGGGTACTGTTTGAGCTACAGCCTGAAAGAAGTGTTGCTACTACCAGCAATACCACTTTAAACTTGCTGACAAAGTGATTATCCATAATTTACACCTTTTTAAAATACATTGGATTTAAAAAAACAATGATCAATTGTAGGGCATTTTACCTTCTTTTAACAATGTAAATTAACAAAGGTAAATTAAATGTTAACTTTAGTGCGTTTTTTGTTAGAATTGACGCTGTTTTATCGGAAGGTACTTGCAGTTTAGCAATTATCAATTAAAGGGAATCTAGTCGGTTATGTCTAGTGCGAAGTTTCGTGACTTATCAGCAGGAAGTAAGTCTTTAATTATTATAGAGCAAATATTATTTGCCGGTGCTTTGTTATTAGCGGTGCACTTGAATGAGTTATTTAAAGTCATTGAATCTCAGTTGATTCCCGATGGTTTCTTGTTACTCTCTGCTGTCATCTTTGCTTTGCTTAATCAATTAAGCGCTTTAGCCTTAGGTTTATATAACTCAAAACTGAGGGAAAGCTTTCGAGGCATTTTCCGTCGCATGTTAATGTGTGTTTCAGTGGCCTTTTTTGCTGCCACCATTATTAACCCTTTTTATGGGCCTTATCACCTACCGATTGAATTATTGGCTATCGCCTCATTGATCAGTGTTTTTCTTATTAGCTGTTTCCGTTATTTTACCTTTAAGGTTGATTTTTTTGGCTTTGGTAAACGTAAAATTTTAGTGTTGGGTTCAGGTGAACGAGCATCAATCATTGAAAAACGTATGCGCCGTGATGTTGATAGGCAAGACTTTTCTGTCCATGGTTTTGTCGTCATGGTGGGAGACACACCAGGCGGAATTCAATACGAAACACGTATCAATTTAGAAGAGTCATTGGTTGACTACTCTTTAGCCCATGAAATTGACGAAATTGTTGTTGCCAATGATGAACGTCGTAATAACTTACCGGTAGATGAACTATTTGCTTGTAAAATCCGTGGTGTTGAAATAACCGACATATTAGATTTTATCGAACGTGAAACCGGCCAAATAGCCGTAAATCTTATTTACCCAAGCTGGGTCATTTATTCCAACGGTTTTGCCTCTAATAATCACTTGCGCAATACCTTAGATTGGATTTTTAATGCGGTAATGGCAGTGTTTTTATTGTTAATTACTTGGCCTATTATGCTTATTGCTGTGATATGTATGAAGATAAACGAAGGATTTAGTGCACCGATATTTTATAAGCAAGAGCGGGTTGGTCTAGACGGCGAACCCTTTAATATTATCAAGTTTCGCAGTATGCGCTTAGATGCTGAAAAAAATGGCGCACAAATGGCCAGTGAAAATGATAGCCGCATTACCAAGGTGGGCCAATATTTACGTAAATACCGTATTGATGAACTGCCACAAATATGGAATATACTTCATGGTGATATGGGCTTTGTTGGACCAAGACCTGAACGTCCACAATTCGTGCAAGGGTTAATTAAAAATCTGCCTTATTATAACGAACGTCATAATGTTAAGCCGGGCTTAACGGGATGGGCGCAATTGAAATATCCTTATGGCGCAACAGAAGCGGATTCACTGGAAAAGTTAAAGTATGATCTTTATTACATTAAACATCGTAGTTTCTTATTGGATTTGTTGATATTAATTAGAACCGTTGAAATTGTTTTGTTTGGTAAAGGTCGTTAATTAGCATGCAAAAAAGTAAAATACCAGATAAACAAGCGTTAACGGTAGATGTAGAAGATTACTTTCATGTCTCAGCATTTGAAAAAGCTATTGCTAAGTCTGATTGGCAAAACTTGGAGATGCGAGTAGAGCGTAATACTTACCGTTTATTAGAGTTATTTGAGCAGAAACAAGCCAAGTGTACTTTTTTTACTTTAGGTTGGGTGGCTGAGCGTTGTCCTAACTTAATTAAAGCCATTGTTGAGCAAGGACACGAGCTTGCTAGCCATGGCTTTGATCACCAACGGGCGACAAGAATGACACCCGATGAATTTCGTGCTGATGTCAGTAAAAGTAAACAGGTGCTTGAAGATATTTCAGGACAAGCTGTTATTGGTTATCGCGCACCAAGTTTCTCCTTTAATGATAGTAATACCTGGGTTTATGAAATATTGGTTGAGTTGGGTTTTGACTATAGTTCGAGTACCTATCCGATAGAGCATGATTTATACGGAGTACCTAATTGGCCGCGCTTCAAATATCAACGACCGGAAGGGATTATAGAAATTCCTGTGCCGACGGTACGCAAAAACAATCGTAATACTGGTATAGGTGGCGGCGGTTATTTCCGTCTTTATCCTTATTTCTTATCAAAACGGCGTATTGATAGTTACTTAAGTACCGAGCAGCAGCCTTATAGTTTTTACTTTCACCCTTGGGAAATAGACCCTGATCAGCCTCGTGTGGCGGGTGCCTCGATTAAATCAAAACTTCGCCATTACTTAAACTTATCCACTATGGAAGCGAAGGTAGTGCGTTTGTTAGAGGATTACCAATGGCACACCATGAAAAGTGTTTATTTGGATGGAGATATTAAATAACTATGATTAGCCTAATCGTTAAAATAGGGCCTATTGCTGCCATCTTTATAGCTTGGTTTTACACCTATTATCAAGGAATAATAACAGCGGTAAATATTTGGGCCGTCTCCGAAATATTCAATCACTGTTTTTTCGTAATTCCTGGTGCTTTTTTTCTTATTTATCAAAAGAGAATTCCGCTTTTTCAACAACCTTTTATTACTAATTATTGGTTACTACTGCCTTTAATGGGGACCTTAATTTTATATACTTTTGGGCATGTGGGTGATATTCGTTTATTTATGCACATAGCCACCTTTGCCTCATTACCATTACTTATTTGGTTTGTGATTGGTAATCAAGCGGCTAAAGTTATCGCATTTCCTTTATTTTTTATGCTGTTCTCTATTCCTTTCGGTGAGCAGTTAGTACCTTATCTACAAGAACTTACTACTGATTTAGCCGTGCCTTTATTAGAATTGACAGGTATACCAGTCTATAGAAATGGCCTTTATTTAGAGATCCCTGAAGGACGTTTTTTAGTTGCAGAAGCTTGTTCTGGCATTAGCTTTCTAATCACATCAATAGTTTTTGGTAATTTGTACGCATATATATCATTTAGAACATTACCTAAAAGATTATTCTTTATTTGCATCTCCGTAATAATACCCATTCTTGCAAATGCTATAAGGGTATACGGTATCGTCTTGATTGCACACTTAACCGATATGGAGTATGCGGCAGGGGCAGATCATCTTATATATGGCGGTGTTTTTTTCGCGCTAGTATTGTTCTTATTGATAATGATAGGAGAGAGTTTAAGAGATAAAACTGAAATAACTGAGCCTCAAAAATCTATTGCTAAAGAAGGTAATAGCGTAAAAACTATCAGTGTAAATAATAAACCGGTGATGACATCTGTTGTTATTATTTTGTTATTTATCAGCCAAAATTTTTGGTTATCTACTGTAGTCAGCAGTAAGTCCACCTTAGTAGATGATGCATTAATAGTAGATTTAATGACATTACCTCTTATGGTAAAAGAAGAAAAATTAAAAAAATGGCGACCTGATTTTTCCAAAGCATCAAATATTCAGCAAGGAGTTATTAAACGCCCTAATAGCCCAGATAGCATAGAGTTTTTTATTGCCACTTATTTCGGTGGGGAAGGTGAGCTCATTTCTTCAGGTAATAAATTGTATAGTGCTGACCGTTGGACATTAATTAAAAATACAAAAGTTAGTATTGATGAAGAAAAGGACATTCAGTTGATAAAAATTGTATCGCCATCAGGGCAGTATAGATATATTTTATACTGGTATCAGTTCTCCAGTGAAGTATTCACCAACAAGGTTAAATTAAAACTTTACCAAACTTGGAGGGCAATGTTAGGTCAAAGACAACAGTCAGTTATTATCGCATTGTCTATTGAAAGTGAACAGGAAATGGCAGCTGTTATCGCTATGCTACAACCCCAAGTTAATATTATACAAGATAGCATTAAGGATTAATCACAGTGATATCTGTTCCGTTTTCTCTGGTAGAGAGTAATACTATTGCTCGTAGCTCTCAACCGGTAAGTATAGGCTTTCCTTTTGTACTAGGTACAGTATCTACTGATACCAAGCTAGCTATTCAATCTAAGGATGGTCAGCTTGTCTCATGCCAAATATCCCCGTTAACTTTTTGGCATGATGGCAGTGTTAAGTGGGCAATGATTGACTTTGTCGTTGATATTAGCAGCAATGAAACATTATTACTTAACCTGACTGATGATTTTTCTGACCAGGAGTTATCATCAGATCAAGGGCAAATAAAATTATTAGAAAATAATAAGCAACTCGAAATTAATACCGGATTAGAGACATTCACCATAGGAACATCTCAAGGTGAACTGTTATCTATCGTTAGCTCTGCACTGAGTCAAAATGAAAGTAAAAGTGAAAATTTTTATATTCAACTCACCAATTCAAAAAATGAAAAGTACAAGGCTGTTATTGATAACGTTTGTGTTGACCTTATTGAAGCGTCAACTCATCGAAAAAGTTTAACCATTAACGGGTGTTTCGTCGATGCAAATAAAAAGCAGAGTAAGCTTCTATTTGAATCTACACTTACCTTTTTTGCCAATACAAGTTATATAAAAGTAGATTTTACCCTACATAACCCACAAGCAGCGAAGCACCCAGGAGCGTTATGGGATTTAGGTGACGAGGGTTCTATTTCTTTTGAGTCTCTATCTGTAAATATCCCTGTTGATAGTAATGCCTCGGTTAATATTTATGATCATGTTGCAAATAAAGCAATCGCATGTGGAAAAAACACCTTTCTCAAGCAGTTCTCTAGCGGGGGAGTGAATTGGAATAGCCCTGTTCATAAAAATGCAGCAGGAAAGGTAGAGATTGAAAAAAATGGCTTTGTTATTAACTCTGATAGTGATGAACACGAAGGCATGCGTATTTCTCCTGCTTTTAGTGTTAAAAATAAAGAAGACACAGTCAGTGTTTATATAGAAAAATTTTGGCAGAACTTTCCTAAAGCCATATCAAAGCAAAATGAATCATTAACTGTCGAATTATTTCCTGAAGGTAACTTTGAATTACAAGGCGGAGAAAAAAAGTCACACGCGCTATGGATTGATTTTAAATCACCGACTCAAAGTTTTAATTGGCTTGATAAACCGTTAACGGTAATTATAGAACCGCAGTATATTGAACAAACAGGGGCGTTTGATTTCTTTAAATCGTCTTTTAAGCAGAATGAATTATCCGCTATTATTGAAAAAGGTATTCATGGCCCCAGCAATTTTTTTGAAAAACGTGAAGCTGTTGATGAGTATGGCTGGCGAAATTTTGGCGACCTATATGCGGATCATGAAACACAAGGTTACGCAGGAAATGACATTTTTGTTTCCCATTACAATAACCAATACGATCCCATTTATGGTTTTGTCTACCAATATTTAGCGAGTGGTCATGCAAACTATTTTGAGTTGGCAGATGATCTAACCAAACATGTTGCAGATATTGATATTTATCATACGGTCAATGATAAAGATGAATATAACGGAGGGCTTTTTTGGCACACAGATCATTATTTAGATGCCTCAACCTGTACACATCGAACTTTTTCAAAAAATCATCAAGCAGCTTATGAGGGATATACCTCAGGAGGCGGTCCGGGTGTACAGCATTGCTATACCACGGGTTTAAAATCTTATTATCTATTAACGGGCAACGAAAAGGCTAAGAAGGCAGTATTACAGTTAACAGATTGGATTACTTATAGTTTTGAAGGCTCAAATAGCTTGCTGGCGAAACTATTTGCAATAAAACAAAGTGGTAACCCTGATGTTAAAGACCATATATCAGAAAAGTACCCGATGGATAGGGGGACAGGACATTATATCATTGCATTATTAGATGCTTATGACCTAACTCAACAGCAAAATTATTTAGCCAGAGCCTTTAAGGTAATTAGTAATACCTTTCATCCTAATGATGATATTAGTTTACGGGATTTTGACAATATAGAAGCTACCTGGTTTTACACAGTATTTTTACAGTCAGTTGGCCGGTTCTTGCTGGTAAAAGAACGAATAAAGCAATTAGATGATGACTTTTATTATGCCCGTGATGCCATGCTTCATTACGCTGATTGGATGTTGAATAATGAGTTACCTTATTTAGAGCAGAGCGATAAATTAGAGTTTCCAAATACCACATGGGCTGGGCAAGATTTGCGTAGGGTCGGCATTTTTTATATGGCGAATTATTATTCACCGATTAAGAATGAGCTGTTGCTAGAGAAAGCGGCTTACTTTCATCAGCATATAGTGAACACGCTGCAAAATGATACTAACAATGATTATACGAGAATTTTGGTGTTACTGATGCAAAACATTGGTTTTGCAAATTTTTATCAATATAGTTCTAGCCAAAATGATTTTGAAAATATTAGAAAGTACGCCAAGCCAGTTAAGGTAAATAAAGGCATGAAGATTTGTATTTTATTGTTTAAAGAATTATCACGTTTATCAATAAAGAATGAATTGAAATGGCTAAGTTTACGCTCTGCCAAAGTTGCAAAGTTATTAGGGAATAAAGGCTAAATGAAAAAGCTTAATGTATTACAATTTTTATGCTCGACAGGATTTTATGGCGCAGAGCGTTGGGTGTTAGCACTAGCAAAATATTTGAATCCACAAAAAGTCACTTGCCACCTTGCCGTTACTCTTGAATCAAATAATGATGAGTTAAAAGTAGTAGATGAATTCAATAAACTTGATGGCAGTGTCTTTCAATTACCTATGAGTAATAGGTTCGACCTTAAAGTAGTTGATAGACTTGTTGAAGTAATAAAAAGGAATGATATTGATATCATTCATACTCATGGGTACAAGTCTGATATTTTAGGTTTGTTGGCTGCAAAGAAAGCTGGGATTAGAATTGTAATTACACCTCATGGATTTGAAAATAGTCTTGATTTTAAATTAAGATTGTTTATTTGGTTAGGCTGTCAGTCTTTTAGATTTGCAGATATTGTGGCTCCACTTTCTAAAGCGCTTTGTGATGATGTTCGTGGCTTCGGTGTAAAAGAAGAGCGCTTAGTATATGTACAAAATGGTGTCGATTTATCCGAAGTTGAAGAACAAAAAATAAAAGAAAATGCTTTAAAGTCTGTTGGCGATAATAAAAGGATTGGCTTTGTCGGTCAGATGATTAGCCGTAAGAATATCAAAGATATTCTCGATATATTTGAATCATTAGCGGGGAAATACCCAAATATAACCTTGAGTTTACTCGGTGATGGCGATTCTCGTCCTGAACTTGAAGAATATACAAAATCACTTGCTCATAAAGGTCGTATTGAGTTTTTAGGGTTTAGAGATGACCGATTAGAGCTTTTACAAAGCTTTGATTTATTTGTGATGACATCGAGTTTAGAAGGAATACCTCGTTGTTTAATGGAAGCTACCGCAATGGGAATCCCTGTAGCCGCATATGATATTGCGGGAGTTGATCAATTAATC
The DNA here is from genome assembly GCF_002207865.1 of Colwellia marinimaniae. Lineage (GTDB taxonomy): Bacteria > Pseudomonadota > Gammaproteobacteria > Enterobacterales > Alteromonadaceae > Colwellia > Colwellia marinimaniae. Next base: position 73,415 of record NZ_BDQM01000006.1, read on the forward strand.
GAACACGAAAAAACGGGACTACTTGCGCCTTATGGTGAAAAAGAGCTTTTATCTAGTTATTGGGAAACGTTACTTTTTAATCAAGAAAAAGCAGAACAATTATCTAATGCAGCGTGTGATTTTGTAAACGCTAACTATTCAGGTAAACGCATGGCTAGTGAGTACGAGACACTTTTTCAAGATTTAGTGAAAGGTTAAATCAGATGACAAAACAAAATAAACCCTCTGTTTTGTTTGTCTTGTCGGTAGACACGGAAGAAGAGTGGGATTGGAAAACTGAATTTCCTCAGCACAATGTACAAGTTGAAAATATTCAAGCAATAGAGGGCTTTCAACGAGAGTGTAACAGCATAGGAATCCGTCCCACTTACTTTGTAGATTACCCAGTTGTGAATAACTCACAAAGCGTAGAAGTATTAAAATTTATTGATCAAGCAGGGCAATGTGAAATCGGTGCTCATTTACACCCTTGGTGTAATCCGCCAATGACGGCTGAAAATGATGAGTTTGCTTCTCATGTTGTCAATTTACCTATAGATTTGGTTGAGCAAAAGTTGGTTAATTTACTAGGGAAATTAAGGACCTCATTTGAAAAGGATATTTGTTCATTTCGAACAGGCCGTTGGGGAATTAATTCTGCAGTTATGGGGTTGTTAATTAAGCATGGTATTACGATCGACTCCAGCATTTATCCATTTTATCGTAATAACTATTTTAATTGCGACGGTGCGCCAGTTGAACCATATTGGCCAGATTTATCAAATCCACTAAAGGCTCAGTTACAAAATCAACAATCGTCTATATTTGAGATACCAGTTTCTGCGGGTTTTAACCATGCTCACTTTACCTTATGTGACAAAGTTAATAATTTATCTAATACTCGACTTTTATCTTTTTTACGGATGCCTGGAATTATGTGGCAGCTAAAACTGTTAAGAAAGATATATTTAAGTCCTGAGTTGTCATCAGCAACTGACATGCAAACATTGATTAAAGTATTACTTAAACGAAAAGCACCTATTATCCATATGAACCTGCATAGTTCGAGTTTAATAAGCTTACCTTATAACAATCATCCATTTACTCGAGAGCAGATGCTGGAAAATATGAAACAGACTGTTAGTTATTTACAGGAACATGCAAACGTGACGTTTTGTACGCTTAGTGAAGCTAAAGAAATATTAACTCAGCATCAGGGTATTCAATAATGACAAATTCTAAGTTAGCTATTACAACAATAACTGCTTCAGAGTCTATTTTGTGGGACCAATACGTTCAACAGCATAAAGGCCATAGCCCTTATCATTTGTTTGCTTATTTAACGGCAATTGAAACCGCTTATGCTCATCAAGTGTATTATTTCGTGGCAAAGAAAAACTCAAAAATAGTGGGCGTTTTACCATTAGTAAATATTCGTATTCCGTTTAAAGGAAGCTCATTATGCTCACTACCTTTTTGTGATGTTGGCGGATGTTTAGCTGATGATAATGAAATAAAAAAATTGCTGGAGATAAAGGCTTCTGCTCTAAAGTTGACATTAAAAGCTAAATCAATTGAATATCGTGAGCGCACTAAAATTAATAATAATGCCCAGTTTGAAGGGAAAAAAGTCAGTATGCTTTTACCTTTACCTGCCACGAGTGACGAGTTGTTTTCGGGTTTTAAATCTAAATTAAGAAGTCAAATTCGTAAAGCTGAAAAAAACGGTTTGACCTATGAGTTAGGAACAAACCAACAGTTTATTGATGAGTTTTATGCCGTTTTTAGTGAAAACATGCTCAGACTGGGCTCACCAGTTCACAGTAAAAAATGGATTGAATCTATCTGTGAGCAATATAAAGAGCAATGTGTTATTGCGGTTATTAAATTAGATGGTGTAGCTGTAGGTGCTGGAATCGTGCTTTTTTCCAATGATAAAGCCTGTATTCCATGGGCTTCTACTCGCGCAGAATATAACCGTTTATCTCCCAATATGATGTTGTACTGGGCATTGTTGAAATTTGTTACCGAGCAAGGATGTACAGAGTTTGATTTTGGCCGATCTACGTTTAATGAAGGTACCTATCGCTTTAAACAACAGTGGGGAGCTCAACCTGTTCTATTGGATTGGCGTGAAGATATCCAAACAGCAGCTCAACCAGAAGTCGCTTCAGGAAATAGTAGAATTAAATCTTTAGTGGAAAAGATTTGGAAAAAATTACCACTAGCGGTAGCAAATACTATTGGTCCAAAATTAAGGCGTTATATCAGCTTATAACAAGCATTATAAATGGCTTGAAATATAAATACAGGTTAATAAGGAAGTAATCATCATGTGTGGCATAGCGGGTTTTACCCAGTTTCATCAGCAGCAAGGCTCTATTGATACGCTGAAAACAATGGGGAACCAAATCTTTCATAGAGGACCTGATGCAGGTAGTGAATACTTAACCGAGAGTGTAGGGTTGTGTCACCGACGTTTAGCTATTATTGATTTATCGGACGCAGGAATTCAGCCAATGCATTCTTCCGATGAGCAAGTCATAATCTCGTTTAATGGTGAAATTTATAACTTTTTAGAGTTACGTGAAGAACTTATAGCAAAAGGCATTGAGTTTAAAACTGATACTGATACAGAAGTTATAATAGCTTTATATCAGTCGATAGGTATTAAACTACTAGATAAAATCAATGGCATGTTTGCTTTTGCTATTTGGGACAATATTAAACAAGAATTATTTCTTGCTCGTGACAGAATTGGCAAAAAACCATTGTATTACAGTTTTTTTAATAATGATCTTGTTTTTGCTTCAGAACTAAAAGCTATGTTGGTCCTACCATCTATACCTAAAGATATTCGCTTAGACGCGGTGCATGATTTTTTTGCCTATCAATATATCCCCGATCCAAAAACAATTTTTCAAGGCATTTATAAGCTTGAACCTGGCCATTATCTTACAGTCAATAAAAACGGCATTAAAAACAAGCAGTATTGGGATATTTCATTTTCAAAGCAAACTGAACAATCAGAACCTGAGCTTATTAAAGAACTACAACAATTAGTGGGAGACTGTACGGCTAAAAGAATGGTATCAGATGTGCCTTTAGGCGCATTTCTTAGTGGTGGTGTTGACTCAAGCGGTATTGTCGCATTAATGGCAGAACAAGCAGAGAAAACAAATGGCGAAGCAATTACTACTTGCTCGATTGGCTTTGATGAGGAAAAGTTTGATGAAACCAAATATGCCGCTATCGTCGCAAAGCAGTACGGCACAAATCATCATAAACTAACCGTACAAGAGAATGTAGAGGATAATCTGGAGCATATTGTCTCGTTTTTTGATGAACCTTTTGCTGATCCTTCTTTAGTACCTACTTATTTTGTTTCACAGCTTGCCAGACAAAAAGTGACTGTTGCAATCTCGGGTGACGGTGGCGATGAGGTTTTTGCTGGCTATGAAAAATATTCAGCCGATCATATGGAAAACAACTTACGTAATAAAATACCCTCTTGGATAAGAACAAATATTTTCCCTGCTCTGGCAAATGTAGCTCGTTCAATAAATATTAATGCCTGCCAACGAGCCAGTTCCTTATTAACCAGTTTAAGTGTTGAACCTGCCATGGGATTTTATATCTCCAATTCATTTATTAAAGATACTACTTGGCAGACACTGATAAATGATAAAACTAAAGTTGAACTTGGCGATTATCATCCTTCAAAATTAACGACAGATTTTTATCATAAATGTGATGGCAAAGATCATTTGTCGCGTATTTTATATACCGATATGAAAACCTATTTGCCTGGGGGGATTTTGGTGAAAGTAGATCGTATGAGTATGGCTAACTCACTTGAAGTTCGAGCGCCTCTTTTAGATTATAAATTGATAGAGTTTGCCGCAACTGTGCCTTCAAAATATAAATTTAATAAAGGTGAAAAGAAGTACTTACTGAAAGAAGCATTTAAAAAATATCTACCGGATGACATTTTATACCGAAAGAAAATGGGGTTTTCTGTGCCGTTAGCTTCGTGGTTGCGTAATGAACTAAAGGAGTTAACTGAAGCTAAGCTTGTCGAAAATCCATCAGGATTAAAAAAAATATTCAAAACATCGGAAATCAATAAGTTGTGGACAGAGCATATCGAAAAAGTTAACGATCATTCTACAGTATTGTGGAGCATGTTGATGTTTCAAATGTGGTGGGATAAATATATGACTGAAGAGCAAGCTTAATATTATGCGCAAAATTCACGTAATGCACATCACTTATGATATGCGTATTGGTGGCACTGAAATGGTGATTAAAAATATCATTGATGGTCTAACTCAACCTAAAAGTGATACCAATCACCATTCTGAAAATGACACCGACCATGATTCCGCCAGCCGTCATTCTCGAGATCATTTTGTCGGGAATTCAGAATCACTTGACCCCCAGCTAAATCACAATGGGGATGAAAATTTCAAAATGTCTGTGCTTTGCATCGAATCACCTTTAGGGCCATTCGCAGAAGAATTACAAAATAACGGCATTGAATTTTTTGAATTGAACCGTCAACCTGGCTTCGACATAAATTTAATTAAACAAATTCGTCGAACAATTAAAGACAACGCGGTTGATATTATTCATTGCCATCAATATACACCTTGGGTATATGGTGTTATTGCCGCAGCGTTTACCAAAACCAAAGTAATATTCACCGAACATGGCCGGTTTTACCCTGACTCAAGCACATGGAAACGTAAACTAATAAACCCAATACTTAATTTGTTCACCGATCAGGTAACAGCAATTTCAAAGGCAACTAAACAAGCTCTAGTTGAATTTGAAAGCATCCCAGAAAAATCGATAGACGTTGTCTATAACGGTATATCTCCTTTGCAAGTAATTCAATCTGATGTAGAAAAACTAAGAATAGAATTATCTATACCAGAGAATCATATAGTTCTCGGTACTATTGCTCGCTTCGACCCAATAAAAAACCATACTATGATGTTAAAAGCGTTTGCATTAGTACTGGAGCAACAACCTAAAACGACACTAATCATGGTAGGTGATGGCGAAGAACGTAAAAACATTGAAACTTGTGTAAATCAATTAAATATTCAAAATAATGTCCTATTGATTGGTTATCAGCACAAACCTCACAACTATTTAGCATTGATGGATATATACTTGCTATCATCGTTAAGCGAAGGTACTTCAATGACTTTACTCGAAGCCATGTCGCTAAGTAAACCTTGCGTGGTAACAAATGCCGGTGGTAATCCTGAAATAGTAACAGATAAAGAAAATGGATTTGTTACAACAAATGGTATTGCAAGTGAGTTTGCGGCAGGAGTAATACAAGTTATCAATTCTCTCGAAAATGGAAACGGTTTAGGCCATGCTTCAAAAGATCGTTTTGACACATTATTCTCAGAGCGATCTATGAATAAAAAATACCAACAACTCTACTTGGATAAGTTAAATAAATGAATAAATCATTATTGATTTCAGAAATATTCCCGCCAATAAATGGTGGTAGTGGTCGTTGGTTCTGGGAACTTTATACCCGTTTACCAAGTAGTGAGTATGTTATTGCGGTGGGTAAAACTGAAGGAGACAAAGCTTTTGATAAGACACATGACCTGAATATTCATCGGTTAGAGTTATCTTCTCCAAGTTGGGGTATAAAAAGCCTATCTGGCTTAAAGTTTTATTGGCGAGTATTCAATCAAGTTAGAAAGTTAATTAAACAGGAAAAAATATCAACTATTCACTGCGGCCGTTGTTTACCTGAAGGTTTTATCGGTTACCTTTTTTATAAAATGTTCAATATCCCTTATATTTGCTACATACATGGTGAAGACGTAGAAGCAGCATCAACCAGTCGTGAATTAAGCTGGATCGTAAAGAAAGTATTAGCAAGTGCTACAACACTTATTTGTAACAGTCAAAATACAGCTAACTTATTATTAAATAATTGGCAAGCCGACTCTAGAATAATAAAGATACTAAACCCTGGTTGTGACACTAATAAGTTTATCCCTGCAGAGCCAAATGAGCATATTAAAAGTAAATTAGGTTGGCATAATAAAAAAGTTATATTAACAGTCGGTCGCTTACAAGAGCGTAAAGGCCAAGACATGTTAATAAGGGCCATCCCTGCAATTAAACAGTTTACCCCAAATATATTGTACGCCATTATTGGTGGTGGTGAAGAGAAACTAAAGCTTGAACAACTAGTGAATGAACTTAATTTACAAGATAACGTAATGTTTATGTCAGAAGTTAGTGACGAAGAAATGATTCAAGCTTACCAGCAATGTGATCTGTTTGTATTACCGAATCGTACCGTAGGAAAAGATATTGAAGGTTTTGGCATGGTATTAGTAGAAGCTCAATCTTGTGGTATACCTGTTATTGCAGGTGACTCTGGTGGCACCGCTGAAACTATGGTTATTGGTAAGACCGGATTTATCGTCGACTGTACCGAACCACAACCTATTGCAAATAAAATAATTGAACTATTTAAGCACCCGGATATTATTGAGCAACTGGGTAATAATGGACGAAAACACGTTGTTAAAACTCTCGATTGGCAAGCTCATAAAAATAAAGCGGAAAAGTTATTCTCGTAATTGATTCAAAAAAACACATACAATACTTAACCATAAAATAAAGGCAAAAATTCATTGGGCGCAATATTAGTTTACTTGATAGCAGCATACATTTTTATAACAATGTTCAAAACCCCTTGGGTTGCTGCAGTCGCTTATTTAGCTTTTGGAGTAATGCAACCACAATATATTTGGTTTTGGCACTTTAGCAGTCTGCCAGTATCACCATCGAAAATACTTGCTATATTAACAATAATGGCTTGGTGCATTGCAGCACTAAATAAAAAAGTAGATTTTTCTATATACAAAAACAAACAAAATTTTATTTTGCTTTTCATATGGGCCATGGTTCACCTATCCGACATTTTCAGCCCTTTCCCTATATATTCAACTAGTATACCCGCCGATATAGTATTGAGTGTACTTAATACAATCATGATTTTATATTTTGTTTCAATCGGACTTCTGGTGTCAGAAACAGCATTGAAATATTTATCCATAGGGCTTATTGTTCCTATAGTCTATTACGTATATTGGTCGAATGATCAGTATTTCAGCAGTAGGTGGTATCAGTTTAGCCAAGGACGATTAATGGGACCAAGTGGAAGTATCTATAAAGATGAAAATGTTTTTGCGACAGTATTCATTGTAGGAATGCCCTTTATTCTTTATAGCTTTTTTTATGTCAAAAATATACTTTTAAAATATTCTGCTATTATTATTATCCCGCTACTTTGGCACAGTTTGTTTTTAACAGGTTCAAGAGGCGCGATGCTGGCTTCAATTATTGCCACATTCATTGCCTCTCGCCTTATAAAATCAAAAATATTTAATAAACTATTGATTGTAGGTTTTGTTGTTGCCTTAATAACTCAAGGTGGTTCGATGCTTAATCGCTCCAGCGAAACTGTCGAAATAAGCCAGGACAGTTCCATTGAAGAGCCAATCAACCCACGTATCACTTCATGGCTACATGGTTTAAGCCACATGAAGAACCATCCTATTCTTGGCGTTGGCGTACAACGATTCTCACATGCTACAAGGGTGTATTTTCCAGAATCTATACCTCATGTAGCACATAATACTTTTATTTCATTGGCTGCAGAATCAGGGGTATTAGTTGGCCTTGTATATCTTTATCTTTTTTGGTTAACTTATAAAAAGTATAGGTTTTGTGTGAACAATAATGTAAGCAAATACCCGTTAATCGATTATGTAAATAAAGCAACAATTACTTCGCTCGCTGGCTTTTTCATTTGTTCAATATTTCTGAACTTAGCAATTTTCGAACCATTTTATTACTTACTTGTAATGATATTAGTAAAGCAAACTGTATTTGAGCAGAAGCTACTAGCCGAACAAAAAGATTGCCTAAAAAACACTAAGAAGAAAATATATGCCCAATAAAACATACTCTATCGTTATGTTTGCCTATAACGAAGAGAAAAACATTGAAAACTCTGTAAACAGTGTTTTTGATAATATAGATGATAAACTAACTCACTTAATTGTGATTGCTAATGGTTGTACCGATAATACTATTGGTAAGTTAAAAATACTTAAAGAAAAGCATAAAAAACTAAGCGTGGTTGAATTAAGTATTGGTGATAAATGTAACGCTTGGAATGAATACACACACAATATTGCAAAAAATTGTGATGTACATTTTTTTATAGATGCAGATGTTCAGTTTACCGAACAAGTCTTTCCAAAGCTGTTCAAAAAACTGATTGCCACACCACAAGCTAATGCTATTGCAGGCCTTCCTTTTTCTGGGCGTAACAAAAAATATTATCGCAGTTTAGTTACTAAACGAAGCTGTTTGTTTGGTAATTGTTACGGAGTAAAAAAAGAATTCCTAGACTTAGTAAAAAAGAACAACTTTAGATTACCTAAAGGACTCTGTTGGATAGATTCGGCAATCACAAAAGCCGTTAATGGCGACGTTCAACATCAAAATAAAAACATTCCAGGACGAGTCACTTACGATGTAGAATGTGGTTATAAATTTAAAAGCCTTAACCCATTTAAAAAAGATGATAGAAATCTTTATTTTAGCCGAATAGCTCGGTATGCCACAGGGAAGTTACAAGAAAAGCACTTAGAGCTACTTGATTTTAAAGACTGGCCATTAGATTTAAACCAAATAAATCAAAAAATATTAGAAGCCATACAACATGGAAAAATAAGAATTCCATTCTATTTAAAAAGTCGTATTTTAAAACGCTTACAAAAACAATTATAATTAATACAGGGAATAGTGTGAGTAAAGCCACAAAGACATTACTAGGAGCAATAACACTTGTTGCTGATGCCATTTTAAAACGATTGATCGGCCTAATTAGCACCTTAATTTTAGCTAGAATACTAGCACCTGAAGATTTTGGGCTTATCGCTATCGCAATGATAGTCATTGGCTTTGCGAGTGTTTTATCCGTCACTGGCTCAGAGCAGTACATCCTTCAAAAAGATACAGTTAATGATGATATTTTAAACTCAGCTTGGACTTTAGATTTATTGTTAAAGGCTGGAGTGTTTATTATTTTATTAGTATCGGCGCCTTATGTTGCCGATTTTTATCAAAAAGAAGAATTAACGGGAATTATACGTGCAATATCCTTTTTAGTTATTTTAGGCGCACTGGGTAATCCAGGAATACTTTTATTTAAAAGAGAACAAAAATACAAAGCGATTTTTAAGATATCGCTTATTTCAAAAGTTATTTCTGTCATCGTAACAATTACAATTGCCGTTGTTTATCAAAACTACTGGGCACTCATCATTGGTCATTTAGTTTCTGTATCAACGAGGATTATTGGTACTTATTTTATTCACAACCATAGACCTCGATTATGTTTTACTAAAATAAAAGAGCAGTGGCGGTTTTCAGCATGGATGATGCCGCAAGCTTGTTTGGGGTACTTAAGAACGCAACTTGATACGTTTTTGGTCAGTAATTTTTACGGCGAAAAGCAATTAGGTTCATACCATATAATGAAGTACATCGCTTTTATGCCATCCTCAGAATTAATTGCCCCCGCTACTAGCCCACTTTTGGCTGAGCTAGCTAAAAGTAGAAATAATATCAAAGATTTTAGGTATCAATTTAATCTTAGCTTTTTAGTGACTTTAGCCGTGGCATTGCCAATGGCCATTTTTTTATTCCAATTTGATTACTTAGTTGTTGGCCTCTTACTTGGTGATCAATGGTTACCTTATTCTAACTTGTTTGGCTACATGGCATTACTTGGAATAGCGGTTGTTTTACTCCATCAAAGTATACGTGTATTAATTGTTTTCGAAAAAACAAAGTTAGTTTTTTATTACGAATTGGTCGCTTTTATAAGCCTTTACGGAACATTACTCAGTATTGGCATTGAAGATATAAACACCTTTACCATGGTAAGGGTTTTAATGGAGAACTGTTTTTGCATAGTGTTATTTTTAGCTGTTGCTTATTACATTTTAAAGAAACAGCTATGGTATTTACTAACACTCATCTTTCCTTTATTAGCCTCGGTATTTATTGCAACTTTTTTAAGTGGCTTTTTTCTGTTGGTAGAAACTCATTTGATTTTGGAAATAATCATAAGAGGGGGACTATTCGTTGTTGCTTATATCCTCTCACTTGTTGGCTCCTACCTAGTTTTTTACAACAAAACAGAGGAAGGAAGGCATATATCTCATCTATTAATAAAGCAGTTAACTCAATTACAAAGTATTGTCTTAAAGAGATAATGATTAGCTAGTCAGCGACGTAGAAATAGGGTACGCCGTAGATATTTCCAAATTGTAAAAAGCAGCTAAGGATTACTGAAGTGAGAAAATTAAGCGTAATTAAAGAAAATATCAGTCTCAAAAATCCATTTTTTATGGCAGGAATCCTAGCGGTTATCATTATTGGCTATTGGTGTGAAACTAAAAAATATCCAATAAAGAAAGCCCTAACAACAATTATTACAGGGAAAGAAAATCATGCTAGTTAGTATAATAATCCCCGTATTCAATCGTGAGCATGTTTTACAGTTTGCATTAGATTCTATCGCACAACAAACTTATACTGATTGGGAAATAATTGTATCTGATGATGGTAGCACCGATAATACAAAAGCAATTGTTGATGAATTTTCTAAATCTGTTACCCAGTCTGTTATTTTTGTCGAAGCAAAAATTAATCAAGGGGTTGGCTGTGCTAGAAATGCAGGTATAAATAAAGCAAAAGGTGATTATATTGCTTTTCTTGATAGTGACGATCGCTGGTTAACGTTCCATCTACAAAAGTGTATCGATATTTTAAAAGTAACCCCATCAATTGATTGGATTTCGGCAAATTACCGTTTTATTGAATTAGACACTAACGAAGTGTTTATTGAAAATGGTTTCAATTCACATGGTGCTCGCCCTGAGTTAAAGCTTAAGCAGACCAACCTAAAGGGTATTAAGGTCGTTGTTGATCCTTTATTAATACAAACGTCTATCCTTCATGGCCATATGGCGCCATTAGGTTCATCAGTCTTTAGAAAAAAAGTATTTGAAGTTGTTGCTTTTCCCAACGCCCGAATGCACGAAGATACCGTTTTTTGGATAGACGCTTTAATGCATAAAATGATATTTGGCTATATTGAGGATATCCATTTAGAGGTATTTGACCACAATGATAGAACGGTTGTTCGAGAATTAAAGAGTAATCAAGGTGAACTTCATAAGCTTAAGGCCCATTTAAACTCATACCAAGCTCTCGCCACGTTAAATAAACATAAAAGCATGTTTAATAAGCAAGAGCGAAATGCCTATAACTCCCGGCTTAGTAATTTGTGTTTTTGGGTGATCGGTTACGGATGCTATCTTAAAAGTGGTCGTTATTTAAGGGCATACCAATGGTTCTTTAAAGGGATCTCGTACCAGCCTTTCAATAAAAAATACTGGAAAACATTTCTAATCAGTTGGCTAAATATATTTAGGTAATAAGTAAATACTTATCGTATCAACTCGTTAATAATTAAATGGATTTCTTGGGGCATTAATTCACTATAATTTCATAAGGTGACTATTTTATGCTTGATAATTTTTCAATGTTAATCACAGCTTTTTTAGGTACTTTAGTTGCCCGGCAAGATAAAAATCAACAGCTTGTTTTAAATGACAACTTACCGCAATCTATAAAATCATTAGGCCAAAGGTTTCCAAGTGCTAATGTGGGGAGTGATGACGCTCCTGTTTTTATATTATCTGCGGGGTGGCGATCGGGTTCAACGCTTCTTCAGCGAATGATTATGACTTCTGGTGATAGAATGATATGGGGTGAGCCTATACATCGAGCGAATATCATTCAGACTCTTTCTGATCAAATTAGATGCTTTTCCACTGATTGGCCTAGAGATACAATGTTCCAGGACCATGGTGCTAAGGATTTGTCTGAATTGCCCTTTCTGTCAGGCTAGTTGTCGCGCTTAATATTTAATCATTAAATTAAGTAGAGGGCGTGGACTAATTGTGAAACATTATTCAGTACAAAGAAAAGAATCGGCACTTCAGAAGATGATGCCACCGAGTAATATATCGATCACCCAATTATCTATCGAGATGGGTATTGGTGAATCAACCTTGTATAATTGGCGTAAACAAGCAATTAATAAGGGGCATCTAGTGCCAGGCGATGGAAAGAATGCTGAGCAGTGGTCTTCAGCAAATAAGTTCTCGGTAGTGTTGGAAATTAAAGTGGAACAATATGATATCTGATAAATATAGTTGCATATTCGTACATATTCCTAAAGTTGCAGGACAGAGCATTGAGCACTTTTTTTAAGCTTGCATGGTCTATCTTGGGACGACAGAGCTCCACTTTTACTAAAGCTACAATTCAGACAAAGATAAAGGCCCAGAGCGATTGGCGCATCTCTTGGCTAGCGAGTATGTGAGTTACGGACATATTGAACAACAACGGTTTAATCGCTATTTCAAATTTACATTTGTAAGAAATTCTTGGGCGCGGCTAGTTTCTGAATATAAATTTAAGGGGCTCCATCGCCGAATGTCTTTCAGAGATTTTGTCTTGAATGGATTGCTGCCAAAGAGCCCTTATACTGACGCTTATCGTCATATAGAGCCTCAGTATAATTTTCTACACGATAAGTCGGGTGTTCTTCTTGTTGATTTTGTGGGTAAATTCGAATCGTTACAGGAAGGGTTTGATCATGTCTGTTCTAAAATCAATATTCAGGAGTCCAAACTCCCGCACATTAACTCATCAAATAATAGCCCAACTATAATAGAAAAAATAAAGAAGCTATGGTCTTTTAAAAAACAAGACAAACCTCGCCATTACACAGAGTATTATGATAACGATACTTTAGCCATCGTAAGCGACCTATATGCAAAAGATATTGCTACGTTTGGCTATGTTTTCGGAGAATGATTGCTGCTATATACTTTGAAGTAAATGCGTACACATAATGGCGTGATTCATCAAGTATAGAAAAGGAGGTAATGAATCACACAATGCAGTTAAATTTGAACGACAACCGATTTTTCTGACAAGCTAATAGCCTTATTCCATTTTTTGGTATTAGGACCACTTAATCTCCCTATTTCCACTATGGTGTCAACAATATATTTAGAAACACCCCCTCTTCTTGGTATGAATGTTTTAATAAGGCGGCTCCTTTCTTGCTGTTGTTTTTGAGGTTCAGAAAGCCCTTTCTTAATTAGTTCGTCAATGTCTTCTATCTTAGAAAATGGTAGTGCTGCCTGGGTATAAAAGTTAGCTATATCTTCACTTTCAAATTCAAATTCAGGATGTTTAAAAAACAAAATCGGTTTATCCACTACGCAAAATTCAAAGAAAATAGAACTAGTATCACCAATAAATAAATCAGCGCTCTTTAATATCGGTGAATTATCGTCTAAGTTGGGGATGAAACGAAAATTGGTATATTTTTCAGATAGTTTTTCTATATTATTATATAAAGTGTTTTTTCCCTCTCGCCATAAATTACAATGTCCTAAAGCTAAAACATTATAATTATTACTGGCAAGCACTGACTCTATAATATGATAATTAAAGGTATTATAGAGTGACTTGGGATTAAAGTGAGAACAAATAACGATGGTAGGTTTGCTAGAGTCTAAACCTAAAATTTCTATTTGTGATTCTGAAGAAGAGTCCAAAGCTGCTATTAACGAATCGATTTTGGCATAGCCACTTATAAAGTGTGCCTTGGAGTTTTCGCCTTTAAAAAAAGGCTTTAAAAATTGATAGTCACATTCTGAGTTATGAAAATATATATCTGCAGGGTTGTCTTCAATAAGACTTTTTAAATAATGAAACTCTCCTTTTTTTGAGCTTTTTTTGTCTGAAGTACCATGAGCCCAGCCATGTGAAATTTTAACTTTTGTTGTATCTCTTATAAACCATAATAAACTAATATCACTGATAAAAACGTAATGCCACTTTTTGAAAGTACTTGCTTTTGAATTAATAAAATACTTTTCCTTCCATTCACTAACCTCTCCCTCATCCGGCCACTGGTAGCAGCCGGAATACTCCTCTGTAATAGCAAGGTGAGTATTGCCCCGGTTCAAAAATTCTTTAATTAAAGGCGACAAAGAAGCCATACCTATCGTATTTCGAACGATAAAGAGTATACGTATTTCACCAAACGAATTGGAAATACTATTATCTAAAGCACGTACACAATTTAATAATACTTTTTTCATTTTTAGAATCTCTAAAATTAAAAGGTCTATCTAATGAAATAATGATAAAATCACCGGATAGTTACATTAAGAGCTTTGACTTAACAACGCTTTATTCATCTATTCTATATTTTTACCCATTATTATTCATAAAAGTTTTCGTAGGCTTTTAAATATACTTAAAAAACAAAACCAATTGCGAATGTTAAAACCATAAACCTGTCCCCAGAGTAAGGCCACAGCTAACAGCTGTAATGGTTTATGAGCCAATATTTATGGTGAACGTGTGACTTCTTGTTCTATTGAACTATTGCTTTTATTGGTAATATTTTTCAATCGGAACTTTTTATTTATGCTTAAAGGTTATCAATATATAACTTTTTTAACGCTTGGCAGTGAACTTCGGGTAACGAAACAGACTCAACCCATGTTCTTGCGGCCGTACCATAATCAAATAAATTTGCTGACATTGCTGATGTTAGTTTTTCAATAACATCCGCCTCATTATTAACATCGACTAACCACCCAGTTTTTCCATCAATAATAGTTTCAGGTAAACCGCCCACGTTGGTTGCTATTGTTGGGGTGTAATGAACCGCAGCTTCTAATGGGATCAACCCTAGGGGCTCTTCTATTGAAAACATAGTAATAATATCAACCGCATGATAAAAATCACGGGTGTCATCAACAAAACCAATAAATTTCACATGTTTTTCTAACTTAAGTTCTGCGACTTTATCTGTGCATAAGTTTATATACGTTTGTTCTATTGAAGGGTCTTTACCTGCAACAATTAATTGCCAATCTTTATTAGGTAATTTAGCTAAAAAAACAATTAATTCCAATAGACCTTTAATCGGTGCTATTTGTCCAATAAAAGCAAAAGTGAATAATTTCTCATCGATGTTCATTTTTTGTTTCGCTATTATTTTGTAGGCTTTTCGTTCTGCGGCTAACAATGGCGGATGAAAGCTTACCGGATCAATCAAAGTTGTTACTTTTTTTGCATGCCCTTTAGAGAAAATGGCTTCGTATTCGGCACGAATATGCTTGCTTATACAAATAGCAACGGTAAGGGGCTCTTTTAACCACCATTTACTGCCTGAATTAATAGGATCTCTAAAATGGCAAACACGCTTAATTTTTAGTAACTGAGCAATGGGTGCTATTACCTGATAGCTCCAGATTTGATTACTGTGAATAACATTGATTTTATTTTTTTTTAATATTTTATAAAACTTGAATTGCGTTAATAACCAACGCAACGAGCTTTTAATACTGAAAGGGCTTAGGTCGCAACTATAATGGATAATATTATTATCTTTCGCCCATTGTTTCATTGGAGAACTATGTGGTGTAATTAATATAGGGCTAATGTCAACCGTTTGACAATGAGTTAAAATAAGCTGTAAACAACGTTCAGAACCACTAATAAATGGTGCTACGGCTACATATGCGACATTTATCACAAAAAATCCTTTATGTTAAGTATGGTCGTTAACTAATATATACTGAGTCACTCAGGAATGCATTCCTGTATTATGGGCTAAGTATAAACGTGCTAATTAGAATGTCACCTATTTTAGCGTTAATAAACAGGAACGGTATCCCAAGGTATGTGTTTTTTAAAAAATTACCAGTGCAAGCCACGGCAAGATTATTATAAGACGAACTTTCAGATGTGAAGGTAGCTTTATATTTGTAAAAGGTGGAAGTCGCTATGCCTTGCTAAGGTAAAACTTTTTCACGGATAACTCACCTTCTCTTTGGGTTTCAAAAAGTGTAAGCCATTGCTGTGGTGTTCGTCGCATGATGATCTCCTTAAATAAGTAAAGTGATCATAGGGGAATGTTATTGGTGAGGGAATATGGCAGTTGGTAAAGTGCTTACTCAGAAGGCAAGGATAATTCAGCCTTCGATGTTTTGATAGTGAACGTTGCTGGTTGTTGCTTTTAAGTAACTGTCGTGCACTGTTGAGTAATTGAGGCTTGAATAAAATTAGTGCTTGCGCTGTTGTGCAGTCATTGTGGTTTTCGCCGGTAAAAGTATGTCATTCTTAGCTTGTGTTACGCACAAAATATTAGACAGATAACCCACTGGTTATCTGCTCTTGTACAAGGGTTTTCTAATCATCAAGTGTTCTAAGTTGCTCCAGTATAAATGAGGAGCAACCTTATAATTGAATGTTAACTATTAAGATGTGCGGTTTAGCGGACGTTTATAGTTAACCTTGTGAAAATTTTTGTAACTCCGTCAGAAGTACTTTTCCACTCTGATGTTGTTGATTATAGAAAATGTGTAATGACTTAATCGAAATGAATTAGATAATTACACATTGCTTAGGTGCCACAAAAATAAAATGTCACTCAACATTAATCTTATATTTTAAAAATAACGGTGGCCTAGCGTATGGAGCTATGTTATCACCTTTCTTCAATGCAACATACAAGGTCATACTTTCAGGATCAAAAGCACCGCCCATTAATTCGCCATTTGAACCGATAGTGCCAAATACTGCATGGCTGTAAGGTCTTACGTCATACGAAAGCATTTCACCATTTTGAACCTTGACTAAATCACTAACTTTCCAAAACCAAACATAGTTGTATTTATCGGCTGCGATAGGGGGGCAATAGCCTCCGCACACCCGCCCTGTATCCTGCGTTATTTTATAGCCTATCCCCGATTCATGTCCTGCGCTGTGGCCTAGCGTTACGTAGGTGTTTGTATTGGGTACTATAAACCCGTAAGTAGCCTCCGAAAGCACAGTCCAGAGGTTGTTTTTACCGTCATAAGTATTATTGAAAACAGGTTGGAGTAAGCTTTCTTCATAAGTGTATACAGAGGTGTCATACAACTTATGCTCTATGTTAAAATCTAAAACAGGGATAGTTGGCACTGCACCGCCTGATGTTTTGTTTACTAAGTCTGTTTCAGGGTTAAGTAAAAATGCAGGTGGGCCTATAGATAATCGCCCATTAATTGAACCTCCCGACCAGCCACTAATGTAACTGCCGTTTAGCTTGTCTTTCCAATGTTCAGGAATAGGAGTCATCCACCCTGCTGTATGAGCCGCGCCCCCTAACTGGAATGGGCCTACTATCGGAGAAGTTGCCAAGTTAGACGGATCTTGGAAAACTACGGTGGTGTCGGTTTCACTCATGTCACCGTCATACCAATTTATGTAGTTCACTACTAACTTTGAGTTGATAAGCTGCATCCCTGTAAGCCTGAAGTTCTCATCAATACCTGTAACGTCCCTAGCATTACCGTAGAATGCTTCAAAGCTTTGGAGTACATTACTACCAACATTCATTTCGCTAATGACTGTAGTGTTGACTATTTCTGGTATTTCAAATTCAGCTATTCCCTGCTCATAGTCATGACTGACAACAAAGAGAGATGTTTTGCTCTCGCTGAGTGCTATAACTGCGGGAGAATAATCTAACTTGGAGTAATTCGAAACACCGTACCTAGCTGCTGACAAGCGAAAGCCACCTTGATATTCAAAATTATCGAGTGTTAATAATGGGAGAATAGTTGATGTAATGCTTATAGTGTCACTGCTACTTTCCCCTTTGTCATCGGTAACAGTTAGATAAAACTCAAAATCGTCTTCCGTATTCGGTAAATCAAAGGTGATCAAGCAACTAGAGTTATCACCAAGTGTAATATAACTACCAGAAATTTGTAGCCAAGAGACACTCAGTTCAAATCCTTCAGGATCATAACTTTCACTACAATCTAGGGTTACTTCTGTATTAGGTTCTTGTATCTTATCCATACCGGCGTTTGCGATGGGGGCTTCATTCAGTGGATTTATAATTATGGAAATTGAATCTGTATTTACAGCTCCTAAATTGTCTGTGGCCGTTAATTCAAAAACCAATATTTGAGCTTCTTTTAACGGTAATGGAGGAGCAAGAAAAGTTGGATTAACTGATAAAGCATAATATAATTCAACACTTGGACCTTCAAGTTGCTTCCAGGAAGTTGATACTATTTCCCCATCCGTATCACTTACCTCCCCATAAAGTATTACAACGTTTCCTTCATTATCTTCAAAATCTGAGCCAGCACTAACTGAAGGAGGTTCATTAATTGGGTTTATAGTAATGGAAATTGAATCTGTATTTACCGCGTCTAAATTATCTGTAACCGTTAATTCAAAAACTAATATTTGAGCTCCTTCTTCTAACGATAATACAGGCGCAATAAAAGTTGTATTAACTGAGGAAGCATCATCTAGTTCTACACTCATACCTTCAAGTTGCTTCCAATAAGTTGATAATACTTCCCCATCCGTATCACTTACCTCGCCAGAAAGAGTTACAGTGCTTTCCTCATTCACTTCAAAATCAGAACCTACACTCACTAAAGGAGGTTCATTCACGGGGTTCTCGGGATTAACGGTGATGTTAACAGTTGACGAACTTTTAGCGCCTAAATTGTCAGTGACAGATAATTTAAAGGCTAAAACTTTCGTTTCTTGCGTAATAGGGGCAACAAACTCAGCTTTAAGAGATGTATCATTAGTAATAGTGACATTCGGACCTTCTAACTGAGACCAAGATGTTGAAACAACAGTTCCATCAATATCACTAGCTTCTCCGTAAAGGAAAATATTATCTTTTTCATTGTAAACAGCATCTACTCCCGCACTAACCATGGGAGGAGCATTAACATCTGTTACAGGTATTACAGGTACAGGTATTACAGGTACAGGTATTACAGGTACAGGTATTACAGGTACAGGTGTTACAGGTACAGGTATTACAGGTACAGGTATTACAGGTACAGGTATTACAGGTACAGGTATTACAGGTACAGGTGTTACAGGTACAGGTGTTACAGGTACAGGTGTTACATCATCACTTTCACTTTCGGAGGCTCCACAGCCAAGTAAAATGAAACAAAGAAAGCTAGATAAACAATAAGAAATATTAACGTTTAAGCCTTTATACATAATAAAAAGTCCTTTTATTAATTTATTTTCAATACATCATGATATGAGCAGTTCATCCGATAAACTAAGCGCTCATTCAAATTTGATTCAGTATGCATTATATACGCTAATAAATATAAATCGAGACTAATGAGTGGATAATATATTTCAATAACACGAAAAATTATCCTGCTTTTTTAATGAAAAACAATATATCATTTATTACAAATATATAGTTCATAAGAAAAATTAGGTAATAAAAACCGTGAATATTCTTTTTCTCGCTCAACGCGTTCCTTTTCCGCCAAATAAAGGCGAAAAAATCCGTACCTTTAACCAATTAAAACACCTTGCGGAACAGAAACATAAAATAAGTATTTGTGCTCCTTTAGAGCAACATGAAGATGTTAATTATTTTAAAGAGTTAGCGGATAAATATTGTGAGAATATCACGAACCATGCATTAACGGTAAAACCTCTTAGATTACTTAAAGGGCTATTAAAAGGACAAGCATTAAGCGTCGCCAACTTTTATGTTAACGAGTTACAAAATAAATTTGATTGTTTATTACAACAAGAATGTTTTGATGTTGTTATTTGTACCAGCTCTGCCATGGCAGAATATATCTACCAAAGTAAGTCTATTCAAAAATTGGAAAAGAAACCACTCTTGTTAATGGACTTTATGGATTTAGATTCTGATAAATGGCGTCAATATGCACAAACATCAAGTTGGCCAATGAAATGGATTTATCAACGAGAGGCTAGAATTTTAGCAAAATATGAACAGCAAATAACCCATGACTTTGATACTTGTTTTTTCATCGCAGATGCAGAAGTTGACTTATTCAACTCTCGCTGCAGCAACGTTGGAAAAGTACTAACAATGGGTAACGGTATGGATACTACTGCCTTTGTTCCAGCAAAGACCCCCCCTGAAAATGAAGACCCTGTATTTTTGTTCACCGGCGTCATGGATTATAAACCTAATATCGATGCTGTGGTTTGGTTTATTGAAACGGTTTGGCCAAGTATTTTGTCTAAATATAAAAAAGCGCGGTTTATTATTGCCGGAATGAATCCATCTTCGGCGGTTAATGAATTAACAAATATTACCGGTATTGAAGTTACCGGTTTTGTTGATGATATATTGCCTTATTATCATCAGTCAGATTATTTTGTTGCTCCGTTTAGGTTAGCTCGTGGTGTGCAAAATAAAGTGTTACAAGCGTTTGCGTGCGGCTTACCGGTAATTTCAACGTCTATGGGTGCTGAAGGTATAGATTGTGTTCAAGATGAACATATACTAATTGCTAATAATAAAGTTGAGTTTTTAAGCGCTGTGGAAAAATTAGAAAACGATCAAGTGTTTCGTGCCACAATTAAAAAAAATGCATTATCGTTAATTCATCAACATTACTCTTGGCAAGGTAAGTTACAAGTTTTAGATGATGTGTTGAATGGTCGGTTGTAGGTTAGAATTTATGCTAACAAATTACATTTGTCGCACTAAAGTACGACCTACATTCAGATTAATTGACCATGAATTTATAGATTAAGGCGCAAGTTATTTTGAGAATATTAATTAAGAAAATTCTATTTACTATTGCTGCTGTTGCTATGTCTCCAATAACATTGCTTTACTTTATTTTTAATATGGTTTTGAAAGGTGATGCCTTGTTATCAGGTTTTAGTCAATTCTTATGCCTTATTCCGGGCAAACTTGGTGTGTACCTTAGAGCTGGGTTTTATCGATTTACACTTACTACATGTGCCCCCGATGCTGTAATATCTTTTCTCGTTTTATTTTCTCAGCGCGATACTCAAATTGAATCTGGTGTTTATATTGGTCCTCAATGTAATATTGGTAAATGTAAAATTGGCCAAGATACCCTGCTTGGTAGTGGTGTACATATTATGAGTGGCAAAGGACAGCATAATTTTTCAGATTTATCAAAACCTATTAAAGATCAAGGCGGCTCATTCGAAAAAATAACAATAGGCAGTGGCTCTTGGCTTGGTAATGGTTCACTCATTATGGCTAATGTGGGTAATCATTGTGTGGTAGCTGCAGGTGCTGTTGTTATTAATGATGTAGAAGATTATTCTATTGTCGCAGGTAATCCTGCCAAGGTTATTAAGAAGCTAGATGAATAAATGCATATTATTTTCTTATTTTTAATCTGTTTTCTTTGCATTTAGGCAACATTTTTATAAAAACCCCCTTGAACATTGAAAGGAAAAGCATGGCAACAAGTAACATTGTAGTTTTAACAACAGGGCTAAGTGGTAGCTCGGTAGTTACAGGGTTTATTGCACAAAAAGATTATTGGCTAGGTGATAAAACAATTTTTAAGTCAAATGCCTCTGGACATTATGAAACATATGAAAATGAGAAATTAGTTGAATTGAATAATGAATTGCTTGCTACGTTGGGTGTAGAGCTTAATGAATCATCATGGTATGACATAAATTTATTTGAGCGTATTCGAAAAAGCAACAACGAAGTAGACACTAAAAAATTTGTTGAATTTATTAATTATTGCCAACAACATGGCAGGTGGATATGGAAAGACCCTAGGCTATGGATAACCATGGGCTTTTGGGGGGAGTTACTCCAATGTTGTGATATTAAATATATTGTTGTTTCACGGCAGCCCATTTCTTTATGGGTTTCTTTGATAAACAAAAGACAAATTGTGAGTTACTCAAAACTTAAAGTATCTGAAAGAGATTCACACGATAGAATAATTCGCTATTTGAGTGATTGTGATTTTCCTAGCATAACTATGAATTATGATAAATTAGTTGAACAGCCAAAAACTGAGATTCACAGACTAAATAATTTTCTAAATTCTAATTATACGTTAAAGATGTTTCGTGATTTATATAAAGGTAAAATAGGGGGTAAAACCTTTAGTAAGAAAAACTTTATTAAGGCAATTTTAATTTATATAAAAAACTATAACTTTAATTCCTGGAAAAGTCGGTAGTTATCTCAGGGCTGGATTTTAACGTTTTACCTTAACTCATTGAAACCCAGACGTTTACGAAATATTAACTAAATTTTGTAGAAAGACATTAAAAACAGTAGGGTTTGGTTCTATTTAACATTTGAACTTGAGAAGGACTTGAATAAACCTGCTAATGTGCCAATGACTCTTGCTGGAAAGTAAGTAACATAGAATTGAAGTACTCGCCAAAAACTGATTTCTTTTCGAACCAATTTATATAACCTTAGGCTATATAGTGCGAACGGCAACAGAAAGGAAAATAGAGCTAGAAGTGCAAGTTCCATATTGCTGATAAATATTGCACCTAAAAAAATAATCAATAGGATAGGCAGAGAAATAGGAATAATGAAACTCGGGATTTCTCTTAAAGGAATATCACGCCCACTAATTGATTGTAAGTTTGACTGACCCCGCCAAATTTCTTTTTTGTACATTTCTTTATATTTCTTATCTTCACCTAAATGTACATAAGTTGCTGCAGATGTGTAATAAAGGTTACCAAGTTGATTTACTTGGTCGGTGAAATAATAATCTTCACAAGTTATTAGGTGCTCAGGAAACCCGTTGACCTTTTCAAATATTTTCCGAGATAAAAATAAATTTCTCCCAGGCAAAAAACTAACGTTGCAGTCTAAATCTGCATTACTCAATGCTGTTCTTATTTTTTCTAAGGCAGGGGCATTTTTGCTATTAGCTTGTGCGGCACTAGCTAATACACAGTTATTTTGCTCATCAATTGTTGATAACATGGCGTTTAACCAATTGGAGGATAGTTCTACGTCAGCATCTAAAAAAGCAAGGTACTCACCCGTAGATTTGGCGGCACCAACATTTCTTAATGCCGAAATTGTCAAGCTATCTTCCTGAAAGGATATGATTACGTTACTGTGTTGTTCAGCAAGTTTTGATAACTCAATTAGGGACTTATTCTGACTTACTACGATAATATCATAAGTCGCTTGTTCGTCACTTTGATTGAGAATTGAGGTAACTGTCTGTATAAGCAACTCTTCTCGCCCTTTGTGGGGGATAATAAAAGAGACGTGTTTATTCTTAGTCAATTTAGTGTCCTAGTATAGTGTGCGATGTTAAATTTGTAACTGTCAGATAGAATAACCTATTATTTCACCTCATTATTACAATTCCAACCGTATTGTCGAGTAGTTATTATCAACAACTAAAATTAGAGGGAAGTTAACTGTGTTTTTCAAGATAGTTGTCGTCTAAATTGTTAAGCCGCTTCTTTATGTTGTTCTGGATTTAACTCCACAACTCCTATTGGCTGCCAGTGTCGTTCTTCTTTCGACCATCGCTCAGGATGTTCATTTCTTTTTGTCTGTTATAACACTTTTAAACCTAGGTGTTGAATTGTTTTTGCCAACTATACAGGGTTGAAAGATTAATACCTTTTTGCTCTGCAAACTTTATAACTGACTTGAATACCTTTGATAATCTACTAACGTTAATTTACCGCTCCTGTTTATTTATAAAATTAATTGAGGCGACAACAATCCTGACACAGGGGGGGTATTTAACTAACAGAAAATAAACAGATAAACGAGAACACATAATGAATGATCTACTTATTATTGTCATTAATTGGCGTAGGGAAGATGAAACAATATCCTGTCTTAAGGACCTTTTTCCTTTACGAAGTAAAAACGACTCTGTATTTTTAATTGATAACCAGAGTACTACAAATTCCAAAGAAGCATTATTAAAGCATAATGAATTTTTTGATTATTTTGAAAGTAAAGAAAAAAATACAGGCTTTAGCGGTGCATGTAATATTGGAATTAAATTTGCACACCATAATGGTTTCAATAAAGTTTTATTTTTGAATACAGACGCAGAGTTAGAAACTGATACTATTGATAAAATGAAGACCGAACTAGATTTATACAATGCTGCACTAGTTTCTCCAGTATTACACGATACTATTTCACGAGTCCCCTATTTTTGTGGAATGAAACCACGATTAGAAGAACTTAAATTAGAACCTTTAACTATTGATAATCTTAGCCAAATAAATACTACAGAAAAGCAAGGGCTAATTATTCATGGTACTGTGTTAATGGGCTCTGTCCAAAAATTAACGAATGTTGGCGGTTTCGATGATGACTTTTTTGCTTATTGGGAAGATACTGAACTATGTCAACGCCTTTTAGTAGAGGGGTATGATTGTCGGACCGTAAGTAATGCCATAGCTTACCACCCCTCATCACGAAACAAAGATGGTAATACAGTAAGATCAGGCTATTTTTATTATTATATGGCTAGAAATGAAATATTATTTTGGAAAAAATGCACTAAGGGATTGAAAAAATACAAAGCAATATATTGGCACATAACCAGAAGCGTTGATTTAATGAAAGAGTTAAAAAGTTATGGACATATTAAAGAGTCTAAATCGATAGTAACGGGCATATTGCACGGTATATTTAGTCAATTCGGTAAATGGAAAAAACAATAACACAATACAACAACCCTGACACAGGGGGATAACTCAAGCTTTATTAACTAGAAAATTTCAATTTGAAATGCGGTTTTTAACATTAGCTACTTATTCTGACTTACTACGATAATATCATAAGTCGCTTGTTCGTCACTTTGATTGAGAATTGAGGTAACTGTCTGTATAAGCAACTCTTCTCGCCCTTTGTGGGGGATAATAAAAGAGACGTGTTTATTCTTAGTCAATTTAGTGTCCTAGTATAGTGTGCGATGTGAAATTTGTAACTGTCAGATAGGATAACCTATTATTTCACTGTGTTTTCATTAAACGCAGGAATAATAAAGGAGATTATCGGTTGTTTTTTCTTTTATTATTACCGCACTTAACGATATATTATTAGTTTTGAATTAAACGTTCATAACATTTATCAATGATGTGATATTCTGCATTAATTGTATTCAAATGTAAAAAAAGTTTTAAAATTTAGTAAAAAAATTAACCATACAGAGTATTGATGTCTATAAAAAAAACATATATCACAACAGTCAAACCATTTGAACTATCCCAAAAAGAAAAGCTTGGTGAGAAATGGCTGGTATTAGAAAGGGATTCTGATTGTAGTGTTTTTTTATCTTGGCATTGGATAGGCAATTGGCTTGATTTAGTTACTGACAAATTATTTCTTATTGAAGCATACCATGATGACAAAGTTGTCGGTTTAGGATTTTTTGTTGAAAAAACGCGTAAAGTTTTTGGCTGCTTTTCAATAAAACAATGGTGGTTACATCGAACGGGCATTCAACAACAAGATCAAATATGGGTTGAGTATAATGATTTTCTGTTAGATGAGTCTTGTTCTGTAACTGTTAGAGAAGAAATGGTTAAGGCTATAGCTGATTTTGACCCGTCTGTTAAAGAAGTCATTATAGGTTTGTCCGCCTTTGAAAAACTTGATTTTTTTACTAACTCTTTTGCGAAATTAAATTTTTTAGAGGATAGTATCGTTCAAACTAACGGTTATCTTGTTTCTTTATCGTGCTTTAAAGGTGATTATTTAAATAAGGTTCTCTCTAAAAATACCCGCCTGCAAATATCCAGAAGTAAAAAAATATTACAGAGCCAAGGGCAGTTAAGGTTTGAGGTGTTTTCAAATCCTCAAAAACTTGCTGAGCTATATCCTAAAATTGCCAGTATTCATATTGATAAATGGCAAGCGAGCAAAGAAGGTAGTGGTTTTTCAAATCCAATATTTGCAGGATTTCATCAATCAATGGCCATTAATAATACCAACAATTTGGTGCAAATTTCCGTGTTAACTTTAGATGAGGTAGAGCTGGGTTATTTAGTCAATTTTGTTTATAACAATAAAGTTTATTTTTACTTGTCTGCTTTACAACAAAATTCAGACAATAAAATTAAAATAGGGCTGACTTTACACTCAGAAGCGATTCGGTATTATGCTGAACAAGGGA
This sequence comes from Colwellia marinimaniae, assembly GCF_002207865.1. Lineage (GTDB taxonomy): Bacteria > Pseudomonadota > Gammaproteobacteria > Enterobacterales > Alteromonadaceae > Colwellia > Colwellia marinimaniae. The sequence continues at coordinate 99,583 of NZ_BDQM01000006.1, forward strand.
TTGAGTCTTATGATTTTCTTGGTGGTGATGCCCGATACAAAAAATCATTGTCTAATAAAAAATATGGATTAGAAATGAAGTGCTATTATCGAGATGATTTTCTTTTGCGTCTTGAACGTCAGTTAAAAGATTTTAAAATGAGATCAATTCAAATGTTCTCTAAGTATTTGAAGTCATAACATTTTTGTCTACACGATTTCAATCATGATGCATTATCGCTTTTTTGTAACTTATAAATCACCGTGAAGAAAGCACTGTATATACTAGCGGTGTTACTATTCATTAGTATCGTTTACTATATCCGCATTATTTTCTATTAAACTTCAATCTCATCAACGGAATAAATATGAGTACAAAAATAACTTCTCTTGCAGCCATTTACCCAGCAATAATGTGTGGCGGTAGTGGTACACGCCTTTGGCCACTTTCTCGTGCGCTTTACCCTAAGCAATTTCTGCCCCTAGTAAACGATACCAGCATGCTACAAGATACCTTGTTGCGCTTGCCTAAAAATAGCTGTGATCCTGTCTTCATTTGTAATGAAGAACATCGATTTTTAGTAGCTGAGCAAGTCAGGCAATTATCACAAAGCCAAGGTACTATTTTACTTGAACCAGAAGGGCGAAATACTGCCCCTGCTGTAGCCTTAGCAGCTATTCATGCCTTAGAAAAAGATAAAGATGCCTTATTGCTGGTATTAGCCGCCGATCATGTTATTCAAGACAAGGTCGCTTTTCATCAAGCGGTTGAGCAAGCAACTATTGCAGCACAGCAAGGTAAGTTAGTTACCTTTGGTATTGTACCGACGCATGCTGAAACAGGTTACGGTTATATTAAAAAAGGGGCTGAGCAAAGTTCAGGTGTTTTTGATGTTGCACAATTTGTCGAAAAACCTAATCAGGATATAGCTGATGAGTATTTAGCCTCAGGTGAATACTTATGGAATAGCGGCATGTTTTTGTTTAAAGCCTCACGTTATTTGGAGGAATTAGCTAAGTATCGTGCAGATATTTTAGAAAACTGTCAAAAAGCCATGGCAAATGTTGAGCTAGATTTAGACTTCTTACGTCCTGATAAGGATGCTTTTCTTGCTTGTGCCAGTGAATCCATTGATTATGCCGTGATGGAGAAAACTGATGCTGCCGTAGTTATTCCTCTTGATGCCGGTTGGAGTGATGTCGGCTCTTATTCTGCCTTATGGGAAGTTTGTCCTAAAGATGACGATAATAATGTCCTTAAAGGCGATGTTATTGCACAGACCACCACTAATAGTTATATCCATAGTCAAAACAAGCTTATTGCTACCATAGGTGTTGATAATTTAGTGATAATCGATACACCTGATGCTATTTTGGTTGCCAATAAAGATAAAGTACAAGAAGTTAAAAAAATTGTTGAACAACTGAAAAAAGAGCAACGTTCTGAAGCGGTTATTCACCGAGAAGTTTATCGCCCTTGGGGTAAATACGATAGCGTTGATAGTGGTGAGCGTTTTCAAGTAAAACGTATTACGGTAAAACCTGGCGCTAAGTTATCGGTGCAAATGCATCATCATAGAGCTGAGCATTGGATTATTGTTTCGGGCACCGCAAAAGTAACCATAGATGATAAAACAGTGCTATTAACAGAGAATCAATCGGCGTATATCCCCGTTGGTGCTGTGCATGCATTAGAAAATCCTGGAATATTACCGTTAGAAATGATTGAAGTGCAATCGGGTAGCTATTTAGGCGAAGATGACATCGTTCGTTTTGAAGATAGGTATGGTCGAGTTTAGTCAAACTAATGGTGCGTCATATAAATTTATATGACTATGTAGTTAACTCAGGAACTCTTTGTAAACAATTTCGGTTTACATATTGTAAACCGAAATTAGGTGCGTTATAGTTTGCATATTGTAAACTTAGTAAGAATTTTAATGCACGTTATTTCAAAAAAACCGTTTAAAGATGCTGCGAATAAATACCCAAAATATGCAAAGGCAATAATGCAAGCTTATGATCTATTAAGGAAGGTGGAATGCAAGACACCAGAAGATTTAAAAGCTTATTTTAGTAGTTTAGATAACTTCAAATATAAAGATAAATGGTACGTGATCGATATTTCAGGTAATAACATTCGATTGATGGCATTCATTGAATTTAGGGCTGGGAAGATGTTTGTTAAGCATGTTGTTAACCACCCGGATTACGATAAATTATGTGAAAAATATGCAAGAGGTGATTTATGAATTTACAACGTATTGAGCAGGGATTAAGCCACATTGCAGCAGAAGCGAGTTTCATTTTAAGGATTAACAACGAAGTTGAGCATGCTAAAGCATTAGAGCTAATGGAGCAGCTTATTGAAGATTATGATCAGCATGAGCCGTTGATTGATATGTTATGTATTAGCATTGATAAATATGAAGATTCAGCCGAAGAATTTAAAGGATTTAATGATAGATTGAAGCAACTTAATTCAGGCGTTGCGGCTTTATCGGTTTTAATGGATCAGCACAAACTTAATACGACTGATTTTGAAAATGAAATCGGTAAAAAAAGTCTTGTTTCTCTGATATTAAATGAAAAACGTCCATTGAATCTTAATCATATTCGTAAGTTATCAGAACGTTTTAACGTTCCTCCACAAACTTTCATCTAAGGGGAAATAGCCCTTTTGCAAATATCCAATAATAAGGAAATGAAATCATGGATTATTGAACATGGCCTAAAAGCGGCTCTACAGGGCTATTTATCATTGCCGTAGGCATAACTATTGCTATTCTCATGCATCGCGATCACCTAATACCGCTTTCTCAGCGTAACTAAAACTAACAGTAAATATCGCAAAGACCCAATAAGCAACTTACTAGCTCACTGCTATCAAGTTGTTGCGGCCGACTCACTATCGATCCTTATACCAATCTCACTAACTATGTGATCATTTCTACTTGCTAAAATGACCAACTACTTCGTTATTTATTTAATAATTAGAACAACTAGTTATTAAAGTAAATGCCTTGTATTTGGCAATTCTTTCTACGTATAAAATAGATCACCTAATGAATGGAACTGGTATTACATGAAAAGGTTTGGACGGCGAGCACGTAAAAAACCTCTTTAAATATCTAATGCTAAAATACTTAGATTTCAGTGGTCAAACATTCACTATTCATACTATTAATTGAATTACTTAGGTTATTAATAATAATCTTTGATTTTAGAAAGAAAAATACAAAAATAATCACATATATTTGAATTCAATATTGTCATCAAAGATATTTTAGATTACTCTAATATTTAATGACAGAAACATGATTTTCTTGGAGTTCATAGTGAAGCAAAATATAGCGTCAGCAGTTAATGCACTGGACACCGTTAAAAGTATGCTCAAAGACATTGCAGCAGACATGGATAAATCAAAAGAATTATTTACGCTGTCTGAGTTAGGTGAGTATGTAGATCGCTTTTGTATCGATAATAGCATAAAGAAAAGCGATATCTGTCTGCTGGCCAATATCTCCTCAACGACACTGACAAGTGCACTTAAAAAACCTGAAAAAGCGTCTATGACCACAATTGTATCAATCGGTGCGGTTGTTGGCTTTGAATTATTTATAGGACGTAAAAATGTCTAAACCAAGCCGCGAAGGATATATTTATTGTAATGGCTCTTTTGCTGGCGTGTTGCAAGAATTTAACGATTTAAAAACAGTGAGCTACCTTTTCAAATATGATGCGGCTTATCTAAAAAATGGCGCACCAATTGGGCACCACTTGCCATTAAGCGAGCAACCCTTTGCGTTTGATGCTTTCCCTACTTTTTTTGCCAACCTCATTTCTGAGGGATGGTTACGCACTCATCAGGCAAAAAAAGCCAGACTCGATATAACAGACTCATTTGGCTTGCTCTTGGCGAACGGTAAAGAGTTGATTGGTGCCATTTCTGTATTAACAAGCAGAACAGAGGAGCAAGTATGAACTTGGGATGCAAAGGCAGTTTAAAACTTACCCTTGAAAAAAATCTCCAACAAGGCTTTTCAACTGCACACCTTAAGTCTATGTACGGGTTAACGAAGCCAGTAACCGTAAAAGGTACGTCGGAGTCGTTTAACGACATGGTGATAGACCATACACAAGGGATGTCGATCTCAGGTGTGCAACGCAAAATGTTCATGACCCTTGAAAAAGGAATTTTAGTGCCGAGCAATCAAGGCGAGTATATTGTAAAACCCACACCTAAAGATTTTTCACAATTATCTGAAAATGAACATGCCATCATGAAGATAGCAGCAAGGCTTGGTTTTAAGGTTGCTAAATGCTCTATTGCCCCCTTTGAAGATGGTGAGCTGGTCTATGTCACTAAACGATTCGATTTAACCAGTAAGAAAGGCGTAAAGATATTTGTAGAAGATGGCGCCAGTATTTGTGATGTACACCCTATGAATAAAGGCAGTGATGCGCTTTCGTACGAAAGGTGTATAAAAACAATGGTTGATGCCTGTGGCGGGGCAATTGCACTCTCGGTATATGCAACAAGGTTGGTACTCTTTTCTTATATTGTTGGCAATAATGACTTGCACCTGAAAAACTTTTCACTGCAACGAAAACCAACCAGTAAATCGCCTATGATGGATGGTTTTACGCCTTTATATGATGTGTTAAGTGTGGCTCCGTACCCTAAATATGACACAGAATACCTTTCATTATCGCTGTTAGAATCTGAAACTGATGGTGTATTCAGCTCCCGTTATGAAATATACAGCGACTATACCAAACATGACTTTATCTTATTGTTAACCTCGTTAGGAGTAGATTCAATTATTGCAGAGCAGGTGATTTTAGATTTTGTAGCTAGGATCAGAAAAGTATCCCCTAACGTGTTAACACTTTCAAGCCTAAGTGGTGACATGCAGGACACCATTATGAATCGTATCATCGAGCGGTGTAAGGTAATGGAAAGAAAAATAATTGAGTAGGCAGAGATCTAAAGTAGAGAGAGTATGTAGATTTACCATAGCGGTGACTAGAATATAAAGACTTTCTGTTCTAGTCACTACGCTTTACGGTTTAACCTACCTGCACATAATTATCACCACAAGAAAAAGCAATCAAGCGGCTCAGTTGCGTTAAGCTATAGCCGCTTTCACTTTGTAATTTATTAAAGTGTGCTTGTATAGCGGTTAAGCTTTTTTTACTTTGTAAACCACCATCAATAATTTCTTGGGCTCTTAAATAAGCTTCAACATCGCTACTTAAAATAAAAGTATCTTTACCTAATAAGCGCAAGGCATAAGGACCGGTATTACCGCCTAAGCGTTGACCGTGCTTTTTCAGGTAAGCCCATAAACCAATAATGTCGGTACTTGGCCAGTCGTTGATAAACTGAGCAAAACTGGTATTTGTATCAATGTGGTGATCGAACATCATTTGTGCGTTGGCTTGAATGGTTTTAACTTTATTAAAGTTACGAATTATTTTAGGATCAGCCGCTTTTCGTTCCCACATTTCTTCTGGCATCATCATTATTTTTTCTAGGTTGAAATTGAAAAAATGTTCTTCAAAGTCAGGCCATTTTTTTTCGACCACCCGCCAGACAAAACCTGATTTGAAAATTTGTTTGGTAAAAGCGGCAAGGATACGGTCATCGCTTAACTCGGCGATACTTTGTTGTGCTGCGGTATCATCGAGCAACTTTTTACCAAGGATTTTTTTCCCTAATAAAGTTTTAAGTGCCGGAACACCACCTTTTCGTTCGGCAGCGCGTTTAAATAATGATTTAAATGATTCGTGAGTCATAGTTTCTTAATTAAAATGAGTAGTTTTCTGCCATTGCAAAGATAAGTAAGCGCGAACAAGTTCCCGCCTACGAGTGAATGTCGTAGGCGGGATTTTAATCGCGCATGGTTTGGATTTCAATCATGCATGGGTCTCCAACAAAACACTTCGGAGATGACGAATTTTATGCCACAAATACTGGCTCTAGGTCTTTATTACGCTTCAATACCACAATGACGTAACAAGGCATCAATCTCAGGTGCTCGACCGCGGAACTTTTGGAATAATGCACTAGGCTCTTCACTGCCACCTTTCTCGAGGATATTCGTTAAGAATGACTGGCCGGTTTGCTCATTGAAGATACCTTGCTCTTCAAATAAGCTAAAGGCATCAGCGGATAATACTTCTGCCCACTTGTAGCTGTAATAGCCGGCGGAATAACCACCACCAAAGATATGGCTAAAGCCATGTTGGAAACGATTAAATTCAGGTGCTTGTACTACCGAATATTGGCTTCTAACACTGTTGAGGGTTTGTTGAATGTGTTGTTCATTGTTCGGTGCTTTGGCGTCATAACTTTCATGCATAGTAAAATCGAAGATACTAAACTCGAGTTGACGTAACATTTGCATAGCCGATTGGAAATTTTTGGCGGCTAACATTTTATCTAACATTTCCTGAGGTAATGCCTCGCCACTTTCATAATGGCCAGAAATAAAGGCTAGTGCTTCGGGTTGCCAGCACCAGTTTTCTAAAAATTGGCTCGGCAACTCAACCGCATCCCAAGGCACACCATTAATACCGGCAACACTGCTGGCATTTATTTGGCTTAACATATGGTGAAGACCGTGACCAAACTCGTGGAATAGGGTAACTACTTCATCATGAGTAAATAACGCCGGCTTATCACCGACAGGACCATTAAAGTTACAGGTTAAATAGGCAACCGGATATTGAATCGAACCATCAGCTTTCTGGCTGCGACCAACACAGTCATCCATCCAAGCGCCACCGCGTTTTTTCTCGCGCGCATACAGATCTAAATAAAAGCTACCACGTTTTTCTCCGGCTTTATCAAATACATCATAGAAGTTAACATCGTCATGCCAGACATCAACACCCGCTCGGTGTTTGATCGTTAGGCCAAATAATTTATGCACTACGGCAAATAAACCCGAGACAACTTTATCTTTCGGGAAGTATGGCCGTAATTGCTCGTCTGAAATGGCATAGCGACTTTGTTTTAATTTCTCGCTGTAATAAGGCAAATCCCAAGCCTGTAAGTTATCTTGCTTAAATTCACTGGCAGCAAAGTCGCTTAGTTCTTTAAAATCTTGCTTACCTTGCTGTTGTGATTTAAGGGCTAAGTTCTCCAGGAAGGCCATCACTTCACTGGTAGATTTTGCCATTTTTGTTGCCAATGAGTGTTGGGCATAGTTGTCAAAATCGAGCAAAGTCGCTAGCTCATGTCTCAAGCTTAGTAATTCATTCATAATGCTGCTGTTATCAAACTCACCGGCGTTAGGACCTTGATCTGAGGCACGGGTAACAAAGGCAGTATAAAGCTGTTCACGTAAGTCAGTATTATCACAATACATCATCACTGGTAGGTAGCTTGGAATATCTAGGGTGAAACTGTAACCGGTTTTATCTTTACTTTTAGCTAACTCTTGCGCTGCTGCTAAGGCGCTTTCAGGTAAGCCGGTTAGCTGCGCTTTATTTTCAATGGTTATGCTAAAAGCCTGGGTGGCGTCGAGTACGTTATTGCTAAAACTTGAACTGAGTTCAGATAAACGCGTCTTTATTTCACCATAACGTTTTTTATCTTTATCATTTAGCGCTATGCCCGATAATTTAAAGTCGCGCAGAGCATTGGTGATTACTTTTTTCTGGGCGGTATCTAGCTGTTTAAAATGCTGACTGTTTTTAACGCTAAGGTAGGCTTGATATAAACCTTCATGTTGACCAACAAAAGTACCATATGCAGATAAAAGTGGCAGACAAGACTCATAAGCTGCACGCAATTCATCACTACTCACCACTGAGTTCATATGGGAAACCGGTGACCATAACTTAGCTAACACATCGTCTACCTCATCAATGGGCAACACTAGGTTTTGCCAGGTAAATAGCTCATTGTCAGCGAGAACCTGCTCGATAACTTTTTTACAATCGTTAATGGCTTGTTCTACAGCAGGTTTTACGTGCTCAGGTTTTATTTTTGCAAAGGCAGGCAGTTCGCTAGATACTAATAATGGATTGGTCATGATACTTAAAAATTAGTTTATGTTATTAGTGATGTAAGACTGAGGGAGGCTTTATTCAAGGCAATTGCAGCAATAGTTATAAAATATTTATTACTCGATTACCTCTTGTTATCATTTTATTTTATTGAGTAAGTTAACTTGTTGTTAACAGCCGCTTTTTAGTTAACTTTTCATTTGCACAAAAACACAAAGACGTTATAGTTTGTAGCATCGTTGGGTTTTTTTGGTTAAGTTTGTTGTTGAGTGATTATGTTTAAGAAGTTACTTATTACCCTGTTATTAATATTAAGTGTATTACTTACCATTTTCATGGTGCCAACCAGTTATGCCGCAATAAAAAATCTCTCCTTAGACCACCTATCTGTTGATGATGGTTTATCACAGGGTAGTATTCATGCAATTATCCAAGATAAAACCGGTTTCATATGGCTAGCCACAGAAAATGGCGTCAATATCTATGATGGTAATAAAGTTAGGCAATTGCCTGGGCCAAATAATAGTTTTGAAGATGTTGCTATCTATACGTTACTTGAAGATAAAAATGGTTTGATTTGGTTAAATGTTGATGGTCGAAAACTTTATAGCTATAACCCTAAAACTAATATCTATCGGCATATACCAATAAAAAGCTCGTCCAATTCAAACTATTATATTGCCGATCTGCTTAACAGTAATGACAATAAAATATGGCTATTAACCTCTAAAACACTCGGGTTTTATAATCAAGTTACCAATGAATACCAGCAAGTAATAGACTTGGCAACAGAATTAGCCGGTGACCTTGCATTATTTAAAATGTCATTGCATGATGGTGTGATGTATATAGGCTCAAAGATAGGCATTTTTGCCTATAACATTGAGAAAAATCACTGGAAAAAATTACCTCAAATACCCGCTGATATCACTGCACAGTCGAACACTGAAGAGCTCAACAAAATATATACCGTACACGCGGATATTAATCAGACCTTATACCTAGGCTCTAACGATGGATTTTTTGCTATCAATGTCACTGATATTAAAGCATATATTACCGGCGAATCATCATTACCTAACTACCAACGACTTATTGAAAATATGGCGGCATGGCAAACATTGTCTGATGGCAATACTCTTTATATAGCTGCTGATAAAGGTTTGTATTCGATCAATACAGTCGATAATAGCAGTGAATTTTTGTTTGGTTTTAGTGATTATTTTGACAATATCAGTGATGACAACATACCAACCTTGATTAAAGATAATCAAGGTGTTTTTTGGTTAGGTTCAAGGGCTATGGGTGCCTATCAATGGAATCCCAGAAGAGAATTAGTTAAAAATTACGGTTATAAAAAAAATAATGCAGCTAGTTTAAGTTATAACGAAGTTTGGCATACTTTACCTGATGACTTAAATGATGATTTTCTCTGGGTTGCAACGTCTAATGGTTTGAATCTAATTGATTTGGCAAAACAGCGTGTTACCCGATACTTAGTGAATAATGACTCTAAAAGTATATACACCAAAAGTCATATTTATAGCCTGTTAGCTTTGACAGCTGAGCAACTACTTATTTCTACTGCTAAAGGTGTGTATTTATTTGATAAAAAGCAAGGGATAGAATTAGCATTACCCTTTAATAATGAAATTAATCAACTGCTTGCAGTGGAGCAGTATGACATATTAAAAGAAGACGAATTTATTTGGTTAGTAAATGAAAAAGGACTCTTTAAAATAAATTTAAGCACCAATGAAATAGATACTTTAAGTGAAATTTCCGAACAGTTCCCTCCTGAAAAATTATTGTCTTTATTAGGTTCCTTACCTGATAGTGATTGGTTTTTACTAACAAGCAATGATGGTTTATGGGGTTTTAATGCGAATACACGAGAGTTTGTACAGCTTTATAAGTTGTCAGGCATATTAACCGGAGAATATACCTCTATCGATAACTGGGCCATAGATAAAAATCAAATATTATGGTTGAGTTTTAGTGGTAAAGGTCTGGTTGGTTTAACCTTGCCTGACTTTAAAGAGCAATATTTCTACCATAAAGGCAATTCTATTATTGGTAATAATATTTACGGTGTAATGGCCGATGAGGCAGGAGATATCTGGTTCTCTAGCCATAATGGTTTATTTATGTTGGACTCCAATAGTCAAAATATCAGTCATTTCACCCGTAAAGATGGCCTTGGCGCAACTGAATTTAATGGTAGGGCTTATGCAAAATTACCCAATGGTCGTTTTGTCTATGGTTCAATGGAAGGTATTAGTATTTTCGAGCCGTTAAAACTAAAAAAAGTACACCATAGCGAAAACTTTAACGTCAAAGTGACCGCTGTAGCATTGTTATCCCGCAAGTTAGCCCTACCTTTGACCATTGAAGATAATGCCGTTATTAACCTTCACTATGATGATGTAGGTATTCGCATTGATTTTTCCACCTTTTCTTATGGCAATGAGAAAAACATCAGTTATAAGTATCATGTGACGGGGATAAATAATATTGACTACCCCGCAACTAGAGAAGGCCATATTACCTTTCCTAGCCTAGCATCAGGCAAACATACCTTATCTATTCAGGCTAAGTCACCCTACTCGGGAGAATATTCAACGCCCGTACATATTAACTTTAACGTCAGCTTTGCTCCTTGGCGTTCACCTTTGGCATTGGCTTTTTATTTCATGGTGTTCCTACTAATGACGCTAACTTGGTATCGTTATCGTAAAGGCCAGCAACAGTTGTTGCTTGATGCGCATGAGCAAGTTAAGTATCGAGAAAATCGTTTACAACTAGCCTTAACGGGTAGTAATAGTGAGGTTTGGGACTGGCAAGCTGATGAAAATCTAATGTTCGGTAAACGCATTGTGTTAGATTTAGGCTACAAAGAAGAAGCGTTATTTTATAGTTTTTCAAAGCATATTGCCCTTATTCATCCTGAGGATCATGATGATTTTCTTCGTAGCTGGCAATTATTTATTAGCAGCGCCAGTTTAGAGGATAACTTTTCTTGTACCTATCGTTTGAAAACAGCAGATGGTCAGTGGCTTTGGTACAAAGACTTAGGAAAAACAGTCGCGGTAGATGCTAATAATAACCCCATTAGAGTTACGGGTTCTTATACTAATATTACCAAGTCTCGTGCTAACGAAGAGCGCGCGCAATATTACGGTGATGCATTTCAGCAAACTCAAGACTGGGTATTTATTATTGATGAAAAAATATCGAAAGTAACGGCAAACAAATCAATGCGAGTTGTTTTTGATTGGCCCGAAGAAGAGTTTGATTTTAATGCGAAATTATTAGGTATTAGTCAAAAACGCCGCAGTTTCTACCATAAATTAATGCTGTCTTTAAATGAAGGTGAACATTGGCGTGGCGAGGAGTTAATCGAGACCCCTAATAAGGGCGAGTACCACGTTATTATCAATGTGACGGTAGGCCGAAACTCAGTGAGTAACGCTTTGCATTATTTGTTTGTATTAACTGATATTAGTGCACAAAAAAGTGCTGAAAATGAATTAAGGTTATTAGCAAATTATGATCATTTAACGGGATTGCCTAATCGTACTTTATTGCTTGAACGTATTAAACATGCAATAGACTTTTCCCACCGAAAAACAAAATCATTGGCACTGTTTTTTATCGATTTAGATCGCTTTAAACAAGTGAATGATTCCTTAGGGCATGATAAAGGTGATTTGTTGTTGCAAGAAATTACTAAGCGTTTAGAAGGTGTCTTACGAATAGATGATACGGTGGCACGTATTGGTGGTGATGAATTTGTTGTTCTATTGGAGAGCTTTGCTAATAATAATCAACTGGGCAGCATAGCTGAAAAAATTATTGGTGTCATTGGTAACCCCGTAGATTTAGATAAGAATATTGTCAGTGTTGGCGCCAGTATTGGTATTGCTTTATATCCTAATGATGGTCATAACTCAGACGAGCTGTTACGCCATGCTGATGTTGCTATGTATCATGCCAAGCAAGCAGGGAAAAATAACTTTAAGTTTTATACTGCACAAATGAACATTGATGCCATGGAGCGCTTAAGTAAGGAGTCGGCGTTAAAATTAGCGGTAAAAAATAAGGAGTTCATTAATCACTACCAACCAATAATTGATGCACATACCGGTAAGGCGGTAGGTGTAGAGATGTTAATGCGTTGGCAAACACCGACGGGTTTAGTGCCACCTAATGACTTTATTCCTTTATCAGAGGAGCTAAATTTAATTATCACTATGACAGAGTCTGCACTTCAACAGGCTTGTAAACATCTAAAAGAGTGGCATGCCATACGAGCAGATTTTTACGTGTCGATAAACCTTTCGGTACAACACTTTGTTGAAGCGGACATTGTTTCATATATTCGTGAATTATTGGCCGATTACCAATTGCCAGCCAAAAGTTTACGCGTTGAAATAACAGAAAGTACGTTAATTTTACAACCTGAAAATGCCATAACCACTATGCGTAAATTATCGGAACTTGGCGTGATTTTAGCGCTAGATGATTTTGGCACAGGCTTCTCGTCATTATCTTATTTAAAACAATTACCCTTAGATATCATAAAAATAGATCGCAGTTTTGTTGCTGGTATTGGCATTAATGAAGCCGATGAAGCGATTGTTGATACCACGTTAGTTTTAGCCAAAAGGCTTAACATGTACTGCATTGCTGAGGGTGTGGAAACGGTTGAGCAGTTGCACTATCTAGTTGCCAAACAATGCCATTATATACAAGGGTATTTATATAGTAAGCCAATACCGCCGGAGAAAATTATGCAAAATCTGTTGTTAAATAAAACAGAAATTATCTCTACTACTCGGGGTTTTTGAGCGTTCGATACAACTAATATCCCTAGTTAATTTACAAACGTTAGCAGCCCAGTACTGAGAGCGGCTATAAATATTATGCTTTTCTCCTTGAATAAAGTCTTTTTTGCGCCCACATCCTACTTAAGTAATACATTAACTAATTTAAATAATACACTAACTAATGAGTAATACCATGACACAACATTTTGATTACCTTGCCATTGGCGGTGGCAGTGGCGGTATAGCATCGGCTAACCGAGCAGCAAAATTAGGTAAAAAAGCAGCCGTTATCGAAGCAAAACACATTGGCGGTACCTGTGTAAATGTTGGTTGTGTGCCGAAAAAAGCCATGTGGTATGCCGGACAGATAGCCGATGCCTTAAAATATGCCAAAGATTACGGTTTCGGTCAGCAGCTAAATCAAGGTGAATCTCAGTTTGATTGGGCCAAGTTGGTTGTAAATCGCGAAGCATATATAAAACGAATTCATGCGGCCTATCAGCGTGGTTTTGATGCTAATAATGTCACTGTCATTAAAGGTTTTGCCAAGTTTATTGATAAAAACACCGTGGAAGTCAATGGTGAGTTAATCACCGCTGATCACATTACTATTGCCACTGGTGGTCGTCCTGCTATTCCTAATATCGAAGGTGCCGAGTATGGTATCGATTCCGATGGCTTTTTTGCCTTAACAGAGCAACCTAAAAGTGTTGCTGTTATTGGCGCTGGTTATATTGCCGTTGAATTAGCCGGTGTCTTTCAAGCGTTGGGCACAGAGTCTCACCTAGTGGTACGTAAAGAAAAACCATTACGTGGTTTTGATGACATGTTGAGTGATACCTTGGTTGAGCACATGGCTAAACATGGTCCTAGACTACACAATCACAGCACACCAGAGCGCATTGAAAAAATGAGTGATGGTCGTTTAGTTATTCATTTTACTAATGGTAAGTCATTAGAGCCGGTAGACACTTTAGTCTGGGCCATAGGCCGTGAGCCAGCTACCAATAATATTAACCTTGCAGCGGCCGGGGTCGAACTCGACGAGCGTGGCTTTATCATCACTGACAAATATCAAAACACTAATGTTGCCGGTATCTATGCGGTCGGAGATAACACTGGCCGTGCGCAGTTAACACCGGTAGCTGTTGCTGCGGGTCGCCGTTTATGTGAACGTTTATTCAATAATAAACCCGATGAACATCTAGATTATTCTGGCATCGCTACCGTGGTATTTAGTCATCCGGTTATAGCTACCGTCGGTTTAACTGAAGATGAGGCTATTGCTGAGTACGGTGAAGAAAATATTACCGTATATAACTCACAGTTCACCGCGCTTTATCAAGCTATTACCGAGGATTATCGTGATCCTACTCGGATGAAATTAATTTGTGCTGGCAGTGAAGAAAAAGTAGTGGGTTTGCATAGTATTGGCTTTGGTAGCGATGAATTATTACAAGGTTTTGCGGTAGCGATGAAAATGGGCGCCACCAAGGCTGATTTTGATAACACAGTTGCCATACATCCTACCAGTGCGGAAGAGTTTGTTACCTTGAATTAAGTAACAGAGCATAAAGGTAAGCTTGCTCGCCTTTATGCTGAAAATATATCCATGAGCTGAGCTATTATGGTCTTAGTGAATGCAGTTAACATTCGCTACTAAGTGGGATAACTTCTCGCCGTATTAACGGTTAAAACTGAAAATCAACTTTAAAGTTAAAAGCGCTATCCGATGAGTGATAACCAGCCCAATTGCTACTTGAATAAAGCAGTTCGGCGCCGACACCCAAGCCGTAAGTAAATCGATGTTCAATGGCTATATTCGCGCCGATACTGCTGCCGTTACTATTGAGGTTTTTGCTAACACCACTAGAGAAGTTTTTACTGCCTTTTAAAGTACCCCATTGATAAAATGGGCCGCCGTAAATAATGTTGTGTGGTGATAATTTATAACCGACAATCCAAGCAACATCGTAAATACCAGTGTTATGCTGCCAAGAGCTATCATCATCATAAGTATAGCCATAGTCACTTTCTATCCCAGTAGTACTAGTGCCCTTGGTTTTTTTCTTCTCGTAACCTAAGGTAATTGCTTGGGAAATATTACCTGTTTTTGATTGGTCACTATATTGGCCATAAAATTGATATTTAGCAGCAAAGTGTAATACCGAGCCTGCGCCATCATTTACGGATAACGCTAATCCAGGTATTGTGGTGATACTAGCACGTACAAAACCCGTGCCTTCATTACCATAGTCACCCTCAGCAATTTTTTCTATCATTAAGTATTTTCGATTGCCATTACTCCAAGCAAGGTTTACTTGTAATGGTTTACTGCTCACCTCAGGGTTATCTAAACGTGTATTAGATAAAGATACATACACACCACCATTAGAACAGCCAGCTAAAAATAGCACCATTAACAGTGTCATAGCTGTATTAATCCTAATCATAAAACCTCCTTTTAAACTGAGCCTAAGTGAAGAGAATTGGCGCAGGGTATTTATTTTAACGTGGCTAAGTTAACAATTATTTAACATGTTATCAAGTCAAATAATTCTTATTTAAGATAAAATAAAGCTGTTGATTTTATACCATAAAAGCCAGTTAATCTTGCTTAAGAAAAAGCCCCTAATACTTATTTGAACATAGGTATTAGGGGCTTTTGTATCTCTAACGGTTTTTACTTAAAGCTAGTTTACTCAACAGTAATGGTTATCTTTTTAGAAACAACCGCGGGTTTATGAGGGATATGGTGATGGTCGCCTAAAATCAGCTGTAGCGTATGTTTGCCTTTAGGTAAAGTTAAAGTCGTTTGTGTTTGTCCGCCACCGAAGTGTTTCACGTCACCACCCATAGGCATATCAAAGGCTGGCAGCGAGTCTTTATCGATTAATAAGTGATGATGACCGGTGTTTTTTTTCTCCATACCCGCTGGCGCCACGCCCATATCTTTTAAACCAAATTTCACCGTAAAGGTAGCTGACACTGTGGCACCATCGCTTGGTGAAATAATATAAACATTAGCACTCGCCGGAGCAACAGATTGCGGCATACTACTAGCGTTAGCTAGTTCAGCGACTAATAGCGCAGGACTTAAAGCCAAAGTTAACAGTGATAATTGCACAAGTTTTTTCATAATATAATTCGCTTATTTAAAGTAAATAGTTTCAATTGATTATTTTAATTGATTTTTATAGGGTTGTGATAAAAATAGCGCTACTCAATACACCAGTCAATAGTTATAACAATTTTATACAATTATCGGCCACTTGTGCGGAATTGTTTTTCCTAAGCACAGTAAGTTAACAAACTTAATGACAGTGGGATAAGCGGTAATAATGGCTATTATTAAAACGGGTAGATATTTTTCGTGGTAAAATAGTTGTTATTATTTATACAGTTTTGCTAGAATAAGCTGTTGCTAAACCGTCATTCTCCTTGTAGTGTGGATTTAATTTGTGCGTATCTTATGCTGTTATCTTGTTATTATCTTGATTGTCCTGCAATCGGTTAATGCGATCGCCGCGATTAGTATTAGCCAGAATGACGCTCAGCAAAATTCGCATTTGACTGCTCATCAAAACTCTCATTCAAATAGCCACCAAGACAGTGATCACCATAGTGCAGCCGAGCTCTTAGCTTTTCAAATACAAGCACTTGATGGTAAATCAGTGCATAGCGATGCCGATCATCCTGATTGTCATACGAATCATTGTCATCACAGTAACTTGCTCTACTTAGATTTTTCCTCGCCAGTGTATTTATCCAAGACTATTGATAAGCAAGTAAGCAATAAAACCGTACTATTTAACTCTTTACCACTCAGTCCAGACTCTCGCCCTCCCATCGTTTAATTCTTATTTATCCCAGAGCGACTAAGCTCGCCCATTTTTTAATAAGACAGAGCAAGTGGTCAATTAAGCCACTTGCCATTAAACGAGATTTATATGAATTTTTTCAAATCATTCAGCTTGCTGGCGGCTGTATTCTTGCCAGTAATTTCTCTGCAAGTGAGTGTGGCGCAAACAAATAATAGTGATAAGCATGAAAATGAAGCGCAGTTACTCAGTTTTACCGCTACGCAAATGCAAATGGCCGACATTCAAGTGGCCCAATTAATCCCACAGTATATGGATAAGCGACTTTATGCCCCAGGAGAAGTGCAAGCTAACGGCTATACCAGTTATGTTGTCTCCCCTAGGGTAGAGTCAGTGATAGTGCGCCGTCATGCCATCTTGGGTGAGTATGTTGAAAAAGGTCAAGCGTTAGTGACTTTGTTTAGTGAAGAGGTTGCCCAAGCACAAGCACTTTATCGTATTTCATCGGCTGATTGGCAACGGGCTAAAAAAGTAGGTAACTCCGTGATCAGTGAAAGTCAGTTACTGTCTGCGGAAACTAATTATATTGCTGCCTTTAGCCGTTTAAAAGCTTATGGCTTATCAAAACAAGCAATTGACGCTATTACCAAAAACACTAGCTCTGCGCTAGGTGAGTACACCTTAAAAGCCGAGCGTTCTGGTACAGTACTTTTGGATGATTTTCAGCAAGGTCAACGTGTTAGTGCTGGCGATACCATTATGGTACTCACCGATGAAAATGAACTTTGGGTTGAGGCTCGCCTTGCTGCCAATAATAGCGTGCCGCTAACGAAGGGCACTAAAGCCCAAGTTATTCTCTTAGCTAGTAAGCCGAGTGAAAATACTACTTATCAAGCTGAAGTCATTCAGCAAGCCCATACCATAGATCCCAAAACCCGTACTCGAATTGTGCGCTTGAAAGTAAAAAATACCAATCACCAATTACACCCGGGTTTGTTTGTTGATGTATATTTCTCGCAGCTAAGCAAAAATCCTGTGCTTGTGGTACCTGAAAGCGCCTTACTAAGAGGCGCTGACGGTGATTGGTACCTATACCTAAAACAAGAGCACAGTAAACAAGAGTACCTAAAACAAGAGCACAGTAAACAAGAAAATTCTCATCAAGGTGATCAACACCAACATGAAGAAGCTCTTGAGCATGGTGAAGCACATGAGCAAGTGCTTTCCGTTAGTCTTAGCGGGGAACTTGTCCATGACGCTGTACTTGAACACCAACAAGAGCAGCAAGAGCCAACAACTTTTATCGCCCAAGAAGTCGAACTCGGTGCGGTATATCGAGTGTTTTCTGAAAAAACTCAGCAGTGGTTAAGCTGGCGCGAAATAACGGGTGTCGAAGCCAATAGTTATTTTGCCATCACAGGCGCGTTTTTTATTGCCTCACAAGGCGCTAAAAGCGGCTTTGATGCCCATAACCACTAATTTTTTGGAGTTTTTTCATGTTAAATCGTTTAATTGATTGGGCTATCAGCAATAAATTGCTGGTGGTCATTGCTTTATTCAGCCTTCTTATTAGCAGTGTCATGGTGCTGCCAAAACTTAACCTTGATGCGTTTCCCGATGTCACTAATGTGCAAGTGGTCATTAATACGGAAGCGCCGGGTCTAGCCGCGGAAGAAGTTGAGCAACTCATTACTTTTCCAATAGAAGCGGTAATGTATGCCTTACCTGATGTCGAACAAGTACGCTCTATTTCTAAAACTGGCTTGTCTAGCATAACGGTGGTTTTTAAAGACGCTACGGATATTTATTTTGCTCGGCAGCTGGTTTTTGAACGCTTACAAGCCGCTAAGGAACTTATTCCCCAAGGTATTGGTACGCCTGAAATAGGACCAAACACCTCAGGTTTAGGGCAGATTTATCAGTATTTACTCACCACAGAAGAAGGTGTGGATATAGATATTATGGCGTTGCGCAGCTTAAATGATTGGTTGGTTAAGTTGATGTTAATGCCTATTGATGGTGTTACTGAAGTGCTGTCCTTTGGCGGTGAAGTAAAACAATATCAGGTTAATATTGAGCCGAATAAACTATTAGCTTATCAGTTGAATCAGCAACAAGTGATAGAGGCTATCGAAAATAACAACCAGAATGCTGGCGGTTGGTATCTAAATCGAGGCCAAGAGCAGTTAGTTATCAGAGGTATGGGTTGGTTAACCTCGGGAGAAAATACCTTAGAGGAAATTGCCCAAGTGCCAATTAAAACTATTGATGGCGTGGTCGTTACCGTTGGTGATGTCGCTACGGTGAGCATAGGCAGTGAAATTCGTCAAGGGGCGGTCACTATGTCTAGCCGTGATGCACAAGGACAAATTAAAAGTGCTGGTGAAGTAGTTACCGGTATTGTCTTAAAACGTATGGGCGCTAATACCAAAACCACTATAGATGGTATTAATGCTCGAGCGGTGATGATTAATCAAGCTTTACCTGAGGGGGTAAAATTTGTTGTGCTCTATGATCAAGCCGATTTAATCCAACAAGCAGTGACTACCGTTATTGATGCACTATTGTTGGCCTTTGTTTTGATAATCATTATTTTAGCGTTATTTCTGCTGAACTTATCAGCAACATTTTTGGTGCTGATTTCTATTCCTATTTCGATTGGCTTAGCGCTTATGGTGATGGTTTGGTTAGGCCTCTCAGCTAACCTAATGTCATTAGGTGGCTTGGCGGTAGCCATAGGTATGCTGGTTGATGGCTCGGTAGTGATGGTTGAGAATATTTTCAAAAATTTGCATCTGGCCCAAAGTAAGGCTAAGCAGAAGTTAACTCCAGAGCAGATACAAAATACCATAAGCCAAGCTGCGCGGGCTGTCGTTCGTCCTATCTTCTTTGCTACCGCGATTATACTGGTGGTCTTTATGCCATTATTTAGCTTCGAAGGTGTTGAAGCTAAGCTATTTCAGCCCATGGCTATTAGTATAATGTTAGCTATGTTGGCGGCTTTAATGGTCGCCATTATTATTGTGCCAGCATTGGCGAGTATCTTATTTAAGCGTGGTATCAAAGTCAGGGAAAGCATGGTGTTAAAACCGCTGACTGCTTTATATCGGTTTAGCTTAACTAAAGCGCTGCTGTGGAAAAAAACAATTATTGGCTTCGCACTAACCTTGATGGTTGCGGCAATAGCACTGGTGCCACAATTGGGCACTGAATTTGTCCCTGAACTCGAAGAGGGCACCATTAACTTACGGGTTACCTTAGCTCCTTCAGCCAGTTTAGCAACGGCATTAGCGGTTGCCCCTAAGTTAGAAAAAATTCTGCTTGGCTTTCCTGAAGTTACCTATGCGCTGAGTCGTATTGGCCGCCCAGAAATAGGCGGCGATCCAGAGCCGGTCAATAATATTGAAATTTATTTGGGCCTAAAGCCGGTGGCTACATGGCAAAGTGCCAGTAACCGTAAAGAGCTGCAAGATAAAATGGCGGAAAAACTTGAGCAATTCCCAGGTTTACTGTTTAATTTTTCACAACCGATAGCGACTCGTGTTGATGAATTACTCTCTGGGGTGAAAGCTCAACTGGCGATAAAGTTATTTGGCAATGATTTGGCGGTATTAGCTGAGAAGGGACAGCAAATCGTCCAGGCGGTACAAGGTGTTACTGGCACGAAAGATGTCGCCATGGAGCAAATTTCAGGGGAAGCACAGCTTGTTATTAAGCCTAAACGTCGACAATTATCTCGTTATGGTTTATCGGTTGCGGATGTGATGAATGTGGTCAGTGACGGTCTTGGTGGACGTGTGGCGGGGCAAATTATTAATGGTAATGAGCGCTATGATATCTATGTGCGTCTTGCTAGTGCATACCGACAAGATGTGGCGGCAATTAGTGACTTGCGTTTATTAGCACCTAGTGGTGCTTGGTTACGCTTAGCTGATATTGCTGACATAGCCATTGAATCTGGGCCACCACAAGTGCGTCGTGATGATGTACAAAGGCGTGTGGTTATTCAAGCTAATGTACAAGGCCGTGATATGGGCAGTGTGGTGGCTGACATTCGTCAAGCCATAGCGCAACAAGTAGAGCTACCTGGGGGATATAGTGTGCAAATTGGTGGTCAATTTGAATCACAACAACGGGCGCAGAAACGCTTAATGTTGGTAGTACCGCTGTCATTAGCCTTGATTACCCTATTGCTTTATTTTGCCTTTAATTCGGTTGGCCAAGCCTTATTGATTCTACTTAACGTACCCTTAGCCACTATAGGTGGCATTGTTGCTTTATATTTATCAGGGCAATATTTGTCGGTGCCTAGTTCAGTGGGTTTTATTACCTTATTTGGTGTCGCCGTACTGAATGGTGTGGTCATGGTGGAAAGTATTAATGCTGAGATAAAATTATTACTGGCTAAAGGTCGTGCTACCGACACACAGATAAAGAGCGCAATATTTACGGGTGCATTAGCACGCTTACGCCCGGTATTAATGACCGCGCTAACCTCACTGTTAGGTTTATTACCTATGTTAATATCTACCGGAGTGGGTGCTGAAATACAAAAACCATTGGCTACGGTTATTGTTGGCGGCTTGGTCAGTGCGACCTTGTTAACTTTGTTTGTACTGCCGGTGCTTTACCAGAAATTCTCATTAGGAAAAATAAGCCAAGTTAACTAAAACCAAGTGAACAAAAAACACCAATAAGCATGTTTTTTAAGAAAATAAAAATGAAGAATATTTTCGTAAATATTCTTCATTTTCACCATAAATATATTTATTTTTTTGCAGAAAAAAGAAAATTTAACTGGTGGATCACTTGCTAGCTACTGCCCTTACTCGCTTATGTTTTTTTGTTCTTTAAAAGTGTAACAACTCGGTAAAAAAAGTTTAAAAATGCGCTGGTAATCACGCCAAATTCTGATAATCTCTTACCTCGTTATTTCCATCAGTTGTTTTTTTGTACAACTAAAAAATAACTTAATAACAAAACTATCCACATAGTATAAAAATAAATAATCTGGCTATTAAGAGACGCTAGTACATGTGTTTATTTCAATTAAATCAAATTGTTATATTTATTTATTTTGATCTTTTTAGCGTAAATGTCTGGCTACTTTTTGTACTTGATCACAAGGTTATCCACAAGAGGATCCTTAAAGTAAACAATAAAGCCTAGCGATAAAGTGGAGCCAACGTATACCAATTCCATTAAGTTTTTTCCCATTCAGAGCTTGTCAGCGGTTTGAGAACAAATAGAATTTTTTTGTATATAGTCATTCTATATTAAGGAAATTCTGTGCAGTTATCTAATTGCTGACAAACTCCCAAAGGGCGAGTTTAAAAGGCTTACATGCAGCGTTATTGATTTTAACAAGGGAATAACCATTATCTTCAATCAATGCCTTGCCTCTAAGCCTTTTAACTCTCGCTGAATGTGAACAAACTTAATGGACTTGGTATTATGCTTTGTGGCATGCTTAGCCACCTTTAGCTTATTTTAGTCACTTCGCGTATTTTTTATGACAACTCCTGCAACCTCACCTGATGCTAATAACATGCAATCACCCCTGATATTAGTCGATGGTTCTTCGTATTTATTTCGAGCCTATCACGTGCCCTATTTACAAGCACTTTCAACCGCAGATGGCCAACCAACAGGTGCCATAACCGGTGTATTAAATATGTTAGGTAGTTTGAAAAAAGACTACCCCAATGGCAATATCATCGCTATTTTTGATGCTAAAGGTAAAACTTTCCGCAATGACATGTACCCAGAATACAAAGCCAATCGTCCACCCATGCCGGATGATTTACGCAGTCAAATCGCGCCTTTACATGAGATTATTACCGCTATGGGTCTGCCTTTATTGGTCATTCCTGGCGTTGAAGCCGATGATGTTATTGGCACCTTGGCTAAACAAGCCGATGAACTAGGTATCGAAACCGTCATTTCTACGGGTGATAAAGATATGGCACAGCTAGTTACTAAGCATGTGCGTTTAATTAATACCATGACTGATGTAGAAATGGATGAAGCGGGTGTGATGGAAAAGTTTGGTGTGCGTCCTGATCAAATAATTGATTACCTCGCCTTGATGGGCGATAAAGTAGATAACATTCCCGGCGTGGTAAAATGTGGTCCAAAAACGGCGGTTAAATGGTTGGCAGAGCATGGCACCATGGCTGAAGTTATCGCTAATGCGGATAAAGTGAAAGGAAAAATAGGCGAAAATCTACGTGATGCGTTAGAACAGCTACCTTTGTCATATAAATTAGCGACTATTAAATGTGATGTTGAATTAGCACAAACCGCAGCACAATTAGCTGCCAATGAACCCGATATTGAGGCGCTAACTGAGCTTTATCAAAAATTCGAATTAAAGCGTTTATTAGCGGGTTTAGGTAAAGGTGATAGCACTGGCAGTACCACGACTAAAGCCGGTAAAACGTCTAGCTCTGCCGGTGAACAGGTTATTGAAATCCATGCCGAGGCCGTGGCCGAAAGCCAATACGATATCATCTTAGATAAAGCCTTATTTACCGAGTGGCTTAATAAACTACAAGGGTGTGATGCTTTTGCCTTTGATACTGAAACCACCAGTGTTGATTATATGAAAGCCGAATTAGTCGGGCTATCATTTGCCATTGAAGTGGGCAAGGCCGCTTATGTGCCATTGACTCATGATTATACTGATGCACCGGAACAACTTGATATAGATTGGGTATTAGCGCAATTAAAGCCGCTATTAGAAAGTACCAAGATTAAAAAAATCGGTCAAAACCTTAAATATGATGCCAATGTGCTAAGTCATTATGATATTACGTTGCAGGGTATTGAATTTGATACCATGATTGAATCTTACTGCTACAACAGTGTTGCTACGCGTCATAATATGGATGCGCTGGCACTGAAATATCTCGATTATAAAATGGTGAAATTTGAAGATATTGCGGGTAAAGGTGCTAAACAGCTTACTTTCAATCAAATTGATGTGGAAAAAGCCGGTCACTATGCTGCCGAAGATGCCGATATCACTTTGCGGTTACATAAGGCTATTTTTCCAGCACTAGCGCAATCACCTGCGCTGCTCAGTGTTTTTAATGACATCGAGATGCCACTATTACCCGTACTGGCCCGTATGGAACAAACTGGGGTATTAATTGATAGTGATATCTTAGCGGAGCAAAGCCTGATCTTAGGGCAGCGCTTAGATGAGCTGGAAATTGAAGCACACAATTTAGCAGGTAAGAGTTTTAACTTGGCATCGCCGAAGCAATTACAACAAATTCTTTTTGAAGAGTTAAAAATTCCGGTCATCAAAAAAACGCCAAAAGGTGCACCATCTACCGCAGAAGATGTCTTGCAAGAGCTAGCACTTGATTATCCATTACCTAAAGTTATTATCGAGAATAGGGGACTAAGTAAATTAAAGTCGACCTATACCGACAAATTACCGTTAATGGTTAGTGATAAAACTGGGCGTTTGCATACTTCGTATCATCAAGCGGTTACGGCGACGGGACGTTTATCTTCAACCGATCCAAATTTACAAAATATTCCAATTCGTAGTGAGCAAGGTCGCAAAATTCGTCAAGCCTTTATTGCGCCAAAAGATCACAAAATAGTCGCGATAGATTACTCGCAAATTGAATTACGCATCATGGCGCATTTGTCCGCCGATGAAGGCTTAGTAACCGCTTTTAGCGAAGGTAAAGATATTCATCGGGCGACAGCCGCAGAAATTTTTGCGGTCGAACTTGATGAAGTCACTATCGATCAACGTCGCAGTGCCAAAGCCATTAACTTTGGTTTGATTTATGGTATGTCAGCCTTTGGTTTAGCCAAGCAATTGAATATTGGCCGTCAGCAAGCACAAGAGTATCAAGATAAGTATTTCCAACGCTACCCTGGTGTATTAATGTATATGGCAGAGACGCGCAAAAAAGCGAGTGAACAGGGTTATGTGGAAACCTTGTATGGCCGTCGTTTATATTTACCGGACATAAATGCTAAAAATGGCATACGTAAAAAAGCCGCCGAGCGTGCTGCCATCAATGCACCAATGCAAGGCACAGCTGCTGATATCATTAAAAAGGCGATGTTAGCCGTAGATGCTTGGTTACTAGAGCAAAATGATGACCGTATTAAAATGACCATGCAGGTGCACGATGAATTGATTTTTGAAATTCATCAAGATATTGTTGAACAGACCACGAAAAAACTAGTTGAATTAATGAATAATGCGGTGGTGTTAAACGTGCCATTAATTGCCGAAGCGGGCATAGGTGATAACTGGGATGAAGCCCACTAAGCTAAGAGTCTATTCAAAACAGTAAACAATAAGGCAGTTACTTATTCCACATGGAATAGCTTACTGCCTTTTTATTGCGGGTATTAAAATCCGTTTATAAATCTAAGGTACAGCCACTGCCGACCTTGATAAATCTATCGCTTTCACCACTTTGTTGAAACTCGAGTAGCGCTAAATTAACGTCAGCAAGTAATTGCGACCATTGTGGATAACTATGGCTGATGGCAAAATACAAATGGTTGTATTTTAGCGCAGGCTGAACTATTTCAATGCCATTGAGTAGTGCTTGTTTGTTACGATTTGATAAACTGGAGTAATTGATACTATAGGTAAACACCTTAGGATCGCCAATGATTAAGTCAACTCGTTTAGCGACCAGTAGTTTTACTAATTGTAATTCATCTACCGCTTCAACAATGGAAAATTGCTTTGAATCCATCACGGCATCAAACTCAGGGGTATTTTGATAGCCGCGCACCACGCCAATTATTTTACCTGTTAAATTACCTAAATTTTCTTGTAAGTCGAACGAGTAATCTGGTCTTTTCAGTAAGGATAACTCGCCACCGGAAAACTTATTTGAAAGTACCAGCAGTTCTCTACGCTTTTTACCGAGCACAATATCTGAAGGGGCTGAACTTTCAATAAAGTACTCTGGGAAGAGTATGTCCATCTGGCCCTTTTCAACCAACATTACTGACCTTGCCCAAGGATAAAAGTGGATATTTACTTGATAACCTTTACTGACAAGTATTGCCACGGTAAATTGGAAAACCCAGCCTTTATTGCAGAGCTCTTCGCTGATATAAGGTGGCCAATTTAAGGTGGCTAGATTGATTATCTTGTTAGAACTGCCATTAAATCGATAGCCTTTAGCTGTTTTTTTCCCTTGGATGGTATGCTGTAATCCATGGGTGAAATAAGTAACCGTTAACTGTTCGTTTTGAATGTCGTCTTGAATTTTAGCTGATACGACTTGGCTGAAGCTAAAGCAAATAATGACGGTAAGCGTTAAAGTGATACTTTGCCGAGTACTAAAAAGTAAAGCTAAGGCAAACGTATGCCTCTTAGCTTTTATAGATAAGAGGCTTTGTTTTTGTCTCGCTGAGAAAAATAAGTACATTAGGAAAGGCCCATTACTGAGGTGAGCTACTGCTACTGTAGCTGTTTATCACTTCTTTTTAAATAAGAAATGCATAACAAACCATAGCGACAATACTTGAGACGATAATACTTAAGAAGAATCCTTCTTTAACCATATCTTCAATCTCAATCTCTCCTGTACCATAGGCAATAGCATTAGGAGCTGTCGCCACAGGCAGCATGAAGGCACAACTAGCAGCCATCGCTGCGGGTATCATAAGTACCTCAGGGTTTATTCCGGATGATATAGCTGCAGCAGCTAATATAGGCATTAGTAACGTTGCCGTTGCCGTATTACTGGTTATTTCAGTCAAGTAGGTAACCACCAAACAAATAGTCAATATCATTAGCATTGGCGGTAGGCTAGATAGTGACGTTAACCACTCGCCAAGAATGGTACTAAGACCCGAAGCAGTAAAACCTTTAGCGATTGCAATACCACCGGCAAACAATAACAACATGCCCCACGGGATTGAATTAGCCGTTTTCCAATCAAGTAATCTACCGCCTTTGCCATTAGGTACGACAAACATAATAACTACGGCCAACAGCGCTACTGTGCTATCACCGGCAATCTTTATCTCCAGCAATGAACTCCAGCCACCAAAGGGTTCACCTCTAGTTATCCAAGCTAGAGCCGTTAAACCAAATACCCATAAGGTACGCTTTTCTTCAGCTCTCCATTTACCCAACTCAGGTAAGTGTATCTCATGCTCAAGTTTAACGTTACGTGTTAACCATAGCGCCATTATCGGCAATGATATAAGCACCACAGGAACACCGATTTTCATCCAGGCAAGGAAGCCAAACTCTTTACCGGTATGCTCTTCATAGATAGCCGCGAAGATTATGTTAGGAGGAGTGCCAATCAAAGTACCTAGTCCACCAACACTAGCCGCATAAGCGATACCTAAGATCAGAGCCACCTTCAACTTTTTATTATCTACATGGCTTAGTATTGCTAACGCCATAGGTAACATGATTAAAGTAGTAGCAGTGTTTGATATCCACATACTCAAGAAACCAGCAGCCAGCATAAAGCCTAGCACTAATCGTCTACCGCTAGAGACACCTACAAGCCGAACCATGTAAACAGCTAACCTTTCATGCGCGCCACTTTTCTCTAATGCTTTTGACAGCATAAAGGCGCCCATCAATAATAAGATGACATGGCTTCCTAATGAGGAAGCCACGGTTTTGTGATCAAGTATTCCGAACATTGGCAGCAGTGCAAATGGCACCAGTGATGTGGCAGGGATAGGAATGGCTTCGGTGACCCACCATATTACTGTCAGTAGGGTAATGGCTGAGGCTATGGCAGGTTGCTCGGCTAAACCAAAGTGGCTAAGCAATAAGTAACAGCCAAAAGCCAGCGCTGGCCCTAGAAGGATAAAGTGCTGACGGGTTAATTTCATAATGATGGCAAACTCTATTATTAATAGCACTCAATTAGCGGTGCTTTATTATTGTTTTTTTACTTAGCCAGCAAGGTTATTTTGTAGCAATGGTTTGAATGACATATTTTACCAACAGTTCTATTTATCTACTCCATTGTTATTTATCGTAATTCATCTATTTTCTTAATACTAGTGTCTTTTGCTTAAAGCCATTGTTTACTGATTTACTGTTATCAGTAAGAGGCGGGTCGATAGGGTTATTTATTTCAGTCGTTCGCTAAGCATTTGAGTAACGTTCTTTATTGCCTAACCAGCGCTGAATTAATGCTTGCGCACATTCAGGTTGTTGGCGTGATAATAAATACGCTTTTTGCTGTATTTCAGGTATGAGGTAACCATCACGTACTAGATCGGCAATTTTAAGATCGGCTAGACCGGTCTGTTTGGTGCCTAATAACTCACCCGGACCACGGATTTCCAGATCTTTTTCGGCGATAACAAAACCATCATTACTTTCACGTAATACTTTTAAGCGTTTGACGGCGGTTTTTGATAGTGGTGCTTTATACATCAACACACAAAAAGAGGCGACCGAGCCACGACCAACACGGCCACGTAACTGGTGCAATTGCGCTAAGCCTAAACGCTCTGGGTTCTCAATGACCATTAAACTGGAGTTAGGTACATCAACGCCAACTTCAATGACTGTGGTGGCAATAAGTAGGTGTAGATCACCTGCTTTAAAGGCATCCATAACTTGTTTTTTTTCAGCAGATTTCATGCGGCCATGCACTAAGCCAATTTTTAATTCTGGTAGTTGAGCCGTTAATAAAAGCGCAGTTGCTTCGGCGGCTTGGCACTGTAATACTTCAGATTCTTCGATTAAAGTACATACCCAATACGCTTGTCTACCATCATTCACACAGCCTTGGCGGATACGTTCAATCACATCGGCGCGGCGTGAATCAGGTAATGCCACGGTATTTATCGGGGTGCGACCTGGAGGTAATTCATCAATAATTGAGGCATCTAAATCCGCATAAGCTGTCATCGATAAAGTGCGGGGAATAGGAGTGGCTGTCATGATCAGTTGATGTGGGTATTTATTATCAAAAACGCCTTTTTCGCGCAACGTTAGACGTTGATGAACACCAAATTTATGTTGTTCATCAATAATAACCAGTACCAGGTTTTTAAAGACCACATCGGCTTGAAAGAGCGCGTGTGTGCCAATAATCATTTGCATGGCACCACTTGCAATCTGCTCGAGCGCCAGTCTTTTTGCTTTTACTTTAGTTTTCCCTACCAGCCAACCGACACTGATATCTAGCGGGGTAAACCAGTTGCTGAAATTAATAGCGTGTTGTTCGGCAAGAATTTCAGTGGGTGCCATCAAGGCAACTTGATAGCCCTCACTAATGGCGGTTAATGCGGCAAGGGCAGCAACTAGGGTTTTTCCTGAGCCGACATCGCCTTGTACCAAACGCATCATTGGCTGACTTTTAGCTAGGTCAGCTTTTATTTCAGCTACCACACGTGTTTGCGCCTTGGTTGGCGTAAACGGTAAAGCGTTGAGGAATTTTTGATTGACTTGCTCATCACCCAATAAAGGTATTGCATCATGGCTATCACTATTTTGTCTGATCTTAAGCATGCTTAAGTTGTGAGCCAGTAACTCTTCTTTAATTAAACGTTGCTGTGCTGGGTGGCGGCCTTGCTCTAATTGCTCAATAGAAACGTCTGGTGGCGGACGATGAATAATCGCTAAGGCTTCACCGAGAGAGTATTGTTCATTAAAAAGATTGCTGGGCAGTAACTCTTCTACCTGGCCGCGCTGTAATCGCAGCAAGGCTTGCTCGGTTAGATTGCGTAACGATATTTGCCTTAGACCATCGGTACTAGGGTAAATCGGTGTTAAGGTTTCTTCAGCGGAGGTTAAGGCTCTGTCGTCATCAAGGCTTTTATATTCAGGATGGACAATTTGATAGCCACGGGGTCCGCGTTTTACTTCACCGTAACAACGAATATTTTTACCTATGGCTAAGCTGTTTTTTTGGCTGGCAGAGAAGCTGAAAAAACACAGTTGTATGCTGCCGGTGCCATCATGGAGAGTAACCACCAGCATGCGGCGTTTACCATGAGTTATTTGGTTGTCGGTAATTTCACCAATAATATTGGTTGAGGTACCCACTAATAAATTGCGTACTGTGGTGACACGGGTTTTATCTTCATAACGCATCGGTAGATGAAAGAGCATATCTTGTACTGACAGCAAGCCAATTTTTGCTAATTTTTCCGCTAAACTAGGCCCGACACCTTTGAGTGTACTCAGAGGAACTTGTGATAATAGGCTTAACGCTTCTTCTGCCATTGTTAATACCTAGTCATCAATGTGTTGCCAAGCACTTTTATTCATTTGCATTTTTTGCCACCAGACTTCATTAGCAACAATTTGACCATCCTCATCAATTTCAGGGTAAGGTAAGCCCTTACGCTGACAGGCATCGGCAAAAATCGGATGACCACCTTCAAATAAAGTACGCTGACGACGTTCATGGCTTAAGCGAGGTTTATTATACATACCGGCTAATTGACGCTGGCGTTGTGCTTCGTATAAAACAACGGAACAAGCCACTGAAACATTTAATGATTGCACCATGCCAACCATAGGAATGACAATATGTTGATCGGCAAGCTCTAGGGCTACATCAGAGGCGCCAAATTTTTCTTGCCCTAAAATAATAGCGGTTGGTTTGGTATAATCAATTTCGGTAAAATTAACTGCAGTAGCAGACAAATTTGTCACCAATATCTGCATGCCCTGTGCTTTTAATGCGGCAATGGCATCAGCTGTTTTTTGATAGTTATGCACGTCAATCCAGTTCTGACTGCCGGCAGCACTGCCACCACGTACTTCAGCGGCATCACTTTTCCATACAGCATGAACATCACTAACACCAATGGCATCACAAGTACGTACAACCGCGGCTAAATTATGGCTTTTATGCAGACCTTCCATGCAAATGGTTAAATCTGGCTGGCGTTGGTCTAACATGGCGTTAATACGTTTTAATCTTTCTGGAGTCATTGTGGTTTATTCTGTAAAGGTAAAAAGTCTAATCTGTTAGTTTTAAGTGTTGCTGCACGAACAAGCAAGACGCGTAAACATAGCCAATATGTTAAATGAATGAAATTTAGGCAAAGCCGTCACGCTGTGAGTTCATGGAGCTTATGCTTTTCTATAAAAGAATAAGCACAGTGACTTGAACGAACAGCGCAGACAATGCCGAATAAATATCAGGCATGACACATATATTAATTAACGCTAGGCAGTTCCATTATACCGTCAATTTCTATTTCAACATCTTTAGGCAATCTAGACACTTGTACCGCAGCTCTTGCTGGATAAGGCTGAGTAAAGTAACGGCTCATAATATCATTTACCGTGGCAAAGTTACTTAGGTCCGTAAGGTAGATATTTACTTTTACCATATTGTTAATTTCACCACCCGCCGCTTCACAGACAGCGACTAGGTTTTTAAATACTTGTTCAGCTTGTTCAGTAAAACCACCTTCAACCACTGCCATGGTTTCGGCAATAAGAGGAATTTGTCCTGATAAATAAACAGTATTATTTACTTTTACCGCTTGGCTGTATGTACCAATGGCACTTGGAGCTTTGTCTGTACTGATAATACTTTTCATAATACTTCCTGTTGTTAACTGCTGGAGCTTATCGCTCAATTTGCTAATTTTTCCGTGTCATCATTGAGTACTAAATTAGACAAAATGGTCTTAGGCCTTGCCGTCATTAATGGGCAAAGCACTGTTATTATTTATTGCGGATGACACGTTGTACATCAATCATTACTTTAATCTTGCGAATAATATCAGCTAAGTGAATACGATCGCGGCAGGTGATTTCCATATCGATTACGTATAAACCCGCTTCTTTTTCACCTGAGTTTAAGCTATGGACATTGGAGTTGCATCGAGCGATAACATTGGTTAGTAATGCCAGCGCACCTTGATGATTGACGATTTCCACTCGTAGCTTAGCAATAAATTCTTTATCAATATCATTGTCCCATCTTACTGGGAACAAGCTAACTTGGTCATGACCTTTGATATTGCGGCAACCTTGCTGGTGGACCATTAAGCCTTTACCTGGACTTAAGTAAGCTAAAATTGCATCACCTGGGATAGGGCGACAACATTTACCGTAATTTACTAACATGCCTTCGGTGCCTCTTATCGGCATTTTAGCTTTAGTGCTGTTCGGGTCTAGCTCGGTCTCTTCGGTAAAACCATCGGTTAGCTGTCGGGCAATACCTATACTCAGCGCATTACCCAAACCAATATTGGTCAGTAAATCATCAAAATTAGCATTACCACTTTGTTGTACTACTTCATCAATTTTTTCTTTGGCTAAATCTTCAAGTTTTGTTTCACCCAGGGCATGACTTAATAAACGCAGGCCTAAAGCATGGGATTCGTCTTTTTCGCAACTTCTTAAGTAAGTTCTGATTTGTAAACGTGCTTTGGAGGTGACAACAAAGTTTAGCCAGGTCGCATTCGGTCGGGCTGCCGTAGAGGTAATTACTTCTATGGTTTGTCCTGAATCTATCGGTTGGCTCATTGGATAAGGTTTTCGGTCGACCTTCACACCAACACAAGAGTTGCCGACATCGGTGTGCACTGCATAAGCAAAATCTATAGCGGTGGCGCCCATGGGCAACTCAATAATTCGGCCATTAGGGGTAAAGACATAAATTTCTTCTGGAAATAAGTCTGATTTAACGTTTTCAATAAACTCAAAAGAGCTACCTGCGCTTTGTTGTAGCTCAAGTAAACTTTGCATCCAACGACGCGCTTTCATTTGTGCCGTTGTGCCAGTGTTTTTACCGTCTTGCTTGTAGAGCCAGTGAGCGGCAATACCTTTATCCGCCATTTGATCCATATCTTGGGTACGAATTTGAATTTCTACCGGAATGCCATGGGGGCCAATTAATGATGTATGCAGTGATTGGTAACCGTTAGTTTTAGGGATAGCGATGTAATCTTTAAACCGTGATTCAATGGGTTTGAAGAGATTATGCACGGCACCTAAGGCGCGGTAGCAGTTGTCAATTTTCTCAGTAACGATAACGCGAAAAGCATAGATATCCATGACTTCATTGAACATTAATTCCTTATTAAGCATCTTCTTATAAATCGAATACAGGTGCTTTTCTCTACCGATAACCTGTGCTTCAATACCGCTTTCCTTTAAACGAGCCGAAATTTCTTTTTCAATATTATCAATAATAGCTTTACGATTACCACGGGCGCTTTTTACCGCTGATTTTAAAGCACGTGACCGCATAGGGTAAAGCGCTTCAAAGCCTAATAGCTCTAATTCGTTTTTTATATCATGAATACCTAAACGGTTCGCTATGGGGGCATAAATCTCTAAGGTTTCGCGGGCAATACGACGTCGTTTATCAGGTCGTAAAGAACCAAGGGTGCGCATATTATGGGTACGGTCGGCAAGTTTAATTAAAATAACACGAATGTCTTGCACCATGGCAAGTACCATTTTACGGAAGTTTTCCGCTTGCCTCTCTTCTTGGTTAGTAAACTTTAATTTATCGAGTTTACTTACGCCTTCAACGAGTTCTGCTACGGTATGACCGAAAAGTTCCGCTAATTCATCCTTGGTAACGTCGGTATCTTCAATAACATCGTGTAATAAAGCAGCCATGAGGGTTTCATGGTCTAAATGCATTTGGGCTAAGTTAATCGCTACGGCAACTGGATGAGTAATATAAGGATCACCACTTGAGCGCATTTGGCCATCATGGGCATCACGTGCTACGACATAGGCGTGTTTAAGCAGATCAACTTGTACTTTTGATAGGTAGGTCGAGGTAAGTTCTTTTAATGGTTCAAATAGGTACACCTAATACTCCAAATTAAGGGGGAAAAAGGGGGAGTTCGAGTATCTACCCTAGTATATACTCATGTTACCTCGAACTGCATAGTTGAAGTTTCTTGAGTTTAGATAGAATACGCGGCAATACGCTCTATTTACAAGGAAAATCATACCAGTTCATTAAGTTTATGATCTTGTTGTCGGCAGGGAAAATAAATCAGGGCAAGGTGTACTATTGACCAATAGCTGGCTATTGGCATTGAGAGCAACGTCGCCTTGGCGTATTTTAACCAGCACCAGTGGCCAGTAACTTAGTTAAACTGCTATTTAAAGCTGAACGAATAAAAAACGCGTAGCCTATTTTCTGAGATAAAGCAGAATAAGGTACGCGTTTTAAGTGCTTAAAACTAAAGCCTTCTCTAGATAGAAGGCATCAACTCTAGCTTAATTCGTCTTGTTGACCACCAACAATCGCGGCAACAGCATCTAATTCAGCTGTATCTCGCTGGATTTGCTGTTGACGATCAGAAGCATCCATAATTTCGGTAGTAATTAAGCCTGCTTCGATTTCACGCAAAGCAATTACCGTTGGTTTGTCGTTTTCGACGTCAACCAATGGTTCTTTTCCGCCCGTTGCGATTTGACGAGCACGACGTGATGCAACTAGCACCAAATCAAAACGATTACCGATTTTCTCTACGGCCTCTTCAACAGTTATGCGAGCCATCCGGTCACTCCAACTAATAAACAACTTACAAAATAGCTGCGTAGTCTACTGCCCACTCACTAATTAAGCAAGCAATACCATGTCTATTAAGTTATATCCCACTCAATGGAAATTAATAGCATTGGTATTATCGCCACACAACCAAGGGCATATCTTATTATAGTACTTATTTAGCAGTTTTTGTTGCTTCATTATTTAATAGCGTGCTAAATAATTCTTGTTGGGCAATGGTTTGCTGGCGGCATTTTAGCCGTTGATTATTTACCACAGTAGTTAGATCAAGCAAGGCTTGGTCGAAGTTGTCATTAACGATAATGTAATCAAATTCATGATAATGAGAGCATTCTGCTTGCGATTGCGCCATACGGCTGGCGATTACTTCATCACTGTCTTGGCCGCGAGATCGTAAGCGACTTTCTAGCTCTTCTTTTGAAGGCGGGCTAATAAAAATAGTGGTTACGTTCGGTTTTTTCATGCGAACTTGTTGAGCGCCTTGCCAATCAATATCAAGAAATACATCAATACCTTGGGCAAGTTGTGCATCGATAGCGGCAGCAGACGTACCGTAATAGTTACCAAATACTTCCGCATACTCATAAAAGGCATGGTTATTTATTTGTTTTTTAAACTCGGTAACACTAACAAAATGATAATGTTCGCCATTATTTTCACCAGGACGAGCATCTCGCGTGGTATGTGAAACTGATACCTGCATAGCTCTGGCTGATGTTTGCTTATCTTGCTTTAGTAAAGCCTTAATAAGGCTTGATTTTCCGGCACCACTTGGCGCAGAAAGAATAAATAAATTACCGGGAACAATCACAGGGTTTTCCTTTAAAACAAACTTGCATCACAGATGAGTAGTACTAAATTGAGTGATTAATTACTCATTTAGTTATAAATTTTTGCCAATAAAAAAGGCTGGGCATTATTTTACTCTATTAGAATAAAAAAAGCTCAGCCTGTCTGACGGTAAGCAATATTAATTTTTGTATTTGCGCGATTACTTTTCTTAAAAATAAGCCGCCTACCGTTATTGCCAGTAGGCGGGAACTTGTTCGCGCTCTTTACAATATTTTAGCAATAGATTTTGCTAAGTAATCAACATTACTATTGGCAATACCAGCGATACTCATACGGCTAGAGCCGACCATATAAATGCTGTATTCATCTTGTAGCTGTTGCACTTGCTCAGGGGTAATACCTAAGAAAGAGAACATACCACTTTGACGTTGAATAAAGCTAAAGTCGCGAGTTACGCCATTTTCTACAAGCTTATCAACGATTAATTTGCGGTTGCCATTAATGCGATCACGCATTTCTTTTAATTCGCCATACCATTCATTACGTAGTTCATCAGAACTTAGGATAGTTTCTACAATAGCGGCACCATGTGCTGGTGGCATAGAATAAATAACACGTATCACATAAAGTAAGACCGACTTAGCGATATCAACCGCTGTGCTGGATTCACCTATGATGGTACAAGCACCAATACGGTCACGGTATAGACCGAAGTTTTTCGAGCATGAACTACAGACGATCATTTCTTTAACCGTGTCAGCCATTAAACGTAAACCGTAAGCATCTTCGTCTAAACCAGCGCCAAAACCTTGGTAAGCCATATCAATTAACGGCATAAAACCAACATTTTTAGCGACTTCAGCAACTTGTTGCCATTGTTCTTTGTTTAAATCCATACCACTTGGGTTATGACAACAAGCGTGTAATAACACCACATCATCACTGCTAACTTCTTTAAGCGCATTTAACATGCCATCAAAGTCTAAGCTTTTGTTTTCATAATCGTAATAAGGATACGTTTTAACGGTTAAACCCGCAGCTTTAAATAAACCGGTGTGATTTGCCCAGGTTGGATTACTTACCCAAATGGTAGCGCCGGCTTTACAAGATTTGATAAATTCAGCAGCAACACGTAAAGCACCAGTACCACCAGGGGTAGATACGGTACGAGCACGATTTTGGTTTAATACTTTATGCTCAGCGGTAAAAATAAGCTTAGCCATTTCATCGTTGAATAACTCTGAACCAGTAGGACCAATATAAACCTTGGTGTCTTCTGTCTTTAGGCGATGTTGTTCGGCTTTTTTTACACAATTAAGTATGGCAGTGTGACCTGCTTCATTTTTGTATACGCCAACACCTAAATCGATTTTATTTGGGTTGTTATCTTTTCTATATTTAGCTAATAATCCAAGAATTGGATCGGCAGGCAAAGCCTTTAAACTACCAAACATGACAGAAGTTTACCTTATGTTAGAGGAGAGTTACCTCAATAAGGCATCATCGCGCTTATGAGTCTAAACTCTCTAATTTTTAATCACTCAAGCATAACGTAAAGTTAGGGCGCAATTAAAGAGATTTCTATGCCATATAGTGACAAAACTAAGATTAATTTGTACGGATTTTGGCTTTATTTTATAAGTGCCATCGCGTTGTTCAATAAAACCCTGAATAGCTATCAGGGTAAATAATAATTAGAAACTATTAGTAAGTGCTGCAACCAGGCCAATAACACCACCAAATATACCGCCCCAGACCACTAACCAACCTAAGTGTTTTTTGATCATTTTTTGAATGATCTCTTTGACTAACAGCGGTGTTAATTCACTGAGGCGCTTTTCGATAATATCGCTAACTTTATCCCGTATACCGGAAATCATATCCGGTTGTTCTAATTCTTCTCGCAGTAGAGTATTAAATTGCTCACTTTGGGTGATTTCCTGCATGGCGAGTTTCATCTTGGCAATAAAGGGTTCTCTCATTGGCTGAATTGCTTCACTGCCGCCAACCATGTCAAGCATAGGTCCAAATGACGATTGTTCAATAACTTCAACTAAACTATTGAATGCCGGACTAAGGTCGACTTTATCAATAACGGGGGCTAAGTTAATGGTGCTGGCTTTACCTGAACTGTCAGAAAGAAATCGGTCGATGTTTGCTTCGGTAAAAAATTCTTCCATCATTAATTGACCAATGGCTACTTTGAATTCTTCAAAACGCGCAGGAATAACGCCAGAGCCGTATAGTAGTGGTACTTTTTCAAAGAGCATATGCACGGCAAGCCAGTTAGTGATGGCACCAGATAAAGCAAAAAGTCCCACAGTAAAAAGAAGATGTTGTTCGCTAACATAGCCCGCTAATGTAAAAGTTAACGCAATAAGGTTGGTAATAAGGCTTTTGTTCACGAGCTACTCCACAATGATTTGGTTAAATAAAGGCGGCTATGATAGCATTTAATTTACTTGCCTTAAAAATAGATGCGATTGTGCCATGAAAGTTACTTTAAAAACTGTGCTGACGTTAGCAACGTTATTTTTTATTAGTGTTTGCG
The DNA here is from genome assembly GCF_002207865.1 of Colwellia marinimaniae. Taxonomy (GTDB): domain Bacteria; phylum Pseudomonadota; class Gammaproteobacteria; order Enterobacterales; family Alteromonadaceae; genus Colwellia; species Colwellia marinimaniae. The sequence goes on from NZ_BDQM01000006.1 coordinate 137,074, forward strand.
GTGCCGATGATTCTTCGTGGCGAAAATTGTCACTGAACAATACTGTGTTATTAACCTTACCCCATGGCCAAGTGGTGATCGAATTGGCGCCACAATTTTCGCCAAAAAATGCCGCGCAATTTAGCAAGTTAACGCAACAAGGTTTTTATGATGGTACCAAGTTCTATCGTGTTATCGACGGGTTTGTTGCGCAAGCCGGGCCAAAAGATGGTAGTAAAAAAGACAAGTCCGTACCGCTATTAGCAATGGAATCAGAATGGCAAACTGATAGTAAATGGACCTATACGCCAGTACAGCAACACGATTTATTTGCCCCGCAAACTGGCTTTAAACAGGGTTTTGCTTTGGCTTATCAAGCAGGTGAAAATGATAGCCTAGGTACAGCGTGGTTAACACATTGCCCAGGTACTATAGCAATGGCTAGAAACAATGCTGCGGATTCTGCCTCGAGTCATTTTTACTTTGTTATTGGCCAAGCGCCGCGTTATTTAGACCGAATTATGACCATATTTGGTCGCGTGGTTTATGGTATGCAACATATTCAAGCAATACAGCGCACTGCAGTTATTGACGGCGATGATGCAGTTAAGCCGCGTCACTTTACTAAAATAGTCAGTATGCAGTTAATGAGTGATGTAGCAAAAGCTGAGCAAATACATCTTGAAGTCGAGAATACTGAATCAACGGCATTTGCCGAGCGCTTGGTACAACGCCGTACACGTGACAGTGCCTTTTTCTACAAAAAACCACCGCCAGTACTCGATGTTTGCCAAATTCCAATTAGAAGTAGGCTAATTAAGTAAATATTAAGCTAGTTTAACCGTTAACTAGCTAATTCCACTAGCGGCAAGTGGCATGAGTATAGTCGCTTGTATAAAGTTGTCATTATTTGGTGGTTTTATTGCTTTATGAAGGTGTAATTTTATCAACATGTTAAACTAGGTTATTAATAGTAGCTGTTACCTATCACTAATAACTAATTAGGGTCGATATTTTGCCGTCATTAAGCTTATTAAAAACACGTTTTCTTGAACTAACCGCTAAGCACAATGCCCTAGCTGTTGTTACTTTACTCAGTCTGTCCGCACTAAGTAGCAATGCTTGGGCAGACATTCAACCCCGCAGTGCTAGCCTTAATTATTCGCAAAAATCATTATCTAATGCCGGTAACCCTGCGGCGGCGGCCTTAATTGTTGCCCGAAAAGATCCGCAGGTGATGACGGGTGGCTCTATCGAATTGGGTGGCGGCATTGAATACGGCAATCTCGATGAATTATTTGCCAAAATCGATGAATTATCTTTTTTGTTTAATCCACCCGGTGCAGGCGATGATGGTAGTCAGCCATCTGAACCACCATCATCGCCAACAGTAGAAAACCCAAGCAGAGATTACACTTGGCAAGATCTCTTTGCCAATACTCCTGAGTTAGCCGATCGCCTTGATATCATTAAAGTCAAAATAGCCACTACTGCAGCAGCGTTAGCTTTGATTGCTACTGAGGGCTATGGCAAAGCCGAAGCCACTAGTAATGCCAGCCTTGTGCTGAGTAAAGACTTATTAGGTGGTACTTTATTGTTTGGCATGTCTTTTAAAGGTAATTCAAAAGCGGTAGGGATTTTTGAGGATATTAACCTTGATGTCGAGCAAGCGCGAAGTGAGTTGCAAAGAATTCCGACTTTTACTGAAAATGACCCAGTGCAAGAGCTTGATCTCTCCGGCGGTATCAGTTTATTTTATAATCCGGCCAATAATAAATTCAAAATGTCTGTGGACAATGACAGTCTATTATTGATTAAAGCGGCAAAAGTATCACAGTTCTCCTTGTCTTATAGTCGTAAGGCACTGGCAAGTGATGCAGGAGATTTATACTGGGGGGTTAAGCCGACTTTTTATCGTGTTGGTTTAACGAATGTCGGTACGCGTATTGGTGATATTACCGATACCGAAGGCTTGTTTGACGATATAAAAAATGCTGACTTTATTTATGAGAATGGTTATGACCTTGATTTAGGTATTGTTTGGGCAGCTGATCATTATCAGCTGGGTGCTGCATTGACTAGCTTATTCGAACACACCTATGACTTTCCTGAGCTTGATAGACGGCGGTTTAGTTCCGCAAGTATTCTCAGCCTGTTGAATGAGCACGAGGTATTTACCATGGAACGTCAGCTGAAGCTTGAAGCCGGTATATATACCGATCAGCGCCATTGGAGCTTAAATGTTGAATTAGATGCTAACCCTATTGATGACCCTATGCATGACGAGTATCAATGGTTTACCTTAACGGCAGGCTATGCTGGCGATAGTTGGTGGTTACCCAGCGCACGTTTAGGTATGAGCAGAAATTTAGCCGGTACTGGCTTAGGTTATGTTAATGCCGGCGTTACCGTACTGAAATTTATTAATCTTGATGTTGCCACTACCATAGATAAGGTTATTTTAAATGGAAATGAGCTGCGGCGCGGCATTAATCTGCGTTTAGGTATACAATTTGATTACTAGCTGGCTAGCACAATAGTGCTTTTATAATGTAGCTTTATAGTGCAGCTTTATAGCTAATCTTAATAATATCAAAAATACGCTCACCTTCAGGGGCTTTTACTACCACTTCATCGTCAATAGATTTGCCTAATAATGCGCGAGCCATAGGCGAATCGATACTGATTTCTCCTCGTTTAACGTCCCATTCATCCGGGCCAACCAGACGATAAACCACTTCAATATCATCTTCAGTAACTAAGGTCACCCAAGCACCAAAAAATACCCGTCCTTCTTGCTGGGGATCTGGATAGACTATATTTAAGTCTTCGGTACGCTTCATTAAAAAACGTACTCTTCGGTCTATCTCACGTAAACGGCGCTTGCCATAGATATACTCAGCATTATCACTGCGATCGCCTTGCGCTGCTGCTTCACTGACTGAGCGAGTAACTTTAGGGCGTTCATCTTTCCAAAGAAATTTTAACTCTTTATCTAAACGGTCCCAGCCTGCGCGGGTAATGTAATTTGATCTTTTCATAGCAAGATATCTTTTATTGGTTTCGCTTCGCAGCACATAATATCAATAATAATCTGTTTATTGCTATTAATGCTTTTTTATATGTTTTACCTCATTGCGAGCGATAAAAGTGTAGCAAGTAGCGAACAGAGTCCGCTTGGCAGTGAGTAATTTCATTACCTTAGCCTAGGTAATTTTCGTCAGAATAGTTTTCTGTTATCATGTCTGTCTACTCTTAATGCTGTTGGAATTTCAATTTAATGTTAACTATTGCCGAGCAAATTGCTCAAGAACTCAATGTTAACGCGGTACAAATTAATGCCGCTATTACCTTACTTGATGATGGCTCTACCGTGCCATTTATTGCCCGTTACCGTAAAGAAGTCACCCAAGGGTTAGACGATAATCATTTGCGTCATTTAGCACAGCGGTTAAGTTATTTACGGGAACTAGAGGATCGCCGTCAGGTGATTTTAACCAGTATCAAGCAGCAAGATAAGCTTAGCGCTGAGCTGGAAAAATCAATTCAGCAAGCCGATAATAAAACTCGTTTAGAAGACTTATATTTACCCTATAAGCCAAAGCGCCGTACTAAAGGCAAGATAGCCAGTGAGGCCGGTATCACGCCTTTGGCGAATAAACTATTCAATAACTGGCAACTTTCTCCTGAGCAGGAAGCTAAAGCTTTTATAAATGAGGCGGCTGGTTTTGCCGAGGTAAAAGCGGTACTTGAGGGGGCGAGTTATATTTTAGCCGAACGTTTTAGCGAAGATGCCAATTTATTAGCAAAGCTGCGTCGTCACTTATTAAAACAGGCGCACTTAACCAGCAAGCTTGTTAAGGGCCAAGATAAAGCCGCCGCAAAATTTCGTGATTACTTTGAGCATAGTGAGAAACTGAGAACTGTACCTTCACATCGAATGTTAGCGATGTTACGTGGTAGGAATGAAGGTTTTTTACAGCTTAATATTGATGTCGATCCCGGACAAGATGCCAGGGCATGTAGTAGCGCAGAACAAATTATTAGTGAGCACTTAACGTTGCGGTTAACTAAACAAGCAGGTGCTGAATTCTTAACCAAGGTAGTGCAATTAACTTGGAAAGCTAAATTAAGTATCAGTTTAACTAATGAATTACTCAGTAGTTTACGCGAGCAAGCAGAAACACAAGCGATCGATGTTTTCTCTAATAACCTTGCTGATTTGTTAATGGCTGCACCAGCTGGACCACAAGTGACTCTTGGCTTGGATCCGGGTTTAAGAACCGGTTGTAAAATTGCCATTGTTGATGGCACCGGAAAATTATTATACACCACCACTATATTCCCGCATGTGCCACAAAAACACTGGGATAAATCCGTGCGCACCCTAGTCAGTATTTGTCGCCAACATAAAGTAGAGCTAGTGGCTATTGGTAATGGCACTGGTTCACGTGAAAGTGACAAATTAGTTGCCGAGGTTATACAAAGCTTTAAAGACGATGAAAGTAAATTAACACTCACTAAAATGATTGTTAGTGAGGCCGGCGCCTCTGTTTATTCTGCCTCTGAATTTGCTGCCAATGAATTTCCTGACCTAGATGTATCATTACGTGGCGCAGTTTCTATTGCCCGACGATTACAAGATCCCTTGGCTGAATTAGTAAAAATTGACCCGAAAGCAATAGGGGTTGGCCAATATCAGCATGATGTCAGTCAGAGCCAACTGAGTAAAACCCTTGACGATGTCGTTGAAGATTGTGTCAATGCTGTTGGTGTTGACTTAAACAGTGCGTCAGCAGCGTTATTGACACGTGTTTCAGGGTTAAACAAAACTATGGCTAATAACATTGTTGCTTTTCGAGATAGCCACGGGCGTTTTACTAATAGAAAACAATTGAAAAAAGTTGCCCGCTTAGGGCCAAAAGCTTATGAGCAAGCAGCCGGTTTTTTACGTATTACTGACGGAGATAACCCGTTAGATCAGTCGGCCTTACATCCGGAAAGTTATGCCTTGGTAGAGAAAATTATCAAACAATTACAACTGAATGTAACTGAGGTACTAAATAACAGTGCACAATTAAAAGCGTTAGATATAAGTCAGTTAACAAATGATGACTTTGGTGAAGTCACGGTCAAGGGAATTATTGAAGAGCTAGCAAAACCAAAGAGAGATCCGCGCCCTGAGTTTAAAACCGCGAGTTTTGCTGAAGGTGTTCATACTATGGCAGACTTAATCCCTGGCATGATACTTGAGGGTGTGGTCTCTAATGTGGCTAATTTCGGTGCTTTTGTTGATATTGGTGTACACCAAGACGGTTTAGTACATATTTCATCAATAACTGATAAGTTTATCAGTGACCCACGTGAAATTGTCAAGGCGGGGGAAATTGTTAAGGTAAAAGTGTTAGAAGTTGATGCGGCTCGTAAGCGTATCAGTTTAACCATGCGATTGGATGAGCAAACTAATGCCCGAGTTAACAAGCCTTATCAAGCTAAAGAGGGTGGTAAGCGCGATAGCAATAAAGTGAAAAATCAGCAAAACAGTAGCCATAATCAAAAAAAACCATCAGCAACGCAAAATAAATCGAAAGTTAAAAAAGGTGATAATGCCGCTATGGGTAACGCTTTCGCCGATGCTTTTGCTAAATTTAAGAAATAAAAGACAGTTTTATTAAATTAACTGTCGAAATAGTGTTGACTAACGTAATGAGAATGATTATCATTCGTTTCGTTGCTTAGGCAGTGAATGCTCTCTCACTAAATAAGCAACAGCAAAGCACGGAACTTAGTGGTTATGCTCCAGGACACATAACCACTAGGTACCTACTTTGGCCTTATACGGAGTTTAATTCGACTTTAAAATTTTTGATGGTTTAGCCAGTAATATTATCTTAATCGATAGGTATTACTGGTTTTTTTATGCCCGTCATATCAATGTAAGCATTAATAGCAATTTCATTAACTTATATCGCTCACTTGTGCGGGTTAAAATACTCCATGTTAGCGTTGCTCTCAATTCCAATAGCTCGCTATTGCTCAATCGAGCGTCTTGCCCTGATTTATTTTTCCTATGCACCACAAGATCACAAACTTAATAAAAGTGGTATTACTTAATAAAAGTTAACAAATAGTGTTGACTATAGTAATGAGAATGATTATCATTTGTTTCGTTGCTTAGGCAGTGAATGCTCTCTCACTAAGTAAGTAACAGCAAAGCATGGAACTTAGTGGTTATGCTCCAGGACACATAATCACTAAGTAACAGCTTTAGAATTCTACGGAGTTCACTTCGACTTTAAAATTTTTGATGGTTTAGCCAGTAATATTATCTTAATCGATAGGTATTACTGGCTTTTTTATGCCATTTGCACATGATCACTTAGTTAGTGCCATTGGTATTGGTATTTTTCAGTTTTAAGCTAAATTTTAAAGCGACTAACAACCTCTGACATGGCATTGCTACTTACTTTCAATTTCTGACTCGTTTCACTAAGCTGCTCGGTGGTAGCCAGTGATTCCTCGGTCATGCCCGCTAAATCATTAATACGTAAATTAACCTCGTCAGCCGCTTGGCTTTGTTGCTCGGTAGCTCTGGCTATTTGTGTATTCATATCAGAAATAACCACCATCAAACGATCTATTTCGTTAAGAGACCCATCGGCTTTTGCTGTTTGCTCTACGGTTTTCAGGGAAATATCTTGGCTGACTTTCACCGCGGCAACGGCTTCTTGAGCACCAGATTGAAGTTTCTGTATCATTTGCTGAATTTTATTAGTGCTTTGTTCCGTACGGTTAGCTAAGGTACGTACTTCATCAGCCACTACGGCAAAACCGCGACCTTGTTCACCGGCGCGTGCTGCTTCTATCGCTGCATTTAGCGCTAATAAATTAGTTTGTTCGGCAATCCCTCTAATAACATCAAGTACTGAGCCTATATTGTCACTTTCAGAGGCTAAACTAGCGACTACTTGACTAACCTCATCAATATTGCTCGACAGCGTTTGCATTTGCGTAATGGTGTGAGAGATGATTTCTTTGCCGTCCGAGGTATTATTTCTGGCATCATTGGCCGCTTGCTCAGCAGAGCTAGCATTATCACTCACTTCCTTAATTTGTGAGGTCATTTGTTCCATTGCCGTAGCAACTTGTGCAGTAATATCATTTTGGCTTTGTATCAGCGATTGGGTGGTCTCACTGGCATCAGCAACCGCTTCTGCATGGTCTAACACTTGCGAGGTATTATCGGTGACATCTTGTAGTAACTGCCGCATCTTACCGATGAACTCATTAAAGTATTTAGATAAATGAGAAATCTCATCTTGTCCGCTATCATCTAAAGAGTTGGTCAGATCGCCTTCACCTTGGGCTATATCTTTCATTAACTCGGCGGCGGAGCGGGCCGGCACTAAGATACTATTGCCGATAACGTAACTTAAAACCATAATAATAAAGGCAATAACTATGCTATCAATGATAACCCTATTACGTTGTTCGACAAAAGTAGCGTCAATATCATCTAAATAGGTACCAGTACCAATAATCCATTGCCAAGGGGTGAATCCTTTAACAAAACCAATTTTGTCGACCGGCTTATCAAAGCCAGGTTTAGCCCATTTGTAATAGACAAAGCCTTGGCCTTTTGCCCGAGTAATATTAACCATATCAATAAATAAAGCTTTACCATCTGGGTCTTTAATACCGCCAATATTTTTACCATTGAGCTGTGGTTTTATGGGGTGCATGATCATAGTCGGGGTAAAGTCGTTGATCCAAAAATAATTATTGGTATCGTAGCGTAAACTTGCAATAATACTTAGCGCTTGCTTTTGTGCTTGTGCTTCAGTTAACTCACCTTTTTGTTGTAAGGCATAATGATGTTCAATAATGCCGTAAGTGCTATCGATTAACTCGTTAGTGGTTGATTTTTTTTGTGCGAGTAATGACTGATATTCTTCCGACAAACTCATGGCATCTAGCGCCGTGAGGCCAATAATAATTAATGCCACCAGCATGGCTAATCTTTGCTGTATGGTGAATTCACGTAAAAAACTCATAGGCTATTCTTCTCTATTTTCAAACTGTATTTATCAGTTTAGTTCAATTTTTATCATAATTACTCAAAGTAAAATAAAAATAAAGTCGTTGATAAAGCAACAATTTATTGCTAATTCTGTCAGTGTTTTATCTGCTATAAATCGACCGTTAGCGGGATATTTATTTTAAACGTTTTACCTTGAGCTTGATCGGTAATTAGCTCTATAGAGCCCTTTAATTTTTGCGTAACTAGGTTGTAGACTATATGTGCTCCTAGACCTGAGCCACCTTTGCCTCTTTTGGTGGTATAAAAAGGTTCAAATAATTGTGCTTTAGTGATTTCATCTAACTTGCAGCCATTATCGCCATAAAGTAACTCTATACTTTCAGCTAAGGCTTTAACTTGAATGGTTATTTCGTCACCGCTATCGTTTTGCTCACTAAAGGCGTGTACCAAACTATTGATGATCAAGTTATTGGTGATTTGGGCAATGGCACCAGGGTATGATGCCAACTAAACACAGTAAGCTAATTAATGCCGCTAACGCTTGCGACCTTTTATAACGAGCCGAGATGAAATCAGCAATACTGGTTGAGTGAAATCCATTTTTCAATAGCACCATATTTTTTAACAATGGCGTCATAAAAATGAAGGTTAATGTAGTGCCTAGGTATAAGGCAACTGGAAAGAGTCCTTGTTTAGTCGAGACGGAAATATTGCCAAAAAAGGTCCATGAGGTACAAAAAAAACAGCAAGACTCAAGGCGTAGGTGTTGGCAGAGTTGCGTGTTTTTTTCGCGCTTTTACTGTCCGACTGCCCCATTGAGCCAAGAAAACAGTGAGATAATATAAATGGATAATATTATGATTATCTGGCTAAATGAAATCACTTAGGGCTATTCCTGTAGCGCTAATCAGTTTGCTTGGCGGTGTTATTATCATCCTTTGATGGGCTCAAAGCAGATAATAAAATGATGAATGACCAACTAATAAAAATGAATAACCAAGTCGTTAACAAAGAGACTTCATCGGCGAGGAGCAGCGGTATGATAAAAATCAGAAAAGCGAGTGCAGCTAGAAAGGCTTGTTTGCCGGTATTAGGGGGAATTTTATTAGCCTAAGGTAGGAGAATAATACTTTAGTATAGGTCATAGGATAGACAAGTTAATGCTTTGGTATAAAAAAAGGGAAGCAAATGCTTCCCTATAAAATAACCTCAAAAGAGGTTAACTAACGCAAGATGTCACATTAAATTGCCTCGCTTTATCTGTGCTTTTCTGGCTCAGACTATAGTACGAATTTAGTTGAGAACTGTAAGTACGCTGAGTCGCCAGTTTTGGCGCCCGGTGCATTATCGTCAATGGCAAAGCTACCGACTTCAATACCAAAAGAAAGCTGCTTAGTGACGTTGGTGAATAAGTTAACACCAACATGATAGCGCTCTCTATCAGATTCTTCAGTTTCTTGGTAGCCGAAAAACACTGAACTGCGTAAGGTTTCCGTCCAGAAGTGACGATAGGCAGCCATAACAGCAATAGACTCTTCTATTTCTTCACCGACCATATCCGTTGCCGCCGTTACACCAACATAACGACCGGTATTACCCGCATGTAGTTGAAAACGGAAATCATCTTTACCAAAAGTATTAATACGACCAGCAACACCAACACCGACTGCCGCTTCTGTATTGCCTGATTTGCTTTCTAATTGGCGCGCTAAACCGGATAAGGACACATTACCCCAATCGCCCTTAAAGGTGTATTTACCAATAAAGTCTGGAATGCTGTCGTTTGCTGTACCACCTTGGGCGATGTTATTACCGCCGTATGATGCCGGGTTTTCAATGGAAAGTTGTAAGGCGCCCATGGTATAACGAATTTGCCCTTGACGAATAAAGGCCGAGGCCACTAATGGGCCACCAAAGTCGGCTGCTTCAGCCAGCGAGCTAGTATTTTGGAACGTAGTCCATGTTTGACCCACTAGCACATTTTTATACTTAACGAAGGCATGGCGTAAACGCACATTTGACGAATTAGAAATGAGTTCATTACCGCCACCTTTAACCGCGTCACCATAAAAATCAATTTCAATAAAACCGGTAACATCACCATGGATATATTTAGTATTAAAGCGAGTTTCATTGGCAGAAATACCAAAGTTTGAATGACTTTCTGCTAGGACAGTGCCACCACCGTACCAATAATCAGTAGCGCCAATATCGCCACTAATATAGCGAGCATCAACTTTCACGTAACCCCCAAAAGTTAGGCTGTCACCGTCATCTAGTTTAATGGTGTAACCGGCATTAGCGGCACCGGTAACTGCTAATAAGGTGGTTGCCAGTACTAATTTTTTAACCTTAAATAATGAATTCTTAAACATGGTATTCCCCATTTTTGCTTACTTATTATAGTGTGACTTATTGTAATGTCTTTGTTGCAATTTTCTGTGTGCTTTTATAGCCAAGTTACTTGAGCTGTTTTGGCTATAAATGCTGCTTGTTATTTTATTTAATGGTGTTTTTTCTTTTTGTTATCTAATAATAATTTAGAGTGTAAAGTGAACAAAAGGAATTAGACCTAAGTCTACATTGCCAGAAAAATCACTTAGACTTTAGTCGATTTTTATTAAAAAGCTTCATTATTTGAAATTTATTGAGCTGTGAGTCCATGCTAAAACCGCCGCAATGTATACCTTGAATAAAAATGGCCGTTGAGACCTGGTGCATAATTTCACTGGTATCTCGTTTTTAGGTTTGTAAGAGGAATTTATCCGTGTTATCGGTAAAAGGTTTAGAGCAGCACTTGTTATGAGTCGGGAAGTAATACCACTTTCATTAAGTTTGTGGTCTTATTGTGCATAGAAAAAATAAATCAGGGCAAGACGCTCGATTGAGAAATTACTGGCTATTGGGATTGAGAGGAACGCGGACGTGAAGTATTTTACCCCCATAAGTGAGCAATAATTTAATGACATTGGTATAACCCATTGATATCAACGGCGCCGGCGTAAATCATCTCAGTACATTGTACTAGCAAGGGGATTTGAATTTAAGCTAGCATCATTACCGAGCACCTCAGCTAAAGTGGTGGCTAATTGACTAGCTATTTGTATGCAGGGGCGGTTTCTGAAAAGATAAAGACAAAAAAGGCCAAGCACAGCAGTACTTGGCCTTAGGCTAATATTTAGAATGCTTTAATTAGCTTTTTTCTGTTTCTGTTTCTGTTTCTTTTTTCGCCGTTAAGTTCGCCGCATGAGGTAAATCATGTGCGGGCATTGGCTGGTTATCATGTTTTAAGTAGTTATCCATCCAACGCATTAAACGTAAGCTGTAATCGTATTTTGCTGCGGCACGTTTATTACCATGGCCTTCGCCTGGGTAATAAACTAAACGCACGGTTTTACCCCGTACTTTCATGTAACGGTACATTTCCATAGATTGTGCTGGATGCACACGTGGATCGGCTTTACCGTGCATAATGAGTAATGGTGTTTCAGATTGCTCTACCCAATAAATAGGGCTGCGCTCTAAGTACCATTGCCATTTGTCCCAAGGATATGAACGCGCATGAACTAAGTTCATTTCGTTGGAAATATCGGTAGTACCAAACTTTGATAACTGATTAGAAATACCAACAAACATGACACTGGCGGCAAAGTGTTTAGTTAATTTAGTTGCACCCCAAGCTGAAGCATAACCACCGTATGAGCCGCCAGTGATACCCACTTTTTTCTCATTCACTAAACCAATATTAACCAGGTGGTTTTTAAGGTCGACTAAATCATCAAATTCTTTACCCGCGTAATCATTTTGACCCAGTTTAGAATAGTCTACGCCTTTACCTGTGCTACCTCGGTAGTTAGGGTGAAATACCACGTAACCTTGCGCAGCCGCTAATTGGCCAGGACGAGAGTAAGCGGTTAACCAGCCATCTTTATCATGGCTTTCTGGGCCACCGTGCACTGACATGATTAATGGATAACGCTGACCTTTTTTGTAATTAAGTGGATAAATTAACACACCACCAATTTCAACACCGTCACGGGCTTTAATAGTAAGGCTTTCTTGTTTCGCTAAGGCAACATCATTTAACCAAGTATTTGAGTCGGTTAAACGCGTTTGCTTTTTGCCGCGCAGCATAAATACTTCGTTAGGATGCTGAGCACTGTTGGCTTTGACCACAATGGTTTTGTCTGAGTCAGAAATACTCAAGTTAGCGGCGATGAATTGTCCACCGGCAATAATTGTTTGGTATTTGTTAGTGCCAGGCTTTATCTTGGCAACAACAGACTGGGTGCCTATATTGGCGATAAAATATAATTCATTGCGCTTATTAGACCATTCGAAGTCACTGACGTGACCGTTAAAATCTGGTAACCAGTTAGCTACTTTGCCTGAGCTAACATTCGCTATAAATAAGCGACCTGTTGCTGGGTCATGCTGGTCTTGAGCACCAAGTAAGGCAACATATTTACCATCATAGGAAAATTCAGCTGCGCCTAATTTTCCTGCGGTAGCAAAAGAAGTTTTAACCACTTTTTTAGCGATATCAACAATGTGCCATTGTGACTTCATATATTTGTCATCAATTAAGGCGGTAGGTTGAGTTTTTATTAATAACTCTTTACCTGTTGGCGAAAAATGAACATCAGCAACATAACCCTTGATGTCCCATGCTTCAGGCGTGAGCGCTTTATCAGACTGAGTAAGGTCGATTAGGTATAAAAGTTGATTGCTTAGCTCTTCTTCGAAAACTTCCGCTTTAAAGCCTAAATCTTGTAGTTTTTTAACTGATTTTTCTTTGGCTTTTTTCGCCAATATAGCAATTTTTTTATTATCACTGCTCAGCGCATAGTGCGCAATGTTGGTGTCTTTTAACTGCACTGATTTTTGTGCTTGGCCACCGTTGGTAGGGATTTGATAAAGAGCAGTGAATTTATCATCATTCATTTTGGCTAAGAAGTAAATTAATGCACCATCAGCAGACCACTGAATATTTCTAACATTTACTTTGCCAGTAATAAAAGCACGCTCTACGCCTTTATCATTCACTAGGTATAACTCAGCCCAATTTTTACCGTCTTTTTCAACATAGATTTCCCGAGGAACTGAGCGAGTATAGGCAATATATTCACCACTTGGGCTTACTTGTGCTTGGCTAACGGATTGCAAGGTGGCCAGGTTTTCAGCGGTAATAACTTTGCTTGTTTGTTCCGCTGTGGCGACTGAGCAAGTAAGCAAGCCTAAGCTGAGCGCTAAGGCCTGTTTTAACGAGTTTATTTTTAGTTTCATTTCTAGTCCTAGAGGTCTATTTGAAAAATTTCAACGTCCTGAGTTTATGTTTTTTTGAGCGTGAAACCAATGGAAAGTGTATTAAATTCGATGAAAAGAGGAAAAATCGAGATTAAATAGAGGTTACTCGTGTGTATTTTGTCAAATTTATCAATTAGCATAAATGGACAATAAATTAACGTAACAATATGTAGCGACTAAGAAAAATAACAAGGAGAAGAATAAAAATTATGACAACTGACGCAAGTACCGAGATGAAAAAAAACGTTACTTTATGGCGAGGTTTTCCAAAGATTTTTTGGACCGCTAATGGCGTAGAGTTACTTGAACGGGCTGCCTATTATGGTGTGTTCATTGTGATTACTTTATACCTTTCAAGAATTCTAGGTTTTGATGATATTGAAGCCGCTTGGATCTCAGGTTCATTTTCTGCTGGTTTATATTTATTACCCACTTTTACGGGCGCCTTAGCCGATAAGATAGGCTTTCGCAATTCTTTGCTGCTAGCTTTTGGCTTATTAACCATAGGTTATGCCGGTCTTGCTATTTTTCCTGCTTTATTAGAGGAACAAGGATTGGTGCAATATGGCCGAGAAGTGACGTTTACCGGTTTGCTTGCAGCAGACATTCGTTGGGCCATAGTGCCAATTATGGTGGTGATCATGATTGGTGGCTCATTTATCAAGGCGGTAATCACTGCGACCGTGGCAAAATCAACCACGGCGGCTAATCGCGCTAAGGGTTTTTCAATTTTTTATATGATGGTTAATATCGGTGCTTTTTCCGGTAAGACCATCGTCAAGCCTTTACGTGAATCTATGGGTGATTTGGGTTTAATTAACCTTAATTATTTTGCCGCTGCTATGACCCTATTAGCTTTTGTAAGTGTGTTGTTTTTCTTTAAAAATACTAAAAATAAAGATGACTGTAAGAGTTTATCCGAAATATGGGCCGCCTTGTTTAAGGTGTTATCTAATGGTCGTTTAGTTTCATTAATTTTAATTATTACTGGCTTTTGGATGGTGCAGCATCAATTGTATGCCACTATGCCTAAGTATGTGCTACGTATGGCGGGGGAAGGGGCGTCACCCTCTTGGTATGCTAATGTGAACCCCTTAATTGTGGTACTAACGGTGAGCCTGGTTACGGCCATGATGAGAAAGCGCAGTGCTTTATTTTCCATGACTACAGGTATGTTGATTATGCCCCTGTCAGCCTTGTTGATGGCCTCGGGCAATTTAATTGCAACGGATATAGATCTTGGCTTTATGACAATGCACCCCATTGCTTTTATGATGATTATCGGCATTGTCTTCCAAGGTTTAGCTGAGTCGTTTATTTCACCGCGATTTTTAGAGTATTTTTCTTTGCAAGCGCCTAAAGGTGAAGAAGGTTTATACCTGGGTTTCTCCCATTTACATTCATTTTTTAGCTCCTTACTCGGTTTTGGTTTGTCGGGCTACTTATTAAATGCTTATTGCCCAGACCCAAGAAAATTTTCCAGCCATGAAGCTTGGCAAGCGGCAGCCGTTAATGCCCACTATATCTGGTATGTTTTTGCTGGTATCGCGACTGTCTCGGCAATTGCCCTGGTTATTTATGGCTGGGTGATTAAGCGTTTAGATGCTAAGGCTGATAGCACTGCAGTTAAGCCAGTCGAACAACAAACTGCTTAGCACCTAGCTAGGTTAAATCGTACTCTAGCCGTATAAAGAGCATTTATACGGCTATTTCACTCATGGTAATTTAAATTTAGTTGTTTAAATTTAGTAAACACTTGGTTTATACTGATTTACAGTATTCTCAACAATTTGTTCGTCTATGTTTAAAATATACCCGCAGGTATTCATTGTTTTTTTACTGGTTTTTCCTTCTTTGTTACTTGCCAAACAAGAGCTGCGTGTTGGTGTCGGTAATTTCCCGCCATTTTTTATCGAAGCGGAAAACAAGGGTTTGTTTCTTGATATAACCCGAGAAATATTTAAGCAATTACCTGAATATGAAGTTAAATTCATTTTTATGAGTAATCATAGATTGCTACATGAAATTAACAGCGGCAAGATTATTGACGTCGCTTGTAATATATTTTCTGCGGCAAAAGTGAATGGTTATTTATCTGCGGCGCTTTTCCGTTATACCGATGTGGCTGTGTCTAAGAAGGACCATGGTCTTGAAATCGAAAGTATCGACGACTTACAGGCCTTTTCTATCGCCGCTTATCAAGGGGCAACCGATCTCTTGGGTGAGCAGTATAAAAAAATGGCATTGGCTAATGTTAATTACTCAGAGCACTCCCACCCTAAAGAGACTACTTATTTAATGGCCGCGGGCCAGAAAGATATTCGAGTAGGTGATATTCATATATTTTGGCATGACTTAGAACATAAATATTACCAAGGAGAAACACCTATACAGAAAAGTGACTTTAACATTCATCGCTTATGGCCGGATGTGTATTCACATATGGCCTTTAAAGATGCTGACTTAAGGGATGCGGTCAATAAAGTGATAAAACAGCTAAAGCACGATGGCACTATTGAAAAAATCTATGCTAAATATCAAATACACTAAGTGTGTGTGCAAAGAGTAAAGCATAAAAAGTCAACCTGCCTAAGTTATGGCAGGGTGACTTTATAAAAGTAAATTAGCCTAAGGGGCGACCAGGCTATCACTATGCAGCGGCGAACATCTACTGTACCTAATCCGCCTAGCCTATTTAAACCTAGCTGGTAAATAGTCGCATACTAGTGGTAAATAACGCACGGATAGCAAAAGCCTCACCACCTAAGGGGCGACCAGGCTATCACTATGCAGCGGCGAACATCTACTGTACCTAATCCGCCTAGCCTATTTAAACCTAGCTGGTAAATAGTCGCATACTAGTGGTAAATAACGCACGGATAGCAAAAGCCTCACCACCTAAGGGGCGACCAGGCTATCACTATGCAGCGGCGAACATCTACTGTACCTAATCCGCCTAGCCTATTTAAACCTAGCTGGTAAATAGTCGCATACTAGCGATAAATAACGCACGGATAGCAAAAGCCTCACCACCTAAGGGGTGACCAGGCTATCACTATGCAGCGGCGAACATCTACTGTACCTAATCCGCCTAGCCTATTTAAACCTAGCTTGTAAATAGTCGCATACTAGCGATAAATAACGCACGGATAGCAAAAGCCTCACCACCTAAGGGCGACCAGGGTAACTTTGCAGCGGCGAACATCTACTGTACCTAATCCGCCTATCCTATTTAAACCTAGCTTGTAAATAGTCGAACACAGCACGGATACCAAAAGCCTCACCACCTAAGGGGCGACCAGGTAAATGACGAACATTAAAAGCCATAACATCAAAGTGTACCCAATCGGTCTTTTCAACAAACCGCTGTAAATATAATGCGGCCGTAATAGCACCGCCAAAAGGCTGGGTTGGGCAGTTAGTCATATCAGCTATAGTGCTTTGGAATAAATCATCATAAGGCTTATGTAAGGGCATACGCCATACCGGATCGCTAATTTTACTGCCGGCAGAGGTGATCTCGGCAGCAATTTGATCATTGTTGGAGAAAAATCCCGCTATTTCAGTGCCTAAAGCAACACGCATAGCACCGGTTAAGGTGGCAAAATCTATGATCAATTCAGGCTCATCGTTTTCTGCTTCTGCTAAGGCATCACATAGCACCAAACGACCTTCGGCATCGGTATTATGAATTTCAACTGAAAGACCTTTACGCGTAGTAACCACATCGCCTGGACGAAGGGCATTGCTTGACACTGCATTTTCTACCGCTGGAATTAATACTCGTAAATAAATGGGTAAGTTATGTGCCATGATCAGCTGCGCTAAACCTAAAACATGAGCAGCTCCGCCCATGTCTTTTTTCATATTACGCATGCCAGCAGCGGGTTTCATATCTAAACCACCACTGTCAAAACAGACACCTTTACCAATAAGTGTTACTTGTGGATGACTTTTATCACCCCAAGTTAAATCAATTAAACGCGGGGTATTAATACTGGCGCGACCTACCGCATGAATAGTGGGGTAATTATGCACTAATAGCTCGTCACCAATAATTTGTGTAACTGCACCATTAAATGTCTCAGCAAGCTCTAACGTAGCTTGGGCTATATCTACTGGCATCATATCGGCAGCAGGAGTATTGACGAGATCACGTGTTAAGGCGGTTGCTTGGGCAAATTTAATGGCGCTGGCAACTATCTCGGCATTGTTAATGGCTAAACTAGCTAATGTTTTATCTGACTTGTCGGTGATATATCTATCATATTGATAAGCACCAACTAACCAACCAAAACTGATCGCGGTAACGTGTTCGGCTTGTGCTTGCAATAAATATTGACCTTGGGGTAACTGCTTGATTAAGTCGCCACAAGCAAAATAATCATGCGCATCTGTAACCACGAATAAAGCTTGGCTTAGCTTGCCTTGGTTATTAGGGATAAGGGCTAAACCATCACCTTTGTACTGGGTGTTTTCTAACCAGTTCTGACAACGTTTATCTTGCTGTTCAAGCCATGCTGGATAGGCTGTTTTTTCAAGGATTATTAACGCTGTACCGTTGTTTTCTGCATTCAGTAAATTATTCATGAGCATCCTTTGTCTGGCATTTTTATGCATGTCCTGATTGTAACCTAAGCACAGTAAAGCGGAAGCGTTAGCGCTCAAAAGAGAGCACTATTTGACAAAATAGAGCTGAAATTGATATTGCAGCAGAAGCTTTATCAGGGATGTTTTTTATACAGTTCTAGAGTAAGACATCTTTCAGCGTAATCTTGCCATCTTTATTGACTTTACTCATTTGTGCCATAAATAATTCGGCGGTAGCAATAGCATCGTTGAGGGCATTATGGCCATGGTGCTCGGGTAATTGTATTTTATGACGTAGGCTGGCAAGGCGCAATTCGGAGGGATCATAAGCAACATCGCGTTTATCTAAGCGGCGCTTAGCCAGTGCCAGGGTATCTATCATAGGGAAACTGGGTGCCATGCCATAAAGCTCATAACAAGCTTCAGTCAAAAATTGTTTTTCAATACGAGCAAAATGTACCAGCATCACTTTACCCGCCAGTGCTTGCAGTAAAGATGCCACCACAGTTGCTAAGGCTTGTCCTTGCTCTTTTTGGCTATCAGTAATGTGATGAATAATGACATTACTTTCTTCAAGTTGTGCTTTGCTTTTGATAATTTGATGGTAGCTGGACTTGAGTGAAATTTGTTGCTGTTGAAGGGTGATATAACCGACACTCAGTAATTTATCTTGTTTGGCATTAAGGCCCGTTGTTTCAAAATCCACCGCCAAAATAGCGACTTTATCAATGGGAGTATTTATATTGGGTAAAGGCACAGATAAAAAATCATGTAACACGCCGGCCGGTGCTTTTTTTAATAACAGTTTACGCTTGGCTTCATAACCCAGCAGCCAAGAGAACATTGGTGAATTAATTAAGGAGGCACTGGGCATTAGTAGCTCGATTGTCTAGCATCTTGTAGATTTTTAATCACCTTAAAGGCATCTTTAAGGTGCCCTTGCTCTAACTTAGAGATTTCTTTCGGTGACAAAAAGTTATCAGCACTCTTGCCACGCATTAACTCTTTCGCTTGATGCTCAACTCTGAGCATACCTAAAAACTCATAAGCATCAATTAGGTTTTCCGCTGACTCTTTGCTTAGCGAAGGTGTGCCCGCTGCCTGTTGAATTCGCTCAATGGTATTTACCGCACTAATACCTTCAGATAAAGCATAAATTCTCGCCAAATCGACCACAGGCGCTATGCCATTATTTTTCAAATCGAGAGTGGCTCTATGTTTACCATTTTGCTTTAAAACAAAGTCGCGAAAAAATCCCAGTGGCGGCCGTAAGTTTAAGGCGTTTTTAGTTAAATGAGCGATAAATAACGTGTTGTTTTGCGTTTTATGGAGTAGTTTTTTTCTTACCTGGTTAAGTAAAGAGACATCACCATAAACGGTCTCTAAATCAAAGAAGATACTACTGTTTAATAGTGCTTTCGGGCTAGGTGTCTCAACCCAATCGGTAAAGTATTTATGCCACATTTTTTGTGGCTGGCGCCATTTAGGATTAGTGGCCATAATATCGCCGGGACAATAGATAAAACCACACTCAGCTAAACCATCACAGACAAAAGTAGCGAGACTTTCAAACCAAGCATCATCATAAGGCTTCATGGAGTTGCAAATAATAATGGCATTATCTTGATCTGAATGTGCTAACTGCTCTTGTCTAGCTTGTGATCCCGCAGCAAGCCAAGCATAGGGTACCGGCGCTTGGCCATACTTATATTCGGCCATCGCAATTAAGCGCTTAGTAAATGCCATGGTAATAGCGCTGATACTCTTACCAACGTGGTCGGCACTGCTGCCTAGTTTTGCTAGGCGAATTTGCAATTTAGGTAATAACTGACTGATTTCTTTTAGCTCAGCAATGGTACGTGCTTTGTGGATAATGCTCGACAAATTAATGGCATTATGGCCTTCGTTATTAATCAAATCCGTGACGGTAACCATACCAACTAGCTGGTCATGTCGGGTGACGGGCAGGTGATGGATATGTTTAGCCGTCATCATCATTAACGCATCATAAGCGTTGCTTTTCACCTCAATAGTATACATATCACGGGTCATAATTTCGCTAATGGCTGCACTGGTTGCTAATCCGGTAGCGACACAACGGCGACGGATATCTTTATCAGTGACGATGCCAACGGGATTTTCTTTGTCAATCACAACTAAACAGGAATAGCCCTCTTCATTCATTTGCATAGCTGCTTGCTGAATGGTTTTTTCAGCATTAATCGAGGCGATAGGACTTTGGTAGAAATTACTGACGGCAGTATTCATCAAGGTGGACGATAAAATCGCTTCTTCGTTGACCTGACTCATTTTATTTTTTAAACGCTGGGCGGAGTTTTGGCTAAAATAATCGCTAATACTAGGGAAACGTGCTCCTATTTCATCTAAGACAGCGGCCTTGACGCTGTAGAGCAAACAATCTTCATCGGTTTGAACTTGTAGCGGGCTTTCGGAGGTGATTTTACTATTACTTAGTGTCTGCTCATCGTGATGATAAAAAGCGTCACACAAGTCGCCTTCACCCAAGCGGCTGACTAATTCACCGTCAGAGGAAAGGCAGCTGATAGCCCCTTTACGCAATATATATAATCTCGGCTCGTTAACGCCTTTTGGCGGCAGATAGTCACCTTTTCGCACATAATTGATCGTTAATTCCCGCACCAGCTGCGCCAATACCTGCTTAGGCAAGCTATCAAAAGGCGGAATACTGTGAATAAACGTGCTAATTTCTGAAAGTTCAGTAGCCATGTTTTGCCCCGTCATCTAGCCAGTAATGATCAAATATCAAGTAATAGCGTTAATTTAGAGTTTTGTTGCGGTATAGACAAGAATTATCGCGCAAACCTAGACTAAAGTTTTATTTTATTTGCGTAAAATCACAAGTATCAGCTGATGAGTAAAAATAGACTAATTACTCAGATTTCGCCTTACTGGTAGGCTTTCGTCACAATCTAGACTAAAGGCTAATATCCGCCTCAAAAAAAGCTTGTTAGATTAATTACAGTCATAACTGACTATATTATTACAACTTATCTTTTATAAGTTTTTTATAACTCTCTATAAAAAAGGCGTCAAAGCGCAATAAAACTATAAAACGCTAATTAACGTTATACATTCGCTAGGAGAACATCGTGGAAGAAAATAAAGCAACCTATTGGTCGGAGAATCTTCGTCTGATCTTTATCTGTCTCACCATCTGGTTTGTAGTTTCATTTGGTTTAGGTTTACTGTTAGTTGAACCATTAAATGAATTTCGTCTAGGTGGCTACAAACTTGGTTTTTGGTTTGCCCAACAAGGCTCTATTTACGCATTTTTAGGTTTGATCTTTTGGTATGGTGCCAAAATGAACAAGCTTGATAAAAAATATCACTCGGAGGACTAAGCATGGAAGAGTTAAAACTATATACTTACATTGCCGTGTTCGGCACATTCGCCTTATATTTCGCTATTGCCTGGTGGGCTCGTGCGACCAATACCAGTGATTTTTATGTTGCTGGTGGTGGTATTACGCCATTACAAAATGGTATGGCAATTGGTGCTGATTGGATGTCGGCAGCGTCGTTTATTTCAATGGCTGGCATGATTTCCTTTATGGGCTACGGCGGCTCAGTATTTTTAATGGGTTGGACTGGTGGTTATGTCTTATTGGCTTTGCTGTTAGCGCCATATATGCGTAAACACGGTAAATTTACCGTACCTGAATTTATCTACGATAGATATTATTCTAAAACTGCCCGTGTTGTTGCGGTTGCTTGTTTAATCATCGCTTCATTAACTTACATCATTGGTCAAATGAAAGGTGTCGGTGTTGCTTTCTCTCGTTTCTTAGAAATTGACTATGATAACGGTTTATACATTGGTATGTTTGTTGTTTGGGTATACGCAGTACTTGGTGGTATGAAAGGTATTACTTATACACAAATTGCCCAATACGTGGTGATGATTTTTGCTTATACTATTCCAGCGGTATTCATTTCATTACAGCTTACCGGTAACCCAATTCCACAGCTTGGTTTAGGTTCAACCTTAGCTGACGGTAGTGGCATGTACTTACTTGATAAACTTGATTTAGTAGTAACTGATTTAGGCTTTAAAGAGTACACCACAGCTAACTTAGGTGGCACAGTGAACATGTTCGCTTACACCTTATCTCTGATGATAGGTACTGCCGGTCTTCCTCATGTAATTATGCGCTTCTTCACTGTACCTTCAGTACAAGCAGCACGTGCTTCAGCGGGTTACGCCTTAGTATGTATCGCCTTGCTTTACACTGTTGCTCCAGCCGTTGGTGCTATGGCTCGTTTGAATTTAATGAATACTATTGAACCAGTAGCCGGTCAAAACCTTGTTTATGACGAGCGTCCACAATGGTTTAAAGATTGGGAAAAAACCGGTCTGTTAAAGTATGAAGATAAAAATGGTGATGGTAAAATTCAATATACGGCTAATAATACCGATAAAATCATAATTGATGAAAAAACGGGTAAAGAAATAGCGATTAATGAAATGGTTAAAGTTGACCGTGACATTATGGTACTTGCTAACCCTGCTATTGCTAACTTACCTAACTGGGTTATCGCCTTAGTTGCCGCGGGTGGTTTAGCCGCCGCACTGTCAACCGCTGCTGGTTTGTTATTGGCGATATCCTCCTCCATCTCCCACGATTTAATGAAGGGTATATTAACACCAAACATGTCCGAGAAAAATGAGCTGTTATCGAGCCGAGTGGTGATGACTATCGCAATAATCGTCTCGGGTTACTTAGGGCTGAATCCGCCTGGATTTGCTGCAGGAACGGTCGCCTTAGCCTTTGGTTTAGCGGCATCCAGTATCTTCCCGGCACTAATGATGGGTATTTTCTGTAAGAAAATGAGTGGCCCAGCGGCAGTGGCAGGTATGTGTTCAGGTATTGGTATCACTATGTTGTACGTGTTCCAACATAAGGGTATTATGTTTATCCCAGGTACTTCGTTCCTAGGTGGCATGGAACCTAACTGGTTCTTCGGTATTTCACCTAATGCCTTTGGTGTCATTGGTGCGATAGTTAACTTTAGTGTTGCCTTTGTGGCATTACAAGTGACTGGTCCTGCGCCTAAGCATATTCAAGAAATGGTTGAAAATATGCGTATACCATCAGGTGCTGGTGCCGCACACGATCACTAGCATGTAAAGTGATTAGATGTGACTTAGGTCACGTCAGGTTAAAATACAAAGGCTAGACGACTGTTTCTCCTAAAGTCGCTAGCCTTTCTTTTTCTAGCGTTATTTGTTTTAATGTCTTTAGATAACTAAATGTTTTTTTAAAGAAAAAATATAAGAAGATACCCTATGAATAAACACACAAGGATTGCCTTTATCGTGGCCCCTTTCCTAGCTGTTTTTGGTTTTGTTGGCGCTGATTATTATGAAGAGGCTGTTGCAAACGACAGTAAACTTATCACCTTATCTCCAGATGGGCACTGCGATATTATCAATCAAAGTTGTGTACTGAAATCGGGTGAGTTTAAAGTTAACATTTCAGATGTCGCAGGGGTGACTGAAGTGAACGCTACTTTTCCGCTTGATAGCGTCACTCTATTTTTAGTCGATAAACACGATAAGGCAACACCTTACCCTTTAGGCATGCAAAAAAATCCTTATTATTGGCACAGCAATACTGAGTTACGTAAGTTAATTAGCCATAAAGGTGATAGCTATAAACTACGCCTGATTGCTAAAATTAAAGGAGGACAGTACATTAGTGAGTTTTATACGCAAACAGTGAAGTAAGCCAATAACTTTACGGGTAAGTGGTAAAAAAAACACAGTCGTTGATGAACTAGTCACTGTGACTAGTTTTCCCAAGCAATGCCTGATTTATGAGATACAAAGGGCTTTGTTGTCATCATTTTATCCGGTGATATTCAGTTTGTTTGCCTGCAACTTAATGGCAACATTAGTGAGTAGGCTGCTTCGATAAAATGTAGATGCTGATGAAACCTTGCCTGAATTTACCCAAAGATGAGTTTACCTAGCGTAAGCTTCATCTTATCTCACCTATAACTACTTAATACTGCCTAGCTGCTTTAAGCACGCGTCACTATTAGCTGTTATTGCTGATAGTTTAGGTTAGCGCAGCAATGAAATAAAAGCCCTGTTAATCCTCAATGTCGCCTTGACCATATTTGCAATAAGCACTTGCTTGCTAGTCTCCAGCGCGCAAGTGATATTACACAGCATTACAACCTATTGATATTCTATTTAATATGCGTAAGCTGCATGGTAATGCCATTAATGAATGATAGTGGTAATTATGAAGTTAATTACACTTATATGATTGATAAATAAGGTAATTTTAATCACGTTTATACAGTGAATAGCTGTATATTTACCCTGTAATTCAGTTTGTATTATGACTATACCTAGTTCTTAGGAGAATGAGTGTCTGTTATTCGACCGACGGTAAGACCCAAAAATACGATTTTATTTAAGTTTTCTTTTGGCATGAGTGTGCTGTTTTTAGTCATGATCACAGCAACGTATATGGTGGTTGATCTCGTTGCTAAAGAATATTTAATAAATAAAAATAAGGAGTTGATCTACGAGACTGGTTTGCATATCGTCGCCGATATATCACTGCGCATTAGTATTGCGGAAACTTTAGCTCGAAATTTGGCCGCCGTAGGGGAAACATTACCTAAAGATCCGCAACTATTCCGCCAAGTTATTCCTCAGATGCTTGATATGCCAGAGAACCAAGACTTTATTGTTGGTGGTGGCGTGTGGCCTGAACCTGAACAATTCACTCCTGGCGTAGTGCTACGTAGTTTTTTTTGGGGTCGAGATAGCTTGGGTAAGTTGCAATACTTCGACCAATATAATGATGTCGAGAGTACTGGTTACCACAATGAAGATTGGTATGTGCCAGGTCGTTATAGCAAACCAGGGGAGTGCCTTTGGTCCAAGTCTTATATGGATCCCTATACATTGGCGCCGATGGTAACCTGTACAGTGGCAATGTTCCAACAGCAAAAATTTGTCGGCAATGCCACGGTTGATGTCAGTCTACAACAACTCAAGAGTATATTACGCGAGGGTAGCGCTAAACTTGGCGGTTACGCATATGCCGTCGATCGTAATAATAAGTTTTTGTCTTTTCCTGATGAGCAGTTAACTAAAATAAGCAATCGAGATAATAATAATTTAACTCAAGAATATATAACAGTAAAGCAACTAGCAGAAAAGCTTGATTTATTTCAGCCTATTGCCGATATATTGACTGAGATAAATAAAACGTTTATTCAGTCTGTCGCAGACAATAATAGACTACTGGCTGAGGACATTGCCGAGCAAAGTAAGCAAATATCGCTCTTAGACGCGCAATTAATTGTCGCCAATATGTTGCTGCTACGAGAGCAGAAATATGACCGTAATGCTAAGACGATTTCGATGATCAGTAAGCAGGATTTTTTACTCGGTGAACCGGTGAACGTGTCGGTATTTATTATGCCAAAAACCCTGTGGAAGGTTATTGTGGTTACACCGCAACAGGTGGCGATAAACAGCGCGAGTAAGGTGGCAAACCTGATCTTAATATTACTGACCGCAATCATGATTATCGCGGCTTTTTTCGGCTTTATTTATTGCCGACGTAGTTTAATCGTGCCTATGTATAAAATGGTCAAGCAACTGCAGCAATCGGTGCCAGAAGGGGAGCATACTCACACAGCATTACTTGATGACCGCAGACAGGATGAATTTGGTTTACTGGCTTATCATTTTAACCAAGCAAAAATAGCGTTAGATAGGAACAACCGAGATCTTACACTACAGATAAATGAACGTAAGCAGGCAGAACAGCAATTAAAACATTTGGCACTGCATGACCCTCTAACGGGTTTGCCTAATCGGTTATTATTTCAAGATCGGTTGCAGCAAGCGATAGCGCTGGCTAAACGTCATGGGCATAAATTTGCCGTGTTCTTTATGGATCTAGACAACTTCAAGATCATTAATGACACCATGGGTCATGAAGCTGGCGATGAACTACTTAGACAAGTGGCGCTAAGGCTCTCAGAAACAGGGCGAGAGACGGATACGGTTGCGCGGTTAGGTGGAGATGAATTTGCTTTCATTATTAATAAGATTGATAGCATTGCAGACGCGGTGAACTTTGCTCTGCGACTCAATAAGTTATTGAAAACACCGATAGCAGTTAACGGCAACAATATTAATATCGGCAGTAGCATCGGGGTAACTATTTATCCTGACGATGCCGATAACTGTGACGAATTACTGCGCAATGCCGATATTGCCATGTATCAGGCGAAGGATGATGGTCGTAATACTACCCGTTTCTTTACTCGTGAAATGAAGGCTAAATTGCAACAAAACAAGGAGATTTTGACTGATCTAGCCGAGTCTTTGACTCAAGACCATTTTGAACTCTATTATCAACCGCTTTTTACTATCGACCATAAAACACTTGTTGGCGCAGAAGCGCTGATACGCTGGCACCACCCTGACAAAGGCATGATCCCTCCGGATAAATTTATTGCCGTTGCTGAGCAGAGTGGCTTGATCAATGAGTTGGGCGATTGGGTCCTGGCACAAGCCTGTCGTGACATAAAAAACTTTGTCAATGCGGGGATTTTAGATATTAAGGTAGCGATTAATATTTCACCGGTACAATTTAAGCGTAAAGATTTTTTACAACAAATGCTGCTGATCCTAGCACAGCATGATGTTAGTGCCAATTGTATCGAACTTGAAATCACCGAAGGCGCGGTGATGGATAATGTTGATCAAGCCATTGATATGATGCAAGCCTTGCACGATGCAGGCTTTCAGTTGGCAATGGATGATTTTGGTACCGGTTATTCTTCGCTGAGTTATTTGAAGCGTTTTCCGATTCAAAAGGTGAAAATAGATCGTAGTTTTATTTCTGATCTTGAAAATGATGATGATAATAAATCCATTACCACGGCAATTATTCAGATGAGCCACTCGTTAGGATTAGATGTACTTGCCGAAGGCGTAGAAACAAAGGCGCAACTGCAATATCTACAGGGCGAAAAGTGTGATTTTGTCCAGGGATATTATACCGGCAGACCTATGCCAGCTAGCCAATTTATCGAAACATTTAAGCGAGCCAAGGACACTAGCTTAGCGGAGCGAGCAGGGATGGTCTCCTCTATAACAACGTGAGCAAAGTAGCGCTATTCAGGGCTTTGTAGCGAAAAGTCATGTAACGGATAGTAGAGCCTTAATGTGTTGGAGTCGATATAGGCGCTATATCCATCCTTTGTTCGGCTAAAGCTCATAGCGACTAAAATTAGCAGTCGCTAACATAATGCCAGCGAGATAATATCGCCTTTTTAATAGCAAAACATTCATCATTAGACCCTAAAACTTCCCGAGTGCAGCCCTCAATTGCCATTTATTGAGCCAGGTGCAGCTTGTTTAAGTTTTTGTCAGCACTTGCACCGTAGCAGTGCTCAATAGTCATCACTCTAGTGCATCAACTAACAGATATAGAGATGTAAACTATCTAACCACTTGTTATATAACTATTAATTTAGTTGGCACTTAGCTTGCTCTACTTATACCATGTTGAATAGAACCTTGGTGGCAATTAAGCCTTTGCTAAAGCGTTTTATTCTATTCTCGCACTATGAGTAGGATTGTCCTTATGAATACAGATAAACAGCTGTTGAGCAAAGCTAAAATTGTTGTGGTTGGTAATGGCATGGTTGGCCATCACTTTGTCGAAGAAATGGCTAAAAATTCAGATTATCAAATAACAGTGCTCTCGGCAGAATCACGTTTAGCTTATGATAGAGTGCACTTATCCGAATACTTTGGTGGCAAAACTGCCGAAGACTTGGCGATGACCACGCCAGAACATTATGACGAACTTGGTGTTACTTTTAAAACCAATGCCAAAGTGACCAAGATTGATAAAGTCGCTAAATGTGTTACGACCGAAAGCGGTGCCACATATCACTACGACAAGTTGATTTTAGCGACCGGCTCTTATCCCTTTGTGCCTCCTATTCCCGGTAAAGATCAAGATCACTGCCTAGTTTATCGTACCATTGATGATTTAGAAGACATAGCAAATAGCGCTAAAGTGAGTAAAGTCGGTGTCGTTATTGGTGGTGGATTATTAGGTCTAGAAGCGGCAAATGCGATCAAACAATTAGGCCTACAAACACACGTTGTTGAATTTGCTCCGCAGTTAATGGGCGTGCAAATTGATGGCGGCGGTGGTCGTTTATTAAAAAGTAAAATTGAAGAGCTGGGTGTGCAAGTGCACACCTCCAAAGCCACTAACGTCATTGAAAAAGGTGATAAGTGTCGTTATAAACTTTGTTTTAACGATGGCAGTGAATTAGAAACCGATCTAATTTTATTCTCCGCCGGTATTCGTCCTTATGACAACCTTGCCCGCGAGTTCGATTTAGCTATTGGTGAGCGTGGCGGTATTGTGGTCAACAATCAATGTCAAACCTCAGACGTCGATATCTATGCTATTGGTGAGTGTGCCTTATGGAATAACTTTATTTTTGGTTTAGTTGCTCCGGGTTATGCCATGGCGAAAGTGGCGGCAAAACATATTGGCGGCGTAACGGGTACTAACGGAGAGTTGGCTGAATTTACTGGCGCTGATATGAGCACAAAATTAAAGCTAATGGGCGTAGAAGTTGGCTCTATTGGTGATGCTCACGGTAAAACAGAGGGTTCATTAACTTATACCTATGAAAACCAACCTGAAGGCGTTTATAAAAAAATAGTGGTATCGGCTGACAAAAAAACCTTACTGGGTGCTGTGCTTATTGGGGATACCAGTGACTACGATACCTTGTTGCAATATATGCTTAATGCCATTGAATTACCTGAAGCGCCAGAAGGTCTTATTCTACCAATGGCGGCAGATAAGCCAACCTTAGGTGTGGATGCCTTACCTGATACTGCCACCATTTGTTCGTGTCATAACGTTACTAAAGGCGACATCATTGCCGCGATTGATTGTGGCGCCGTTGATGTTGGTCAAGTGAAAAGCGGCACTAAAGCCGGATCAGGCTGTGGTGGTTGTGCTGCCTTAGTTAAAAGTGTTGCCGATAATGAGTTTGAAAAACGCGGTCTTGTTGTTAAAAAAGACATTTGTGAACATTTTGCTTATTCTCGCCGCGAATTATTTGACATTGTCAGTGTTGAAAAAATCAAAACGTTTGATGAACTACTTAGCTCACACGGTCGTGGTTTAGGTTGTGAAATTTGTAAACCGGTAGCGGCTTCGGTATTGGCGTCAGTGTGGAATGACTACATTCTTAAAAAACCACATTTATCATTACAAGACACCAATGATACTTACCTAGGCAATATGCAAAAAGATGGTACTTATTCAGTGGTACCACGTATTGCTGGTGGCGAAATCACCCCAGATAAACTTATCGTTTTAGGGCAAGTGGCTAAAAAATATAATCTCTATACCAAGATTACTGGTGGCGCACGGGTTGATTTATTCGGCGCCCGTGTTGAACAGCTACCCCCTATTTGGAAAGAGTTGATTGATGCTGGTTTTGAAACCGGCCACGCCTACGGTAAATCATTACGTACCGTTAAATCATGTGTTGGTTCTACTTGGTGTCGTTACGGCGTGCAAGATAGCATGAGCATGGCCATCGATTTAGAGCACAGATACAAAGGTTTACGTGCACCACATAAGATCAAATTTGGTGTTTCGGGTTGTACCCGCGAATGTGCTGAAGCACAAGGTAAAGACATAGGTATTATTGCCACCGAAAATGGTTGGAACCTTTTTGTCGGCGGTAACGGTGGTATGAAACCACGTCACGGTGATTTATTTGCCACCGATTTAGATGATGAAACCTTAGTGAAATATATTGATCGCATTTTAATGTTTTATGTACAAACGGGTGACAGGTTACAACGTACTTCAGTTTGGCTGGAAAACTTAGCAGGCGGTTTAGCTTACTTACAAGACGTTATCATGAAAGACAGTCTAGGTATTACTGATGCGCTAGAAGAGCAAATGGCGACAATTGTTGGTAGTTATCAATGTGAATGGAAAACGACCTTGGCAGATCCTGAAGCATTAAAACGTTTCCAACCTTTTGTTAACTCAGATAAAGGTGATAGCAATATCCAGTTTGTTACTGAACGAGAGCAAATTCGTCCAGCACGCGATGAAGAAAAAATTGCGGTAACCATCATTGATGCTACAGAAAAAGAAGCAGTAGCTGAAGACGCTTAAGAGGAGCACAAAAAAATGACTACAACTACCAATAAAACATGGCGCACAATTTGTGACTCAAGTGACTTAGTAAAAGATTCAGGTATTTGCGCGTTACTTGCTGATGAGGCCGGTAACGAAGAACAAATTGCCATTTTTCACCTACCTAACAGTGAAGAAAAAATATATGCCGTTGGCAACTACGACCCTATAGGTAAAGCCAACGTGCTTTATCGCGGTATTGTTGGCTGTATTGCCGATGAACCTGTGGTTGCTTCGCCCTTATATAAGCAACATTTTTCGTTAAAAACAGGGCGTTGTTTGCAGGAAGAGCAGAGTATTGCTGTGTACGAGATACGTATTGAAAACGAACAAGTGCAAGTTTTTTATTAACTTGTTCTTTCATATCGTTTTATTAATACCTTGTTTAGGAGCTCAGTATGAGTTTATTAATCGCTGATTCACCACATGTTTCACCAAGTAGTGAAAAAAAGATGCCATCACTTATTCAGAGTACCTGCGCCTATTGTGGTGTTGGTTGTGGTGTTGATATTGTGGTCGCCGATGGCAAAGCTACCTCCTTAACGGGCTCAGCTGATCATCCGGCAAACTATGGCAAGTTATGTGTTAAAGGCAGTAACTTACTCAATACCATAGATTTAACGAATCGCTTGTTGGCGCCTGAAATCGATGGTAAAAAAGTTAGCTGGCAACAAGCTACGAATTACGTAGCGGAAAAATTCAGCGATATTATTAAAGAGCACGGTAAAGATGCCGTTGCTTTTTATGTCTCCGGTCAACTCTTGACCGAAGACTATTATCTGGCCAACAAATTGATGAAGGGTTATATCGGCTCAGGCAATATCGATACTAATTCCAGATTGTGTATGTCGTCGGCAGTTTCTGCTTATAAGCGTGCCTTTGGTGAAGACGTTGTGCCTTGTACTTATCAAGATCTTGAGCAAACAGACTTGCTATTACTGATCGGCTCGAACGCCGCGTGGACACATCCGGTTTTATATCAACGTATTGAGCGTGCAAAAAAAATCAATCCCTTGATGAAAGTGGTAGTGCTTGATCCCAGAAAAACAGCTACTTGTGAACTAGCCGATAATTTTATTCAATTAAAACCAGGCAGTGATGGTGCATTTTTTAATGGCTTGTTGAACTATTTAAGTGAAAATGGCGGTTTAGACGCTGACTATATAGCGAAAAACACCGAAGGTTTTACTGAAACACTGGCACAAGCCACAACGTGGTCGGTGGCGAAAGTGGCTGAATATTGCCACGTTAGCGAGCAAGAATTAACCCTGGTTTATCAGTTGTTTTGCCAGAGTAAAAAGGCGATAACCTTCTATTCTATGGGTATTAATCAATCATCTTCTGGCGTCGATAAGTGTCAAAGTATTATTAACTGTCATTTAGCCAGCGGAAAAATGGCCAAAACCGGTTGTGGCCCTTTTTCAATTACCGGGCAACCTAATGCCATGGGCGGTAGGGAAGTCGGTGGCTTAGCTAATCAACTGGCTGCCCATATGGATATTGATAACCCCGCACATCAAGATAAAGTGCAGCGTTTTTGGCAATCACCGACCATAGCCACTAAGCAAGGCGCTAAAGCCATAGATATGTTTGATAAAATTGCTAGCGGTGAAATTAAAGCGGTGTGGATAATGGCCACCAATCCTATGGTGAGTTTGCCCGATCGCGACAAAATTGCCGCAGCGTTGAAAAAGTGTCAATTAGTGGTGGTATCTGATTGTGTTGACGAAAATGATACCTTGGCTTTTGCCGATGTTAAATTGCCAGCAACACCTTGGTTAGAAAAAAATGGCACAGTGACTAATTCTGAGCGACGTATTTCTCGTCAACGTAATGCGGTTTTACCCGCAGGACAAGCCAAGCATGATTGGCAAATTATCCGTGATGTTGCCCAAGCCATGGGTTTTTCTGGCTTTGATTTTGCAGACGTTAGCGATGTTTTTAAAGAACATGCACAATTAACTCACTTTGAAAATAATGGTGAGCGCTTGCTTGATTTAAGCGGCTTAAGCCAATTAACGGCGCAAGAATACCATGAGTTGACACCGATACAATGGCCGGTTAACGAGCAATACCCGCAAGGTTGTGATCGCGTTTATGCCGATGGACAATTCAATACCGCCTCCGGTAAAGCGCAATTTATCGCGGTGAGTCCTCAGCTGCCAAAACAAAGAACTTCCGAGCAGTTTCCTTTTGTGCTGAACAGTGGTCGTATTCGTGATCAATGGCATACCATGACTCGCACGGGCAAAACCAGTAAGCTGGTCGCGCATACCGACAAACCTTATCTTTACCTGCACCCCAGTGATGCGAAAACCTTAGCGGTCGTTGATGACGATATGCTTAACATTACCGCCAGTACGGGTCACGCGATTGCCCACGTCAAGTTAGATGATAAACAGCGCGCGGGTGAATGTTTTATGCCAATACATTGGAATAAAAGTTTTGCTTCCCATGCTAATGTCAGCGCTTTGTATCAAAGCATTGTTGACCCCATTTCAGGCCAAGCCGAGTGTAAACAAGGCGCGGTGGCGTTAACGAAAAAAAGTTATAGTCAATATTTAAGCTTGCACACAGTGAGTGATGTTGAACTTGAAGTCTCGGCAGATTTTTGGCTGAAAAACACCACGGCTTACGGTGATGCTTATCAAGCCGCGTTTGATGAACCTATTGTCGATGCCATGTTGTGGTGCCAACAAGCGACCGGTTTATCTGGAGAATGGTTGCAATTTAATCAAGACAGTCAATCCTATATCGTCTGCTTGCAAGCGGGAAAATTAGTCGCCTTAGCGTACTTCTCTCAGCAATGGCCAGTGTTAGATGTTAGCTGGCTTGAGCATGTTTTAAGTGAAGAAACATTGGAGTTTGCCACCATACAATCGCTATTGTTGGGCATTGCCAGTAATGAGTTTAATCAAGGTAAACAAGTGTGTAGTTGTTTCAATATTGGTGAAAAAACTATTGTTAATGCCATAGCGCAAGGTTGTACTAGTGTCGATAAATTGGGCGAACAGCTGCAATGTGGTACTAAGTGTGGATCATGTAAGCCGGAATTGGCCAGCATGATTAGTTTGCATAAAGCTTCAGAACCCTTGGCTGTAAATGAACTCGGTGCGGGTTGATGGCATGAAAGCGTGATGCTGCTAAACAAAACACAGTAAAGCGATCACCCTAAACAATCTCTAGCAAAGTAAGGGCTAACTTGGTTACAATACGCGCTCTTAAAAATGCTCAATGAATGGATTTATCATGTCACTTTCTGTTGTTATTCTTGCTGCGGGTAAAGGTACTCGCATGCGCTCTTCTTTACCAAAAGTACTCCATAATATTGCTGACAAACCTATGGTGGCTCATGTTATCGATAGTGCTCGTCAACTAGGCGCCAGTAATATCTACCTAGTGTACGGCTTTGGTGGTGAGGTGTTAAAAGCGACACTCACTAAAGACAATACCGGTGACGACCTAAGGTTTATTGAGCAAAAAGAACAACTAGGTACAGGACATGCGGTTGCTCAGGCTTCACCTTTTTTATCAGATGATGAAAACGTCTTAGTGCTTTACGGGGATGTACCTTTAACAAAAGTATCTACCTTGGCACGTTTGCTGGCGGCTAAACCAGAAAATGGCATGGCGCTGTTAACCGTACATTTAGCCAACCCTATGGGTTATGGCCGTATTGTCCGTGAAGAAATAGCCGGCCAACAGCAAGTGGTTGGTATTATTGAGCAAAAAGATGCCAGCGCCGAGCAGTTAAAAATTAATGAAGCCAATACCGGTATTTTACTTGCCAACGGTGCTGATTTAAAGCGTTGGTTAAGTAACTTATCCAGTGATAATGCCCAAGGCGAGTATTATTTAACGGATATCATTGCTGCTGCCCATGCTGAAGGTAAAACCATTGCCACCGCCCACCCTGATACTGAAATTGAAGTGGAAGGCGCGAATAACCGCGTACAATTAGCCACGTTAGAGCGCGCTTACCAAGCTCGTATAGCCGAAGAGTTGATGCTTGCTGGTGCGAGTTTACGCGACCCAGCTCGCATTGATGTTCGTGGCAAGTTAACCACAGGCATGGAAGTAACTATTGATATTAACTGTATCTTTGCCGGCGACGTCACTTTAGGTGATAACGTACTTATCGGCGCTAACTGTATTATCACCAACAGCACTATTGCCGATAATGTCGAAATTAAGCCCAACAGTATTATTGAAGACGCTGTTATTGAAGCAGACTGCTCTGTTGGTCCTTTTGCCCGTATTCGTCCGGGCTCAGTAATGAAACAAGATTCTCATATTGGCAACTTTGTTGAAATGAAGAAAACCACTTTAGGTGCTGGCAGTAAAGCCGGTCATTTAAGTTACCTGGGTAATGCCCAAATTGGTAGCAAGGTAAATATTGGTGCTGGTACTATTACCTGTAACTATGACGGCGTTAATAAGTCGATCACAGAAATTGGTGACAATGTTTTTATTGGTTCAAACAGCTCCTTGGTAGCACCAGTAACTATTGGCAAGTCAGCGACCATAGGTGCGGGTTCTGTGATCACTAAAAATGTAGCAGAAAATGACTTAGCCCTGGGTCGAGCTAAACAGCGCAATGTCACCGGCTGGCAACGACCGGTAAAAAATAGCCGTTAACTTGGACTAGCTTAATGTAAGTATACTTTACAAAAGCGCTATTTTTAGCGCTTTTTTTGTGACAAATTTTTAAGGTAAGTGATGGCAAGATCAAAGGAAAAAATTGCTTTATCTTTCGGTATGAAACATAATAACCGTTATAGCGAAACTAAGTTACGCACTTCGAAACTTTTCGAAACAAATTAATCATAGCAGTTAAACACAAAAATCCTATGTCTAAACGAAATACTCAACAACGTCGTCATAATATTATTGCCGACTTAAATGCTCAGGGTGAAGTGAGCGTAGACAGCTTAGCCAAGCAATTTGATACTTCAGAAGTAACCATCAGAAAAGATCTAGCCGCCCTTGAAACCAGTGGTTTGCTGTTAAGGCGTTACGGTGGTGCGGTGGCCTTGCCCAGTGAAATTACCGAAGTAAAGACCGAGCAACTGTCGCAACAAAAATTACTGATTGCCAAAACAGCAGCAACGCTTATTCGTGATCATAACCGCATTATTATTGATAGCGGCCAAACCACTTCGGCTTTAGTGAGTGAATTAGCCAATAAAAAAGGCTTAGTGGTGATGACCAATGCTCTTAGCATAGCTAACGAAATTCACGCATTAGAAAACGAACCGACATTATTGATGACCGGTGGTACTTGGGATGCCAATTCAGAGGCGTTTCAAGGGCAAGTTGCCGAGCAAGTATTACGCTCTTACGACTTTGACCAGTTATTTATTGGTGCCGATGGTATTGATATTAACCGTGGTACCACCACGTTTAATGAATTAATTGGCTTAAGCCGGGTTATGGCAGAAGTCTCCCGTGAAGTCATTGTCATGGTTGAGTCGGCCAAAATAAGTAAGAAAATCCCTAATTTAGAGCTAACTTGGCAACAAATTCATACCCTGATCACCGATGATGGTCTCTCAGATGAAATGCAAACCGCGCTAAGTGAACAAGGCGTAAAGCTAATTATCGCCAAAGCTTAACTGAGTTCAGAGAAGCTTTGTTAAGCCCAGATTAAAGCAATGATGTGTATAAATCATAAACAATAAATAACGTAAAAATAAAGGAATCAACATTATGTGTGGCATAGTCGGCGCAGTAGCCCAACGCGATGTAACAGATATTTTAGTAGAAGGTTTAAAG
This sequence comes from Colwellia marinimaniae, assembly GCF_002207865.1. Taxonomy (GTDB): domain Bacteria; phylum Pseudomonadota; class Gammaproteobacteria; order Enterobacterales; family Alteromonadaceae; genus Colwellia; species Colwellia marinimaniae. Next base: position 173,047 of record NZ_BDQM01000006.1, read on the forward strand.
CGATTAGAATATCGCGGTTACGATTCTGCCGGTGTCGCAGTGATCAATAACAATAACGAACTATTTACCACAAAACGTTTAGGTAAAGTTCAAGAACTGGTGCAAGCGTTAGAGCAACAACCTTTATCTGGTGGCACTGGTATTGCTCATACACGCTGGGCTACTCATGGTGCACCAAGCGAAGTGAATGCTCACCCGCATATATCAAGTAATACTATTGCGGTAGTACATAATGGCATTATCGAAAACCACCAAGCCTTGCGTACACAACTACAAGGCTTGGGTTACGAATTCTTATCGCAAACCGATACCGAAGTGATTACCCATTTGGTTCATCATGAACTAAAAACCAGCGATAACTTACTTGCAGCCGTACAAAAAACCGTTAAGCAGCTTGAAGGTGCTTACGGTACTGTGGTGATGGATAGTCGCGATAAAGACAATCTTATTGTGGCGCGTTCTGGTAGCCCATTAGTGATAGGTTATGGTTTAGGTGAAAACTTTATTGCCTCAGATATCATGGCGTTACTGCCGGTAACCCGTAAATTCTCCTACCTTGAAGAAGGCGACGTGGCGCAAATTAGTCGTTTTGAGGTGAAAATTTTTGATATTGATGGCAAGCCAGTAGAGCGTGCCGCGAAAGAAGTTAACGTCTCACATGACAGTGGTGATAAAGGTGAATACCGTCATTTCATGTTAAAAGAAACTTTCGAGCAACCGACTGCTATTCGTAACACCTTAGAAGGTCGAATCGTTGCGGGTGCTTTGGATATCAATGCTTTTGGTGAAGGTGCTGACGAGATCTTTAAGCAAGTAAAACATATCCAAATTATTGCCTGTGGTACCAGTTATCACTCAGGTATGGTAGCAAGGTACTGGTTAGAAGAGCTGGCTGGTATTTCTTGTAATATTGAAATTGCCAGTGAGTTTAGATACCGAAAATCGTTTGTACCAAAAAATTCATTATTGGTCACTATTTCACAATCGGGTGAAACCGCAGATACTTTAGCCGCGTTGCGTTTAGCCAAAGAGATAGGCTACAAATCAAGTTTGGTTATTTGTAATGTGGCAGGTTCATCGTTAGTGCGTGAGTCTGATATAGCCTTTATGACTAAAGCGGGTGCTGAAATTGGCGTAGCGTCAACTAAAGCCTTTACTACGCAACTTGTTGGCTTATTAATGCTGACCGTAGCCATCGGCCAACATAATGGTATGAGCAAAGAAAAACAAGGCGAAATTTGCCAATCATTAATGTCATTACCGGCAAAACTTGATGAAGTATTAGCCCTTGCCTCTTCCATTGAAGAGCTAGCAGAAGACTTTGCTGATAAAAACCATGCACTATTTTTAGGTCGTGGTGACCAATATCCAATCGCAATGGAAGGCGCGCTGAAGCTGAAAGAAATTTCATATATTCATGCTGAAGCCTATGCCGCGGGTGAACTTAAACATGGTCCATTAGCACTTATTGATGCTGAAATGCCGGTAATTGTCGTAGCACCAAAAAATGATTTAATTGAAAAACTTAAATCAAACGTTGAAGAAGTACGTGCTCGAGGCGGATTAATGTATGTCTTTGCCGATAGCGATGCTAATTTCGCTAGTGACGACACCATGAAAGTGATTGATGTGCCTGTGTGTGATGACATTATCGCGCCCATAGTTTACACCTTACCGTTACAGTTACTTTCTTACTACGTTGCCATCATCAAAGGTACCGACGTTGACCAACCGCGTAACTTGGCAAAATCAGTTACTGTAGAATAATCCGGTTAAATGAAGTGACCGATTAGTTAATAGCTTGGTAGAGCTTAACTAGGCACTAATCTAAAACTCGGCTTACCTTCATAAACTAGCCGCTACCTGAAGATAGGTAGCGGCTATTTTTTTGCTTGAAAAAGGTTTACTTAGTGCGGTTATTGGCTATGCGCTTAATAAAAATGAGTAATTGAAGCAATACTAACCCAATAGCGAATGTTACCAAGCAGAGATACTTAATCTGATGTAAATGTTTTACAATCCTCAAAGATTACTCATATAGTTGCTAAGTTTGAGTAAGCGAAATTTTCTGAATTAGCAACTGCCTAGTTTTAGCGGGGCCGTTCATTCAACCATTTTTCCTTGGTGTAAAAACATAGGCAATAAAGAAATAACCATGCAAAAACATTTCATTACCCATATCCAGACGCATATATTCTCCAGATTTGTTCGGCTAACAAAATCACGATATTCGGCAATAAAATTGACCTGTTGCTGTTTGGTTTTTATTGGCGTTAATAGTATTGCCAATGCCAATGCCAATGTCGCCAGCCAGCAAGTTACAAAAATTAAGCCGCCGTATTTATCGCAATTAGTTGATTATTATGATGTAAACCATCCTGTTATTGGTAGAAAAGGCATGGTGGTTAGTCAAAAACGTATCGCCAGTGAAGTGGGTGCTGATATTCTCCGACAAGGCGGTAATGCCATTGATGCTGCGGTAGCCGTTGGTTTCGCCTTAGCCGTGGTTTTACCGCGAGCAGGTAATTTAGCCGGTGGTGGTTTTATGTTGGTTCATTTAGCCGAGCAAAATAAAACCATCGCCATTGATTATCGTGAAACTGCACCGGCTTTAGCCTATAAAGATCTTTTTCTTGATAAATATGGCACGCCGATAGTGAACAAATCACTGAAATCATTATCCGCTTCAGGCGTACCCGGTACAGTGGCTGGTTTACATTATGCCCTGGAAAATTATGGCTCAATGTCTTGGGCTGAGGTAATAAAACCGGCAGAAAAACTGGCTCGAAATGGTGTTGTTGTTGATGATGATATGGCGCGATTTTTTTACAAAGAGCAAATTTTTTTAGCGAATAGCGCAGAAACTTGTCGAGTCTATTTGAAAGCCAATTGTAAGCCTTACTTAGCCGGAGAGCTCTTTATCCAAGAAGATTTGGCTGATAGCTTAGTGTATTTACAAAAGCAGGGTAAAGCGGGCTTTTATCAAGGAGACATCGCTAAAAAAATTGTCGCGATAATGGCGCAAGGTGATGGTCTTATTACCGCAAAAGACTTAGCGGATTATACCGTGAAAGAAGTGGCGCCGATTCGTGGCACATTCCATGGCTATGAAATTTTAACCATGCCACCACCCAGCTCTGGTGGCGTGCATCTTATTCAAATGTTAAATATGTTTGAATCTCTAGACTTAGACGGTATTCAGCAAGGCTCTGCAGCCATGATACATCTGCAAACTGAAATCTTTAAGCGTGCTTTTGCCGACAGAAGTACCTTTTTAGGTGATCCAGATTTTGTGCAAGTGCCAAGTAAGGGCTTAACCAGTAAAAAATACGCGCAAGCGTTAAGTGAAAATATTAAGCGCAATAAAATTACCCCATCAAGCGATATCAAAGCAGGGCAGCCAAATAAATATGAAAGCCCTGATACCACGCATTTTTCTGTTATGGATGCTGCGGGTAATGTGGTCAGTAGTACTTATACCTTAAATCACAATTATGGCAGTGGCATTATTATTCCAGGCACAGGCATCTTACTCAATAACACCATGGATGATTTTTCGTTAAAACCGGGTAGACCCAATAGTTATGGTTTAATTGGCGGCACCGCTAATGCTATTGAAGCAAACAAACGGCCATTAAGTTCAATGACGCCAACAATAGTGCTAAAAGATGGTAAACCTTATATTGCCACAGGTACTCCTGGCGGCAGTAAAATTATTACGGCAGTATTTCAACAATTGGTGAATGTTTTGTATTTCGAAATGAATATTGCTGAGGCGACCAACGCACCAAGGGTTCATCATCAATGGCAACCCGATATTTTATATGTGGAAAGAAATATTCCTGCCGATACCGTCGATAACTTAAAAACTATGGGTTATACCGTAAAAGTCTCTAGTTCGCTGGGTAGTTTACAAACTATCATGAAACATAATGGCGTATTTTTAGGTGCAGCCGATCCACGCAGACCCGGTGCCGCAGCTATTGCCGTAGATATTATAGATTAGCAAGCTAGCAGTGACTTTCAATAAAGGACTTTTTACTCGACAATGAAAGGGGGCAAATTCTAGCGATATTATTTATTTTACCAATGAAATAAAGCTCAGTTAATCAGGTCTTATGAACAGTTAACATGTTAACCCGTTCAGGATCCCGATGAAACCACGACACATGACCCCCGCGTTACTCTTACTTGGCTTTTCCACCTTGCTATTGGGTTTAAGTATATTGCTCTTAGGTCCTCATAAACATATTGCCTTAACCACTAATTTTTATCTTATTAGTGATTTATTACCGGCTAAAGTCTTTAACCTATTAGCGGCACTGGCTTTTATTTTTAGTGCGATTTTGGCCTTTTTATCGATCAAGCAAAGTAACTTTCGGCCAATTTTAGCCTACGTTTTGATTGCTATAAGCTTAGTGCCTTTAGGTTCACTGCTGAGTGACACCATGTGGATAGCGTCTATGGGTGGCTTTCCCGTTATTGGCTCAGGCCAAGGTGTTATTAAGTATTTCGCCTTGTTATCGATAGGAATATTGTTAATCAAACGCACGCTTTCTCCCTTGCTCTCTGCTTGGATTAGTATTATTCCTGTGCTGTTAGTTTTATTGTGGATTGGTGGTATGAAGTTCACCTTGCTCGAAGCGCAAGGCATAGCAGCATTGGTTAAAAGTTCGCCTTTAATGAGTTGGTTGTATGATGTTTTCAGTATACAAACCACGTCAAATATCATTGGCGTGTATGACTTAATTGCCGTGTTATTATTAATTTTGGCGATGTATTATCCGAAACTTATTTATCCGGCGGTGTTAATGTCGGGCATGGTTTTTGTGGTAACTCAAAGCTTTTTGTTAAGTTTTTCTGCTGCCTTATCTAGTGAAACCTTACTGTCAACTACGGGGCATTTTCTGATTAAAGATTTATGGTTTTTGGTGTGTTTGTTTTTTTATTATGCAGCCTTAAAACCGCTAGCGCCAATAGCGACATTAGCCAAAGGAAGGACCAGTGACAAGTAAGCATTAGCCATCGGTATTATTCAACACGGAAAAGTTGTCTTTACTTCCGCGTATGGTGTAATCGATAGAATAAATAACCAAGCAATCAATTCAAAAACCCTGTTTCAAATTGGCTCACATTCAAAAGCAATAACCAGCATGATTGCTCTAGAGCTTTTTCATGGTGGAGATCTTGATGGCTTTGGTAGTGAGTATAGGTTTTCGCCAGAGCATGGTGTTGGTGTCGTCATGTTGACATCAAGTGGTGGCAAAAAGTTTATCAACTTCGCCATAGATACAATGGCCGAGTTATTGGCGGATGTAGTCGACAATGACAATAAGCCGAGCGCTAATACTGTAACTGACTAATTCAGCCAACAAAGGCTTGTCTCTTATGTGGTAATGGTTAAGTTACCTAGCAATAGGGCTTAAATTCCCTGACGAATGCGGACCAATGACATGAGTATATATTTGTGTGGCTCTGTTGTAGAACACTGTTGTCTATAATGTAACACACTGATTTAAAGGAAGATGTTGCTGATGTGATAAGAACGAGCATCACAAGCATGGATGCTTGTGTTGAGCCCTATGGAAGGGTTTATGCGTCTCGCTCGTTTACTCAACAACACCAAACTACAACAGAGCCATTTGATTGGGTATTTACGGGTTGACCCAGAATGCAAACTCGTTTTACCTTCTCCTTCCGCCAAGTCCTTACTATGGATATAAGTGAGGTAATTACTTACTTCTTGTTCCCCCATATCCTTAGGGTGCCGTTTGTGATTAAAAATAATAAAGCATTTTATCCAAAGTAAGTACGCTTTTTCTGTTTGAATACTGTAATGCTTTGTACGAAGGATGTGTCGGATACTCTCAAGAAAAGGTGAAGTAGACATAATAAAACCCTAAAGCTGTATTTATATAAGGGGTATCCCTTTAGCTCCACAAGACGTAAAGTGTTCTTATGGAGCCAATCAAAAAAATGCCTGTCGCTGGCAAA
>NZ_BDQM01000007.1 GCF_002207865.1 Colwellia marinimaniae
TAATGAGACATCAACCTCTTTTAAATCATCGAGTTATTCAGTTTTTATTGTTTGTTTTGAATCCCGAAACTTGAGTTCATTAACTTATGCATGGTTTTATTCATTAAGGGCTCGGTTCATGTTTATTGCTTTACCTACTCGCTAAACTTGTTTTAAAGACAAGAAAAACCTTTAAACTAATGATAAAATTGAGTTATTACGCGAATAATAAATTTATATAAAATAGATTGTATATAAATAGCCACCACTCTACTAGGTAAGATAACAAGATATCGTCGAGTTCAACTCATTCATGGTAGCAAGCTATCACTAGTTCAGTTTATTAAGACAACATCAGTGTTTTTACCTGGGAAAATTCCGATATAGATAATCATTAAGTTAATCCTTTTAAATAAAGCAGCTTATCTATGAGCCCAGTTTATTTATTTCAAACACCTTGCTAGCCCTCTATAAGTTTCTTCTATGCAAAAAAACAAACTAACAACCCGTTTTTATTGATAAAAACATACTAGCTAGCTCAAGGAGCAAGCCCTATTTCAAACAAACGTTCACTTTGAGTGTTTACCACCAAGACTAAGCTGATTAAATAGCTAGCTACATCAATATTTTTTGTAACTTACCTGCTACAATAGCAGCTATCTTAGTTGTAACTTTGAATTGACTTTACCATGGCTAAAAAAGCACTCACCATTCGAGAAAAAACCATCTTCGACGGTATTTTCATTAAATACTTCTTAAAATTTATGTTTACTCTTTGGTTTAAACTTGCTGGTTGGAAACTTTGTAAAACAGCGCCTGAAGGTGCAGGTGTGGCTATCGCTGCTCCTCATACTTCAAACTGGGATTTCTTTTACGCCCTAGGTGCCGCTATTTTGCAAGATGTGAAAATTTACTTTTCGGTAAAAGACACCTTATGTCGAGTCCCAGTGTTAGGCACTTGGATGATGTATCTTGGCGCCATACCTATTGATCGTTCCGCAAAAGGCATTGGCCAAGTTGAGCAAATAAAAAACTTTATCAATAGCCAAAAATTAAACCGAGTGTTTTTCTTATTCACTCCAGAAGGAACACGCGGCCTAGTACCTAAATGGAGAAGTGGCTTTTACCATGTTGCCCAAGGTTGTGACTTACCGATATTTTTAGCGAAAGTAGATTACTTAAGTAAAGAGACTGGCGTTTTTCATACCTTTAAATTAACCGATAATAAAGAGAATGATATTAAAGCGATACAGGCGTCTTACGAAAGTGTTCAAGGTAAGTTCCCCATAAATCAATACCCTCCATACACAGGTAGCATGCCAAAGATTTCTGAAGTTGAAGCAAAAATAATACAAGCGCTGTACTCATTTAAAGGTGTTGCCACTAAAGTTGAAATTACCGCAAAAGCAAAATTGGGTGAGCTATCAACTAACATGTTAGATTTTTTAGTTGAAAAAGGCTTGTTAGAAAAAACCCTGCGCACAGATAAAAATATTGAGCCTCACTATCAACTGACCTTCGCCGGTCGTGGCTGTTTTTTACATTTATCGCCGAGTGTATAAATACCATTTACGCGAGTAAGCGCTAATGGTTTAAAAAGATTAAAGGTCCTGTTGAGCCAATTATTAATAATTGCTCAACAGGACCTTTTTTTGCCTAAAGAGTTATGAAACTCGATTAATTAATAAAACTTAACTAACCTCTCAGTTTGACAAATACCACACTGCTCAGTGCTGGCACAGTAAAGCCTGCTGCCGTTACTTTACTTTGCTTCACCACTTCATCAACACCATTTTTTTGTATTGGGTGTAATTGATAACCCTGAGTGCTGCCATAGGCGAAAGTTTGTCTTTTATCACTGGTATTAAAAATAACCATCATGCTAGATACCTTGGCATCAACAGATTCGCCCTGACTATCATCAATTTTCATCACCAATAAACCTAGCTGCTCGTTATCCGTATTGAGAAAAGTCACTTTATCAATAATCGCGGCACTGCTTGTTAGTCTAAATAAGGGCGAACTCATCCGCAGTGTTAGCATTTCGGTAAATATATTACTGCTAAACTCAATATGCTTAGCATTAACCTGATCTCGCCCCTGATGACCGGCAAGAACTTGCTTTATTAACGGCCAGTTAGCTTTATCTTTCTCTGCTGGTGGTAAACCGATATTATAAAAATTATCTTGCTTAGAAAAATCGACACGATTGAACCAGTCACCATAGTCATAGCTATCTCTCAGGAAAGACTTAGAGCGCATAAACTCTGAGCCCATGTGAATGAAAGGAATACCTTGGGCGAATAAGATGAACGCTAAACTTTGCAAGTGCATTCTAACCCTGTCATCAGTAGAAACTTCAAAAGCTAGACGATATTGACTGTTATCCCATAAGGTTTGGTTGTCATGCTTAGAAACATAGTTAATGGTATCAGCGGGGTCTAGCGCATAACCCGTTGGCTGATCACCATAAGGAATATCTTTGCCTAATACTTTTTTACCATTAATAACTTTTAAAGGGAAATTCACTAAATTACCGGCTAAACCGATGCGTAGTTGGTCCATTCTTAACACATAAGCGCGACGATTTTTTTCTTTATGTTGTTTTTCATTAGGAAAAGTTAATAAACCATTACCAATGCCTTGAGAATCGCGAGTATTATTACCACCGCCACGCACGGCATCACGTAATCGGTCAGAAAAAGTCCCTATTTCGCTGCCGGCTAACTCTAACTGGCTGGCTTGGACAAATTGTTTATTATTAGCCACTTCACCAAAATTCCAACCTTCACCGTAAAAGTAAGTATCACTGTCGACTTGGCGCACAGCGGCTCTTGCTGCCAACATCACATCCTTGGGTTGATGGCCCATTAAATCAAAACGAAAACCATCAATTTTATAATCACGTGCCCAAACCACTAACGAGTCGGTCATTAGTTTTGCCATCATCACCCGCTCTGTCGCGGTATTATCACAACAAGTAGATTGTTCAATAGCACCTGTTATCGGGTCTAATCTGTGGTAATAATGAGGTACTATTTTATCCAATACAGCATTGGTTGCTAAGCCAGCTTGATGGGTGTGGTTATACACTACATCCATAATCACCCGAAATCCCAAACCATGCAGGCTTTGAATCATCTCTCTAAATTCGACTAAGCGTGCAACACCTTGGGCATTAACGGCATAACTGCCCTCTGGCACAGTGTAATGAAAAGGATCATAACCCCAGTTGTAGTTATCAACTTGGCGTAATTCGCTAACTAACTGCTGCGCTTGCTCGCTGGCAACGGCATAACTCTGTAATAGTGATTTAATACTTTGCTCAGCATTGTAAGCTTGCTGACAGATATTGATCTTAGGTGTAATGGCGCAAACTTTGGCCAGGTTATCATCTATATCAAGATGTTTACTGGCATCTTCATTAACGGTGGCCATATCAAAGGTAGGTAATAAATGAATGTTATTTAAGCCTGCCGCTTGCAGTGTTTTTAAATGTTGCACGCCATTAGAGTTAGTCTCACTAAAGGCTTTATATTTCCCCTTAAACTTAGGGTTACTTAGCCGTTGTTCATTGGCACTAAAGTCTCGAATATGTACTTCATAAAAAACATTGTCTTCGACATTTTTCACCGTCGGTATTGACTGATTTAGCCAGTTTTTAGGCTGCGTAATAGCGTCATTCAAATCTACAACCTGTGAGTACTCACTATTAACAGACAAGCTCAAAGAATAGGGGTCGGTAACCGATAAGGTTTCTACCTTTTGGGATACCGGGTGATAAACGCTAAGCTGATATTTATAATAAGCATAACTCGCTTGCTTATCTGACAATACCTGCCAAACACCGGTATGGCTATCTTCTACCATTTCAAGCTTACCACCTGAAATTGCTTGTAAGTTGTCATCAAAAAGCTGCACAGCAACCGCTTGTGCTGTTGGTGCCCATAACTTAAAGCTAACAGCTCTACTAACAACAGTGTTAACACCCTCACCTTGTTGATTATTGATAATGGTTGCGCCTAAATCTGTCACTTCATCGGCATCATTATCACCCTGAGTATAAAGTGCATCAATTACGCCCCCGGTTTGCACGTAAGCAATTTTTTTTGCTTGCTTACTTAGACCAAGACCGGCTTCAATCGCCACCACCATGAGTTGTTGTTTTAACCAGCGCTTACTTTGCTCTGGCGTTAATTGCACTTTATAGGCTTGAAAATCAGCTAAATGAGGAAACTCTTTTGCTAATTTATCTGGGAAACTAACCGCTAATAAATCAATGGCATTAAAACCAGCTGATTTTTTACTCAGTAACTGGTATTGATAGTTGTTCCGTGATTTTGGCAGTACCAATAATTGGCTGGTTAACCAATGAGCAGAGCTATCACTCGGTAAATTAGCCAAGTCACTTGCTTTAAACAAGCTTGCTGCAACAGCAGTGACCTTATTGACAGTATTAATTATTGGTTGGCTTAGTTGGCTAGGTTTACTTGTTTCACCACATGCACTAACCAACATAGTTGTTGAGAGTACAGCATAAATTGCCCGGCTAAGGCTTGAGTGAGAGCGAGAAAAAAAAGACATTTTCATAATAAACGAGTCGGTAATATTGTTATGGATATTAACTTACTCGTTCAGCCATTATATAAATACTGATTTTGCTTAATTGCATACGTATTCAATATTTACCCCATGATACTCTACACTGTCAACTCGGTTTTAGTGGGCTATCAAGCAAAGTTTTGGATGGCAACTCGCCTATTTCTTTAAGGTAAGCTTTAACAAATTCGATAAATAGTTGCGTGCGTTTGGGCAGGTATTTTCTTTTTGGATATACAATAAATACCCCTGAATTGGCAAATTCATCAAGTTCTGCCACCACCCTCATTTTGCCGGCAACGACTAAGGCCTTAGCGGTAAAATGAGGCATAAGACTAAGGCCCAAACCTTCCGCGCACATTTGGGCCATTGCTTCACCATCATCAACAATGGTGACGTTTTTCGGTTCAACATTAATATGGCAACCTTGATAGCAGAAATTTATCGGCATTGTCCTACCTGTTTGTTTGAAGCGAAATAACAGCCAAGGTAAAACTGAGAGCCCTTTATTCGAAATATCAATCTCGCTGCTGGTTACTAACTTATTACTTACGCCCTTACTACTGACCCCCTCATTACTGATGCACAGCACAAAAGGCATGGGTGACAGTTTTTGTGCCACCAAACGGCTGTCATTTAAAGTACCACTGCGAATAGTAACGTCGACCGCATCACTAATCATATCGACATATTCATCATTAAAACTGATATCTAGCTGGATTTCAGGATAGGTTTTTTTAAATTGGCTTAACATTGGCAGCATATACATACGGCCATACGATACCGGTAAATTAATTTTCAATGCACCACTGTAACTATTATTGTCTGATTTTAATTCTTGCTCACACGATTCAAGTTGTTGATAGAGAGAGCCAACGGTATCGGCATACTTTTGCCCTGCTGAGGTCAAACTTAACTGCCGAGTAGAGCGATAAAGCAATTGCAAGCCGAGCTGCTCTTCTAACCTTTTAATAGCCTTACTTACCGTGGATGGATCTGTCGAGTGTTTTTTGGCTGTTGCAGCAAAGCTGCCAGTCTCGATAGTCGACATAAACAAGGCGATGCTTTTAAATTTATCCATAATGCTCTTCCTCAATGAATGGAATGAGTGAATTAAATCGACGAATGGTATTGATGAATTATATTCACTAATGTAAGTAATTATCGGCACTTCTGATAATAATTATTTGACGTAAACTAAGTTTCATTGAAAACACCAGTCAACAAAGTTGATAAAATTTTCAAAAAATTACCTTTAAGTTGATTACCTTCAACCTAATAACTAAGGGAATCCTTATGTTCATGTTAAAACGATTGTTATTGTCCATCACTCTGACATTATTTATCAGTCCAGTTTTATTGGTGCAAGCCAGCAATGTATCACAGCAGTTATTAACCATGCCAATAACCTTAACCACGGGAGAAGTGGTTACCTTAGCGCAATATCAAGGTAAAAAGCCGGTCTATTTAAAGTTTTGGGCAACATGGTGCAAACCTTGTATTGAGCAAATGCCCCATTTTGAGCAAATAAGTCAACAACATAGTGACAATTTAGCGATCATCGCCATTAATCTAGGTATCAATGATAATTTAGCTGCGGTGCAAAAAATGCAGCAAGAGTTTAACTTATCAATGCCTATGGCTATCGATAAAAGTGGCGACTTAGCGCAAGCGTTTCGGTTACTCGGTACCCCGTATCATTTATTGTTTGATAAACAAATGAACTTAGTTCACCTTGGCCATAAAGCTGATTCAGTGCTTGATAACAAAATTTCCCTGCTCAGTAGTGAACAACAACTTGATTTACTGGCCGACAATGCCATTACCGAAACTGCATTGCCACTGGAGTTAGGGCTTAATGACAATAAAATACAGGCGTTTTTATTTACCGCTACTTGGTGTGATTGGTATTTTAAAGACTCTCGCCCAAGCTCATCACAACAATGCATAGCGGCACAAAATTCAATCAATTATTTAACTCAACAGTTTGCTAACATCGAATGGCAAGGCATCATTTCCAGACTTTGGACAGGTCCTGCTGAACTCGCGAATTACACTAAGAAATATCAAGTAAAACATGCCATTGCGATTGATGTTAGCAATAGCATGTTTCATCAATATGCCGTGAAAGAATTACCGAGCTTAATCATGGTAAAAGATGGTGAAGTCATATTAAGAACTTCTGACTTTTACGAGCCTGAAGCTTTAGCTGAACAAATATCCAAGCTATAAGAAGAGTAATAATTTACCAGTAGCTTTCCGCTGCAAAGTTAAAATAAAAAAAGGCTTGCTGATTTACTTAGCAAGCCTTTCTGATAAACCTTCAAAACAAGCTCAAGGTCTATTTTACCAGCATGTTATTCTGGTTTGATTGCTATGGCTGACACTGCTGAATAATCAGGCTGCCTACATTAGCACCTTGGCTTGGGTTAGCTTCATTGAGTGTTAACAAAAAGCTATAACTTCCGGCTTCCAGTGTAATAACGTTATTATCAGTTCCGCCATCATCATAGGCAACAACATAGTTCACTCCAACAGCTAAGTTATCACTACTAATATCGTTACTAGCTTCAGCTTGTACCCATAACTGTGTCGTCCAATCATCATCGTCTGAAGCCAGCTTAAATTGCATATCACCAGCAAAATCAGCTACTGCCTGATAAATATTATTGCCTTTATAATGTAGACGATATAACTCATTTGCGCCCCAGCCAGAATGATTACCTTTGACATAGAGTTCACCGCCGCCGGCAATGTCAAATGGAATAGCATCAGCAGAGTCGATTAATGCGCGACAATCCACGGTTAGTGCAATGCTAGTAATAGTGATTTGCGCTGTTGCAGCAGAAGCGTCAATGGTAAAGCTATAAATACCATCACTTGCTACCGAAAACGTCATATTGCCACCATCATCATTTACCGTAATTGAACTTGCGGTAAAACTCACATCATTAAAGCCTAAATTTAAATTGGCCCACTGTGCATCGGCAAATTTAAAGCTTTGCTGGCCCGCAGTTAAATTAACGTTAAGGCTGTAAATATCGTTTTCTTCATAGATAAAACGATAAGCATCGGTTAACTCCTCACTGCTCCAGTTATTCATACTGCCGCGTAGGTAAATAACGGTATCACCATAGGGTGCAACATCGACAGCATCTCGAGTAATACCCGCTGCTAACCCTGCTCCTTGAGCGCCAACTTGTGCCTTAACAAATACGGCACTGGTATAAGCCGGTACAGTAAAGGTTCCTGCACCCGTTCCAGCGGTAAAACTTGCTGTCTGAACACTAGTATCAGCAGAGGTTAATTGTATTGAATGAAGGGCAAAATCAGTAGCTGTGCTGATAGTATGACTTTGCTCGGCATCGGTACCGTTAATGACCACCACAATAGCATCATAGTTATTATCTAAGTCCTTTAGTTGAGTAGAGCCACCAGTACCATCATCGATGCTCATCACGATTAAACCTGGGGTTTGACTAGAGCCGGTATTATGAAAACCAACACGGTTAATAACATCTTGCTCTGTGGTTAATCTAAATAACGGGCTATCACTTCGAATAGCTAAGAACTCAGCAAATATCGCCGAGCTGAACTCAATATCATTGTTATCAACAGCAATTTCAACATTGGTTTTTATGCTAGCAATCGTTGCTAAATTACTGTCATTACTATTATCAATAGGGGTACCCGCCTGCCAATTATTACTTTGGTTGCTATAGTCAACGGCGTTATACCAATCACCAGCATCGTAGGTATTTCTGTCCATAGATTTAGAGCGCATCTTGTCTAGCCCTAATTGAAAGAAAGGTATGCCTTGGCTTAATAACGGAATGCTTGCCGATAAGTTATGTACTCGCACCCGATCATCATTAAGCATTGCTGTCGGTAAGTTATATTGTAAATAATCCCATAAGGTTTCATTGTCATGTTTTGAAACATAGTTAATGATATCGGCAGGGTCTAAAGCATAGGCTTGACCGTCTGAAAAATCACGACCTAGTTTAATCACACCTTTAAAATCTTGCAGTTGATAATTTTGTAAGGTTGCCGCTAAACCACGACGAATTTTATCTATTTTATTTAAGTCGGGAGATGTTACTGAAAGTACCGCTTCACGAATGGCATCACGTGGCCGATCATTAAAGGTACCTACCTCTGAGCCAGCCATCGTTTGTTGAATGGCATTGTCAAATAAACGGCCACTGACTACTTCCCCCCAGTTCCAACCTTCACCATAAAAGTAATTATCAGGGTCGATTGCTTGCACCGCTGCACGCGCTGCTAATATAGTGGCTTTTGGCATATGCCCCATAATATCAAAACGGAAACTATCAAATTTATATTGCTTGGTCCATTGCACTAAAGAATCAATGACAAATTTTCCCATCATTACATGTTCAGTCGCGGTATTATCACAACAGGTGGATTTCTCTAGATCACCAGATATCTCGTTGTACCTGTGATAATAACCCGGCACCATTTTGTCAAAAACAGAATTGTCCCATAAACCAGAAGCTGAGGTATGGTTATAAACCACATCGAGCACCACTCTAAAACCTAAGTCGTGTAAGGCTTTGTTCATTTCGCGCATTTCTTTAATACGAGTAACGCCATCAGCATTTGAAGCATAACTGCCTTCTGGTGCATTAAAGTGATGAGGATCATAACCCCAGTTAAAGCTGTCAATGCCTCGCATAGACGCCACTAAATCTTTAGCGTCATTGCTGGTTGGTTGATAACTTTCTAAAACTGAAAGAATGGTGGCGCTATTATCTTCCACACCACATACAGGTGCACTAGCATTTAAAATACATAACTCAGCAACAGTATTATGAATATTAACGGTTTCTCCTACGCCTTCCTTAATGGTAGCGATATCGTTAGCAGGCAACATATGAAAATGAGTAACACCCGCATCGGCTAAACTTTTCAGGTATTGCACGGCATTTGAATCTGTTTCAGTAAAGGCTAAATATTTACCACGATTTTGTGCTGTTGTGCTGCTGTCCGTGATACTAAAGTCACGAATGTGCGCTTCTAAAATCACGGCATCTTCAATTTCAGCAATCGTAGGTGATAAATGATTATCCCAATCAACAGGTTTTAAATCATCGTCATTTAAGTTAACAAATTGCGAATACAAACCATTAGTCGCTAAACTCACTGAGTAAGGGTCAGTTGACCAAATGTTTTCAATTTTTTGTGAAACTGGGTGATAAACACTGACTTGATAACGGAAAAACTGACGATCATAAGAGACCTTATCCCCCGTAAATGACCATATACCTGTTGCCGCATCAAGTATCATGGTTTCGGTACTAGTTAGAGTTTTAGCCTTATCAAAAACGTGTAAGGCAACACTTTGTGCTGTTGGTGCCCAAACTGAAGCGGTAATGTTATTAGCCGTATAGACAAGACCCAAGATTGCTTCATTAGCGTCGTTATCACCTGAGGTATAAATATCATCAAGGGCTTTGGCTATTTGCACACGTGTGGCCGATAACATCTCGCCGTTTGCTGAATACGCTATTGCCACTAACTCACCTTTTAGGGCGGCTTTAATTAATGATAAATCGGCATTCGTTGCATAAGCTGCAAATGAATCTTTAATATGAGGCACCAATGCCGCTTCATTTTCGCTAAGCGTACTTGCGGTAAAAGTAATATAATTATCACCCGTTATGCCGGTAACAGCATCAAAGGCTAAATCAGCAGTGGCCGAATGGTAGATACGAACTTCAGCGGCATTGTCTATCGGTAGTAAAACTGTCGATGCAGTTAGCCAATGTGCACTAGCACCTTCGATAAATACACCTTCAGAGGCTAATATAGCCTCTGTATATAATTCACTGTTACCTGATAATGTCCAAATAGTGTGCTCACCGGTTAGATCGACTACATTATTAGTATCGCCACCAATGTCTTTTTCATCACCGTTATGAACAATAAAATTAGCGCAACCGTTATGATCAGTTTTTAGTGGTAGTATCCAATAAGCACCATAGTTTGCATCTTCACCATTTGCTGCCTGGCCTAGAGCCCAAACAGTACCTTCATCATCAGCAAAATCGGCATAAGCAATACAGCCATCGCCATTCCATAAATGTAATACCCAGTGTTCATAATTATCGTCAGAGCGGTTATAGAAAATAACTAACTCGTTATCACCTGCACTAACCACTGGATCAGGTAAAGTATTCTCATCGACCAAACTGAGTGCAAAGTCGCTATTCGCTGAGGCATTACTCGGGTCTGACACTGCTAAATTAGCACTATAACTGCCTGCTGCTTGATAAGTTACCGTTGCTGAAGTGGTTGCTTTGCAATCGGCAATATCGATGTTAGCTTGACTATCACCCGTAGATAATACGCAAGCAAGCGCATCATTATCACTATCAGCTACCTCCCAAGAGAAGGTGACCTCAAAAAGAGAAGTCGTACTGGTTTGTGCGCTAAAACTGGTTACGGTTGGTGCATTATTGTTTGGGTTTGTATCTGGATTTGGCCCTTTGCCACCATCATCACCACCGCCACCACAAGCAGCTAAGCCAGTGGTTAATACACCGCATATTATTATCTTTTTAAAGCTTATTGGTAATATCAAAATATTATCCTTTTATCATTATTTTTCTTAGGTAATTACCTCATGCTAAAGCTTTGTTTATTTGTTGAACAGAGGTTACATACGTATTCAATAAAGCAATTTTTAGGTATAAAAAAAGCCCTACCTATCGGCAGGGCTTTTTAGCTAAACTAATTGATTTTATTTACAAAATAATCAGCTTCACTTTGTAATAATAACTTTTAACTTTTAACATTTACGTCAAAGTAACTACTTTTCCGTAACCGTCATCGTTTTAGTAACACCATCTTCAAAAGCGAAAATATAGGTACCGGCAGGTAAGTCAATTTTGATGTTGTTGTTAGATTGTACAAGTTCCAATGCAACACCCAATTCAACTTTAGTATCTGCAATCTCAACACCCCAGTTATAACCAAAAGATCCGCCCCAATTTTCATCGGCTACTTTAAATTCACCAGGACCGGTAATAACCACTTCAAGTGAGTAAGTATGTGAAGCTTCAGCAGTGTTGCCTGCATCAGTTGCAACAAAAGCTAACTGATTAACCTCTGAAGCGCCCCAATCAGTGATACTACCGCGTAAATACAATGGCGCTTCTGACACTTTAACCACAGGGTCAGCTGAATCAAAGATCACTTCAAACTTATAAGATGTTGCTTTAGATACTGATACACGCATATTTCCGCCATCATCAGTTACCGTAATTGCATCAGCATCAGTAGAAATAGTCACGTCGTTAAAACCTAAGTTAACTACGCCCCAACTAGAGTCAGCAAATTTAAAGGCATGATTACCATCAGCTTCTAAACCGTAAATTACGCTATAACTTCTAGTATCAGCATTCCATTTAACTTGGTCAGTAGCTGGTGAAGACCAACCATTGACTGAGCCACGAATGAAAACTTGCGTTGAGCCAAATGGTAAAGCAGGTTTTATTTCAATACTTGGTGCAGTAGGGTCTGACAGATCTAAAACAAAGTCATATTTCGCAGCCATTGAAGTAAAGCTTAACGCGCCACCTCCACTTTCTAATGCTAATGGCGTACTTGCCATAACAACATTATCAGTATCAATTGCACCTACAGCAAAACCCGTGCTTGAATCTGCAATAGTGAAACTGTGCGTTTCAGCAGCTAAGTCAACTCGTGTTACGTATTGACCATTAGTGCTATAACTAAGCGCCATAGTTTCTGCGCCAATAGTTAACATTGGGAAGGCATCTACAGGTACTTCGCTAATAGTTAATTTAACTTCAGCTGCATCACTAGCATTAACTGAAAACTGGTAAATTTTGTCTTTAGTCATATCAACTTTCATGTTCTGACCAACACCTTCACCAACAGTCATAGTGATAGTAGAGCCAACAGCTGATTGATCGCCGCCTTTAATACTACCGAAAGAGCTAGGCTCAGACCAATCAATGTCAGCTACTTTAAAGTCATATGAGTCAGTACAATCTTCACCATCTACGGCTTCAACGACTGGTTCAGCTTCTAGATCTTCTTCGATAGGTGCAACAATTACACATTCTTCTTCTGTGGTGTAAGTGTGGTTTACACGATATTGACCATCTGCATAGGCGAATGTTGAATTTTCATCTCCAGCGCCATCCCAACCATTAAAAGCACCTCGAAGTAATAATGCGGTTTCATCTGGGTTAAAGGTGACAACACATTTTGAAGAAATTTCTTCAGCACCAACACCTACGGCTACTGTGTCAACCGGACAGACTAATTCTTCGCCAACACAAATCCCCGCATCATTTGCTGTTTGGCTCCAACCACAAGACGTTACTCCTGAAGAGGCTTCCGCACCAAAATAAGGATGTTGGTTAACCAGTAACATGCCATCAAGCACGTTTACGGAGAAGTTATCATCAGCATAAGCGTTTTTATCAAGGTTATGTAATACCACATTACCGGATGGACCAATTGGCATCATTAAATCGCTATCAGAAATCTTTTTACCGTCAGCGGTATCATTAAAAATAACATTACCGCAATTACCTGGCTCATCAACTAAAAGTAATTTCCAAAACATACCATAATTAGGGTCAATGCCTATATTACCAGGCTCATTTGCATAATTTGAGTTTTGTCCCCAACTTGAAATACTATCATCAGCATAAGCAGTACAGACTCCGGCATCATCATTCCATGTATGAGCTACCATGTTTTCATAAAGTGCGTCGTTATCACCACCATCAACATGATTTTCATTACGGTAGAATACAACAGCTTCATTTGGGCCCGCGATAACAACCGGTGCAGGAGCATCTAAAATAGGGTTTTGCTCGGGAATAATACACTCGTATATACCCGCTTCGTCAATCACTTTATAGTTAGGACAAGATAATGGCGGCGTATAACAAATTTCATCACCATCCATGTCCGCAGTCGTTGCATTTACAGAACGATTGATACGTTGTGATGGTCCTAAGTAGCTAGCTGTTGGGATTTCTGCAAACCAAAGTTCAAACCATTCATTAAAACCTTCACCACGAATCACGTCTTGGCCTTGTGCTATTTGAAAAGCAAGTGCTTCTTCTTTCGCAATAACCTGACGCTCAGTTTCTTCAAGCGTTAAATCTAAAATGCTATAAAGGTCTAACTGTTCATATTTAAAATCAGCTTCCCAAGCAGCTTCATCCCATGAATCGCCTGCTCCTGCTTCTGCAGCAGTTTTGGCTTCAGCTTTACCCGCATCAATACCAGCTTGTTCATCAGCAGTAAGTGGATAAAAGTCTGCACTCGCAATTTGAACTAAGTCAGGGTTTTTACACCACAAACCGACTTCTGCAAATATGTCTGTTATTTCTGGCTGTGCTTGATCACTACCACAACCACTTAGGGCTAAAGATACGGCAATCGCACTTCCAAGCATAATTGGCTTGAATTTATATTTCATGAGTTTATAACTCCATTAACTATTATGGTTTTAGTTTATGTGTATATATTTTGTATTATCCCTAAAACTTTGCTGATTAAGTAAGGAACACAAGATTACTTTTCCGATTTTAATTTTTTTCAGTAACCTCTTAAACCTACACAAAGCATATGATGTTGTATATAACCCTATCCCTTTAAAAATCTATGAATACGTATGCATTTATGATTAGTAAACTGCATACGTATGCACTGAACAATTGCTTGTTTTTTGATTAAGTTGTTTTAAACTCGATTTGCTGAATATAGAATTACCAGAACGAACAAGACTAAACACTAGTGTATATAAAAGTTACATTCCGATAACTAAATAAAGGTAGCAATAACTGCAAGGTGCAGCTCTTTTCAACAGAGAAAACAGCCTAAACATCAAGCATTAAGAATTAAGCATAACTACAACTTGCCTTAGGGGATACACATGAAAACATTTAAGCCCAGTGCGCTGACTCTCGCACTCATGATGGGAGGAGTTCAAATCGCGGCAATGTCTAACATTGCCTATGCGGCAGAAGAAACTCCCAAAGAAGCTCAAAAACAACAAGATAAATCGGAAGAACAAGTCGAAGTTATTGAAGTAACAGGTTTTAGAGGCAGTATCATCAAGTCTCTTAATACTAAACGCTTTTCTGATACGGTTGTTGATGCTATTTCAGCCGATGATATTGGTGGTTTACCCGATGTTTCCATTGCAGACTCTCTTACACGTTTACCCGGTGTAACTTCTGTTCGTATTGATGGTCAATCAAGCGAGTTAAACGTTCGTGGTTTATCTGGTGGCTTTGTTTTCTCTACCTTAAACGGTCGTGAAATGGTATCAACCAGTGGTGGTCGCTCAATTCAGTTCGATATGTTCCCAGCTGAGTTGATTTCTGGCGCGCAAGTATACAAATCACAAAAAGCCTCTTTAATCGAAGGTGGCATCGCCGCAACGATTAACTTAGAAACAGCTAATGCCTTAGATAACGAAGAAGACCATTCCTTTCGTGCTTCGTTACATGGCAACTACAATGAAGCCGCTGCCGACAATGAGGATTCTGACACCTTTGGTCGTCGTCTAACCTTATCTTATCAAGGCAAATATTTTGATGAAACAGTAGGCATTGCTGTTGGCTGGGCCAATATGTTTCAACCTACCGTTTCCAGTCGTTTTGTTAACTATCAATTTGATGAACAAGACTTATCTGCCGCCTACGATGGTGCTCCCGAAAGCATTTTAGTTTCTTCTGGTTTCGAAATTAATGAGCGTGGCGGTGAAGATGAGCGTAACGCGTTTACCTTAGCACTAAACTGGGAGCCAAGAGATGATCTGCGCTTTCAGTTCGATGGTTTTCACTCTAAGTTTGACTCAAACAAATGGGATCGCGGCTTACGTATTTCAGGTATAAATAATATTGCCACCCCTGGTGCAGGGTTATTAATTGACAACCCTTTATCTGCCGATGGTGCACTTGTTGGTGGTACTATCTACAGAGATCCAAATGGCACTTTGCTTGCTCCTCCGTATCCAGGGTCCTCACGTGATATAAACATCCAAACACAAGCCGATGATAATACTACTAATAGTTCATCATCAGCCTTTGGCTTACGTGGTGATTGGGATATTACTGATGACTTGATGATGACAGTTGATATATCTCATTCTGAAGGTGAAGAAGAATACAAAGATCAGGTTTTGCGTATGGCCTACTTTGAAGATTCAAGTGCGCCAACACCAATTATTGATGATAATGTAATTTTTAGCTATCAGCTAAATGGTTTAAATAACCCTAATCTTCAATTTAATCAAGACTTCACTGACACTGCACACATGATGGTAACTAGTTCGGAGTCGTACCCTCATATTGAGTCAAACTCTTCAGACGCTATTCGTGTTGATTTTACTTACCAACTAGAAAGTGACATATTTAGTTCAGTAGAGTTTGGTGTTCGTGCATCAATGCGTGATTATGACTTAGGCCGTGCCCGTTTCTTATATGGTACTACCGACGGTAACATGCGTAATGGCCAATATATTACTTATGGCGAAGATGCCGATGGCAACCTTGTTGAAGTTGCGCGTTTTCAACCACATGTATTAGATAGTAGTAACTCAACAGTTAGCACCATTGGTGGCAACTTATCAGGTATGCCTAGCTTCTTATCTGTTGATAATGACGCTATCTTAAATGCTTGGATTCCCAATGTTGATCGTACACCAGTACGTACTTGGCAACATGATTGGACCATGACCCAAGCCAACCTTGTTGAAGAGGACGTATTGTCAGCCTACTTACAAATAAACATTGATACTGATTTCTTTGGCCTCCCCGTAACAGGTAACTTTGGTGCTCGTTATGTTGATACGACACAAAGCAGTACGGGTTTAGTCAATGTTGGCGCAGGTAATGGCGATACCATCTATGATGATGTTGGCGGAACTAATAGCGATTGGGAACATAAAAAAATTAGCGAAAGTTACAACGACTTTTTACCTTCGTTGAACTTAAACTTCAAAGTCACCGATGATGATCAAATTCGTTTTGCTTATGCAAAAGTAATGTCACGCCCTGAAATGCCAACTATGGCAAACAGTGGTAACTGGAAATTTGATGTTAACCGTGATGGTGATGGTCGTAACTATATTGGTTTAGATAGCTCTACCAGCCCGAAATTACGCCCGTTCTATGCGAACCAATATGATATTTCTTTTGAACATTATTTCACTGAAACTGAAGGGGCTTTCGTTGTTGCCCTTTGGTACAAAGATGTTGCAAATATTGTCAGTGATAATACTGAAATAAATTATGACTTTGCAGCCAATGGTTTTGATTTACCGTCTATTCCAGACAATAAAGTAGAAGATGACAGTGGTAATGTCTTAGTTTGGGAAAATGGTGATTATAGCCATGCGGAAAACAATGGCGATGCGGGTTACATACGCGGTATTGAAATAGGTTACACACAAACCTTTTCTTTTCTCCCTGGATATTTATCAGGTTTAGGCGCTAATGTGAATTTCTCTTATACTGAGAGTGAAATTGAAGTTGAATCTTCAGTTCCTGGAGAAGAAAATCAACTTGGTCCTCTTGAAGGTTTATCACCACGCGTATTAAGTGCGACATTATTCTATGATTGGGATGATAAGCTATCCGCACGTGTTAGTGGTCGATATCGTAGTGACTACTTAAGTCGTCAAGTAGCGATTGGTAGTGATCAATCGGCTTACTTCCAAGAAGAAACGATTATTTCAGCACAAGTGTCGTATAACTTCACTGAAAATCTACAAGCCGTTATTTCTGCGGATAATATCACCGATGAACCAAATATCTCATATTTTGGTAATACATCGCGCACAGGTACTATTCAGTACTTCGGTCGCACAATATACTTCGGCGTAAATTACACTATGTAAATAGTTACCCGATAGAAAATAAAGGGCAACACTTATGAAATATGAAGTGTTGCTTTTTTTTTCAATAATAATAATGATAATGATATTAGTGTAATACTGTTTTGAATAACGTTAAAAAAGCTAAGGTGCAAAATGTCCTCAACAGATAAAATTAACAATATCGTTATAGTCGGCGGCGGCTCAGCTGGTTGGATGACGGCTGCAATGTTGTCTAAACAACTAGAATGTAACGCAAAGGGCTCAAAGGTTAACATAACACTTGTTGAATCAGACAACATTGGTACTGTTGGCGTGGGTGAAGCTACCATACCACCAATCAAAACCTTTAATCGGATGCTTGGCATCGACGAAAATGATTTTCTGAAACATTGTAATGGCTCAATCAAGTTAGGTATTAGTTTTGAAAATTGGCCTAAGAAAAACCATCAATACTTTCACCCTTTTGGACGATTTGCGGTCGATTTTGATTACATTCCTTTTTCTTATTTTTGGAATAAACATCGAGCGTCGGGGGATAATAAACCATTACACGATTACGCCAGTGCCTGGCATTTAGCTAAAAACAATAAGTTTTCACCGCCTTCACCTGACAAAAAATCACTCTTTTCTGGCTTTGATTATGCCTATCATTTTGATGCCAGTTTATATGCCAACTATTTAAGATCTTACAGTGAAAAACGGGGAGTAAAAAGACAAGAAGGTAAAATTACCAAAGTAGACACTCATGAAAGTAATGGTTTTATTTCTTCTGTCACTTTAGCGAGTGGCCAAAATATTGCTGGCGATTTTTTTATTGACTGTAGTGGCACTACTGCCTTACTGATTAATAAAACCTTAGGTATTAAGTTTATAGATTGGTCAGAAAACTTATTATGTAATCGCGCTATTGCTGTGCAAACTTGTCATACTAAAGTGATTAGCCCTTATACACGGTCTATTGCTAAACAATCAGGTTGGCAGTGGCGCATTCCACTACAAACTCGCATGGGTAACGGCTCAGTGCATTGTAGTGAGTTCATCGATGAACAGTCGGCAATGGACGAATTAATAAGTGATATTGATGGCGAAATACTTTCAGAGCCAAGGGTTATTCACTTTAATGTTGGTCGTCGTGAAAAATTTTGGCATAAAAACTGTGTTGCCATTGGCTTATCGGCTGGCTTCTTAGAGCCGCTAGAGTCTACTAGTTTGCATTTAATCCAACGAGCAGTGATGCGTTTAATTGCTCACTTCCCTAATAAAAAATGTGATGAAGTCAACACCAAACAATTTAATAATTTAACCGTTACTGAATATGAACATATAAGAAATTTTATTATTTTGCACTATAAAGCAACCAAGCGGGATGACAGCGAATTTTGGCGTTATTGCCAACATATGGACATTCCTGATTCACTTCAACATCAAATAGATTTGTTTTCAAGCCATGGTCACCTGAATGTGGATGCTAATGATTTATTTAAACAAGATAATTGGTTAGCTGTGTTAACCGGTCAAAATATACATCCTACGACGGTTGCGCCTATCATGGCTTACAAGCAGAAAATTGATTTACCACGCACGATGAATTCATTTTATGACATCATGACAAAAACGGTGCAAAAACTACCTAACCATGAAGATTACTTAAAAGAAAAATGTCCTTTTTTAATAAAATAGAAACAAATAACTTATGAAAAAAATACATTATAAAAATGCCCATTTAAACTCTACTCGCCTTATTTATGGCTGTATGCGCATTGCCGGTGATAATAACCCTGCAGATAAAGCCAAGGGTAAATTGGCACTTAGAGCGGCACTTGAGGCGGGTTATAACCACTTTGATCATGCCGATATTTATGGCGGTGGTCACTGTGAAAGTTTGTTTGGCGAATGGCTTAATGAGCTTAAACAAGAAACACCGGCAATACGTGAACAGCTTATTATCACCTCCAAAGCCGGTATTCGCTTTGAGCCCCAGCGTTATGATTTTTCAACAGACTATTTAACTACCAGTGTCGAAAACTCACTAAAGCGGTTAAATGTTGATTACCTCGATATGTTTTTACTGCATCGCCCTGATTATTTATTGAATGCCGAACAAGTAGCGCAAACGTTCCAACAACTAAAAGCCAGCGGTAAAGTGAAACACTTTGGTGTCAGTAACTTTAGCCCGTCACAAGTTAACTTATTGCAATCAGCCTTAGATGAGCCATTACTGGTTAATCAAATAGAAATTAATATACATAATATCAGCAGCTTGACCGATGGCAGTTTAGATCAGTGTCAACAGTTAGGCATAACACCTATTGCTTGGTGCCCACTAGGCGGGGTGGCTTATCCTGCTTGGGGCAATACCTTTTCAACTGATGATGAGCAGCGTATTGCAACAGAATTAACACGACAAGCAGAACAATATAACTGTCAGCCTTGGCAAGTTATTTTAGCGTGGTTGCTTAAACATCCAGCCAATATCTGCCCCATTATTGGTTCAACTACGCCTAAGCGTATTATCGCGGCTAAACAAGCCTTAATAATTGAATATAGCCATGCCGATTGGTATCGTTTACTTGAAGCACGAAACGGTTATGCCCAGCCTTAAGTCGTCAACCATTAGTAAATACCCTCAGCGTATTAGTTTTGCTAATACGCTTTGCTTTTATAAATATTACACTCTTAGCCCATAAACAAAACTGCATTTCGGCCAGGTATAATGTTCATCTACCGGTTTTAATTCAATAAGTTCTATTTTACCTACCACATCGGTAGTGGTACTTTTTTGTATTTCATAATAGAAACGCCACATTTTATTTGACGAAGTCAGCTCAATATAAGGGTAACTGGTGATCTGCCAACGTCCTGTTAACTGCTCACTTTGATGGTCAGTTTTATTTAAATATAAAAATTGATAACTAGCATCACTATTTAGGCTAAGTTTTATCCATGTATCACACCCTTTGCTTTCATATTCATTGACCAGATCTTGCTGGGTCACTTTATCACTTTGTCTCACGCCATCAGGCAGCAAAAGCAGACCAATACTATTTTTGGTGTAATAGTGATTGCCAGCAA
Organism: Colwellia marinimaniae; assembly: GCF_002207865.1. GTDB lineage: Bacteria > Pseudomonadota > Gammaproteobacteria > Enterobacterales > Alteromonadaceae > Colwellia > Colwellia marinimaniae. The sequence goes on from NZ_BDQM01000007.1 coordinate 20,552, forward strand.
AAAGAAGCTGTACATTAGCGATAGTCCAGCCCATTTTATCGAGTGTCGCTATTAAAACATTTACCCTGTTTTCCCCTTCAACAAATGGAGAATAAAGTAAGGTAGATTGCTGAACATCATCAGGAAAAACAAGAGTATTAGCTATGACATCAAAACCATGTGCCTCGAGGTTTTTAGTGATTGCCTCCGTTTCCTGTGCAGATAAATAACGAGTATACAGGTGTACTTTGCTTGCTGAACACGCCAAAAGAAAAAAACACATCAACACCATACTTATCATCTTCATTTTATTAACCTCCTAATGTGAAATAATAAACCCGCAGATAAAAATAACAATTGACAGTTAAGATTACAAGTGTAATCTTAACTCATAAGTTACATTTGTAATCGTTAACGATTCCTAGAATTATACCTAGAAAAAATCTGGAAGTGATATGACTGAAATCAGTAATGCCGAATTTGAAGTATTAGCAGCACTGTGGCAAAACCACCCTGCTAGCGCTAACGATATAATTGCCAAGCTTAATGACAGTGCCAATGACAGTGGTAGCGTTGATAAAAATCAAGATAAGCAATGGCATGAAAAAACGGTAAAAACTTTATTAAATCGGTTAGTAAAAAAACAAGCGATTAGCTTTGAAAAACAACAACGTCATTATATTTATTCACCTTTATTAGAGCGTGAAACCTATACACAAAACGAAAGCAAAAGTCTAATTGAACGCATGTTTAGCGGTAAGTTAGCACCTTTAGTGGCTGGTTTTGCTAAGCAAAACGAGCTTAATAAAGACGATATTAGCGCACTAAAATCATTGATATCTGACTGGGAGAAAAATAATGATTAGCGCGTTAGTTAATTCATTACTACCACTGACAGTTTTATTATCACTAATGCTGCTTATCCGCCAGCCGTTAAGAAAAAGTATCGATGCCAATACTGTTTATAACTTATGGCTGGTTATTCCACTAAGTTTAGTGCTTTATTTCCTACCCTTACCTTGGCAGTATTTAACTGGTCTAAGTATCAATGAGCTAACAGCTCTTGAATCACAAAATAGCTTAATACAACGTTATCTAGTGACCCCAAGCCAGAGCATTAGCCAGCAATTATCGTTGGATAACCTACTCGGTTTATGGCTCACTAGCACTTGGCTGTTAGGTTTTTCCCTACTTGTTAGTTACTGGGGCTTAACGCAATATAACTATCGAAAAGCGTTAAAATTAGCTTTTTTAACAGATAGTAAACATCAAAAACAAATAAATGAAAGTGGCGCAAAGAAGTTAATGCTTGCGCAAAGCAGCCATATTCATAGCCCAATACTTATGGGTTTATTCAAACAAATCTTAGTTATTCCTGAAGACTTTGCCGCACTTTACACCACTGAGCAGCAACAACTGATCATCAGTCATGAAGTGTGTCATTTTTCTCAGCACCATATGTGGACGAATCAGCTAGCGCTTATGCTCTTAGCGCTATTCTGGTTCAATCCGCTAGCTTGGCGTGCTTATGCGGCATTTCGTCAAGATCAAGAGCATTCCTGTGACCAAGTTGTTTTGGCGAAAAAACATACCCAATCCAGGATCCAATACTGTAAAGCACTGGTATTAGCGGCGGAAACGTCACCGCCTAATGCTTTTACCTTACTCAGTTTCAAGCAAAACGGAGAACAACATTTTATGTTTAATCGAATAGCACAAATAAGGCAGATGTCAAAAGGCTTCTCAACAAAGAGCACCATCACTAAGGTAGTTAAATTAAGCTTGCTTACTCTAGTATCAAGTTCATTACTGGCAGGCGTTAGTTATGCGGGTCATCAATTACATCAAGATGAAGGTAGCAAGGTTAGCCAGACAAAAGTTGTCGTTGGCTTATCCCCTACCCACAGGATAGAGCCTAAGTATCCATTTGCTGCGGCTAAAGCTGGCACCGAAGGATCTGTGGTATTAAAATTTGATGTCGAGGCTGACGGCTCAGTAAGTCATGTCGAAGTGATTAATGCCAAGCCCGCTTACACCTTTGATAGATCAGCAGTTACTGCGTTAAAACAGTGGCGCTATAAAGCAACTGATAAGGTGCATAAAAACTTATTGGTGCAATTAGACTTTGTTATGAGTGAGTCATCTGAACAGCCAGAGTCATTAATAGAGCGTATCAAGGTAAGCCGATAGTTTTAAGTTCTTATATCGTTCCACCTGTAAGGCATCCCCTGCTTTACAGGTATTTTATTTTTATACCCCTTTAACTTTTAACTTTTAATTTTCCATTTTAAAAAGTGCGCCCGCAACTAAAAACAAAAGGATATACAATATACCAAGCTTACTTCATAGTACGGTTATCTAATGCCACTTGTCCGTGACTAATTCCAATCGAAATAGTTTATTGCTCCATTTGCCATAGTAACAAGTTCAAATAAGAAGAAGTACCATGCCGTTATTTAGAAAACCATCACTAGCATTAATATTTACCACACTAATACTATTACCATTCATTGCCTTGGCAGCGTCGAGTAATACTAGTAATGTCATTGATAGAGCCGGTACGCCCAAACAGCATAAAGAATACGATAAATACCAAAACCAACGCTTTAACCCACTGTTTGATTTAGGTGCTTGGCATGGTTTTTTATTGCCTGAGCAAGAGAACAATTACGCCGCTTTTACTGGCCCTATGGTTATTGCCGAAGAATACAGCTTATTTATTGCTGAAAAATTAGAGCAATTAACCATAACGGATTTAAGTAACAATAAAGTTTTAGACTTTTCTCGGGCGAAAATCAGCCGTACTGCTAAACCTGGTGAATTACAGCAAGCCTTTATTTTTAAAAAATTAACACTTGAGTTGAGTTTGTACTTTATCAGTCACAGAACCGCTATTATTGAAACAAAAATTATAAATAACACAAATGATAAGCTGGCTTTAGCCCTTAGTTGGCAAGGTGAATTACTGACACAATGGGATGATAAAAAAACGGTTAAACAAGCCCTACCCCAATGGCAGAGAAGTTTATCAACAACAACGAACGGCATAACCTTTCATTTTGGCGAAGTGCGTAACACTTGGAATATTCTCACCAGCAACAGTGCTCAATATCAAATTAGCCGCTCACTAGCCACTAAAACGACGATTAAACAAAAACAGCATAGCTACCAGAGTACAGCCACAATCAGCATTGCTAAAAATAGCAGTACCAGCATATTTAGTACACAAAGTTACTTTCATAACCAAACTGAAGCAGATGCTGAGCAAGCTTTTATCAAAGCAGCTTTAAAGAAGCCGCAAAGCAAAATTTTAGCCACAAAGCGACGCTGGCAGCAGTATTTAGACAAAGCCATGGCCGTTGGTAAAAACAGTAAACGCAGCCCAGCCCAAAATAAAGTAGCCATCAAAGCGGTTGAAACCCTTAATGGTAATTGGCGTAGCCCAGCCGGTAAATTAAGCCATGCGGGGGTTACTCCCTCAGTTACCGCGCGTTGGTTCAATGGTTTTTGGGCATGGGATAGCTGGAAACATGCTTATGCTATGGCGCACTTTAATGCTGATGTCGCCAAAGAAAATATTCGTGCAATGTTTGCCTATCAAATTCAAGCAGATGATGCCATCAGACCACAAGATGAAGGCATGATCATTGATGCCATATTTTATAATCAGGATAAAGCCCGTGGCGGTGACGGCGGTAACTGGAACGAACGTAATACTAAACCACCTCTTGCTAGCTGGGCGGTATGGGAGATATATAAAGCCACAGAAGATGTGAGCTTTATCGCAGAAATGTTGCCTAAATTACAGCGTTATCATCAATGGTGGTATCGTAACAGAGATCATAACCAAAACGGTTTGGTTGAGTATGGCGCGACTAAACATAGATACCATAATGACAAACAAGGCAATATCACTTTTAAGGTGCGCTATATCACTAAGCCTAGCAAAGCAGGTTTTGATTTATCCGCGTGTCAAAGCGCAGATGAACATTGGTATCACTGCTCAGGTATTGCCCTTTACCAAAGCATCATAGCGAGCAGCGATTATGATGATATAGATATTGGCGCTCAACATGGCAGCGCTTGGGAGTCTGGTATGGATAATGCCGCCAGATTTGGCTTTATTAATACCGAGCAGTTAACCGCTTATGCTAAGCAATATTATCAAGGTGATGTAAAACAAGCCCGTAAAGACTGGCAAGTGCTGTTCTACCCAAATACCAACGACGCTGGTGACTTGCTCGGTTTCTCTATCAATCAAGAATCAGTAGAGCTTAATACCTATCTTGCTCATGAAAAAACATTATTAGCCAATATGGCAGAGCTACTGCAGCAAAATAAACTTGCCGCAAGTTATCGCCAAGCAGCTAAAACATTGGCAAAACGTATTAACCAGTGCTTTTTCGATGAAGATAGCGGCTTTTTCTATGATCGAAGTTTTACCGTCACTTATCAAAAAGGTAAGAAAAAAACTGAGCAAGCCGATAATATGGCCTGTACTGGTAAACTATTAACCGCCCGTGGCCGAGGTCCCGAGGGCTGGAGTCCATTATGGGCCAATATAGCTGACGTCGAGAAAGCCGAGCGGGTTAAAAATATCATGTTAAAAAGTAGCGAGTTTAATAGCACTATCCCACTAGGTACGGCAGCACTATCAAACCCCGCTTATGATGCAGATATATACTGGCGTGGCCGAGTTTGGTTAGACCAGCTCTATTTTGGTTTAATTGCCCTCGATAATTATGGCTATCATCAAGAAGCTAAAACTTTAGCAGAGAAATTATTTAATAATGCCGAAGGTTTAAGTGAAAATGGCGCTATTAGAGAGAACTACAACCCTGAAACGGGCGCGGTACAAGGCGCAACAAACTTTAGCTGGAGCGCCGCACATTTATTAATGTTGTATCGAGAGTTTTTAGCTGAGTAAACAAGCGAGACGCGTACACGCTCTTTGACATCAGGACAATATGCGTCCTGCATTGTCCACATAAGGTATATCCATATACCGTCTTGCTTGTGAAGCTCGCCTTTATCACTTCAGCAATACTCAACATAAAATCATAGGGTTATAATGTAGACCACAGTATTATGGCATAGAGCTAAACTTATGCTGTAAGGGTAACTTTGCCTACCGCTTTACCAGAAGCAAGGTAATCATGAGCTTTGGCAACGTCCCAAATTGAGAAGTTACTTTCATCGATAATAGGGGTGATTTTACCGGCATCAACAAGTTCAGCAATTTCTGTAAGGATGCGACCATGTGATGCCTGGTTAATGCCATGGCATAATGGAATAAGCGCCAGAACACTATGGAATGACAAACTTTTAAGGGCTATTGGTAATGGATCGACAATGGGTAAAATTGTTGCCACATGACCATTGAACTTAGCTGCGGCAAATGATTTTTCAATATTATCACCGGCAACGGTATCGAATATTTTGTCAAAACCTGCACCATCAGTATATGCTTGCACATAGTCTGCAACTGACTCAGTGGCATAATCAACTAAGTTATCGGCCCCCAGTGTTTTTGCTAGCGCTTCATTAGCAGGAGCATAAGTAGCAGTAACAGTGGCACCTAGCACTTTCGCCAATTGAATGGCAATATGACCAACGCCACCGGTAGCGCCATGAATAAGTACCTTGTCACCCTCTTGCACATTCATTTTTTGTACCAGTGCTTCATAAGCAGTGATTGCTACCAATGGCAGAGCCGCCGCTTGTTTCATCGTTAGTGTTTTAGGCTTCATCGCCATTAAACGGGCATCAACCAACATAAATTCAGCTAAGGCACCATCAACACCATTAATACCGCCAGCCATGCCGTAAACTTCGTCGCCAATGTTGAAGTTGTTAACGTCTGCAGCCACTTCAATAACAATACCGGCAACATCACCATGTAATACTTCAGGTAAGTTTGTTGACCAAGGTAGTTCTATTGAACGCAACATAGTATCAATGGGATTGACACTTGTTGCTTTCACTGCAACTACCATATGACCTGGCTTAACTACTGGTTTTGCTTTTTCGACAAGTTGGAAAACTTCAGTGCTACCGATTTCTTTAATGATCATTGCTTTCATATTTTTACTCTCTTTATTTGTTTATGTACGGGTCTGCTTGTTCGTGTAAGTGTCGCCATTTTATGTGTTGCCAACAAAGCAAACCATTACCCAACTGACAAATCACCTTTGCTTTTTTAGCAAGGCAAAGTTAAAGTGGTCAGCAATAAGTGTTAGCATCTAAAATTAGCGCCAAGCGGAGTAGTAATGAGTTCATTAAATAGATTACTGTATTTTAACTCTGTGGTTGAAACCGGCAGTATCTCAGCAGCGAGTCGAATATTTGATGTACAGCCCTCCTCTATTTCAAGACAATTAGCCGCACTTGAACAAGAGCTAGGTGTGCGTTTATTAAATAAAACTACCCGAAATACCGGTTTAACCGAAGCCGGTAAAAAGTATTATGAGTATTCTCAGCGTATTGTTGCTGAGTTTGATGAAGCTAAAAAAGCGGTCAATGACTTGCAAGAAAAACCAAAGGGCAAACTAAAAATAACTATGACGGTAGGTTTTGGCGAAAGTATTGTGTTGCCACTAATGCCAAAGTTTATCGCGCTGTACCCTGATATTGATATCAAACTTGAGTTAACTGAGCGCGTTGTTGATTTAGTAGAAGAGAATATCGATGTTGCTATTCGCAGCGGACGCTTAGCTGATTCGACCTTGATTGCCAAACATCTGGCCTATAATAATTTTTTACTCTGTGGCAGTCCGCAATATTTGGCGAGCAAGGGCACACCGCAAAGCCCTGAAGAGCTAATAGACCATCAATGTATCCGTTATAGCTATTCTCGCTGGCAAAATTGGTATTTAATGGCTGATAAAAGAACAAAATTAACCATTAGTGATACTATTTCTGTTAACTCAGTAAACGGCCAAAAACAGCTAGTGTTAAATGATGCTGGGCTTAGCTTAATGCCACTATGGGCGGTTAAAAAAGAGTTAAACGATGGCTCTTTGATTAATGTAATGCCGGAATATACCTTCAGTCCTTATGAAGAGCTAAGCTCCACTTACGCTATTTATTTACAGCGAGAAATGGTGTCAGTAAAAACACGAGTATTTTTGGACTTTTTAGTAGACAACATTGTAGAAACTTAATAGCTAGCACTCCCATTAGAGAATTTTCCTTGCCTATATTTGAACTCTTTTTACTATTGTTTTTTGCCTTTATTGCACTGCCTATGACCGTATCGATCATTTTTAGCACGGTAAAATTAGGTATCTCTCCTATGCCTAGCTCTAATAAAGCCAATCACGCTATGATGCAGTTAATTGATGAAACTGAAATAGAAACAAAAGCAGGGCCGATAATTGATTTAGGCAGTGGTTGGGGCAACTTTGTTATCGCTATTGCCAAGCGATATCCGCACCGGAAAATAGTGGGTTATGAATTATCATATCTGCCCTGGCTAACATCGAGCTTAGTTAAGAAGCTACTAGGATTAAAGAACTTAACTTTACATCGACAAGACTTTTATCAGGCAGAGCTACCTTCGTCCTCGGTATTAGTGTGCTATTTATTCCCACAAGCCATGGAAAAAATCAGTAATAAATTACCGCTTGAGCTATCAGGCGTTAGCTTTGTCATCAGCAATAACTTTGCCCTACCGGGGTGGCAAGCCAGCAAAATAATACAAGTTAATGATTTTTATAAATCCCCCGTCTATCTCTATAAAATTAGTAAGAGATAAATGCTCTTGCTGCGATAATACGGACACATCAGCACAAATGAGGTCTAGCTTTAGTTATGCAGTTCGCTAAAGCAATGCAGCGCAGCGGCATAAAACCCCGCTAATGGCGATGAGATTGAGCAATGACATTTTGTTTTATTTTTGTCGATGATGTTTTTGGGTTATAACTGACTTGAATGATTTTACCGCCCTCAGCAGGTAAATAGTTTTCCACATCAAGGTTATGCGGTTTATCTCCCCCAATCCTCACCAATAACAAAAATATCAGGTTTCAATTCTTGACAAGCAGATACATATTCAAGTTTGTGGTAAAGCCGTACAATATCAACACACCGTAATGCTTTCAGCATTTCAATGCGCTCTTCAAGTGGAATAACAGGCACATTGGGCTTATAAGAACTGACCACTTCATCAGAAGCCACCCCCCACCGCGACTTCATCACCCAATGTCCGACAGTACTCTAACAAGGCAATATGGCCAACATGCAATAAATCAAACGTACCAACTGTATACACCAACATATGATTTTTAAGTCCTAGTTTAGAGTAATATCCCTGTTATTATACAGCTCTTTTATAAGTGACTAAACTGAACGATAATTTATTGTCAGTTAAGTCAATATCCCCCTGCTGACTAAGAAGGGCTCAGGAGAAAATCAGCCGTATTAACCATAACGCAGTTACTTTTTAAAATTGTTTTATGACTGCTTTAATTCTTCCAATAAATCATGAATCTCAGCTTTTAATTCTTTATCAATAATTTTATTACAACTGATTTTAGCTTTTTCTAAATGCTCAATAGCCCCAGTTTTATCACCTAACTCGACTTTTAGCGCCGCAATTGAAAAACCAATAGAAGAACGGAAATCTTTAGAATTAATCGCTTCTGCCTTATCTAAAGCTTGTTGATATATAGTAATGGCTAACTCTATATCATCGGTGAAATCAGCAAGAGTTTCCCACTGGACCGGATGGTCTTTATCCGATTTTTCATACTCTTCACAGAGTTGCTTTAATTCAGCATAAAAACCATCGAATATCTTTTGATTTTTTTGTTGAGCCGCCGCCAATAAGCTATCAGTGAGTAAAAGTACTCGCTTGTATATTTTGGTATTCATCTTGTGGCCTTATTATTTATAGTAGAAAGTAATTAGGGTTAACTAAGTTTTAAGCGACCATTATAATGTTTTACCGCAACTAAATGGCAACTAAACAGCATACTTGCTCATCTAAGTGATGCTAATTACCCCCTAGTTGCGTTTTAGCTGTACTAGGTGAAGTGTCGCTATTAGGTTTAATAGAATATATAACACAAAAAAATTGAAGTTAAGACCTTGCTATGATGGCTAAAAACGCCCTTAGAGCATAAAACAAACAGTTTTTAAAAAAACTAAAAAATGCCCTAAACATTACGCTGTCAACAAGTACAATACCGCCATCAGATGTAAACATGTGGTGGTGCTGAGTTATGGCATTCACTCAGACACTAATTTATATACGTGCTCATACACGTAACAGGATCTATATCATGCAGTCAGCAATACAGCCCTCAATACAACTAAGTAAAGATGAGCTTAGAAAAAATAAGCCCGCCAGAGAGGACTACCTCAATCAGCCTAAACTGCCTTTAGTCGTGGTATTGGATAATGTCACTAATAGCTACAATGTTGGCTCTTTTATTCGTTTAGCCGATGCTTTCGCTATTGAAAAAATCATTGTTTGTGGCCAGTTAACTATTTCAGAAAAGAAGTTGCGCAAAGCCTCGCGCAATGAAGCTAAATGGGTTTGCATTGAATATAGCGATAGCACCACGGCAAGCTTACAAACATTAAAAGAGCAAGGTTATGGAATTTTTAGTGTCGAGCTATGCCATGAATCTGTTGATTATAAAACGGTTACTTACCCATCGCCCTGTGTCTTAGTATTAGGCAATGAACGTAAAGGCGTGAGTGAAGCAGCATTACAATTAAGCCAGCAACAAATACACATCCCCATGTTTGGCATGGGTAATTCGTTAAATGTTTCCACCGCTGGCGCTATTGTCTTAGCTGAGTGTGCCAGCCAAATTCGTAAGACGTTAAAAGTGTAAAGAAAAAGCGACCTCAAGATAAGTTGAGATCGTTTTTTTATCGCTATTTAGTCTGCTGCCATCTATTTGTGAGATCCAGTTTAAAGTGAAATTCTGCTCTTAATAGAATCAAAAATTTAGAGGTCTAAAGCCAAACCGCCTTTATTAAAAATCCAGATTAACAATAAATTGAATGCATAAAATCTGCTTTAATATGAAACTGACATCTCATAAAAAGTGAACAGCTCAATTATATAGACCGCTTAAGGGCTAATTACGGAAGAATATCAGAACATCATGAAAATAACAGAGAAAATAACTAGGACAGCCATCGTTATGGAAAAAATTTTTGACTGAGCTAAAATTAAATAATCACCCCTTATTTTAATCGAGGCTCATATGGCTGTGGCAAGAAAAAGACAAATCAGTTTAATTGATACGCCCTACTATCACTGTATTTCTCGCTGTGTTCGTCGTGCTTTTTTATGTGGTGAAGATAAGGTGACGGGTCGCAGTTTTGAGCATCGCCGTGCTTGGGTTGAAGATAAGCTACTTTCTTTAGTGGATATTTTTGCCATTGATGTTTGTGCTTATGCGGTGATGAGTAATCATAGCCATTTGGTGCTTTTTGTTGATGAAGAAAAAGCCAAATCATGGTCAACCGCAGAGGTTATTCATCGCTGGCATCGACTATTTAAAGGCACACTGCTAACCCAGCAATATTCGCGCGGTGATGCACTCATTGAACCTTTACAGGCCATGGTTGAACAAACCGCCCAAGTCTATCGGCAACGATTAACGGATATCAGCTGGTTTATGCGGGTACTTAATGAGGGCATAGCGAGACAGGCTAATCGTGAAGATAACTGCACGGGCTGTTTCTGGGAAGGTCGTTTTAAATCGCAAGCTTTACTTGATGAAGCCGCGATTATTGCCTGTATGGCCTATGTTGACTTAAACCCTGTGAGGGCAAAAATAGCAACCACGCCTGAGCAATCAGACTACACCAGTATTAAGCAACGCATCAAAGCGGCAGTACAAGGTAAGCAAGCAGAAAAATTGCTAACTTTTATTGGCAATGAGCATAAAAACCAACCAAAAGGACTGCCCTTTAATATTGACGATTACCTTGAACTCATTGATTTAACTGGCCGCTGTATTCGCGCAGACAAATGCGGCTATATAGAAGAAAATCAACCAAAAATTCTACATCGCTTAAATATCAGCGCAGAAAACTGGTTAACTTTAACCACACAATTCACTAATAAATTTCACGGCGCAGTAGGCCATGCCGAGGTACTCAGTGACTTTTGTCAACACCAAGCACTACACCGGCGAACAACACTAGCCGTATGTAACAAACTGCTCGCTTAGTACTTAAATTCAAAGCGTACCCATTATATTCTTTTGAAATTAGCGACGCTAAGGCATAACGATAAGCTAAATTTAGCAAAGACACGGCAAAAACTGTTATTTTTAATTTTTAGTATCAACACGGTAATTAACTCGTTTTTTAGGTGAAAAATCAACTAGGATTCAGCTCCGCCTCTCCAGCCTTACGCTTATAATTAAAAGTGGCTGTCTTTGTTATTCTTGTAAGTGCATTCACATTCAAAGTGCTTTACTTCATAAGCGCTTACTTCAGATATTTCTTTAGCCATGATTCAATTATTCCAATTATCTAAATTCGTTTAATTGCAATTTTATAAACTTGATTACGATCACGTTTACCTACGGCAACGACTGATATTAATATCTCACTATCACGCACTTGATAAACTAATCTATAACCGGCACTACGTAACTTAATCTTGTAGCAATCCTTCATTCCATTTAATCTAGCTGAATCTATGCGTGGATTTGCTAATCTTTCAATTAATTTTCTCTTGAATTGCTCTCTAATTGTGGAATCTAATTTCTCCCACTCTTTCATCGCATCTTGCTTAAAAACAAGCTTATAGGTCATTAATGTTAACCTCTATTTCAGGTTGATTTTGACGTTCTTTAACAATTAACGCTAGTTCTATATCTTCTAGTTTGTCCATCATGAGTTCATAAGCAGCAGCAGGAACACAATAAAAAACTGGTTGGTTTCTGTTTAATACCGCAACAGGAAAACCATCACCTTGTTCAACAACAGCCATTGGGTTTTTTTTCAACTCACTTATGCTAGTAGAGTTATCAGCTAATATTGGTCTAATTGTTTGCATACATAAAATCTCATGACTTATTAAGAGTATTTATTATCGGTCTTTTTGGCGTTAATGTCAAATAAAAGACCTGTTAAGCAGTCTCTTAGCTTCGGTTTTATTCCAATATCTATTTCACTTGATGAACAAAGGCACTTAGTGCTTTCGCCATTAATATTACGTTCAATTTAGTTGACCTTTGTACCAGTCCAAAACGGAAAAACAACTAGGACAGCCATCGTTATGGAAAAATTTGTGACTGAGCTAAAATTAAATAATTAATTAAAAGTGGCTGTCTTTGTTATTCCTAACTGCTCGCTTAGTACTTAAATTCAAAGCGTACCCATTATATTCTTTTGAAATTAGCCGACGCTAAGGCATAACGATAAGCTAAATTTAGCAAAAACACGGCAAAAACTGTTATTTTTAATTTTTAGTATCAACGCGGTAATTAACTCGTTTTTTAGGTAAAAAACCAACTAGGATTCAGCTCCGCCTCTCCAGCCTTACGCTTATAATTAAAAGTGGCTGTCTTTGTTATTTATTGGCGGAATTAAAAGCGGCGGTGGTTGATTTGTTCAATAACGTTGCTATAGACGAAAACGGAATTGACCCCAACAGTGAATTATTTGCAATGACAAAATCGACCTCCTCTTATGTGGTCGCCGATAATCCGTTTGAAGCTGTAGACAACAGGTTTATGGCCAAGGTATGGAAGAAATTGAGGCTAAGGTAGCAGTGCAGACAATTCGCTCGGTGATTCAAAAAAGAACATTTTCCCGCTGGGCTTATATTTACTTTTTCTGGAAATCAATCGTTTGTACCGGGTAAGCTATCTAGAACCGTAGATGGTATCGTAAAACGAACGATTTATTCACCGAAAAGCGTTTCCTTAGATATCACTGCCTTATTATACAAATTCTAACTCGAATAACAGTTTCAACTCAATTAATTAATTAATATTACGAATATGGCACAAGTGAAGATCGAATTAAAAGAGCTTACTGTCCGCTTAGTTGATTGGTTGGTGTTGCTAATGCTGGAGTCATTACTATTGTCATCTTCGCACTAGGCATATTGGGCTTATGCTTTAGAATAATTAAAATCAAAATAAAGTAGTTTTTTTTCAGACTAAAAAAGTTTCAAAATCAATAAAAATATACTTTACAAATTTTTGCTTTAACCAAAAATAAAGAAATATTAGACTCTAGCCGCGCTACGTAAAATGGAACATAAATAATAACAAAACCCGCCAAGTGCGGGTTTTTCTTTATTTGAGAAAACAACAGATTTAATATTACGCACCTAGATCCAAAGCACTAAAAAATCTCGTGTACGAAGTGTTATGGGGGATTGATTGGTACTGCTGATAAATCTACCCAAGGTCCGCTTACGACAGGAAGAGGCTGTTTATTAGGCCTAAAACTGAGTGTGTTTAACTTCCGCTGTGTGGTAAAACAGCCATAATTTGCACATCTAAGCCTATTTATAAGTGATTATCGACTCTATGTTGATACATTTTTGAGTTTAACCATGCTGGACAGAATTTAGAATTAAAATGGAACCCACATATTGACTAGTGCCGTTTTAAAATAACTACTTCAGCTGATAAATAACAAAACTCAATGCGGCTATTTCATCGCCTTGTTCTGCTTTAGCTGAACGATAAACTACTTCACTATCCGTTTGTTTCGCTCCGCCTTTCACTGTCAGTACGTCTAAATATTGCACCTTATCCGCAGTATTAAACACTATCAATAAATTTTGCGCCTGGTATTGACTGCTCGCTTTCACTTGACGGCTGATGGCAAAAACTCCTGGTTGGTCTTGCGCATAGAGCACTGTCTGCTCACCAAAACGTAGCGCTGGATACTCTTGATATAACTGGGCATATTTAGCAAAAGTTTGATAGAACAGATGATTAGTATCAAAATTGTTATCCGCTGTGGTTTTATCTGTCGCCAATAAATCATCGTCATTATAACTAGCCACTAAAGAAGGCATCATATCTTGACGAGAAGCTTGATCACCGCCATCACCAACAAATCCTTGCTCGTCACCATAATAAATTACCGGTACGCCGCGACTAAAGAACACCATGGCATGAGCCAGTAAATTACGTTGTATTTGCGCTTGTTCACTATAGTTATGAGGACTTTGTTTAAGTGCATAAGCAAAGCGGCCCATATCGTGGTTACCGGTAAAGTTAACTAATTGGTTAGCGTCCCTGCTGTTAGAACTTTTATCATCGCTCTGGTAAAAATGATCTTGAGCGAATAATTGTGCCAATACCTCGGTACCTTGCTGCTCAACCAGCGCTTTTGTTATCGCGCCTTGCAAGGCAAAGTCTAATACTGAGGGGATTTTTGCTTCGGTAGTAAAGCGGCTTAAAATTTCAGGTTCAAAGCTATAAACCTCGCCAAACATAAAGAAGTTAGCTATACCCTGCTTTTTTGCATGCTGCATTAAGGCGGGTGAAAATTGCTGCCAAAACTCTATATTGACGTGTTTTACCGTGTCAATACGCAAGCCATCGGGTTTAAATTCATCAATAATATCTTGGTAAATGGCAATCATGCCCTGAACCACACTGTCTTTTTGAGTATATAAATCATCTAGACCGGCAAAGTCACCTCGAATCGAGCTTTCACCTTGCCAAAAAGAATCACCTTGGTTGTGATAAACCGACATATCGTTCAACCAAGCCGGTGATTTTAATAATTCATCCCCTGCTGGAATCAAGGGAGTATAGTGTTTTCCTTGGCTAAGCTCTGCCAATGAAATAAATGGGCAATCATTGCCCTTACTGGCATCAATAAGCCAACCTAAACCGTCTTCACCATGACATTCTTGATACTTAATCACGTCAGCCGTATGGTTGGTGATAATATCAAAAAACACCTTAATATTGCGTTTATGAGCTTGGTCAATAAAATGTTTAAGCTCAGCATTACTGCCCAGATGAGGGTCAATTTCGGTAAAGTCTAAAATCCAATAACCATGGTAACCGGATGTACCAGCTTGCATGGCACGATTACGCAATACTGGCGTTAACCAAATAGCGCTTATGCCCATATTATCAAGATAAGGCAGTTTTTCCGTAAGACCGGCTAGATCGCCACCGTGATACATGCCTTTATGCGTTTTATCAAAACCACCACGAGACACTGCGCGCTTTTTATCATTCGCGCCAGCGCCTAAATCATTACTGCTATCACCATTATAAAAACGATCGGGTAAGACAAAATAAAACACCTCATCTTGAAAGGCACGTTGCTGATAGGGCGCCAGCTGTGCTGCTTTTGCACTTAGTTTTACTTCATGAGCGTAGCTTAACTGCGGCGTAAGCCAAGTTAAGCTCATCGCTAGTAACGAACATTTACTGATAAAATTCATAGAGCTTCTCTTAATGGATTTGCTGTATTTAAGTTACAGGTTTACTCATTTAACTTAGTGACTTAGCTTGCTGCCCTAGTTTGCAGTAAAAACAGCCAAAAGGCGGTAACTGTAAAGCGCCATCAACAATAGTGGCACTGGTTAGCTTGTGCCCTGATAAGACATTTAAATTAGCGTTTTCGGCAAGCAATGACGATAATGCTACGGTTTGGCTTTGCTCACTGAAGTTAAAACATACTAATAACTGCTCACCTTGGTATTGACGAACAAAGGCAAGAATCGGCTCAGGGGTATCAATAAACTTGATATCACCATATCGTAACGCCGGTTGTTCTTTACGCCAGTGATTAAAATTACGGTAGCTATTTAACACGGAATCAGTCGCTTCATCTTGGATATCAACGGCTTGAGCAAAGTGCTCACTTGCTACTGGTAACCAAGGTTTGCCGTCACTAAAACCGGCATTGATAGCATCATGCTGCCAAGGATGCGGAGTTCGACAACCGTCTCTGCCTTTAAATTGTGGCCAAAAGGTAATGCCGTAAGGGTCTTGGATATCTTCAAAGGCAATATCAGCTTCGGTTAAACCTAACTCTTCGCCTTGGTAACTACAAACACTGCCGCGTAATGACGAAATCATGGCAAAGAGCATTTTAGCAAAATCTTTACTGTTAAAACCGCCCCATCTGCTGACAACTCGCTCGACATCATGGTTTGAAATAGACCAACAAGGCCAACCATCAGAAACACGGGCTTCAAGACTTTCTACCACTTGTTTGATGTAACTGGCAGAAAAATTATCGGTTAATAAATCGAAGCTGTAACCCATATGTAGCCTAGTATTACCTTGAGTGTACTCAGCCATGGTTTTTAATGAATCTTCTGAGGAGATTTCACCTAAAGCCACCGAACCAGGATATTGATTCAATAAACTGCGAATATCTTCCATAAAGCCCAAGTTTTCATCTTGAGTATTATTGTAATAATGATATTGATAAGCGTAAGGGTTTTTCTCATCAAAACCTATGCTGGTACGAAGTTCTTTAGGTTTAGCTGGGTTATCGCGCAATTGCGCGTCATGATAACAAAAGTTAATGGCATCTAGACGAAAACCATCAACACCACGTTTAAGCCAAAACTCTATATTATCTAACACCGCTTGGCGTACTTCTGGATTATGGAAGTTTAAGTCTGGCTGACTAGTGAGAAAGTTATGCAAGTAATATTGTTGACGACGAGGATCCCAAGTCCAACCGCTGCCACCAAAAATAGATAACCAGTTATTAGGTGCTGTGCCATCTTCTTTGGCGTCACTCCATACATACCAGTCAGCTTTATCGTTAGTTTTATCTTCACGTGAATCAATAAACCATTGATGTTGATCGGAAGTATGACTAAGCACCTGATCGATCATAATTTTAATGCCAAGGGCATGCGCTTTCAGTACCAGCTCATCAAAGTCAGCTAGGGTACCAAATATGGGGTCAATATCGCGATAGTCGCTAATATCATAACCAAAGTCTTTCATCGGGGATTTGAAGAAAGGTGAGATCCATATAGCATCTATACCTAAACTAGCAATATAATCTAACTTGCTAATAATTCCCGGCAAATCGCCAATACCATCTTGATTAGTATCATAGAAGCTGCGTGGATAAATTTGATAAATTACCGCGCCACGCCACCACATTTGTTCATTCATTTGAAAACCCCAACACTGATACTTGCTCGTTTGGTGACAGTTACCATTAACCATCGTTGTCTAAGCACTTAATAATTCTTTCAAATAAGAATACGCAAATAAAAACTGAGCTGAAAGTCTTTGCATACGTATGTATCGCTATAATCAAAAAATACATACGTATGCAATACCAATTCTGGCTTAGTTAGCCCTGCATACGTATTCAAGATGCTGTATCCCTCAGACTAAGGTTATTATCATTAACACTCGGCTATCCATATTCAACTTTAAGGGTTTTGTTTTGCGTTTATTTACAGTGAAATACCTCACCGCTAACTTATTAACACGTTTATTAACTTGCTCACTGATTTACTTAGTCATATCAACGCAAGCATTGGCAAGTACTAACAAATACTTAAGCCATAAATTAGCCGGCAACACCGTTGTTATCAGTACTAATTTAGCGACAGTAACCTTAAATGCTTATGGCGAAGGCGCCATAGCAATACACTATCAAAGCCATAAAGATAAGCTGCCGGCTAGCCAACTGCCCTCTTTTGCCATTAAAGAACACGCAGTGACTAGTCGCTTTGTTATCAAAGAAAATAATGAACAACTGACACTTACCTTGAATAAACTGAGCGCGGTTATCAACAAGTCACCTTTTTCTATTAGTTACTACCAGAAAAGTAACGACCAAGAAAACAAGCTGCTCATTGCTGAGGAACAGGGATTTTTCAGCGGTACGGTCAATGAAGTTACAGAAAACCCCGCGCTTGAAGGAAGTAGCACACTAACTAAAGTAACGAAAAAACTAGCGGTGCAAGGCTTTCGCTTTACTTTAAATGACAGCGAAAAACTGCTCGGCGGCGGTGAGCGGGTTTTAGGTATGAATAGACGCGGCCATAGTTTCCCGTTATATAATCGCGCGCATTACGGCTATAGCACCCAGTCGGAGCAAATGAACTTCTCTATACCGGCGGTAATGTCGAGTAATAAATACATAGTGCTATTTGATAACTCCGCCAAGGGTTATATGGATTTAGCTAAAAAAGAGCAGAATATATTAGAGTTTTCAGCCGTTGCTGGTCGTATGGCTTATATCGTTTTTTCCGCGGATACTTACCCGAAACTACTCAATAACTATGTTGATGTTACCGGCAAGCAACCCCTACCACCGCGCTGGTCTTTAGGTAATTTTGCATCTCGTTTTGGTTATCGCTCAGAGGCCGAAGTTAGAGCAACAGTCAATAAATTTATTGATTTAGACTTCCCTCTTGATGCCTTGATCTTAGATTTATATTGGTTTGGTAAAGATATTAAAGGTCATATGGGCAATTTAGCTTGGGATAAAAACGCCTTTCCTGAGCCAGAAAAAATGATTGCCGATCTAAAAGCCCAAGGCGTCAAGACAATTTTAATCACTGAACCTTTTGTATTGAGCACATCAAGTAAGTGGCAAGACGCTGTTGAGCAGCAGGCCTTAGCCCAAGATGAACATGGCAATGCTAAACAATTTGATTTTTATTTTGGTAATACTGGCTTAGTGGATGTTTTTAATAAAAAAGGTCGAGACTGGTTTAACGATATTTATAAAACTCTCTATCAGCAAGGCATTACTGGCTGGTGGGGTGACTTAGGTGAGCCTGAAGTGCACCCGAGTGATACTTTACATACCCTTGATGATGGCACTGTGGTGAATGCTGACGCCATTCATAATGTTTACGGCCATCAATGGGCCAAAATGGTTTTTGAGCATCAGCTGAAGATGAACCCTGAGCAGCGACCGTTCATTTTGATGCGCTCGGGTTTTGCTGGCTCACAGCGTTACGGCATGATCCCTTGGACCGGTGATGTGAGTCGCTCTTGGGATGGCTTAAAGCCACAAGTTGAGTTGAGCTTACAAATGAGCTTATTGGGTATGGCTTATACCCACTCTGATTTAGGCGGCTTTGCCGGCGGAGAAAAATTTGATCAAGAAATGTATATTCGTTGGTTGCAGTATGGCGTTTTTCAGCCGATATACCGTCCTCATGGCCAAGATAACATTGCGCCAGAAGTTGTCTTTCACGACCAGGAAACTCAAGATATTTTACGAAAATTCATCAAGTTAAGATATAAGCTACTGCCATACAATTACACCCTAGCCTATGAAAATAGCACTACCGGCATGCCATTGATGCGCCCGCTTTTCTTTGCACAAGAGCTTGACCAAAAAGATGAAAACTATTTAGCTTCCTTTGATAATGCCAGTAGTTACCTCTGGGGTGATGCCTTATTAGTAACGCCGGTAGTAGCAGCGAATGTCAGTTCAGTAGCAGTAAACTTGCCCGCAGGTGTTTGGTTTGATTATTTTACTCATGACAATCAGCCCGCTAAAAAATATCAAGGCGGACAAACTATTAACTTACCGACAAGTTTGGCGACTTTGCCAGTACTGGTGCGTGCCGGTGCCTTTATTCCGATGATAGATGATATTCAATCGACGCAAGATTATGACGCCAGCCAGTTAACCTTACATTATTATGCGGATAAGTCAGTCACTAGCGCTAACTATGAAATGTATGAAGATGATGGCAAGACCTATCAAGCCATTGAACAAGGTTTGTTTGAATTATTACAATTTTCAGCAAAACAGCAGAATAATCATTTGAGCATCAAGCTTAATCGTACCGGCAATGGTTATAAGGGTATGCCAAAAGAGCGCACCATGACGGTAGTTATTCATAATATCGGCCAAGCACCCAATAAAATCACCCTAAACAATAAAGTGATAAATAATGCCATTTGGCAAGCTAAAGACCACAGTTTAACGGTCACTTTTACTTGGCAGCATCAACCTCTAACCTTAACGATACAGTAAGTAATGAAGACAAATTTATCTAACGAACACAAAAACACCATTAACCTGATTGCCGATATTGGCGGTACTAATATTCGCATAGCGCAAGTAACGACCCCCCCTAAGGCTAACCTTGCTGATGGTGATACCACTGACATTAATATCAGTGACATTGAAACGTATCAATGCAAAGAATTTGCTAGCTTAGCTAAAGTGCTTGCCCATTATATTGAGGTTAAAGCGTTGGCTAATTTTAGCATTAACGCTTGTTTTGCTATTGCTTGCCCAGTAGATAAAGATTTAATTAGCATGACTAATTTACCTTGGCAGTTCTCTCAAAAGGAACTGCAACAGGCACTGAAGCTCAATTCTTTAACTTTTATTAATGACTATACCGCCATAGCCATGGCGATTCCCCTGTTATCAGATAATCAAAAAGTAAAAATTGGTGGCGGTACCAGTGTTGCTGGTAAAACTATTACGGTATGCGGCCCAGGAACAGGCTTAGGGGTGGCTAATTTAATCCCTGTTAGTATGTCTGGAAAGAAGCAATGGCACTGTATTAGTGGTGAAGGTGGTCATATCGATTTTGCTGCGGTTAATGCAATTGAGCAGCAAGTGATGAACTTTATTCAAGGCATAAAAAATCGCGTTTCATACGAGCAATTATTGTCAGGTTATGGTTTAGAGCAAATATATCAGGCGTTATTATTTATTAATCAAGGCAAAGAGATGGCCACAGTGAACCATAAGCTTGCCGCGAAAGAAATTACCAGCAATGCTATTAACGGCAGTTGTGAACTCTGCCAACAAACCCTGACCCTCTTTTGTAATGTCCTTGGCAGCTTTGCCGGTAATCTCGCCTTGATAATGAATAGCCAAGGTGGTGTTTACATCGCGGGTGGTATAGTGCCGCGTTTTATTGATTATTTAAAAGCCAGTGATTTTAGAGCGCGTTTTGAGGCAAAGGGGCGGCTGTCATATATTACCGAGCAGGCCCCGACCTACATAATAACGGAAGAGCAGCCAGGTTTACTGGGTGCTGCCGCTTTTGTATTACAGAGCTAAGGTAATAACAGTTAAACATAATACTGAATACGTATGTAACCGCTAGTGGTTAGCCACTAAAATGCGTATATTAAAATGGTTGTTTTGGTTTTTATTGATCATTAAAACTTAAAAAATTTCAACACTCGCTTGTTTAATGCCTTATGGCTATTGCACATTATTATCGCCTTTATTTACCTTAATAATGTGCTTTTTTAAAGACAAGCGCCGCTACATATAACAATAAGAGTGCCCCAGATGAGCAATACCAGCGACATGAGTAATCAACTAAAGCAAAAGCAGCAAAAACCGCGTTTGAGCTTTTGGCAAATTTGGAATGTCAGTTTTGGCTTTCTTGGTGTGCAATTTGGTTTTGCCTTACAAAATGCTAATGCCAGTCGCATATTGTCAGACCTAGGTGCAGACTTACATTCTTTAGCCTTATTTTGGCTTGTTGCGCCTATTATGGGTTTGATTGTTCAACCAATAGTTGGCTCAGCTTCCGATAGAACCTGGAACAAATTAGGTCGTCGTAACCCTTATATTTTAGCCGGTGGTATTGCCGCCGCTATCGGCATGTTATTAATGCCAAACTCCGCCACCTTAGCGAGCTTTATCACACCATTATTCTTTGGCGCTATGATGCTTGCCTTAATGGATGCTTCTTTTAATTTAGCCTTTCAACCGTTTCGCGCTTTAGTTTCAGATATGGTGCCGGCAGAGCAGCGTAATGTTGGTTATTCGATCCAATCATTTTTAATTAATATTGGTGGCGTTTGTGGCTCTATTTTGCCTTTTGTTTTGACCAACGTCATGGGCTTAGAAAATACCGCTGAATCTGGTGCAGTTGCGCCCTCAGTAATTTGGGCCTTTTATATTGGCGCCTCAGTCATGTTAGGCTCGGTATTATGGACAGTGTTAAGAACCAAGGAATATGCCCCCGGCACCAATGGCTT
This sequence comes from Colwellia marinimaniae, assembly GCF_002207865.1. Lineage (GTDB taxonomy): Bacteria > Pseudomonadota > Gammaproteobacteria > Enterobacterales > Alteromonadaceae > Colwellia > Colwellia marinimaniae. The sequence continues at coordinate 42,466 of NZ_BDQM01000007.1, forward strand.
AGCGCCATTAGAAAAAAATAATACCGAACGTTCACTTGGGGAAAAGTTATCCGCGTTTTTTGGCCTAATGAAAACCATGCCAACCACTATGAAACAACTCGCCTTAGTGCAATTTTTCTCATGGTTTGCTTTATTTATTATGTGGGTTTATACCATGCCCGCCATTGCTCAGCATATATGGGGTATCGAGGCTAAATGGTTTGATCCAACGTATTTAGACTCAATTGGTACTATTCCTGAACATATTGCGCAAGCAAAAGGTAGTGCCGGTGATTGGGTAGGTATTATTTTCGCTGCCTACATGTTCTTTGCTGCTATTTGGTCTGTCTTTATGGCCAAAGTGGCCAGTAAAATCGGCCGTAAACTAACCTACTCATTATCATTGTTAGCTGGTGGTATTGGTTATATCAGCATTATGTTTATCGAAAGTTCTGAGCCAACGCTAGTCAACTTAGTCATTACTGAAATTACCGTACCACAAGGTGCCGTCTCATTATTCTTGCCTATGATCGGCATTGGCATGGCTTGGGCAGCTATTTTAGCGATGCCTTACGCAATTTTAGCCGGCTCAATACCGGTGAAACAAACCGGTGTTTATATGGGCATATTCAACTTTACCATTGCCGCACCACAAATTGTTTCTGGCATTTTTGCCGGTTGGATTTTAACTGCAGTATTTGATAATCAAGCCATCTATATCATTATGCTTGCTGGTGGTTCGATGATTTTAGCAGCATTGTCGGTGTATTTTGTTAAAGAGGACACTGAACAAGAAGTTATTACTGGGCAAGAGAAGCTAGCTTCTTAGCCGATTAAACCTTTACTTTTTCGCACTCACCTTTAAGGTAAGTGCAGGGCTCTGTTGTCGTTAGGTGTTGGCGGTATCGTAACATATTGATTTTACGGTGAGTGTTGGTGATGTGATAAAAGCGAGCTTCACAAGCATGGATGCTTGTGCAGAGCCCCATGGATGGGTTTATGCGTCTTGCTTGTTTACTCACCAACACTGAACTACAACACAGCCGAGTGCAGTGTAATTCATTAATTGGATTATTAACTTATCGCTAGCTAATGAGCACTAACTAGCTAGAGCTCATTACCACAAGATTTTCGGATTACTAATTCTGGTGGGATCAAGGTGGTTTTCACCTCTTCACCACTAATCAAATCCAGTAAAGTTCCCACTAATAACTCACCTGCCAATTGGGTATCTTGTTTTACTGTTGTTAACGCTGGAAAGGTAAAACTGGCCACAGCGATATCATCAAAACCAACCAGTGCTACTTGCTCAGGGATACTAATACCATGCTCTTGCAATGCCCGCATGGCACCAATAGCAATAAGATCACAAGCGGCACAAATAGCATCAAAGGGCTCACCACCGGCGATTAATTTACATGCCGCTTGATAGCCGGCCTCTTCGGTGTATAAAGCATTAAACTGCAAAGCTTGATTAACAACTAGACCATTATCTTTTAACGACTGACAATGGCCTTTATAACGGTCAAAAAACTCAGGCGCATGACTTGAAGCACTGCCTAAGAAAGCCAGTTTAGTACGGCCTTTTTTAATGAGATGTTCAGTCATCTCTATACCGCCTTGATGGTTATCACAACCAATCGAAATAAGCGGTAAGTTTTTAACTTCGGCGCCCCAACGGACAAAGTGTGTACCCTGATCTAACAACTTAATTAACTTCTCTTCATAGTCAACATAGTCGCCATAGCCTAATAAAATTAGACCATCGGCTTTATTACTATCTTCAAAATCAGCATGCCAATCGTCACTTGCCTGTTGAAAAGACACTAACAAGTCATAACCTTTTTTTGCACAAGCACGGGTGATGCTGCCTAACATAGATAAGAAGAACGGGTTGATGTCTGAATCATCATTGGTGGGATCGGCAAATAATAACAAAGCAATGGTATCACTTTGCTGAGAACGTAAATTACTAGCATTTTTATCAACCTTGTAATTTAACTCTTTGGCGATGGCTTGAATTTTCTCTCGTGTTGCCTCATTAACTAGTGGGCTATTTCGCAAAGCTCTTGAGACAGTGGATTGAGAAACCCCTGCCTTATAAGCGATATCAAATGACGTTGCTTTTTCTTTCACATGACCTTCTTAAAAAGTAAAATAACAAGAATAAAACTTAGTAATACCATACCTGAGCGACTGTCTTATGTATAGCCAGCAGCAAAGTAAAATGAATTAACTCACTGACAAACTTGTTAATTATTTAACCGCTAAATTTTTACAGGCAATAAAAAACCCAGTAAACAATAATGCTGCTTGCTGGGTTGCTTTACTATCAAATAACTAACGAGTAATTATCAAATAGTTAACGAATAACGATAATGTTTATACGTATCTCTGCGCTTATATTATTTAGAAGATTGAGCCGATTTCTAAGTGATATGAGCCGATGCTGGCATCGTCTGAATGACTAAAGTCAATCCAAGCTTGTTTGTAACTGGCACGAAAAAACAAACTGTTATCTAACTCATAACGAAACCCTACGGCAACATTATAGGAAAAACGAGTATCGTTGAAAGTATTTTGATAACTATCACAAACATAACCCCACCACGGATCCCACCAACAAACTGAGCCAGGTGGTCCATCGGCAATATTACTATCAACATAAGTCCAACCAGCACCCACTTGCACATAAGGGGTAAACTGTGCGGCAAACACACTATAAACGACATTAAACTGACTTTCTAACAAGTCCATTTTGTGGTTTATTTGATGACTACTACCATTATCAGCATCAATTAGAGTGGCCTGGTAACTTGGCGTTGATGAGGAAAAATCAAAGTTAAACAAAATATGCGGGTTTAAATTATAGCCTAGGGTAAAACCCCAACCATAATCACTCTCCATAGCAGTTTTTGAACCATTTTGACCATCAATATCAGTTGCCTGATTATTGAGTATTTTAAAACTCGCTTCCCACTTGTCACTACGCTTAGTGTACTTAGCGTTGGCATCAACACTTAACATACTAACCAAAAAGCCAAGTAGACAACTCAATAGTATGGTCTTTGACATTAACACCTTGTTAAAAAACATCATTATTCCTTTAACTTAATTTTCGTTGATAGAATTAATCGTATAAACTTATTGAGCTTTACTTGCGCGGGATACATAGTCGCCCGAGCGTGTATCAATGCGCACTTTCTCACCAATTTGCACAAACAAAGGTACACGCACAACCGCGCCGGTTGCTAATGTTGCCGGTTTACCACCCGTACCTGCGGTATCACCTTTTAGGCCGGGGTCTGTTTCGGTAATATCAATTTCGACAAAATTAGGTGGCGTTACTGTGATTGGTGTGCCATTCCATAAGGTGATGGTACAAACGTCACCTTCAACTAACCACTTAACCGTATCAGCGACTGCTTTTTCATCAGCGCCAATTTGCTCAAAGGTTTCATTATTCATAAAGTGCCAGAATTCACCATCAGCATATAAATAGGCTAATTCAATATCCATGACATCAGCGATTTCAACCGTCTCTCCTGATTTGAAGGTTTTCTCTAACACTTTACCTGAGATGAGTTTACGAATTTTAACGCGGCTAAAGGCTTGGCCTTTACCCGGTTTTACTAATTCATTTTCAAGGATGTTACAAGGTTCGCCATCAAGCATGATTTTAAGTCCAGTTTTGAACTGATTGGTACTGATATTAGCCATAGTAAGAAGTGCTCTTTTATTGATTACTTAGTTATTTATTTGATCTTCACTAGTCTATAACCGTTATAATGGCAGCAGTAGCTAGTAAGAGATGTTCAATTGAAATTAGAATTGCCGCAGATAATAACCCAAATTGATCACGATTTGCATCTTTGTGATGAAAAATCATGGCAAAAAGACTTGCGTGAGGTAGTGACCGAGCCCGAACAACTATTAGCCTTAGTTAATATTGCCCCTGATGACTATTTACAACATTTCAAAGCACGGAGTTTATTTCCTGTGCGTGTGCCGCTGCCCTTTATTAAGCGCATGAAAAAAGGCGACTTTAACGATCCGCTACTAAAACAAGTCATGCCATTATCCACAGAATTTTCACTCACTGAGGGCTACTCTGCTGATCCCTTATTTGAACATGATACCGTCGCCGAAGGCTTATTGCATAAATACCAGAACCGGGTATTGATGATAGTAAAATCGGCATGTGCGATTAATTGTCGCTATTGCTTTCGTCGTCATTTTCCTTATCAAGATAACAGCCCTAATAAAAAGCGTTGGCAAAGTGCCCTGGATTATATTGCTGCCCATAATGAAATCAGCGAAGTTATTTTTAGTGGTGGCGATCCCTTGATGGCTAACGACAATCACTTGGCTTGGCTGGTTGAGCAAATAGAACACATTCCCCATGTGACACGTTTGCGTATTCATACTCGCTTGCCCGTAGTAATACCTAACCGCATCACAGCAAGCCTTGTTGCCCTGTTAAAAAATTCACGCTTAAAAGCCACTATGGTGTTGCATATCAATCACCCGAATGAAATTAATGATGAGTTAATCGCGGCACTTGAACCGCTGCGCGCAGCGCGTATTCCACTCTTTAACCAAAGTGTGCTGTTACGTGGGGTAAATGATGATGCTGAGATCTTAAGTAACTTAAGCGAAGTGCTGTTTGATGCTGGCATTCAACCCTACTATTTGCACCTTTTTGATGCGGTGCAAGGCGCTGCTCACTTTGATGTTAGTGAGACAAATGCCGTAGCAATAGTTAAAGAGATGCTGGCTCGCTTACCTGGCTTCTTAATGCCTAAGTTAGTACGAGAAATTGCTGGTCAAGCTAACAAAACGCCAATCAATCTGGCATAATTGACAAAATAAAGAACAATCCTCAAAGTAAGAAGTGTTATGACTAAAGCAATTGAACAACAACTTATTGAAAATATTTCAGTGATTTTAAAAAGATCGTTAACCGCTGATGCCACCTTAGCCGATTTACGTGAAAAAAAGAAAGCCAGCTTTAAAGCTATTTTTACTGCCGATGCTAGCTTTACCTGTTCAGCCAACACCTTCCAACCCTATGTTGAAGAAATAGCCGATGATCTTTTACAGTGGCAAGCCAGTAAAGAGCAAGGGCCATTAATTGCCTTAGTTAAAAAGATAGAGCAGCTATTCACAGTTCTAGCTAACTTTGAGCAAAGCTACATTCAATAACTTAAGCAGGTCAATTACTCAGCAACTCTTTCTGCCATCACTTGTACTTTACAATCATGTTCGTTCAGTAAAGCGAGAATATTCAGATTGAGTTGATTGATTTCATCAAGATAAACATCAAAGTCTGTGGTTTTAACATAAGCCAAAATATCCAATTCTAAGCCATATATAGTATAGGCTTTAAAATGACTGCGCAGCGGCGATGCGGCAATCATATCTGTTGAATTGAACATAGCCCTAATGGCCACCAGTAAACTCTCAATATTTTCTTTTGACGTACTTGGTGCTAAGAATATCTTAGGTCGAAAAACTATTTTTTCTCGCTCGGCATAGTTTTCAATGTTCATATCAATAAATTTTGCATTAGCGACATAAATAACCGTTCGTTCTAATGTTCGAATACGAGTAGAGCGTAAACCTATTTCTTCAACCACACCAAAACTGTTACCAAAACGGCAAAAGTCACCAATCTTAACCGGTGCCGATGTATATAAGGTAATAGCACCAATAATATTTTCTATGGTTTTTTGCGCAGCCAGTGCAATAGCTAAACCACCAATACCTAAGCCAGCCAATAAGGTAGAAGCATTAAAACCCAGATTTTCCAACCAGTTCAAACTAGCAATACTAAATATAATGATCTTTATTACTGTGCCAGCCGGTCTTAACAAATACACCGCTAACGGTTTTTCTTGAGCAATAAATTTTTCTGCCAATATTATTTTCATTAAATCAATAAAACGAAAACAGACCCAGGACCAAGCAATAATTAATAAAGTACTGCCTTCAGTCACCGCTCGAACGGCAATAGTAACATTGGCTTCATCACTAAAACTACGGGCAAAAATCACCGCGATTAATAATGCTACCGGCTCTTTAATAAACCGTAAAACGTCTTCAGAGACCTTATGATAAACACGTTTGATACTAAAAGCTGTCAGCCAGGTAAAGGCTTTGGCAATAAGGTAATATATCAATATCATCAAGGTGAAATATAACCATTGCCAGAGCATGACGCCAAAGAGGTCTATTGATGGTAATTTTTTGGCTAAGAACTCTCCCAGAGGAGAATAAGAATAACGCTTAAATAAGCGTGGGATTTTCTCAACCGTGGCATTTGATATTTTCCAAATTCTCACTTTATCTGTTGCTCGAGGAATGCGCTGTAATAAAATATCAACCGTATTACCTTGGTAATCAACTTGCCCTACCAGTTCTCTATACGAGGGTAGGTTGTCATTTTTTCGTCCCTCTTTTCGGGCACTGATACTATTGAGATCGACCCATAAGGTTCGGTTTAACACTACGGCTAATTGTCTCGCCAATTCTTCTTTACCAACACTTAAGGTTTTTTCTGACAGGTTGCGATAATCTAAATAATGTGTCGCTAAGGCTAGATCACCCGCACGCATTGCACGTAAATATCCGGCCATAGCACTGCGAGGTTGACCGCGTTCATATTTATCTTGCGGCACATCATATTCATCTGGCTGTAAGCTTTGTTGTGATTTTTCTTTGCTATCAAGCATGCTTTTAATGGATAGTACTTCACCATTATTACTTGCTGGCTGGGCGCTCAATACCTTTGGGCTGATGAGAAGTATAAATAAGAGCATGATAAGGGTAACTGGAGAAGGGTAAAAAATAGTAGTCTGTTGAGTGGGCTTCATTGCGCCTTTTCCTTGCGATAACATAAAGTAACAGGCAAAGATAATAACTTAATTACTTAATCACTTCAGGGGAAAATACAATTTTAGGCAATAAAAAAGTCACCGTAGTGACTTTTAATTTAGTAGTTTTTCTCAAGTACTATTTTTTTACCCGCAAGTCTTTAAAGGTTTTATCAAACCAGACATCGAGCATCTTCTTCTCATAACCCAAGGATTTATGACGATATTTCAAGTTACTACCTGACATAAAGTTCATGTCTTTAAGTACCACTTCATCCGATTGAACTAGCTTGCCATCGGCATCAAGCAGTTGATAAGAAAAGTTCATTCGTGGGCTATAAATCTGCTTAACAATACGGGTTCTATGTATGCCCGCGGCATTAGTATCGCCAGCAAGGTCAACATCTGTGACATCAATTTTAAGTACTTGCCCCTCAGGCAAGGTTGCCGCTAATTTAGCAAAGTGCTTTTCAAAATCTCGAAAGATACGCTCTCTAAATGACTTACGGTTTTCATTACCGGCATTAATATCACGATAGCTTTTATAATCAGTCCAGGTTACTTCACTACTTGCCGCAAATGCGCCAGGCGCCATTAATAATGTTGAAATCAACAGTGTAACCATATAAGTAAATTGTTTCATATGCCATCCTCTTATTAAATGTTCAACTTTAGTAAAACAAAAAAAACGGGTGTAAACCGTGTGAATTTGCTACCGGTAGGTGTTAATTTGTAGCGTAGAACTGTTTCATCACACGGCTAACAATAGCTGCAGTACGATATATTTTTTGTGCTTCATTACTATCTTCATGAACAAAGCCTTGTACTGCACCTCGCCAAACTTTTTTACCCGTGCGAGCATCTTCGATATAAATCAAAAAACTACCTTTTTTCAAACCATCACGGCCCGGTAAACCTGGCGTAATACCAAATTCATGATTGATGGTTTCATCTGATAAATCACTGGCTAAGGCAACACCAAAACCAACATAGAAAGTAGAGTTTTGGGCATTGCGGGTATTGTAAAAACCATGCTTCATTAAATCGCTAATAATAGCATCAGCATAAAGCTTATATACTGCTTGGGTCTGCTCAGCTTTTAATGAAGTTGCTTTGACATACTTAGGCGCTAAAGAAAACGTACTGCCTGGCGAATAAGAAATAGGTATATCTCGCACACTTGAGATGGCCAATTGATTTCTATTCACTTGTGGCTCTGGAGGTACAGTCACACAAGCACTTACCAATAAGCTGCTAAAAAGGGCAATGGTTAAACTAATATTTTTCTTCATTATTCAATCCTATAAATATCTATTAACGCTTCAATACTGACTTAATTCTATAATTAAGTATATAAATACATTAAATTAAATTCTGTTACCGATTGTAATTTAAATAATCTATTAAGAACCGATACAAGCCACGTCAGCATTACCTTAGTGCAAAACTTTTATAGATTAAATATGCCGGAATTTCATGCTAAAAGAGAAAATAACTATGAACAAACGTCATAGAAATACAACGTTCAATGCTTAAACTGATTAACAATGTTTTAACCTTGGAGGTCGCCGCAATGGCCACCGTTTTTCAGGATAATTGCACCAAGGCAATCCTGCTCTTATGGCAAAGCTGGAGCAATTAGCACTACTGGCACAAGACGAATTTTATATTGAAATATCAATTGATAAAATACTTGTTCAAGCAGATTAGCGTCAGTTAGTCATGAGTGAATGACTCAACTTGGCCATCAAGGTATTAACCAAATAACGGCTTGCTTAACCCCTATAGCAGAGCAGTCAACACTTGAGGAAAGCTCAGCAATAACGACAGGAAGCCAGCAGACGACTGCCAGCATTAAAGCTCACAGAAGTGAGCTTTAGTACTATAAGCAATAAAATTCTTTATGCGCAGGATAAATTGTTTAGTACCAGGCGCTTTATGGTGACGTTTTGTGTTTCTTAAACAAGTAACAAAGCAACGCCGTCATTTACACTTAAGTTAGCTAAATACAATCGTAGAAAGCAAAAATCTCACCGAAGTGAGCTTTAGTACTATAAGCAATAGAATGCTTTATGCGCAGGATAAATTGTTTAGTTCAAGGCGCTTTATGGTGACGTTTAGTTTTTCTTAAACGAGTAACAAAGCAACGCCGTAATTTACAATTAAGTTAGCTAAATACAATCGTAGAAAGTAAAAAGCTCACCGAAGTGAGCTTTAGTACTATAAGCAATAAAATGCTTTATGCGCAGGATAAATTGTTTAGTTCAAGGCGCTTTATGGTGACGTTTAGTTTTTCTTAAACGAGCTATAAAGCAACGATGAAATTAACAATTTAGACCAGCATAAATTACATCATGCCGCCCATGCCGCCCATACCACCCATATCAGGCATTGCAGGAGAACTATCTTTGGTTGGTGCATCAGTGATCATAGCTTCAGTAGTTAACATTAAGCCTGCAACCGAAGCAGCAAACTGTAGCGCACTACGAGTTACTTTAGTCGGGTCTAAAATACCCATTTCTAACATATCGCCATAAGTGCTGTTACCGGCATTGTAACCAAAGTTACCTTTACCTTTACGCACTTCATTAAGTACCACTGAAGGCTCATCACCACAGTTAGCAACGATTTGACGAAGAGGAGCTTCCATCGCACGAATAACAACATTAATACCATGTGTTTGATCTTCGTTAGCGCCTTCTAAATCTTTAATTGCTTGAGCTACACGAACAAAAGCAACACCGCCACCAGCAACTACGCCTTCTTCAACGGCAGCACGAGTAGCACTCAGTGCATCTTCAACACGCGCTTTTTTCTCTTTCATTTCGATTTCAGTCGCTGCGCCAATTTTAATAACCGCAACACCGCCGGCTAATTTAGCTAAACGTTCTTGTAATTTTTCTTTATCGTAATCTGAAGATGAATCTTCAATTTGACCACGAATTTGATCAACACGTGCTTTAATATCAGCTTGATCACCAATACCATCAATGATGATAGTGGTATCTTTAGTGATAACAACACGTTTAGCTTGACCTAAGTCTTCTAAGGTTGCTTTTTCAAGTTCTAAACCAATTTCTTCAGAAATCACTGTACCGCCAGTTAATGTGGCGACATCTTGTAACATCGACTTACGACGGTCACCAAAACCTGGCGCTTTAACTGCGGCAACTTTAACAATGCCACGCATGTTGTTAACCACTAAAGTAGCTAAGGCTTCGCCTTCAACATCTTCAGCAATAATAAGTAATGGCTTACCTGATTTAGCTACAGCTTCTAACGTCGTTAATAATTCACGGATGTTAGAGATTTTTTTATCAACTAATAAAATGAAAGGGTTTTCTAATTCAACACTACCGTTTTCTTGGTTGTTGATGAAATAAGGTGATAAATAACCACGGTCAAATTGCATACCTTCAACAACATCTAGCTCATCAGTTAAGGCTTGGCCTTCTTCAACCGTGATAACGCCTTCAGCACCTACTTTTTCCATAGCGGTAGCAATGATTTTACCAACAGTTTCATCAGAGTTAGCTGAAATTGTACCAACTTGCTCAATGGCTTTATTGTCAGTGCAATCTTGAGATAATTTTTTAAGCTCGGCAACTGCGGCGATAACCGCTTTGTCGATACCACGTTTAAGATCCATTGGGTTCATGCCCGCAGCAATAGATTTTAAACCTTCGTTAACAATAGCTTGCGCTAAAACAGTAGCAGTAGTAGTACCGTCACCCGCTTCATCGTTAGCTTTAGACGCAACTTCTTTTAACATTTGCGCGCCCATGTTTTCAAATTTATCTTCTAATTCAATTTCTTTCGCAACAGTTACACCGTCTTTAGTGATCATTGGACCACCAAACGATTTATCTAACACAACATTACGGCCTTTAGGACCTAACGTTACTTTTACCGCGTCAGCTAAAATATTGACACCACGTAACATTTTTGCACGTGCATCATTACCAAATACAATTTCTTTTGCAGCCATTATCTTTTCCTATTAATTTGTTGGGATGGAGCCAAAATTATGCTCAACATCAAGTTAAAAATTAGTGAATTATTCAACAATCGCTAAAATGTCAGATTCATTTAAAATAAGAACTTCTTCACCATCAATTTTTTCAGTTTTAACGCCATAACCTTCACTGAAGATCACGTTATCGCCAACTTTAACGTCTAAAGCACGAACTTCACCGTTATCTAAAATACGACCATTTCCTACGGCAATAACTTCACCACGGGTAGATTTTTCTGCTGCACTACCAGTTAAAACAATACCGCCAGCTGATTTTGATTCTGCATCTTTACGTTTAATAATTACACGATCGTGTAGTGGACGAATAGCCATTTTTTTTCTCCTAAATGATGTCTGTTGTATAAAGTAGTGATTAAATGACTAACAGGCATTTAACACCAATCTTTGTTGCTAATAGTAATGGGGATAAAATAAATCTTCACAAGCCCTAAGAGAAAAAACTTTAGTCTGCTAAATCTATCCAATACCCTTTTCATTGATTAATTTTACCTAATTCACTGCGGGTCATTTATCACCTCAAAGCGCTTGCTTGGGTAATCGTGAACGATTGACAGTGAAAGTACTAATATATTGGTTCTTTAGACCCGTGCAAAGTGCTTAGGTAATGGGTTTGCTCTCACTAATCTTTACGCTTGAACTCACCTTCTAAAGTCTCGCCTTGATGATGTGAAAGCGGATCATTGGCTGAAGTTCTAGACGAAGTAAATGGCCCACTGGTATTTTCATGTTGATAGACATTGCCCGATGCGCCGTGATGGAATGCTGCGCCTGCGCCAAACTGATTAACCTTGATATGCTGTTGTACTTTATTGGCTATAGCGTTACGTACACTAGGTACCAGTAACGATAAGCCGAAAATATCGGTAACAAAGCCAGGTGTTACTAATAAAACACCGGCCACTAATAACATTAAGCCTGTGACAATTTCTTCCGAGGGCATTTCACCTTGTGCCATTTTAGTTTGTACTGACTGTAACGTTACCAAGCCTTGTTGACGGACATATTTAGCCCCTAACCAAGCAGTTAAAATAACAATGGCAATGGTTGGCCAAATGCCAAGTAAGGCACCCACTTGCATAATTACCGCTATTTCGATAACAGGGATAATGATAAACAGCACAAATAATAGTTGAAACATAATAATTCCTTATTTCCTATGAAACTTATATTGGGCTCAACAGGTCTTTTTCAAGGACAGTGAATGAGTATAAATATTAACCCTAAGTTTTCCTTAATACTCAGGGTATACTATCAACAAGATTGCAGGAATTAGGTAACAAAATTGTATCAATTAGTATTAACAACGTGCCCAAATGAAACCGTAGCCAAAAATATTGCTCAGCAATTAGTTACAGAAAAACTTGCTGCCTGCGTTAATATTATCCCTAACATCACCTCAGTATATTATTGGCAAGGCGAATTGCAATGTGATAATGAAGTGCAATTGCTGATAAAAACCGATGAAAACACTTTCGCCGCCTTAAACAAACGAATTAATCAATTACACCCGTATGACGTGGTGGAAGTTATTGCCTTGAATATCCAGCAAGGTGATAAGCATTATTTAAACTGGATCTCCAATTCTTTGAAGTAGACTGAATGAAAAATTTACTTTCCCTATGCTTAATTATATTAACAACCTTTACGATTCTTCCGGCGGTAGCGCAAGAGAAACAATCAATTTTTGATATATCTAACACTAGCTTGTTTAGTAATGATGATGAATTCTTAAGAGTAGACCAAGCATTCACCTTTAACTTTTATCAAAAAAATAACCAGTTAGAAGTTAGCTTTGATATAGCTCCTGGCTATTACCTTTACCGTCATCAATTTAAGTTTAAGGGTGAAAATATTACCTTTACTCCGGTTGAGTTACCTGAAGGCATAGACCATGAAGATGAATTTTTTGGTATTCAAAAAGTATTTATTAAACACTTAAGCTTCATCATAAATCTTGAACAGGTCTCAAGTAATGGCAGTATCAAAATCACCTATCAAGGTTGTGCGGAAAAAGGCCTATGTTATGCCCCCACCAGTAAGGTAGTAGAATTAAGTAAAATAAGTTCATTTGATAACGCCCCCGTATTTTCATCCTTACTTAGCACAAGTGACAATAGCGCAAATACTAGTACTGGAAATAACAATAATAAGACTCAGCTAAAGCAAGGTGAAGTTCAACAAAGTGAGCAACATCAGCTGGTCGATATGCTCAAGCAAGAAAGTTTGTTATTAACGCTTTTAGCTTTTTTTGTCGGCGGCTTATTGTTGTCATTTACGCCTTGTGTGTTTCCTATGTACCCTATTTTAACAGGGATTATTGTTGGCCAAAGTAAAAAAGGCACCCCCTTAACCACGAAGAAAGCGTTTACCTTATCTTTTGTTTACGTACAAGGTATGGCGGTAACGTATACCTTGCTCGGTATTGTCGTTGCTTTAGCAGGAGCCAAGTTTCAAGCGGTATTTCAACACCCTATCGTACTGATTAGTTTAAGTGTTTTATTTATTTTCCTAGCCCTCTCTATGTTTGGTCTGTTTAATTTAGCCTTACCTGCTAGTTGGCAAAACAAGCTTAATGCCATGAGTAACCAACAAAAAGGTGGCTCCTATGCCGGTGTGTTAATGATGGGCGTGATCTCAGGACTGGTCGCCTCACCATGTACTACCGCACCTTTAACAGGGGCATTGTTGTATATTTCACAAACAGGTGATGTCGTCCTTGGCGCCTCTGCTTTATATGCGCTGAGTTTGGGCATGGGTCTACCCTTATTAGTACTAGGCAGCTCTGGCGGCAAGTTATTACCAAAAGCGGGAGCCTGGATGAATATCATTAAGAATATCTTCGGCTTACTATTGTTAGCCGTCCCGATATTTTTACTTGAGCGATTTATTCCAGAAGTTGCTAGCCAAGCGCTATGGGCATTATTGCTATTAGTCAGTGCTAGTTATTTCTATGTTGCCAACCAAAATCATGCGGCAACGCAAAAAAATCAGCAAGAAAAAGGTTTCTGGTACGGCTTGCGTTCTTTAGTTATTTTCTTAATGTTGTTTTTTGGCGCTAATATGGCCTACCAACTAGTCTATCCAAACACTAGTACTGTTAGCAATGGTGCTCAGCATGCTAGTTTTAAACAAGTAACGTCTTTGGCGCAACTGCAAAACGAAGTAAAAAATGCTAATCAACAAGGTAAGACTGTGATGGTAGATTTGTACGCGGATTGGTGCATTGCCTGTAAGGAGTTTGAAAAGTATACCTTTACTGATAGCCAGGTCCAACAAGCGCTAAGTAATAGTGTTTGGTTACAGATTGATATGACTGACTTTGATTCTAGCAATAATGCCGAGCTTGTTCAGCATTATACTATCCTAGGCTTACCCTCCATTTTGTTTTTTGATTTACAAGGCAAGGAATTAACCAAGCAGCGCACCACCGGCTTTATAAATGCCACTGAGTTTACTGCTCACATTCAAACAATATTTAAATAGTTAAACGGTTGAATAGTCAATTTATCAGTGAAATCTGTTCAGTCTATCTTGCTTAGATTGACTGAACAGTAGCCAAACAGATTAATTGTCTTAGGCTGACTTACCTTCAGTTACGTCCATAGTAACTTCTTTAGGAACTTTCCAGTAACCTGCTGTGGTGTGTTTATCTAACACGGCGAACAATTCTGCTTCAGGTATTGGCTTAGAGAAATAGTAACCTTGAATAATATCGCAATCATTTTCAGTCAAACTACGTAATTGCGCTTTAGTTTCAACTCCTTCCGCCACCACGATTAAGCCTAGGTTTTTTACCATAGCAATAGTTGAGGTGATAATTTGAAAATCAGAATGATTTTCCAGCATGCCAAAAATAAAGCTTTTATCTATTTTTATAACATCCACCGGCATTTTCTTTAAATAGGCTAGTGATGAATAACCCGTACCAAAGTCATCAATAGCAAAACTAAAGCCAATCCTTTTTAACGACTGCATCATGGCGATGGTGTGATCCATATCTTTTACTAAGGTTTGTTCGGTTAACTCTAATTCAAAATCCTGCGCGCGAAGAGAAAATTCTAGTAATAATTCTGTTAAGAAGTGCGGTAAATTACTATCAATAAACTGGCCAGCAGATAAGTTAATGGCTATTCGTGAATTAGTTAAACCATATTTTTTAATGGCTACCGCTAACTCGAAACATCGACGGATAATCCAATAACCGAGCTCAATCATGTGCTGTGAGTTTTCTAGAATGGGGATAAAGTCTTCCGGGGAGATCATACCGCGTTCAGGGTGCTGCCAGCGTAAAAGTGCCTCAAAACCATATAGCCTTTTCGTTTTAGCACAGATTTGTGGCTGTAAACTTAAACTAAATTGTTGCTTGGCTAGCGCCTGTCTTACTTCACCTTCGAGCATAACTCGATGGGCAACACGTTGAAACATTTCGGGATGGTAAACATGATATTGTCCACCACCATTATCTTTTGCTTCATACATGGCAATATCAGCATGACTGATCAAGTCATCAGACTTCTCAATAGCCGACTCGGTATAAGCGATGCCGATACTGGTAGAGACATAGAATACATTTGAACCCAATTTAATCGGCTCTTTAAACTGTAACAGTACCTTTTCAGCGACTTCAATAGCCTCGCCAATATTTTCAAGATGGCTGAGTACGATTACAAATTCATCGCCACCAAAACGAGTGGCTAAATCTATATCGCCAACACAAACGCGCACACGTTCTGCTGCTTGGATCAGTAGTTTATCGCCGATATTATGACCATTACTATCATTAACCTTTTTAAAGTCATCTAAATCAAGAAACAGTACCGCGACACCACTTTTATGGCGAGCAATATTGGCAAGTGATTTACGTAGCTGATAGTTCAGCATATTTCTATTGGGCAAGCCAGTAAGTAGGTCATACATGGCGATATTTTCTAACTCTTTGGTCTTTTGCTCGACCACTAAGTTAAGCTGCTCTAGTTCATAACTAAGTTCTTGTGATGCATGCGCTAACACATCCAACTCATCAGCAAAAATGCGCGGCCTTTTTAGATCAACTTGTCGAAATTCATCAAACTTTTTTTGCGCCAACAAAGGCAGTGCATTAGAGAGTAACAATAATCGTTTGGTAAACGGACTAGAGATATAATAAACAAAGGCGGCTAACAAGATAAAAATAATACTTAAAGAGACAATAAAACGCAGTTGATAAGCATCATTCTTAGCCTTAAAAGCCGATACATCATCAATTAAGACTAAATAAAACCCCTGTTTTCCCTGATTGGCCAACTCAAGTAAATTAAGTAAATAGCTATTATTACCAATATTAAGTTGCAGGCCCTGTGCAAGGATAGTATCTAACGTTGAGTCAGACTGATGCAATGTTAACAAGGACTCCGTTAGTCTCATATTCGAGGCTGAAATAATTTTTGCACTGGCAATATTAATGACATTATTATCTTGCTTTACGATACGAATAACTGCTACGTCCCTAGCTAAAGTGGTCTTTAGCGCAAACAGCATATCAACTAATGAAGTGCTCATAGTGACAACAACCATATTTCCTAGCTTATTAAGCAAGGGTAAACTCAACAGTAATTGGCAGTTTTGTGGGCAATAAATCCTATGATTGGGCTCTTGTAGCCTGAACACTTGGGCAATATTTTCCTGTACAGCTTGAGGGAAGTCGTTGGTTGAAAACAAAATATTTTGATGATCATCCACTAGCCAAATATCTTCTACATTGAGGTGTAATTGCAAAGCGTCATATTGTTTTTCAAGCTGTTTGGTTAGAGAAGAGAAGTCATCTTGCTCAGATAATTCGATCAAATCAGTGAATGTTTCTAACCAGACCGTTATTTTAGTACGCAAGATATTATTGTGTAAGTTGACTTGCAGTTGCCCTTGCACAGTATTATTTTGCTGAAATTCTCGATAATCTTGCTGCAAACGCCAATAGGACAGCGAGGAGAAACCTACAGCTAAAAAGAGTAAGGTTGATACAATCAGTATCAATAGTTTGGTTGGCACACTAACAAATTTTTTATTCATGGTAATACTACTGCTAGAACCAATACATCAATTGTACGGCCCACATTTGCCAATCTTCAGTATTATTAATGATGGCATTAGGCACGACCACAGGCGTTAGCCTGCCCGCACCTTTTACCCAATGATACTCCATACGCATGCTAAAATTACTGGTAATGTCGTAATTAACACCTAGGGTGATATCTTTATGAAAAGCAAAATAATATGGAATATCTCCGCCGGTTATCTGTTGTAATTTTTTACCGTCTTTATCCTCTTTATTTAGGTAGAAATCTTCATATCGAGCTAACAAGGTTAATTGTTGCGTTAACTTATAGCGTGATTGTAAATAAAAGCCCTGACCAATATTATCTAGTTGAAAATCTGGGGAATAAAAGCCATCTATGGTAAATCGTTGCTGATATATTTCACCACTAAACTCCCATTTTTCGCCTGCATAAATGGCGTTCATGGTATAAAATTGAAAGGTAAAATCACTATCAAAGAAAACATCTCCGCTACCAACACCACCTTGGTCATAGGTAAAGCTAGCATCAAGTAATGATAAGCCAAAGCGCCATGAAGAAAATGCCGGTTGCCAATAGATACTTGCTTGCGCATCATAATCTTGCTCAGCAGTCCCTTGAGCATACTCACTCAATATATTCTTAGTTTGTTCATCTGAAATAGGTGAGGAACCATAGCTTAATTGCCAATCAAAATTACCATATTCATCGGTACTGTGACTTAATTTCGCCGCGATACCATCACTACCCACAGCGATATCTCTAAAACCATCAAAATAAACAGATTGTGGTAGGATAATACTGGGTCTAGCAAAGGGAATATCTCGAGAGCTGGAATAAAGCCAATGATTATTTTTAAATCGGCCAAAATATACGTTAGCCTGCCAAGATTCATTAGTATACGCGGACCAATCTAACAGCGCATAATCTACTCGGGCACCTTGTGAATAACGATTGCCACCATCTAAATAAACCACCTGAGCGGCCAAGCGAAACTTATTTGTTAATTGATAGGAAGCATTGAGACCAATTTCGGTTAGCTCTGCCGATAGTCCACCGTCATCATTAACAAAATCACTACCGTTTACGTCAATAAGGCCTTGTGAAATAAAACCATGTAGTTGAAAGTCTTGCGAGTTAGCATAACTTGTACCCTCTTCTGCTTGTGCGCTAGTCACCACACAAGCGGCTAACAAAAAAGTGCACAAGTATGTTCGAGCAAGCAAACTTCGATCTCCAGACAAATTATTAACCCTGCTAGATACTTCGACAGCAGCATTAGTCTTTAATTTTGACAACATTTAATACTCCTTTACCGCTAACCTTTTGCCCATCATCCATATTAAGTGGCTGTTGACTGCTAGAGTCATTAAAGCTTTGACTTAATTTTATTAACGTTGCCTCACCTATATAACCAATAGCGCCTGGGGTGTTGCTGACGGCTTGGATAAGTTCTTGTTCAGACTTTACCACCGTCGGTGCCACGCCTAAACCTGAATAAGTCAATTTATGCCAGATACGATTCAGTTGATAGGGGAATATTTGCAAACGCTCTTTAGCAAAACGTTGGTGGAGTGCATGCTGACTAGGTAAAACAAATACCGTGATCGCTTGATTATCACTCCAGCGTAACTGACGCATAGTGTAAATACGCCGTAACTGTGATTTAGTTAAGCTACGTTCAGTAACTTGTGGGTGAGTGACTACTTCAATAGCTGCAACTTGTGGGGTCACAAGGCACGCTAGCATAAGTACAATAGCCAGAAAATAGTGTTTAATAAGGAAGCCCTACAATAAAGCTGAACAAATGTAAAAATACTTTTAAAATCAATACAGTAATAACTATAACTAGGTAATGATAGCCCAAATCAGTAATAAATCAAACACCTGTAGCTACATAAAGAGGTTTGACCAGTACTTTGCAGCTATATTCTTCGAAAACACAGTGATTATCGCCAATAACAAAAAAACAGTGGAAAATTAACCTTTTTAGTTCACAGCACCGTTATTTTGTGTAATTATTAGCCCTAATGATTTTTAATGGTGTTTTAACAGAAGATGAGCACAAAGTTTACAGTTTTAGTGTTAAATGGCCCAAATTTGAATATGCTGGGTAAACGCGAGCCTAGCATCTACGGTACACAAAGCTTAGCTGACATTATTGCTGAGTTGAGCCAACAAGCTACTGAAAAACATATTGAGTTAAAACATTTACAAAGCAATGCTGAGCATGAATTAATCGATGCGATTCACCAAGGCTTTCAGCAGGTAGATTTTATCATCATTAATCCGGCTGCATATACTCATACTAGTGTCGCCCTTCGAGATGCTTTGCTTGCTGTGGCCATACCTTTTATAGAGGTGCATTTATCAAATGTGCATGCGCGTGAAGCTTTTAGAAAACACTCATATTTGTCTGATATTGCCCTAGGTGTTATTTGCGGTTTTGGTGCGCAAGGTTATAGCTTCGCCCTAGAAGCGGCAAGCACCTACCTAAACAAAGCAGCAAACGACAAATAACCATCAATTACAAACCGTAACAGTTAATGACCAAACATTAACCTATATTAAAAAAATATTAATTTTAGTAACCCTAATTTAAGGTGTCCCAATGGATATTCGTAAAATAAAAAAACTTATCGAACTGGTTGAAGAGTCCGGTATCAACGAGCTAGAGATCTCTGAAGGTGAAGAATCCGTACGCATTTGCCGTGGCGTTGTTGCAGTGGCCCCAGTAATGCAAGCGGCTCCTTTAGCTGCTCCGGTTGCCCCAGTTGCAGTGGTTCCTGCTGAAGTAGCAGCTCCAGCACCTACTGGTCATATCGTTCGTTCTCCTATGGTTGGTACTTACTATGCTTCCGCTTCACCTGATGCACCCGCATTTGCTGAAGTCGGTAAACATGTAAATGCTGGCGATACTTTATGTATTGTTGAAGCAATGAAAATGATGAACCAAATTGAAGCGGACAAGTCTGGCGTTATTAAAGAAATTTTAGCGCAAAATGAAGACGCCATTGAATTTGACCAACCGCTATTCATCATTGAATAAGCCCGTATATATTCAGAGATAAGGGTTATTCCATGTTAGATAAAGTTGTTATCGCCAATCGTGGCGAAATTGCCTTAAGAATATTGCGCGCCTGTAAAGAGCTTGGTATCAAAACCGTGGCTGTTCATTCAACTGCTGATAAAGACCTTAAACACGTTTTGTTAGCGGATGAAACCATTTGTATTGGTAAAGCACCCGCACCTGATAGCTACCTTAATATTCCGGCAATCATTACCGCAGCAGAAGTAACCAATGCAGTTGCTATTCATCCTGGTTATGGTTTTTTAGCAGAAAATGCTGATTTTGCTGAACAAGTTGAAAACTCTGGTTTTATCTTTATCGGTCCAACGGCAGAAAGCATCCGTATTATGGGTGATAAAGTTGCGGCAATAAAATCGATGAAAGGTGCGGGAGTGCCTTGTGTACCTGGCTCTGATGGTCCATTGACTGAAGATAATGCGCAAAATAAGGCTCATGCCAAACGCATCGGTTACCCGGTAATCATTAAAGCGGCTGGTGGTGGTGGTGGTCGTGGCATGCGCGTAGTGCGTAGTGAAGGAGAATTGGTCGAGGCTATTGCCTTAACCAAAAAAGAAGCGGGTACTATTTTCAAAAATGATATGGTTTACATGGAAAAATTCCTTGAAAATCCACGTCATATTGAAATTCAAATCCTTGCTGATGGCCAAGGCAGCGCAATTCACTTAGGTGAGCGTGATTGTTCAATGCAACGACGTCACCAAAAAGTAGTTGAAGAAGCACCTGCACCAGGTATTACCCCTGAAATGCGCGCCAAAATTGGTGAGCGTTGTTGTAATGCTTGTCTTGAGATTAACTATCGCGGTGCTGGTACGTTTGAATTCTTATATGAAAATGGTGAATTCTACTTCATTGAAATGAATACCCGTATTCAGGTTGAGCATCCAGTAACAGAAATGATCACGGGTGTTGACTTGATCAAAGAGCAACTACGTATTGCCGCTGGTCAACCGTTATCATATACCCAAGACGATATTAAAATTTCAGGTCACTCAATTGAATGTCGTATAAATGCTGAAGATCCTCGTACTTTTATTCCGTCACCGGGTAAGATTACCCGTTTCCACCCACCAGGTGGTTTAGGTGTACGTTGGGATTCTCATATTTATGCTGGTTATTCTGTACCGCCACATTATGACTCTATGATTGGTAAACTAATCACTTGGGGTGATAACCGTGATGTTGCTATTGCGCGTATGCGTAATGCCTTAGCCGAATTAGTGATTGACGGTATTAAAACTAACATTACTTTGCATCAAGATATTTTAAATGATCAAGGTTTTGTTAATGGTGGTGCTAACATTCATTACTTAGAACAGAAGTTAGCTGAACTTGACTAGTTTTTATTAGAAAACACTATTGCTCACTCCTAGACCTGCTGTCTCCGTGAGCTAGTGCACATCTGGTACATATCGAAAATGTGCGTCCTGCATTTTCTGAATACCGTACATCCTGTACATATCGAAAATGTGGGTCCTGCATTTTCTGAATACCGTACATCCTGTACATATCGAAAATGTGCGTCCTGCATTTTCTGAATACCGTACATCCTGTACATATTAAAAGCTCTGCAAATGCAGAGCTTTTTTGTTATTCTAGCGCGGTAAATATTTCACTTATTTTGAGTTAACAACGCTTATGTCCAATTCCCATGAAAAACCCCTAGCGCCGGCCGACGATGATTGTTGTGGTGGTGGTGCCTGTAACCCTTGTGTATGGGATGGTTATTACCTTGAATTACAAACATGGCGCATAGAAGAAGCAAAACGCAGGGAACAAGCCAAGACTGAGTAAAACTCAAAATAAGCCATATTAAAATTAATAAAAAAGCCAGTAAAGCTAAGCTTTACTGGCCTTTTACTATTCATTATTAGCATATTTTCAATGATTGATTACACCTTGGCAATACGCTTAGCAAAGGTATTTGCCTTATTAAAGCCTATGCTTGAGTTCCAAGCGAGTTTACTAAACATCAAGTAACACCAAGGCACAAGATACAAACTAGTCACTGTAGAGAATGTTAAGCCACCAATAATGGCCACAGCCAACGGTGCGTAAGATGGGCCATCACCGCCGAGTTGTGTTGAGCCTAGCGCAAGTGGCACCATGCCTAATACGGTTGTCGCCACAGTCATTAACACCGGTCGAAGTCGAGTAATGCATATATCGGCGATCACGGCTTCCAATTGCTCAATATTTGGTGACATCTGATTTATTTGATCAATTAAGACAATGCCATTATTGACCACTATGCCCATCAGGATCAAAATGCCAATCATGCCCATCACCGACATACTGGTACCCGTAAGCAGGAAAAACCAAAAGACACCGACAATGGAGTATAAAATAGAGCTAATAATAGCTGCGGGTAATAATAACGACTCAAATAAAGCCGCCATCACTATATAAATCATGGCTAAAGCCAACAACATATTCACCAACATAATATTTTGCTCTTGTTGTTGGCGATTAAAACCACGTCCCAATTTCCAGGTGTACCCTGGGGGTAAGTCAAAACTAGCCATGGCTTGTTCAATACGTTCTTTGGCTTGCTCCATGGTTATATCATTCATGTTTGCCCCTATGGTCAAGGCGGTTTGTCTTTCTTCACGATAAATTGCCGCTAGCCTTGGCTGAACCGTAAATTTAGCAACACTTTCTAGGGTAATATTTTGGCCATCAATTTTTGTAATCGGCAATTTTTTCAATTGATTTAACGAGTACTTAAGTTTTTCATCATAAAGTAAGCGAATATTTACTTCACCATTAGGATCATGACGGAAGCTGCGTAGTTCAACTCCCCGTAACGCCGTGCCGACAATTTGTGCAACTTGTCGAGAATCAAGCCCCAATTGGTTCGCTTTAAAGCGATCTATTACCACCACCATTTCTTTTTGATGCTGAGATACATCACTTTTTACATCGGTTAAGCCGTCAACATGGGCAAGTATCGGCACGATTTGCTCAGAGAGCGTCATTAACATTTCTGTTGAGGCGCCCAACAAGGTGACACTAACACCACCACTTTTAGCACTCTGCCAACCAAAGTCAGGTTTAGCAGCATAAAATGCCGGCATATTTTTTCGAATGCGTTCTTTTAATTCATTCATGGAAATATCGCGACTTTCTTTGAGTAACAAGGTAGAAGAGGCCCGTTCACCACTGTAATAACTGTAAACAGAATCAATATAGAATTCCTCTTGATGTTCATACAAATAGGCTTCCATACGATTCACCATGGCTTCTACATGCTCAAGTGGAAATTGACCTTCAACGTGATAACGCATAAATAAGCGGGTTCCGTCTTGATTGTCATTATTATCTGAGGTAATCACTCCCATAGGAATCGCCGAACTTGCTAAAATCAACAAGGCGCAAAAGCCGGTAATTTTGGGGTGAGCTAATACCCAGGAAAGGCTTTTTTTATAGCGCATACTGCCATTATTAACCGTTGAATTTTTCTCACTATGGTTCGATTTTCTGCTTGAGCTAGCAACAAGATTTTCCAGTGGAATTTTAGATAATAATAAGGGCAGCAAGGTTTTAGCAATCAATAACGAGGCCGCTAAGGAAATACAGATAGCAATAGCGACATGCTCTAAGAAAACGGTAATTTGTACCTTTTCGCCAATGATATTTGGCAGAAATACTATCATGGTCGTTAATGTGCCTGTCATGACGGCCAAGGAGACTTTATCAACACCGCGCAATATATTGCGAATTTTTTCTTGCTGAGTCGTTGCCGGATTATTCCGGTGTTCGGCAGCAATTGACTCCGTCACCACTACCGAGTTATCAACCAACATACCGACCGCTAATAATAGTCCCATCATTGACAGAATATTCAGTGAGTAGCCTAAAAAGTACATAACCGCTAAGGTGATACAAATAGAAAAGGGTACTGATGCCACCACCAGAATAGTTGCGGTAGTGTTGCGCAGAAAAAGAAATAACACCATAAAGGATAGTACCGCACCAATGGCGCCAGCCATTAATAAGGCCGACAATGAATCGGTCACCCCTTTTGCCTGATCCTCCATCATAAAAATATTGATACCACTAAACTGCGAACTTTGCGATATTTCATCAACCGCGCTAACAACTCGGCCAGCAACATCGACCAGGTTAGCACTGGATTCTTTAAAAATATTGACGCCAATAGCGTAACTTCTGTCTAAATGTCGACCGTCGATTCTTTCTGGTTGCTCAAATAACACCTGCGCAATATCGCCAAGATAAACGTTATCTTTAACCACTAGGCCTCGTATATCATTTAGTTGAGTAAACTCTCCTTTAGGACTAATGCGAATAGTATTCGTTGCTGACCTTAATGAGCCAGCATTGATGGTAAAGTTATGGGCCTGTAGCATTTTTGTTAGTTGCAAAACATCAATGTTATGACTTGCCATGCGCTCGCTCATTAAGCGGATAGATATTTGTCGCTGGTCTACGCCATAAAGCTCAACTTTTGAAACGCCAGGCAGGCGCTCCAGTGGTTTTTTCAAATAATTATTGAGCAGCTGAAAGCTGTTTTTCAGTTCACGTTCACTGGAAATACGCAGCGTTAAAATAGGCATATCCGCAGTTGAAAACTGATAGACAAAGACACGTTGTAAATCTTCCGGTAATAAATGACGAATAGCATCAATTTTCTCACGCGCTTCTATCGCTTTGCCCGTTAAACTAGTTTCCCATGCAACTTCAATACTTATTTCTGCGCCATGCTCTGTTGAGCGCGAACTAAGTCGCTTTATGCCACCCATAGTTGCCAGTGCTTCTTCTAGGGGTTTAGTCACTAAGCGCTCGACTTCTGCAGGGCTTGATGCTTGATACGGTGCACTTATCATCATTTCAGGGATGTCGATACCCGGCCATTTTTCCAAGGGCAGTAACTGTGTTGCCGCTATACCCATCATTAACATGGTTAGACAAAGCATCAAGGTGGTTACTGGTTTTTTAAGCGCCAGCGCAGTTAAGTTAAAGCTACTATTAGACATTGTGTGGCTCCGGTAATGCGCTTATGCCAGGCTCGTTATTCTCTTCAACACATAAACCGTCAACGGTCAGCGAAGCAATTTTTTTATGATCAAACAAATGATAAAGCACAGGTAAAACGATTAAGGTTAATAGCGTTGAGCAAAGTAGACCGCTGATTACTGTTATCGCCATAGGCGTTCTGAGCTCGGCCCCTTCGCCCACCCCGAATGCCATAGGAAGCAAGGCCAGTGCTGTGGTAAGTGTCGTCATTATAATAGGACGTAATCGAGACTGAGCAGCCTGCGTTATAGCCATAGCTTTATCTAAACCTTGGGCCCGTAATTGGTTAATTCTATCAAGTAAAACAATGGCATTATTCACCACAATACCCGCCAACATAATCAAACCAATAAAGACGATGACACTGATATTACAGCCAAATAGATATAAGCCATAAATAGAGCCAACACCGGCTAACGGTACGCTGAACAAGATTAATAAGGGTTGTAATAATGACTCAAACTTAGAAGCCATCACCAGGTAAACTAAAAATACCGCCAAGGTTAATGCCATCAGCATGGAGTTAAATGACTGTTGCATTTCTTCGCTTTGTCCGCCAAAAGTCGCTACTACGCTTAACGGCAGTTTTAATTGCTGGATTAATTCATTGGCCTTAGCTAAGGCACTATTTTGATCGCCCATCGCTATATTGGCACTAATAATCGCAACACGCTGTTGGTTAATGCGGTTAATTTGCGCTGGACCAACGGTTTCAACAATAGTACTGATACTGTCAAGTGTGATAGGAAAGTCACTATTGGGGTTAACCACAAGCTCCCTTAAATCGGTAATAGAATCACGTTGTTTGGCATCGCTGCGTACTAATATATCTATCTTGCGATCAAGTAAGGTATATTTGCTGGCAATATTCCCGCCGATGTTCACCGCGACAAGTCGCGCTATATCGGGTGCATTCAAGCCTAACTGAGCAATTTTTTGCTGATTAAAATGTATGGCTAATTCTGGTTGCCCTTTACGTTGGCTATTGGCAACATCAACAAACTGTGCATCTTGGTGCATCAATGTTGTTAATTTATTACTGTAGCTGGTTAGCAAGTTAAGATCATAACTGGCCAATTCTATGCTGATTGGTTTACTAAAAGTAAACAATTCCGGTTGGTTTAATTGGGTAGTAGCGCCAACAATTTTTTCACTATACTGACGAATATCCGCCATCACTTGTCGTTCATCTTGACTATCATGCAGCATTATTTGCAACCTAGCCTGATGCTCACCCCCTTTATCCGCATTACTGGTCATTAAACTGCCTCGACCCGTTAATGAATAGGTACTTTTAATGCGTTTATCTTGCTGTAACTTTTCAGCGATTTTATTTATGGTGCTGTCTGTTACTGCCAGTGGTGTACCCGGAGCAAGCTCAAGTTCAAGATAAAACTCTCCTTGCGCCAACGGCGGTAATAATTCCACCCCTATTTTAGGTAAGATGAAGAAAGCTGAACCCGCAAAGACTAGGCTGATCAGTAAGGTACTAACACCATGTTTTAACGCTAGTGCTAACGATTTTTGATAAAATTCGGCTAACCGCTCAAAGACAAAATTAAATCCGGCGCTAAGTGGCTTCATGATAAAGGCAGCGACTTTATTAATCCCATGAAAAACCACCAGCACAATACGGGTAATAAGCATAGGCAAGAAAATAAAAATAACTTTAACGGGTAAAACTAAGATAAAGGTTATTTTTTTAGTCCAAACCAGCGCTTTAAAACTAATTTTTACCGCATCACTATCGTCTTTTTCTTGCTCTACTGCTGGCGACATCTGTCTTGAAGCCAACATTGGTATCAAGGTTAACGCCACAACTAATGAAGCAATGAGGGCAAAAGCGACTGTCATGGCTTGATCGGCAAAGAGCTGTCCGGCGACACCTTCGACAAAAATTAACGGCACAAAAACCGCCAACGTAGTGAGTGTTGAGGCAATAATAGCGCCACTCACTTCTTTAGTGCCTTTTCGAGCAGCTTCAACAACATTCAAGCCCTGCTCTTTATAGCGGGCAATATTTTCCAACACCACGATGGCATTATCGACCAGTAACCCCATTGCTAAGGCAATGCCACCAAGGGACATGATATTAAGACTGATATCGTTAGCATACATCATGTTAAATGTGGCAATAACCGACACCGGTATTGATAAAGAAATAATAAGGGTTGGGATAATCGAGCGCAAGAAAAGGTATAGGATGAACATTGCCAATAAACCACCAATGATCGCCGCTGATTTCACCTCGCTAATGGCATTACTAATAAAGGTTGATTGATCATAGACCACGGTTAATTGATAGCGCTCCCCCAATAACTTATTAATGGCATCGAGCTTATTATTGATTAAGTTTGCCACTTGCACCGTATTAGCATCACCTTCTTTATATATGGCTAATTCAACCGCCTCAACAGCGTTAATACGGGTTATATCGGTGCGTTCTTTGTAACCATCAACAATGGTAGCAATATCACTTAGGGTGATTATTTTCTCATTTTCGCGATAAACCACCAGATCGCCAATTTGACTGATATGAGTAAACTGATTCAGCGTACGCACTAGGTATTGAGTATTACCCTCAATTAACTTACCGGCGGAAATGTTGATATTTTCGGCATGAATTCGATTAATGATATCTTGGCTACTTAAATTAAGCTGTGCCAATTTGTGTTGATCAATAACAACTTGATATTCTTGTTCAAGACCACCACCTAATTTTACCGATGCCACACCGAGCAGTGATTCTAATTGGCGCTTCACCTCATATTCAGCAAACGTTCGGAGCTCGGTTAAGCCAGCCACCGAATTATCTGAAGTTTGTAAACCCAAACGGATAATGGGATCTAAAGACGGGTTAAACTTCAAAATAAGTGGCTTTTGTACATCAAGGGGTAAACGAATAAGATCAAGCTTTTCCCTCACTTCTAAGCTGGTGATATCCATAGCAACATCCCAGTCAAACTCAAGTAACACATCTGACTGCCCCGCTTTAGATACCGAGCTTATTTTCCTTAATCCCTTTACCACACCAACCGCTTCTTCAATGGGTTTAGTAATTAATTGCTCAATTTCAGCAGGGGCGGCTCCTATATAGTTAGTGCGCACAGTCAAGGTAGGATAAGACAGTTCAGGTAACAGGTTAACCGCCAGCCGAGATAAGCCCACTAAACCAAAAAGCATGACGGCAAAAGTAAACATCCAGATAGTAACCGGACGTTTTATCGCCACATCAACAATACTCATGATAAAGCTCCAATGGTATTTACACTACTAATTAACAAGGCAATAAAAATTATTAAAATGGTGGCTACCGGGTGTTTGGCAACCACAAAGAATAAGCTATCAATCAAAATATTCATGCTACTGACTCTCTATTTAGTCGCTATTACGATTACTGTATCTGTTTCGATTAACTCTTCATCATTGAAACTATCTTCTGCGCTAGGTTTGGCATTTAATATTTCAACCAAGGCGTTTGCTTTGAGATTATGTTGACCGTTAACCACGACACTATCACCTTCATGTAACTGACCACTTATCTCGGTCAGTTGCTCTTGCACAAAACCTTTGTTGATTAACACTTCTACGGCTTTATTATCCTTTACTAAGTAAATTTTACTTTGGTTATCAAGGGTAATGATGGCATCCGTTGGAATAGTTAAGGTATCTTTATGGGTAGCAAAAGTCAGGGCGATTTGTGCAAACATACCTGGCTTTAATTGCAACTCGTCATTAGCTAAAGACAAAATCACCTTGAAAGTACCACTGCGGCTGTCGATAACCGGAGAAATTGAGCGCACTTGCGCAATAAATTGTTGCCCTTGTCGAGCACTAAAGTTTAATAAGGCCTGTTGCCCTAATTTCACATAGCTCAGCTTATGTTCCGGTAAATAAACCACAGCTTGTAAACTTGATGGATCAACAATATGGAATAATTTTTGATAGCCCTGGGTAAAGTGACCCGTTTTAATAAGGCGCTGGGAAATATAACCTGAAATGGGCGCAACAATTTGACTGTCCAGCAAATCTAGGACGGCTAACTCTCTTGCCGCTATCGCAGCTCTATGCTGATATTTCAATTTATCTAATGCTTGTGCACTCACTAATTGCTTTTCGACCATTAAAGACAAACGCTGCAACTCTTGCTTAACACCGGCAAGTTCTGCTTCCGCTTTATCGAGTGCCAATTGATAACGTCTAGCATCAACTTTAGCCAGCAGTTGACCTTTTTCAACAAAATCACCTTCTTCAACCGTTAGCTCTTCAATAATACCGGTCACGCGGGTGATAATGTCCGCTTCATTACGAGATTCTAATATCGCTGTGGTGTGGAAATTTGATGAAATGTCTTTACGCTCGATACTCACCACCATTACAGGTATGGCAAATTCTGCAACTTTATTATCCTCGTCCTTCGCTTCGGGCTCTGAACACGCGGTTAAAAAGGCGGTTGTCAGCAGTGCTGAAACAAGAAGTGATGTTTTAGAAAAAGTAAGCATGGGATATTTCCGTATTTTTAATAATGCATTAAAAATAGCACAAGCTATGCCAGTTACTCATTTTCCATATGTAACAATAAGTTACATTTAAAAGCACCGATTAACAATTCACTATGTGGTGAAATTGACTAATGAATTAGTGTTTTGCTTAGTTATTGTTGTCAAATTAACTATTTATCCTCGTTCCACGGCAAGAGGCAGGGTTCTGTGGGAATTTAAAAGACTTGAGGGAATTATCATTTGTCGTGCACACAAACTAGCCTTTGAGCCCCAGGCCACGGGACCGAGTAATGTAAATATCGGCAAGACCACAACGGTACAAAAAACAACCTAATTAAAACAATTCTCTACAGTGTTACTGGTTATGATTGCTTAATATCTAATCACTAGCTAAACAGTGAGACCAATATTATGTTACCTACCCTAATACTAGACAAAGACTTAACCGCTGTGACCACTTTTATCGCTGATAGCAGAGAGCAAGACTATAGTCTTGACACCTTATGGGACCAGCTTAACCTTAGCCAACAATATGCGGTATCTAGCCTGGGACAGTTTGGTTACCTACTTACCTATGTGCGGTCACTTGGCAGCAATACCCTAGCAATACTCAAACAAGATAAAAAAATAGCGACGATCAACCAAGCCGGTATTATTAATATTAATCCGGCTATTCATTGTCGTCAGTAGCAGTCGCTCGCCTTTTAACTACACTTGATTAACTAAAACTGCATTTCAGGAATTTCACCACTAATAACAAGTTCACCTTGAGTTAGCTTGATTATTTCGTCCACCGACACTCCAGGCGCACGTTCAAGTAAATGAAACTTACCCGCTTTAATTTCAATAAACGCTAAATCTGTTAATACTTTTTTAATACAGCCCTTACCTGTTAGCGGTAAAGTACAATGACTCAGTAATTTAGCAGCGCCATGTTTTGACGCATGGGTCATGGTGACGATAATATTGTCGGCGCCAGCCACTAAATCCATGGCACCGCCCATCCCCTTAATCAATTTACCTGGGATCATATAAGAAGCAATATTGCCATTAACATCCACTTCAAATGCTCCTAATACCGTTAAATCAACATGGCCACCACGGATCATGGCAAACGATTCGGCGGAATCAAATATTGACGCGCCTGCCACCATAGTCACTGTTTGCTTACCGGCATTAATTAAGTCGGCATCAACTTCTGCCTCGGTTGGAAAAGCGCCCATGCCCAATAAACCATTTTCTGATTGCAGCATTACGTCTATGCCTTGAGGAATGAAGTTTGCCACCCGTGTTGGTATGCCTATGCCTAAATTTACGTAAAAGCCATCTTGTAATTCTAGCGCGACACGTTGTGCTATTTGATCTCTTGTTAAAGCCATGATTATTCTCCTGCAGCTCGTGTAGTACGCTGTTCAATGCGTTTTTCAAAGGTACTTTGAATTAAGCGATTAACATAAATACCCGGCGTATGGATCTCATCAGGGTCGAGTTGCCCTGGTTCCACTATTTCTTCCACCTCAACGACAGTTATTTTCCCTGCGGTTGCCGCCAGAGGATTAAAATTACGCGCAGTTTTTCTAAAGATAAGATTGCCATATCTATCGGCTTTCCACGCTTTAACTAAAGCAAAGTCAGCCACTATCGCCTCTTCTAAGATATAGCTACGGCCATTAAACTGGCGTTCATCTTTACCCTCTGCCACTGGTGTGCCGACACCCGTGGCGGTATAAAAGGCCGGAATACCTGCACCGCCAGCGCGCATTTTTTCGGCAAGAGTTCCTTGAGGGGTCAGCTCAACACTTAGTTCTCCAGACATCATTTGTCGTTCAAATTCAGCATTCTCGCCAACATAGGAAGCAATTATTTTACGAATTTGGCGAGCAGGTAATAACAAACCAAGGCCAAAATCATCAACACCACAGTTATTAGAAATGAGAGTAAGTCCTCGGGTGCCTTTATGCTTTATTTCACTGATTAAATTTTCTGGAATACCGCAGAGGCCAAAGCCACCGGAAATAATGGTCATATTATCCGTTAATCCTGCCATAGCTTCTTCATAGCTATGAACAACTTTATCAAATCCTGACATCGCTTATTACTTTTCACTTTGGTGAAAAGCCCTGTGTAAGTTTTATGTGTTTAGCAGTTTTAACCAATTGCATGCATTTGTGAAATTGATTAATATTAAGTATTGATAACTTTTACTTATAAATAGTATTTATAAAGTTATTATTAATAATAACTTCTAAAGAGCGTGCTGAGCATGAATATTACCTTAAAACAAATTCGCGCATTTCTTAGTGTCGCGCAAGTAAAGAGCTTTGCCGAAGCTTGTGAGTTACTGCATATTTCACAACCAGCATTAAGTATCACCATCAAGAATTTAGAAGAAACCGTTGGTGGTAAACTCATTGCCAGGTCAACAAGAGTAATGTCGTTAACGCCTGAAGGTGAATTGTTTTTACCGGTAGCCAAACGACTGCTTAGCGACTTTGATAGTGCCCTGGTGGAACTCCATGAAAGCTTTATTTTAAAGCGGGGAAATTTATCTTTTGCCGCTATGCCCTCTTTTGCCAGTACTTTATTACCAAAGCAACTGGTCGATTTCAATAAGCAATATCCGGCAGTAAAAGTGAAAGTTCATGACGTGATTGCCGAAGATGCGATAGCAATGGTGCGCTCTGGCAAAGTAGAGTTTGCCATCAGCTTTGATCCCGGCAACTCGGATGACCTTAATTTCAAGACACTTTTTACCGACAAATTTATTGTCGCCTTTGCCAATAACCACCCACTTAGCCATTCATTAACTGCCCCCATAAAAGAAGGTAAAGCGCCACAATGGCAGCAACTCAGCCAATACCCATTTATAGCCCTGCAAAGACCATCCAGTATTCGCTTACTGCTTGATGAGACCTTAGCCAAACAAGAGATTTTCTTAGATATTGCTTTTGAAGCAAATCAATTGGCGACAGTAGTACAAATGGTGGCTAATAACCTAGGCATTAGTGTTATTCCCTCGCTTTACCAGCAGCAACTCTCGGTGCTAAAGCTTAACTATTGTGAAATAGATGAACCTGCTATAAGCCGCCGGGTCGGCATTATCAGTAAACGCAGACATGTTTTTTCTCATGCTGCCACTCAGTTTTTAAAGGTTATTCAAGA
This sequence comes from Colwellia marinimaniae, assembly GCF_002207865.1. Classification (GTDB taxonomy): domain Bacteria; phylum Pseudomonadota; class Gammaproteobacteria; order Enterobacterales; family Alteromonadaceae; genus Colwellia; species Colwellia marinimaniae. The sequence goes on from NZ_BDQM01000007.1 coordinate 75,195, forward strand.
AAATCATAGCCCCACCTCAGCCAAATAGGCTCGACAGAAAAAGATAAATCCCCCCGATTATCCTTTGTATAGCTAACTTCATGGCACTAAGGTAGTAAATCAACTCACCTTTAATTTAGCTAAGGTAAGGCAATAACTTCCGTATGCAGCTCAGGCGAGATGAAAATAATGACTTCAAAGCACGAGCCCTTTTTCAGCATAGGGATATGCTGAGCTTTTTTTAATTTTTATCAAAGGAAACACTATGCTAGCAGGTAAAACAGCACTTATAACCGGCTCAACCAGTGGCATTGGCTTAGCCAGTGCTCATGTACTGGCTGAACAGGGTATTAATTTAGTATTACACGGATTAATGGACAATGATGAAGGTGCCCGCCTTGCGCAAGAATTTAGTGATAAATATCAAATTAAAACCCTATTCGATAACGCCAATTTAATGGACTCTAACGCCATTAGTGCTTTTATGAAACGTGCCATACAAACCATGGGCTCAATTGATATATTGATCAACAATGCTGGTATTCAGCACACCGAAGCAGTGGATACTTTCCCGGAAGACAAATGGCATGCCATCATGGCCATTAACTTAACCGCAGCCTTTCATACCATCCAGCATTCACTAGCCGGTATGAAAGAAAACTCTTGGGGGCGAATTATTAATATAGCTTCAGTACACGGCCTAGTCGCCTCTAAAAATAAAGCCGCTTATTGCGCAGCAAAACATGGCCTTGTCGGGCTGACTAAGGTGGTTGCGCTTGAATGCGCAGAGCATGGTATCACAGCCAATGCCATATGCCCTGGTTGGGTAGATACACCACTTATCAATGAGCAAATCACTGACATTGCTAATAAAGAAAATAGCAGTTTTGAGCAGGCAAAATACCAACTAATTACCGCCAAACAGCCCTTACCTGAAATGATGGACCCTCGTCAAATTGGTGAGTTTATCCTCTTTCTTTGCAGTGATAGCGCGCGCAGTATTACCGGTTCATCATTGCCTATGGATGGTGCATGGACGGCACAGTAATATCCAATAGATAGGCAATGGATAGCCAATATTGAGTAAATAAATTATCTCGCTTTCTTTTAAAGACAGAGGCTAAAGCCTTACTTTGGAAGACACTTGCTAAATTTAATAAATTGAAGAGAAATTCAGATGAGATCAGCAGACCCTATTGTCATTGTCGCTGCCCAACGTACTGCCATCGGCAGTTTTCAAGGCTGCTTTAAAAATGTTTGTGCAACAGATTTAGGCGCAGCAGCCATTAAAAGTGCCCTGATAACTTCAGCGTTAGAGACTAATGATATTGATGAAGTAATTATGGGCTGCGTTTTACCCGCGGGCCTTGGTCAAACGCCCGCAAGACAAGCGGCATTAAAAGCAGGCTTAGCGCAAAAAACCAGTGCCACCACGATTAATAAAGTATGTGGTTCAGGTATTAAAGCCATGATGTTCGCCCATGATCTCATTCAAGCGGGTTCAATGAATATTGTTATCGCTGGCGGTATGGAGAGTATGACTAATGCGCCTTATATGTTAGCCAATGCCAGAGCTGGTTTTCGCATGGGTCACGGTAATATAAATGATCATATGATGATTGATGGTTTAGAGGATGCTTATGAAAATAAAGCCATGGGCTGTTTTGCTCAAATAACGGCTGATGAAAATCACTTAACCCGTGGCGATATGGACAGCTTTGCCATTCACTCATTAGCTAAAGCGACACATGCCATTGAATCTGGTGCCTTTGTCAATGAAATAGCGCCTTTTACAGTCACTAGTCGACGTGGCGATACGCTAGTAGATACTGACGAAGCACCCGCCTTAGTTAATAAAGATAAAATCCCTAGCTTGCGGGCAGTTTTTGCCAAAGATGGCACCATCACCGCTGCCAATGCCTCATCCATTGCAGATGGCGCGGCAGCATTAGTGCTGATGAAGGAATCAACGGCAAGACAAAAAGGGCTCACGCCATTAGCGCGCATTGTTGCTCATGCCAGTTATGCGCAAGCGCCACAGGATTTCACCCTTGCTCCTATTGGTGCTATCAAGGCTTTGTTAACCAAAACACAGTGGCAGCAAGCAGATGTTGACCTATGGGAAATTAACGAAGCCTTTGCCATGGTTACCATGTTGGCAATCAATGAGCTTAATATTGAGCCAAGTAAAGTCAATGTTAATGGCGGCGCCTGTGCCTTAGGTCACCCGCTTGGCGCCAGTGGTGCCCGTATCGTCACCACGTTATTACATGCCCTACTCAATAGAAAGTTGCACAAAGGCGTGGCAAGTTTGTGTATTGGTGGTGGTGAAGCAGTTGCTATCGCTATTGAGGCGCTTTAGTTATGTTAAAAGCAAAAGGATCACCAGAAACTAGGAAAAATGAAGCAATGTCCCATGAAGATACGCCACAAACATCGCCAGGCGAAGCTATCAGAAGAAAAGTCATGGGCGATAGCTTTGTTGATAGCGCCCTGGCTAAAGCCAATGACTTTACTCAGCCAATGCAAGACTATATTAATGATCATGGCTGGGGATCGACTTGGCAACGTCAAGGTTTAGACTTAAAAACCCGCAGCTTGATCACTATTGCCATGTTAACCGCACTAAAAGCACCACAAGAATTAAAAGGTCATATTCGCGGTGCACTCAATAATGGCGCCAGCATTGAAGAAATTAGAGAAGTGCTGCTGCATAGCGCGGTTTATTGTGGCGCGCCCGCAGCGCAAGAAGCCTTTCGCGCAGCACAAGAAGTTTTGTTAAGCTGACAGCTTTACCACCAAGTTAACTATTGGGCTATTTACCTAATTACTGGCTTAGTTAACTTGGTAATTACTCAAACATAAATATTCAAAGATAGAACTTCTCTTAAAACCTGCCCTGAAAACATCTCCTGAAAGTAGCTCAAATTAGCAATGCTCCCCCACAGCAATAATGACAAGCAACGCCAAAAGCTAAAATCAATTATTTTCCTATTCACTTACAGGTACTACTAAGGTGCCACTTCTTTTTAAGATGAAATTGCCTAGAGTATATATTGTGCAAAAAACGCACAAGGATGCTATTCCAATGGATAATTATAATAAATATAAAGCAGGCTTTCTTATGAAAAGATTATTAGCACAGACTGTAAAAACAAAAATTAACCTAATAATAAAACTCTTAACCTTACTATTGATGATACCGCTAAGCGCTTACGGCGGAAGTTGGCAGCAAAACGTCACTATCGGCGGTTTTAATAAGGTCCACATTTACACCCCTGATTCCAGCTCCCCCATAGGCGCTGGCAAGTCACTACTGATAGTGCTTCATGGCTGTGTACAACCGATAGATAATTTCTTAACGGCTAATTTAGAAGCTGCGGCTGAAGTTTACGGCATGGTAATCGCTGTACCAGATGCAATGAACAAGACTGGTTATAGCTGTTTAAAGGTACGGCTATAACCCAGCAGTTTTTACGCGGTGCAACACTCGTAGAGCAATTACCAAAGATGGTTGAAGAGACGGCACTAGTATATAGGCAAAGGTTGACAGATATTAGTTGGTTTATGCGTATTCTTAATGAAAGCATTACTAAACAAGCCAATAAAGAAGATGAATGTACTGGCGTTTTTGGGAAGGCCGTTTTAAATCACAAGCCTTGCTTGATGAAGCCGCGTTAATAGCCTGTATGGCTTATGTTGATTTAAATCCGATTAGAGCTAAGGGAGTAAAACCCCAGAAACATCGAACTACACCAGCATTCAACTGCGAATAAAATCGGCGATTAAGGGTGAAAAAGCGCCACAACTACTGCCATTTATCGCTAACCCAAGAAAGAACATGCCTACAGGTTTACCGTTTGAATTAAGTGACTATATACAATTTCTTGATTTAACCGGCCGCTGTATTCGAGCCGATAAACGCGGTTATATTGACAAAGCTCAACCTGAAATACTCAGCCGCTTAGGCATTAGTGCCCAAAACTGGTTAGTATTAACCACTCAGTTTAGACAATATTTCCATGGTGCGGTAGGTAGAGCGCAAGCACTCACGGATTTTTGTGAACATCAGCACTTAAAAAACGAGCAACAGTGTCAATTTGCCAAAAGTTACTTACTTAATAATCCATATAACTCATCTAAATAAATCACTCACTTAAGGCTAGTTGTGCCTTAAATTGGGTAAAACCACTGTTTTTGTGCATTTATTTGCATACCCTCTTCGTTACCATAAAAATCAAAGTAAAACTCTGCTCAACGGAAATCAGAAACGCTGATTTATTGATATTATGTATTACTTATTTTAAGTGGGTGTCTGCTATTTTAGTTAAATATCGATACCATGCTGGGATTGTTTAAAGAACTAACAATAAAAGCCAAGCTACTGTTGAATGAATTGTTTGAAGTCGTAGATATAAAACACTCATAAATACAGGTAACTTGATTTTTTTTATGCTAATATTCTTTAAATTATTAATGTTATCAAGGGATAAGATGAACATCAACGCGCTATTTCTAGCTGTATCAGTAAGTTTAATATTCACCGGTTGTGCAACGGTTGTAAAAAAAGAAATCCACAAAACGCCTATTCAAACGCCTGCTATAAGTAAAACAATCGCAGCATCTGCCAACCAAACTAAATATCTAAAAAGGAAAGTTGCTATTGGTCGTTTTACCAACGAAACAACCTACGGACAAAGCTTTTTTATTGATAACGATAATAATCGTATTGGTAAACAGGCAATGGATATTCTGTCCTCTAAATTATTTGAAACAGGTAAATTCATCATGCTTGAGCGTGCTGACTTAACCAAAATTGAAAAAGAACTCTCTATGTCCGGTCGTTCAGCACTAAATAATGCAGCTGATTTTTTAATTGTTGGTTCAATTACGGAGTTCGGACGCAAAGAAGTAAGTGACGTAGGCATTTTCTCACGTGTTAAACGTCAAGAAGCCAATGCCACTGTAAACATCCGCATTATTGATGTATCTACAGGTCAAATTATCTATTCAGAAAAAGGTAAAGGCATCGCTTATTCCGAAGCAGGTACTGTATTAGGTGTCGGTGACAAAGCGGCTTATGACAGCTCGTTAAATGACAAAGTAATAGATGTTGCTATTACAAATTTAGCCTCAAATATTATTGAAAACATGTTAGATAAAGCATGGCGCTCTTATATTCTTTCTTATGAAGAAGGTAATTTAATAATCGCTGGTGGTAAGTCTCAAAATATTAAACAAGGATCAACTTTTGAGGTAGTTAAGTCCGGTAAAAAAGTAAAGAACCCACAAACAGGTATGTTTATCACCTTACCTGGTAAAACAATTGCCAAAATTAAAGTTTTAAGCTCATTTGGTGATACACCAGAATCAGAAGTTTCATTCAGTCAAATAATTGAAGGCAACTTGGATACTTATATCAAATCAAATGATTATAACGGTTTGTTTATTCAAGAAATTGTTAAATAACAGCATAAGGACGTTAAAATGAATATTATTCGGACATTATTTGTATTTTCACTACTGGCTATTACATCAGCTTGTAGTAGTTACAATACCTATAGTTCAGGCCAAATGACTGCTGAACCAGTCTCCTATCTTTATTTTTCAGGAAACATTAAAGGCGCTGAAGTTTCTATTGATGGCGCACCATCATTTTTGGTAACCAAAGCAGGTCCTAAACAACAATATAAAGTAACTCCAGGTCAGCATACAATCATAGTTACTAAACAAGGCAAGGTAGTTGTTCAACGTAATGTGTTACTCGGCGATGGCCATGAGAAAGAAATAAACATTCCCAACTAACAATAATTAAAATCGTAAAAGGGTTCACATGAAATTAGTATTAACACTTCTGTTATTTACCGCTGTTTTGAGTGGTTGTAAATCAACACCACCAATGTATATGTATGAAAATTATTCTGAAAGTTTTTATACCCTGAAAAAAGAAAGTGGTCATGAAAGTGATGCCCAATGGCAGAGTTCATTAGAAAGCATTATTAGAAAATCAAATGCGAAAGCGTTAAGAGTACCACCAGGGATTTATGCAAACTTAGGTTATATTCAGTTGAAAGCAAACAATTATCCAAAGGCAATTGAGTTTTTTGAACAAGAAAAGAACATTTACCCTGAATCAATCATATTTATGGATAACTTAATTCAAAAAGCAAAAGTTAAGGGGTAATAAAAAATGAATATTATAAAAAAAATAAAAATTGCACTGCTAACTTTATCTATACTATTTCTTAGCGGCTGTGTAGCCCCAACTTACATAACAAAGGGTGAAGAATTCCCTAAAATGTATCAAGAAAAGCCTCGTTCACTGCTTGTTATGCCGCCTATAAATCTAAGTACCGATGCTGAAGCAAAAGATTATTATGCAACTACAGTTGAAATGCCAATTGCTTTACATGGTTATTATACATTTCCTTATCAACTCACTGCTGATGTATTAAAGCAACAAGGCATTTATGATAGTGAACTTGTTTATAATGTACCGCTAAATAAGTTCCATGAATATTTCGGCGCTGACGCAGTATTATTTACAAAAATTGTTAAGTGGGATACTTCATATACTGTGTTAGCTTCAACACTAACGGTTTCTATCGATGCAGAAATAAAATCAACCAAAACCTCTGAGATTTTATGGCAATACAATGGTACGGTTGTTATAGATTTATCAGTAAATGGTGGAGGAGGAATAGCTGGTTTACTAATTGGTGCAATAGCAACAGCAATCAATACCGCAGCAGCTGATTATACGACTTATGCTAAACAAGCGAATGGACGATTTATTGGTAGTATGCCTGTTGGACCATACCATCCAATGTATATGAAAGATCAACAATTTAAATTATTAAAACAAAGCAAGGTACTTGGTTCAAACTAAATAGGTTAAAATGCACTTAGTGGGCTTCTCGTGATTCGACAAGTCCACTCTGTTGATTAGATAAACGGACAAAATACAGTTAATCCAATTCCTATTTACTTCACATTTCAGTCCGCTATTACTCACAACTTAAGGCGGTAGTTTACCGATAAAAACCTAATCCTCACCACATTTCAACTCAATTGCTTAATGTCCGGTAAGTGGTAATAGCGGCTACTATTTTAACGGTAGCTTATCCTGAGTCTGCTGACAGCGTGGTCTTAGCAGTGAATTGTAAGGGAGCCAAAACCAATGATCAATCCTTTGATTATTTCAATACTGGGATATTTAAGAAAGCAGAACAGTTCCTGCTCACTGGTTGATTTGGTGGCTCTTTGTCAGCAGGACTTTCTTTCACTTATTCTAAGGGATGGCGATCCTCAGCTAGTCATTTTCCAAAAGAATTTTTTTGTTATGAACGCGCTTTATCAAATTCAACGTGATATTCAAGCAGAGGGATTTTCTCTTACAATTTTTCCATTAGAAATCTGTATGATGCCGAATCGCTCTGGAGCTAAAGATACACTGACCACGCGCGACACTGACCTGGCCCGCTACTATTTGGACTGGTCTAATTTGAATAACATCACTGTTGAAGAGGTTGAGACACTCTTTTCTAGTTTTTGGCAAAGATATAGTGCGGTAGATAAGATTGATGCTGCTCTGGCTATCCTAGGGATCGATCATGAGGTGGATTGGTTTGAGATACGTCAGGCTTACCAAAAGAAAATTATCATTAGTCACCCTGATAAAGGCGGCTGTGCAGATGACTTTATCGAAACCCGAGCAGCCTATGAAATTTTAAGATTCAGTTATCATCGAACTTGACGCTAATTTTGTCTTTATTTATCTCAAAAGAAACGTTAGGTGATGTGATGCTACCTTGCCACTGATGACCGTCTATTCTATGAGCATGACCCAGAAATTTACGCTATCGGATTCACTAATTTCGTTAGGCACTAACGGTAATCGTCCGTTGTATTGATGTTTGACTAACACTGACCTCTTTTTCAATCTCTCGTAATGTTAAGCCCTCACCATGTAACTTCATTATCTGTAAATGAATAACCTCGGTAATAACATTAGGAAGGCCAAAAGCAGCAGCATAACCATTTTTACGTTCTTTCTTTTTAGCCGTGAAAGGCCTATTTATTGGTCGTATAGGTTGCCTTTTTTTATCAGCTACTGGTGCCATTGGTGTAATTGGCTCGGGTATTGGTGCTGTTTTCTTATGCTCAATCAATAGCGGTATCGCTTTACTCAGTGCTTTTTCTACCGCGCGAGTAATGATATCTTCAAGTTCATCCGCTGTTAAATTAATGCTGTTGTTTTTTTTCGACCATTTCGCTGCGACATACTGAGACTTTCTAGCTATTTTTTTCTGCGACACCTTTGATAACGCACCGAAAACACGTATTAACTCAGTAGTATCAATTTGTGGTTTACCTAACGTGTCACGTACCATTATTAGCTTGCCGTTAGCTATGTATCGCTGAATTGTTCTTCGTGACTTCTTTACTAGTAATGCGCTATCAGTGATATTGTTAATAGCCATACGACACCTTTTTTAATGTTATTTCACTGCGACATATTAGATGCTTTGCTGAGAGCATAGTCAATACTGGACAAAAGAAAATCAACACTCATTGTTGGCTTCGCTGCTACGAATAAATCACACTCCCCCCTTGGTTTAAAGTACTATTTATACTTCTAGCTATACCGTGCGAAAGTAAGCATTGAATAAACAAGGAGGATAGCGTCCGTTTAAGTATCAAAGTGATAATGAGATTGGATTATTTTAACCGATGAATGAGGTCGGCTTTGTGGTAGTAATGAATATTGTGTAAAACAACTCAAGCTCATTTTGTAACTGAAACATCGGCTATAATGCCTATTCATAAAGATGAGGAAAAAACAGACTAATATAACCAGAGTGACTTTAAGCTAACTAATAAAATGAGTTTAGTGATAAAAATCCGAAACTATGAAGCTCGGTAAAAGTGAGGAATAAAAATAAGACTAACTTACTTTTTTATTGCTAAATTTACTGCTTTAATCAGCTTTAACAAACTCACTAATAAGCCGATAAGTTTGCTGACACTCCTCGCTAACCAGTTCATCAAGCAACATATAGGCGTGAGTCATACCGTCAAATGAATGCTGTTCAACTTCTACGCCTACCTCTTTTAATGACTTAGCATAAGCTAAACCCTCATCTCGAAGCGGGTCACAACCTGCTGTGATCACTAAAGTGCTTGGCATATTTGCTGAGAAATTTCCTAATAACGGCGATGCTTGCTGCATTCTAGCCTGATCTAGGCTATTGGCATGAAAGTACTGCTGAAAATACCAGTGTATCTTATCTTTTTCTAATAAGAAGCCTTGGCCATTTTCGTCTATAGAAGCGCTGCTCATGGTGTAATCAACACTCGGATAAATCAGGATTTGCTTAGCAATTTTTACTGAAGCAATTACCGATTCATTATGCTGGTTACTCATCACTAAACTAGTGCAAATGGCACCGCCAGCACTGTCGCCAGCAATATAAAGCTCGTCACTATGCTTCATATCAAAAAGTAAGCTTTGATAGTGCATAAGTACTTGCTGACAATCATCTAGACCAGCGGGATATGGATATTCCGGTGCTAAGCGATAATCTACACAAATGACAATAGCCTGTGCGGCAAGCGCGAGTTTTCGACTAATAGGATCGTATAAATCGACGCTACCACACATATGACCACCACCATGAAAATGTAATAATACCGGTAAAGTATCATTAGGTGCTGGGTTATAAATGCGCACAGGAATATTATGGCTAGGGGTAGCTAAGTAACTATTTTTGACTATGCTCATGTGTGGGCCAGAGCCAATTAAGGGCGCTAAGTTATCCAAATTTTGTCTAACTAAATCAACACTAAAGCTCTGCCCCTTTGCTTTGGCTCTAGCTTTCGCCTCGGCCATAGCCTTATTGGCTTTTTCAAGAAAAGGCACTAACTTGGCAGAGATTATTCCGCGCATAATTTATCCTTATTTTCTTTACTCGCTTGGCTTTCGTTAATCTTAATTTTGTCATTGGCGCTAGTTGCTTTTTTCTTACCGGTTTCAGGCAAGAAGAAGCTACCAATAAAAAAAGTACTACTGACTATTGAAATTAGAATAAATGACGCAGTGTAATCACCTTGATTAATATCCACCAGCTTACCAAACAACCATAAAACAACCGTAGAAAGTAAGTAGCTGATTGAGTAAAATAAGCTAAATACCACGGTAATACGTTGCCCTGTCATCTTGGGTAATTCATGGGGAATAGACACTAACGCTGTGATAGGGAAGAAGATAAAAAACCCCAAGACAATGGCAGACAAGGTTTGTAACCACTCACTCGAGCTAAAAGAAACTCCTATAATGGTTATTACCATAACAGCACCGGACCAGCGAATAACCGGCAAGCGCAGTGGCACTTTTTTACTGTAAATAATGCCCGCTAATGTGCCAACAATACCAAAGCCGATAACCCATTTGCTTTGGCTAATACCGGCTTTAGGATAAAAGGTAAAAAGGCAAATATAAAACGCTAATAGCCCAGAGTAGGTTAAACCATAAGCCCAATTAAATTTATCTTTAAGGCCATCCATATAACTGTAATGGACCACGGCCTTACCATCTTGGCTTTGCTCTGTACTTTCATCTTCAAATTTTACCAATAACCAAGCAAAACTGAGTAATAAACTGGCAATAGAAAAACTAATCAAGCTGACTTTCCAATCACCGGTAAATTGATTGATTTCCGTCATTTTCCATAACACAATGCCGGTACCTATATTAAAAGCTACAGCATTAAGGCCGTTAATAACTGGCCGCTCATCTGGGGTAAACCAATGCATAACAATTGGGTTAAAATATACAATCATAAAGGCGCCACCTAAGCCCATAAGAAAACGACTGAGTAGTAATAGCTCGTAGTTAGGGGCGAATGGCGTTAATAAACCAATAACAATAAACAGGCTAGCAATAAAAAAAGCATATTTAATACCAAATTTGAGCGCAACCCAGGCCGCGCCAAAAGTGCCGACAATTTTCGCCAAGGTGACCGCGCCACTAATAAGGCTCGCCGAGGCTAAACTATCAACCTGCATAGCAGACATAATTTGCCCCATACTTGCCGTGCCGCCGACCCAAGCCATAGCAAAGAGTACATAGCTAATAAACACAATGGCTTCAACCAAGTATTTGTTACTTATTTTCATATATGATAGTTTCTAATCGATGAAATATTTATCTCTAGGTTAACGTATGATTATCGCTAAATAACTACTACCTTAGTTCACTACCCCGTAATATAGGGCATGGTAAGCTAACCATAATATTATTTTCATCTGTAACTTTTAGCACTGATTTACCATGCTCTTTGACCACAATAAAAGGCACAGCATTTGTTAGTTTGGCTTTCACTCGATACTTGGCTTATCACCCTACTTTCCATTGCCTATTTAGCACTGCTCTTTATGGTTGCCCATTGGGGACAAAAGCAATCGCCTGAAAATTGGAGCTGCAAACCTTGGGTTTATAGCTTATCGCTAGGCGTTAGTTGTAGCTCATGGGCGTTTTACGGTACGGTCGGACAAGCAGCGACGACGGGGGCTTGGCTGGCGCCTATTTATATTGGCTCCATTCTTTGTTTAGTGTTGGCTTGGCCAATGCTGCATAAAATCCTGCTGATTGTTAAGCAGCAAAATTTAACCTCCATTGCCGATTTTATCGCCTTTCGCTACGATCGTTCGCCAAAAGTAGCCGCTCTGGTTACCATAGTAGCGCTAATAGGCATTATCCCTTATATCGCGCTACAACTTCGCGCCATCAGTACCAGCTTTGATTTATTAACTGGTACTTATCAGTCAGGCATTAGCACCGCCTTTGTCGTCACTATCGTACTTATCTTCTTCAGTATTTTATTTGGTACGCGTCAAATAGCCGCTAACAAGCAAAATCAAGGCTTAGTACTTGCAATCGCTTTTAGCTCAATTATTAAATTATTTGCCTTAACGGCAGTAGGTGTTTTTGCCACTTTCTTTATTTTTGATGGCTTTAGCGACCTACTGACTCAGGGTAAGAACATTAGCTCAATTACCGGTACAAATTCAGCCTACCTTGCTATCGCCCATGCGGTATTAGGGGCAATTACTATCTTTATTTTACCGCAACAGTTTCATATGATGATGATTGAAAACCACCATCAACAAGAGTTAAAAACAGCCCGTTGGTTGTTTCCTTTGTACCTGCTATTAATTAATGTTTTTATTTTACCCATAGCCATTGCTGGCCAGTTAACCTTTCCTGGCGGTAGTGTCGATGCCGATACTTATGTCTTAACCATACCGCTGTTTTATCAACAAGCTTGGTTAGGTATCACGGTATATATTGGCGGCTTAGCGGCGGCAACTAGCATGGTAATAGTAGCAGCCATTGTATTAAGTACTATGGTGGCAACCGAAGTGTTAACGCCCTTAGTATTAAAATTTCGCTTATTTAATACCAAAAAAAACCAGCAATTATCTGGGCTATTACTTAACTTACGCCGTGGTTCCATCGCCATAATCTTACTGCTGGCGTTCATTTTCGAGCGTATCATTGCTCAGCAAAACCACCTTGCCACCATAGGCTTGTTATCGTTTGTTTTACTATCTCAGTTTGCACCAGCGACAATCGGTGCCTTGTATTGGCGTAAAGCCAATGCAAAAGCGGCATTAACCGGCTTAATTGTTGGTAGTTTAGTTTGGCTCTATACCTTATTACTGCCAGCATTAATGCCAACTAGCCCATGGCTTGAAACCGGCTTATGGCATATCACTTGGTTAAAACCGACCGCCCTTTTTGGTGTTGATTTTTTAGATAGCACAAGTCATGGGGTTTTTTACAGCTTGTTGTTTAACCTTATTTGCTACGTTATCGTTTCCTTGGTAAGCAAGCGCAGTGTGGGCGAAAAGTTACAAGCCGAGTATTTTGTCAATAAAAGCCAACATCAGTTTGAACGGCACTTATCCCTCGATGACTTATACAGTTTATTAGTACGCTTTATTGATAAATCCGCAGGTGAGGCCTTAGTTGGTTTTGCTAAAAGTGACCTAAATGCCAATAAGAACAGTAATAGTAAAAGTAAAAGTAAAAACCATAAAATTATTGAATATACTCGCTTGCAACTTTCCGGGGTACTTGGCTCTGCGTCAACTCGCATGGTCATGAAAGCGGCCTCAACCTCACAAGAAATGCCTTTAGAAGATGTCGTTAGCATTGTTGATGAAGCTAACCAAATATTCCGCTTTAACCGTGAATTACTGCAATCCGGTGTGGAAAATATTGAACAAGGCATTAGTGTTATCGATGCGGATATGCGCTTGGTCGCGTGGAACCAACGCTATATTCAATTACTTGATTACCCTGATGGTTTTGTCACAGCGGGGAAATCTGTGGCAGAACTTCTGCGCTATAACATTGCTAAAGGCATCATTACTGGAACTGGAATGAAAACTAATGCAGGCTCTGCTGCCGAAAGTGAAGAGTTAATTGCTCGGCGTATTGAGCATATGCGCATGGGTCATAACCATAGTTTTCAACGTACCATGCCCAATGGCATAGTCTTAGAAATTAGAGGGCAATCAATGCCAGGTGGTGGCTTTGTTAGTACTTTTTCTGATATAACCGCCCATATTGAAGCAGAAAAAGCCTTACAAAAAGCCAACGAAAGTTTAGAGAAGCGTGTTGAAGAAAGAACCCAAGAGCTAAGACACGCCAAAGCAGAAGCGGAGGCAGCAAATAGCAGTAAAACCCGTTTTTTAGCGGCTGCCAGCCATGATTTAATGCAGCCATTTAATGCTTTGTCATTATTTACTTCCATGCTAAAAAAGAAAGTCAAAACTGACGAATTAATACAATTGGCCAATAATATTGACGATTCTCTCAATGTTGTGGAAGCACTGCTTTCTGATCTAGTCGAAATATCACGACTTGATAATAACTCAGAAAATATTGAGAAAAGCCACTTTGCTTTAGATGACCTGTTGATCCCGCTAAAGAACGAATTCACTGTTTTAGCCGAGCAAGATGATATTAATTTTAGCTATCAAGCTAGCTCTACTTGGGTAAATTCCGATAAGCGTATGTTGCGCCGCATAATACAAAATTTTTTATCAAATGCCGTCTATTATTGCCGTGATAAAATCGGTGAAAAATCCGGTATCACTAACAAAATTGTATTAGGTGTTCGCCATAAAAAAGACATGCTTCGCCTTGAAGTGTGGGATAACGGTCCCGGTATAGCGGCAGACAAACAACAAACTATTTTTCAAGAGTTTGAGCGTTTAGAACAAAATCGTGAAATACCAGGGCTTGGCTTAGGTTTAGCCATTGCCGAACGTATGGCGGTCTTACTGGGGTTGAAAATATCAGTTAAATCGACCCTAGGCAAAGGTACTTGCTTTATGATTGAAGTGCCTCGAGTGCCGCTTAGTTCCATTAATGCAGACAGTGAAATATCAACAATTAGCCGTAAAAAAACAGACGTTACTAACACAGACTTTGCCAATATGCTGGTATTGGTTATCGATAATGATACCCTGATGCTAACGGCCATATCCTCACAATTAACTGAGTGGGGCTGTTTGGTCTATACCGCTAAAGATGAAGAGTCACTTAGCAAGGTTGTTAAGGACATGTCGCAAGCTCCTCACTTTATTATTGCTGATTATCATCTCGACCACGATGCCAATGGTGTTGATTTGGTAAGCAAGTTATTACAGAGTAAAAAGTGGCAAAGCCCTTGTGCTATATGCTCTGCCGATCCTTCTGAGCAAGTTAGACAACACACCAGCGATGCGAATTTTCTATTCTTGCGAAAGCCAGTGAAATCGCTGGCGTTAAAACGCTTAATCAGGCAAATGATTACCCTTTAGTAAACTGTTTAGCGGTAAATAAGAGCAACTTAAGCAAGTAACTCATATAACATCTTTCGCGCATTTTAATAGACAGTGCTATTATTAAACAAATTGACTAACACCAATTCCAATAAGTTTCTGCCAATCAGTGAGAATTAAAAGTCTTAGAGGCAATGCATTGATATAGAACATGGTTATTCAAGAGAATAGCTCCTGCATTCTCTAAATAAGCTACATGCGTGTAGCGTCCTTATCAAAATCAATAACGCCGCGTATAAGCTTTTTAAACTGGCACTTTGGCAGCTAAGTTAATGGATATTGGTATAAATTACTTAACTGTAATGAAAAGTTGTTTCACGATAAAAATTTTTAGGACTCTTAATATGTTAAATAAACACGCGATTGCCATACTTGCCTGCTTATCTCTATTTTTAACTGCTTGTAATTCAGACAATAAAGAACAAGCAAAGTTTTCTTTAGGGCTTAGCGATGCGCCCGTAGATGACGCTGAAATAGTCATGATTAAAATAGATAGTATTAAAGTAATCAATACAGATGAAAGTAATGGTAAACAAGAAATATTGATAGAAGAATTTACCTATAAAGGTGCGTCGGTTGATAGCATTCAGGTAAATTTACTCGATTTTACTGGTACACGGCAAATTAAAATTATTGATGAGGCGCAAGGCATAAGTTTAAAAAATGGTGTTTATACCATGGAATTAAACGTGGATGATGCTGGCTCTTATGTGGTATTAAAAAGCAATGGCGAAAAATATGATATTAAAATCCCTAGCTCTCGTTTAAGACTGGGTGAATTTACTGTTCATAGTGATGCCGTACAAGTTGATGATAAACCGGCTTATACTATCGAATTCGACCTGACCCAATCTTTAGTTTTACGCGGTAATGATCCAGCGAAAAATGGCTATATCATTAAGCCCCATGGCGTACGCATCGTCAGTTTATATGGTGATATTTCAGGTACAGTTTCTGCTGTTAACACTAATTTAGGTGCTTGTATGGTTTATTTGTATGATGGCACACTAACAGAGTCAGTAAACTTAGCCGATCTTTTTGATAGCAGTGATGAGTTTTTTGATAGTGACGATGAGCTTTTTGAAGATAAAGTATCTAGCGCACTAGCACCACTAGCAGCAACTAATGTAGATGTTAGTGGTACTGTTGATGTTAAAGGTACTTACAGCATAGGTTTTGTGCCTGAAGGTGCTTATACCGTGGCATTAAGATGTGATGCACTAAGTGATAACAACATTCAATATGAGCGATTAACGATTCCCTCAACTGAAGGTAACTTACAAACAGTTAATGTTTCAGCGGGTATAAGCAGTATTGTAGATTTTTAACGGTAGACACTCTCAGAACTTATAAGGCCAAGCACTCGCTTGGCCTTTTTATTTATCGATTATTCAATGCTAGCTTTAGCAGACCGCCTATAGCCATGAATTTCCACCACGGCTTAACTTTAAAATGCTAAACAATTGTCATAGTCTGCTAGTCAAAATATCTTAACCGAACTGAGTTCAGCTACCTTGCTAAACACAGATTAGGCAGTAAACTTTAATATGATCATGACAGTTATTTGAGGGGTTTTTACCCGTGGCATCTTTAAAAATTTTATTTTTATTATTGCTCTATTTGCTCATTTGTCCTGCTGTTCCGGCTGATTCATCTTATACCGTGAAATTAGGCACCAAGGTGGCATGGCCGCCATATCACCTTGACTTAAAATCGGGGGCTGCAGGCATTGCTGTTGAAGCTTTGGACTGTGTGATGGCACGCATTAAACAGCCCTATGAAATAAACAAACTGCCTTGGTCTCGCGCGCAAGCGTTAACTAAGTCTGGCGCCTTAGATGGTTTTTTCTCAGCCTCTCAAAGTGATAAAAGAGACCGCTATGCACAGCTCTCATCGGTCTTTATCCCGCAAATACGTAAGTTCTATTTTTTAAAAAAACACTTCCCAGCACAATTGCAGCTATATTCCATGGACTATATAAAGGAAAGTTTTACCGTTGGTGCTAGGTTTAGCTCTAATGCGATGAATTATTTAAAAATAAATAACTATAATATTGGTGCAGAACACCTCAGTGAAACCGTATTAATGAGAATGCTCGATGCGGGTCGAATGGATGCGGTATTAGAGAATTCGTTAGTTTTTGCCCTTATGGTCAAAAACCAAAACAGATCTATGGATGAATATTTAAGTGTCGAAGTGGGTAAAAAAAACATGGGCGTATATTTTAGTAAAATATTTTTAGAGCAACACCCAAACTTTATCACTTTATTCAATGCAAACATCCCGCCTTGCAGCTTAATAAAATAAAATTTAAAGTGGCTATATTAGCTCGCATAAGAGCACTAAAATTTTAGTGATTAGTTGAATTTTCCACTGGTGCCAACATTAATTTCTGATACGCTAGCCCTGCTAAGGTGCGGTTATTAACTTCAAGCTTTTCTAAAATAGCAGATACATGTTTTTTTACCGTGGTTTCTTTGATATTGAGATCATAAGCAATTTGTTTATTGAGCTGACCATCGGCTACTTGAGTAAGCACGACATATTGTTGTGGCGTTAATTGCGCCATTTGTTTAGCTAAACGCTGATTGGCCAGCGCTATTTGCTGATTTTCATTTTTTTCTATTAATTCAGGTAACCAGATATCACCCGCTAAGACCGTATCTATCGCTCTTTCGATAGTGGTTAAATCAGCCGATTTAGGAATAAATGCCGCGGCACCAAAATTAATGGCTTTTTGCATGGTTTGATCATTATCATCAGAAGAAACCATAATCACCACTAGATCAGGATAATGATTTTGCAGCTGGGTTAAGCCAGTAAAGCCATTATTACCCGGCATATGTAAATCGAGAAAGACAATTTCTAAGCTTGGATTTTCTTCAATAGCGGTTAATAATTCACTAAAGTTGTCTGCTTCTAAGGTAGCGGCATCATCAATACATTCAGTTATGGCGTGTTTAAGTGCGGTACGAAATAATGGATGATCATCGGCAATAATTACTTTGGCTTGTGGCATAAAATCTCCTTATGAGTATTTAATACCAATCCGTATAAGAAAGTGATCGCTTAGCAAGAATTTAAAGGCTTATAGGCAATGCATTGATTGTAATGTTTATTTCCCTTATCAAAATCAATAACTCAGTATATAAGCCTTTAAAACTCGCCCTTCGGGAACACATGGAGCATCATGATAACTTCGCAAAATATGCTTGATGTAGATATAACTATAGCTACGCATATTTTGATTGTTCTAATGTCGCCCATGCCGTTCTAAGTGGTCACTTCTTTATACGGAATGGTATAAGCTAGTATGAAAAAAAGAGCTGACAAGTGCCAGCTATTTTTTAATATATGATTGCTAAATTAGCTATGGCTAAAGTTAGAACTGGTAACCTATCGTGAGTGAAACTGTTGATGGGTCACCATAATAAGCGATTAAGGTAGTATCACCACCAAAACCTGGTAACCAGTTACCATCATCATCTTGCCCACCAGTAAAGTCATAGGCACCAACCATATACTCTTCATCGGTAATGTTTTTCCAATGCAGTGCTGCTGTCCAATCACCGTCATTGCTGTACCAATTTATGCCAAGGTTTAGTAAGCCATAAGCTTCTTGAGTCAATCGATTATCAATTTCCACCAAGGCATAATCTCCGCGGTAGTAATAATTACTATTTACCACGAAAGAGCCGACAGAACTTTCAATATTGTAAGAAACACCAAAATTAGCTGTCATATCAGGTGTATTGGCTACGGTATAAATATCAGAGATATCATCATAACCTTCACCATTCCAGCTCAATACTTCAGTAAATTCACTATCAATGTAACCAAAGGCCAAATTAAAATTTAGTGATTCTGTCGCTGCATAATGCATTTCAAGCTCTAAACCTATCGCTTCAGATTGACCAATGTTACCTAAGCGTGAATCTAAGATGGTAGGATCATCATTTGGCGCGACACTTTTATACTGACGATCTTTATGCTCTAAGGCAAAAATAGTTGCATTAACGCGTAACTGATCAAACCATTCACTTTTAATACCCAACTCAACTGAATCTACTATTTCAGGGTTAACCGCTGGTTCATTAGTAGATGCACGCGGATTAAAAGTACCTGATTTGAAACCTTGTGAATAACTGACAAATACCATCATATCGTCATCAATTTGATATTCAGCTCCCACTTTAGGGGTAAAGCGTGACCATGTTTTATTACCATTTAATACTTCAGTCTGTGCTAAATTACCGCGGGTATAACCGGGTATCCATCCTGATATTGGATATTCTATCGAGCCATAAATATCTTTAGTCACATTGGCACTTTTCTCTTCTTCAGTAAAACGAGCGCCTAAGGTAAAGGATAATTTTTCGGTTACATTATAAGAGCCTTGTCCATATACAGCATAACTTTCACTGTTATTACAGCCACTTTGATCAATAGTCATCGATTGAAATATAATGGCGTCGTAATGACCACAAGACTCGGAATCAAAATAATATAAACCAGAAACAAATGTTAAATTCTCACCATCGTAATTTAGCTGAAATTCTTGTGAAAACTGCTCATCATCATAGACTGCAGGTACATCAAAAATTTGTAATGGCGTATTATCAAAATCAATATTGGTTGGTGAATAATTTTTTCGCGCTGCCGTTACTGATTTTACTGACCAAAAATCATTAATAAAATATTCAGCCGTTAAGCTCCAACCTTCATTTTCAACTAAATTTTCTGTTGGTAAACTTGTGTATGAATCATAAACGCTATCAGGTACCGGCGCATCCGTTAACATACTAGGTAATAAACGGTAACCACCTTTTGCATTCGATTCATCTTTAGTATTGTCGTAGTTAAAACGGAAGAACCAATCATCAGTCGGGGTAAACTCCACCGTAACACGGCCAGCAAAAACATCTTTATTATAATTTTCAGTATCTTGATTAGCTAATGATGTTTCAAGAAATTCACCATAACCATCACGTGATAAACTGGCTAAAGCAAAACCAAGATAAAGTTTGTTCTCAATAACAGGGATTTTACCGGCCACTTTATAATCTTGACGGCCGTAGTTACCAAAGGTTGCCGTTAAGTCAAACTCCCTATCACCTGACATTTTTTTGGTAACGTATTTAATAGCGCCACCTATGGTGTTTTTACCGTACAAGCTACCTTGTGGGCCACGTAATACTTCAATACGCTCAACATCAATAATATCTAGCACTGCGCCTTGTGGACGGGCAATATAAACATCGTCAACATAAATACCAACACCGGGCTCATAACCCCAAAGAGGATCCTCTTGACCGACACCACGAATAAATGCAGTTAATGTCGAGTTAGTGCCACGGCTACTTTGTAAGGTAGTATTTGGCGAGAATTGCTGAACTTCAGTCATAACACTAATGCCATTTTGCGCAAGCTGCTCAGCACCAATTGAGGTTACTGCCACCGGTACATTTTGCAGAGTTTCCGCCGTTTTACGTGCGGTAACTTCGATACGTTCGAGACCAGAGTTATTTTCAGCGCTTGATGACTCATTCGCCTCGGCTGCAAGGGTAATGTTTGAGGTTAACGCGCTGGCAATGGCTAAAGCGAGGTAACTTAATTTCTTGTTATAGCGTTTCATATTAGTGCCTTATTATAATTATATTGAATCAGTTGTTTTTATATTGTTGTGATGTTTTTTACTGATATTAAAACTCTATAACAAAATTAGACAAAGTTAATTTGTACTATAGTACCATAGAGCTTAGTTATTGAATATTATTAAGTTTTATCTATTAATTGCCAAAATTCGATGATGTTACTGGCACTATCGAGTGAAGATTCAAACAAAAAAGGCGCACTCGCATCTCTATTTTTAAGTGATGAATTGACTGTTAAACCATGCCCAAGATCATTAATTTCAACTAACTTCACTTGCGGCCGTTCTTCCTCATCTTGCCAAAGCGTTACTTTATAATCTACTGATGAAGTTTTACTTGCTGCCAGCAAGTTTTCTGACAGCTTTGACCACTGCAAAGCCAAGCGATGGGAGTTCTTCGGGTTAACGACTTTGTCGTTACTGCCAGTGATAACAATAAGCCTAGGCCATTTTTTAATGGCTGCATTACCCTGCTTTGCTATACTAACTAGCTCTATTGCAGACTGAGATGGACCATTTCGCATACAGGAAATCGCTTTAGCGAGATCATTAGCGCAAGGGTAAGGTAGGCCGGCAATAACGGCGCCAGCCGAAAATAGTTTAGGATAGTGGGTTAACAGCGCACTGGTCATAGCGCCGCCTGCAGAAAGGCCGGCAATATAAACCTGTTCTATGTTTTCTTGCGCTTTTACTGTGTTGATCATGTTTTTAATCGACAGCACTTCCCCTTGATCTTTAGTGATATCTTGCTCTGAGAACCAATTAAAACAAGACTTTACATTGTTTTTTTTACTTTGCTGTGGTAGCAACAAGGTAAAGTTATGTTGCCTAGCAAGTGCGACAAAGCCACTTTGCTTAGCTAGAGTTTCGCCCTTTTGCACGCAGCCGTGTAAAAGTACCACCAGGGATTTAGCCTGTTTTGATGGCGATAAGTAACTTGCCGTTAGATTACCGGGGTTATCACCAAAATGTGTTAACGGCTGAAAGTTATCTCGCGGTGGCGAGTCTTCAAGCGGCTGAGCTGTGGCTAGAGCAGCCGTGCTAATAAAGAGCAGAGCAATCGAAGATATTTTCCTAATCAAGGGCAACATAACAGTTAACTTATATGGCGGTATTATGTTGCCATCATGGCGTATTGCCTTATTGCTAAATATGGTACTTTAGTGCCAACACCTTGGATTGTAGTAAAAAATAAAAGTTAAAAGTGCTATAGGTATTTAGAATTCACCCTGAATATTGGTAGATGAGAAAAGAAATAAGCCACAAAGCAGACATGATATAGCAAGCAAAAATCATCTCAAAAAGGCTGCTTTGTTTACAATCAAAGAAAGAATTGCCGCTATTTAACCAGAGACTAGTTATTCTGCTCTAAATATCTTTGTGTCACTATTGTTAATCGCTGTTTTTCGCTTTTCGAGATAAAGCTCGCTGCGATGGCATTAAAAGTAAATTGAGCAATTTCAGTTTTATTCATCGGCAATGCTTGATTTACCGCCAAAAAGTTATCCGTCATATAACCACCAAAATAGGCTGGATCGTCAGAATTAATCGTTACACAAACGCCCTTGCGCAACAGCGCAACTATATTGTGTTGTTCCATACGCTCAAATACTTTTAGCTTAATATTAGAGAGTGGACAAACGGTAAGTGGAATGCGCTCACTAACCAACTGCTGCACTAGCTCTTCATCGTCAGTGCAGCGAACACCATGGTCAATGCGAGTAATATGTAATAAGCGCAATGCCTCATGGATATTACTTGCCGGACCTTCCTCTCCCGCATGGGCGACCGTTAAAAAACCTTGCTTAATGGCTTGTTTAAATACTTGCTCAAATTTAGCTGCTGGGTGACCCAACTCAGTTGAATCCAAGCCGACAGCTATAATTTTATCTTGATGATCTTGTGCCTGTGCTAAGGTTTTAAATGCTGACTCTTCATCCAAATGCCGTAAGAAACACATAATTAATTTGCTGCTAATACCTAGCTCAGTAGTGCCTTTTATCAGTGCTCGATGAATACCGTTAACCACAGTGTCAAAACAAATACCACGCTGCGTATGTGCTTGTGGATCAAAGAATATTTCAGTATGGACAACATTATCTGCTTGGCAGCGCAGTAAGTAGGCCCAGGTTAGCTCAAAAAAATCTTGCTCCTTGATAAGTACATCGGCTCCTTGGAAGTAAATGTCTAAAAAGGATTGTAGGTTGTGAAAATTATAGGCATCTCTCACCTCAGCAATTGAATTGAACGGAATATCAATATTATTACGTTTGGCAAGCGCAAGCATAAGTTCAGGCT
This sequence comes from Colwellia marinimaniae, assembly GCF_002207865.1. GTDB lineage: Bacteria > Pseudomonadota > Gammaproteobacteria > Enterobacterales > Alteromonadaceae > Colwellia > Colwellia marinimaniae. Next base: position 98,023 of record NZ_BDQM01000007.1, read on the forward strand.
CAAGGGTGCCTTCAATATGAAGATGGAGTTCAACCTTAGGTAAGTACTGGATAAATTCTTTCATGACTTAGTTCCCAATAATTTAAAAAGTTCATTCAGTACTTTTTTGAATAAAAATCATTCAGACAAAGAGTAAAGCACTAAAGCTCGACACTCTTCGTAATCAGGACTTATTGCTTCCTGGTAGAGACCCCCAATCCATATCATTGGCGTTATACGAAGGGCAGCTAGTTATTACCTCTAACATAATGACTAGCGTGATTCGATACTGCCTCATTTTTTTATCCAAGTCTTTAGTAGGCTCGTGACTAGATAACTTGCATATGGTGAGTTAAGCACGGCTATTCCGTATTAAAACTTTATTTGTGCAACAAAAAAATGCTAGCAACAATATTTTTATCTTCCTATACATATTATAAGCACAAAAATATAGACACAAAAAAGCCTCTATTAACTTAACATTAAATAGAGGCTTTATATTTTACTTATAGTATTAATTAATAAGGATAAATTATGATGTATTTACCATACTAACTTAACAAAAATATTTTGTATCAGCAATTAGAACGGAATATCGTCATCAAAATCAATTGATGGTTCTTGTGGATTCACTTTCGGAGCTTGCTGCTGCTCTTGTTTAGCAAAGCCACCTTGTTGAGCAGGCGATTTTTGTTGCTGACCTTGGTTAGAGAAGCCACCTTGCTGTGCTGGTGCTTGTTGTTGTTGCCCTTGATTAGCGAAGCCACCTTGTTGTGCTGGTGCTTGTTGCTGCTGGCCTTGATTAGCGAAACCACCTTGTTGTGCTGGTGCTTGCTGCTCTTGATTAGAGAAACCATCTTGTTGTGGTGCTTGTTGCTGCTGCCCTTGATTAGAGAAACCACCGCTCTGCCCTTGAGACGATTTACCATCTAACATTTGCATTACCCCGTTAAAGCCTTGTAGGACGATTTCAGTGGTATATTGCTCTTGACCTTGTTGATTGGTCCATTTACGTGTTTGTAATGAACCTTCAAGGTATACTTTTGAACCTTTTTTAAGGTACTCACCGGCAATTTCAGCTAGTTTGCCAAAAATAACAACACGATGCCATTCAGTTTTTTCTTTCTGCTCACCAGTTTGTTTATCTTTCCATGAGTCTGACGTTGCTACAGTAATATTTGCTACTGCGCTGCCATTTGGCATAAAACGGACCTCAGGATCTTTACCTAAGTTACCTACTATGATTACTTTATTTACACCCGCCATGAAAATATCCTATTGATTGAGCTATTAAGACAGTCGCTGTTTCTTTACCTATTTAAATAGAAAGAAAGTTTGTCTTTGAGATTTAGTTTAAGGGGAGTAATTCTATAGTGAGCGGCGATCAAATTCGAGTGCTTTTTGTTAAAAAGCACATTTATTTAATTTAAATTCGCTATAGAAATATTCAAGACTATTGCTTAGCAGCAGTCACCTATAATAACAACGATGATTTTCAACACTAATTAATTGTTATCGCAAAGAATTAATAGCAAAGCATGCAAGATTGCCCCTAACAAGCTAAAAAATTTTCGCTCAAGCGGCCTTATTTTCAATGAGGTGTTCGGCCAGTTGTGCTCGAATGTCATCGGTGATTTTTTTCGAACGTTGCGCTTTATAATCATAATTTATCATAGTAGCAGTACCCGAGACGCATTTTTCACCGTGTTGCCATAGCTCTTGATAAACATCAAATGAGGCACCACCAATGCGGCTAATGTAAGTTTTTATCTCAATTTCTTGACCATAAAATAACTGACCATGATAAGACACTTCAATTTTAGCAATGATAAGTTGCCATTTTTTTGGATCCAAATCGGGGGTAAAAAACTTAAAAATAGCCGCTCGTGCGCCTTCAAACCAAACGGGTGGTTTAGTATTATTTATATGGCCTAAAGCATCGGTATCACTAAAGTGTGGCATCATTTTTTCACTGAACATACTTAACCTTTTATCATTTTTAGCTTAGCTGCAAGTCATTTACCTACAGCTATATTACTTTATCTTATAAGATACTATATTTTATAAGATAAAGTATCTTAACTATCATTAGCAATTTCATCAATATTAGAGATAAATACATGAATAAGTCGTTAGCCTTACTTAGCTATTTTTGTGCTTACCTAGCGTTTACATTAATAGTAAATATAACCACTGCTACGCCAGTCTTAGCATCTGCTGATGCCAAGGCCCCTGAACGAACCACAGGTAAAGGTCCTTATAAACGACTTATTCTTCGGGGCGGCATTATTATTAATGGCGAAGGTGCACCCGCGCGTGGCCCCATGGATATTGTCATTGAAAATGATCGCATTGTAAAAATAGTCAATGTTGGCAACCCAGGTATGCCCATTGCGCCAACACGTCGCCCCATAGCTCGTCCAGGTGATATAGAACTTAATATTGAGGGTCAATATGTACTGCCTGGTTTTATTGACATGCATGGCCATATTGGTGGTAGTGCCGATAATATTCCGGCTGAGTATGTCTTTAAGTTATGGCTAGCTCACGGTATTACCACAGTACGAGAGCCAGGCAGTTTTAATGGTATTGAGTGGGTTATGGATCATGTCAAGCGCAGTGAAGAAAACACTATAGCTGCGCCACGTATTATGCCCTACTTTGGCTTTGGCTTAGGTTTAGATGAAACGATAACGACAGTAAAACAAGCGCAGCAATGGGTTAAGTCTATTGCTAAAAAAGGCGCTAAAGGAATTAAGTTCTTTGGCGCAACACCCGAGATAATGACAGCAGCACTTAGCGAAGCGAAAAAACAGGGTTTAGCCAGCATGATGCATCATGCGCAACTTGACGTCACCAATATGAATGTACTTGATTCAGCCCGCTTAGGCTTGACATCAATGGAGCATTGGTACGGTCTTCCGGAAGCATTATTTGAACATCAGCAAATTCAAAATTACTCGCCAGATTACAATTATAATAATGAACAACATAGGTTTGCTGAGGCTGGTCGGTTATGGCAACAGGCAGCAAAAAAAAATAGCGAAAAATGGTTAAGCGTGCGTGATGAATTACTCAGTTTAGATTTCACCTTAAACCCCACCTTTACCATTTATGAAGCCAATCGCGATTTAATGCGGGATATGAATGCCGACTGGCATAAAGAATATACTCTGCCAACCTTATGGGAATTTTTCCAACCTAACCGTAATGCTCATGGCTCGTATTGGTTTGATTGGACCACTGATGATGAAATAGCGTGGAAGAAAAATTACCAACTATGGATGAGTTTTGTTAACGATTATAAAAACCATGGTGGTCGAGTAACCGTAGGCTCAGACTCAGGCTATATCTTTAAAATTTATGGTTTTAGTTATATTCGAGAATTAGAGCTACTTAGAGAAGCCGGTTTTAATGCCTTAGAAGTTATTCAAGCTGCCACTATCAATGGCGCAGAAGCACTTGGTATGGCGGATGAAATTGGCTCTATCCGTGTTGGTAAAAAAGCAGATTTGGTGATAGTAGCCGAAAACCCATTGCGTAATTTTAAAGTGCTTTATGGCACCGGACATTTTCGTCTAGATGAAAATAATAAGCCAATCCGCGCGGGTGGTATAAATTACACCATAAAAGACGGTATTGTTTATGATGCCAAGTTACTATTAGAGCAAGTAAGAGCAATGGTTAACGACGCTAAAATCAAGAAAATTGATAGTATTAAACGAGCAAAACACTAAATAAAAACGGTTAATTGACTAGTTAAGGCTATAGTTAAATAAGTAATAGTTTTAAATATCACTCATTTAACTCTAGCCTTAACTCAGGTACGCGATGCAGTTTTTATTAGCAGCTATAACAAAAATAAAAAAACCTCATGTCATATCGCCAGCCCCCGTAGAAAAATTTCCATGTGTTTGGCGAGATAATGTAATAACTAGCCTACCGTCATTATTCGTGGCCGGCTTACTGACTGCTGCTTTGTGTGGTGCGGTCTCTGCCGCCGAGCAAGTAGGTGAGCAAGCAGCTAAACAAACGGCTACACAAGTAAAGCTCAATTCAAGCTCTGCCACTGCCTCACCTAATTATTCAGTCAGTAAACAGGCCGCCGAAAAATCAGCGATAGAGGCCGTAAACGAAGCTATCCTCTGCAATAGCAATCAGCCAAAAATAAGGTTTAAACCACAAACAATCTTTGATGAAAACGAAGATGGCATTACTTTTTTACATCGCTGGGCCAATGCTATTCACATTGATACCAAAATTGTCACCCTAGAAAACGAAGCCTCCTTTTTTATCAATAAATGCATAAAAACCGTTGCTGATATGGCAGAGCTTGAACGCCATTTACGCAGTAGAAGATACCTCAGAGATGCCAACGTTAGCAGTGATGATGGTATAGAAAATATCACCATTACTACTTGGGATAACTGGTCACTAATGCCAACGGTAAGTTTTGGCCGTAAAGGTGGCGTAAACACCTACAGTTTTGGCATTAAAGAAAGTAATCTGCTCGGCCTAGGTATAGACACTGAAATAGAAGCGTACCGCAATACTCAGCGCTCAGGCTACAAGTTATCAGCTAGCATCCCTCTTTTTCAAAAACAAAACACCGAGGTTAAGTTATGGTTTGCCGATAATGATGATGGTCAACAACATAGTATATTTCTGCATAAAATGTTTGCCGGTTTTCATACCAAAACCGCTTATAACTTAGGCTTTAATGAAGAGTCGCGTAACGATACCCTCTTTCAAAATGGCCAAGACCAAAGTATTTATCGCCATGACATTAGTTTTAAAGTAGCCAACTATGCCTGGTTAAACTTTAACAGTGACAGTCGTTTACTACGATACCGTGTCGGCATAACACAAGATAAAAACACTTTTTCAGCGCTAACAAATGAGCACCATAATGATTTAACTGTCCCGCCCCTCACTAATGTTGTACCTGAAGATAGAGATTTACTCTATCCATGGTTTGCTTTTGAATATATAGAAAAAGATTTTAGAAAACTGACCAACGTCCATTTGATCACGCAAATAGAAGACTTTAACCATGGCTGGCAACTTAACTCTCGCCTAGGTATAGGTAATGGCAATAAAGAAAACACCGCATGGACGGTCTGGAAAATGCGGGTAAAAAAAGGCTTTAACCTACATAACAATGCTTTGCTATTACTTGACTTCGCACTAGCAAATGATATTTATCAACATAGGGATAGTCGTTTATTGGTAAAGCTAACAGCGGAGTATTTTTATCAGCTCAATAAACGTTGGGGATTTTATTTAAGCAATACCAATGTAGCCAGTAAAAATCAATACTTAGATAAGCCAGTGACTATGGGCGGTAATACCGGTTTACGTGGTTTCCCTTTACAATATCAACATGGAAAAAGTAGCATTAAAGCCACAGCAGAAATTAGGTACTATCCACAAATCAATCTCTTTAAACTCTTTGATTTAGCCGCTGTTGCTTTTGTCGATACCGGTCGAACGTACGGGGAGTCAACGGTGAAAAACATCGAGGAGGGTTGGCTAGGCTCCGTTGGCTTGGGTCTGCGCTTGCATTCCCCACATTCTGGCGGTAACCATCCCATTATCCATATCGACTTTGCCTTGCCACAAAGTGACAACCCCAATATTAATAGTTTTGAAATTAGGGTGCAGGCAAAAAAATCGTTTTAAGCGATTATTCAGCCATAAAAACGACTTTTCCGGCAAGCATTTTTACGGCGTTTGTTTCACAGTAACTAAGAGGTGCTCTACAAAAATCGCTTCAAAATCCTATCAATTTGGGCAATGCGTATTTTTTTCAACAGTTTTTGTGGTTTATCCGGGTAATCATCAACGGATTCAATATCAGCATGATGCACTATTTTAGTAGTATTTGCTAAAATACCGAGTAATTCATCATTAGTAGTTGCTAAAAGCTGCTGACCGGCATCATCAATAAGTAAGCCATTTTCTAAATCCAGTGCCCATGCACGCGGATTTAAATTACTGCCGGTAATTAAATGGTAGCGATCATCAACACGTAAACCTTTAAGGTGGAAACTATTATCTTTATCTTTCCACAAATGAATATTCAATAAACCTTTATCAATAAAATTTTGGTAGCGCTTAACAAAACGTTTTAATAACATTTCATAAACATAAGGAATAATACCGATAGTGCTAAAGTCGTCCGCATTACTGATAAAAAAATCATTGGCGGTTTTATCCCCTACTACCACAGTGATTTTAACACCACGTTTTAATGCTTTGATAACATCTCGGGCAAGTGCATGCGGTAGATTAAAATAAGGTGTGTAAAGTACTATGTTATCGTGAGCGTTTTGTACTAGATGACGGGTAGCTTGGTTAAGCTGATTTTTACGGCGACCAAAGCCCACTAACGGCGTAATAAACGTTTTATCACTGACAAGTTTTGACTGACTATTATTTTGCTGCTGAGCAACAATGTAATGAGACTTTCTTAACAGCACCTTTAATTTTGCAAGATTTTTCTTTTGCTCGGGGGCATCAGGTAAGTATGCTTGATTAAGTAGTGGCGCCAAGCTTGAATCAATAAAGGTAGCGCTCAAGTAATGACAAAAACTATCGGCTAATGCAACACTATTAATAGTACAGTAGCGGTCTAAACGATATCGCTCGCCCTGGTGCAAATAAATATCATTAATACTTGCGCCGGTATAAAAAAGCTGATCATCGAAGACCATGCCTTTAAGGTGTAAAACGCCAAAGATTTCTTTGCGCTTTACCGCCACACCATAGATGTTGATCGTTTGTGGGTAGTCATGCGCTAACTGTAAATACAGGGCACGATTACCTAAGCTCGCTTTTTCACCAATTAAGCCACGTTGACCGCGGTTAAAGTCGACAAAGATATTAATCTCTAGCTCGGGAAAGTTTGCTTTCGCTTGGTATAACGCATGGAGGATTTCCCGACCTGCGTCATCATCTTGTAAATACAAAGCAGTAATAAAAATACGCTGACGCGCAGCTGTAATTAATAATAACAACTGCTGCTTATATTCTTTAGGGCTGGTAAAAAACTTAATATCACCGCCATCGACAATTATTTCTTGCACTGTGCTCTATCTAAAAAAGAATTAATTCGCGACAGTATATCAATAATAAACCGAAGAAATATAGACTTTTTCTTCGGTTAACCACTAGGACATCGGTAGATAAGTGTGGAATGTTGTTAAATTTTCACCGCTAATTCGGCCGCTTGGCGTATCGCACGTTTTGCATCAAGCTCAACAGCGACATTAGCACCGCCAATCAGGTGCACAGTTATGCCACCATCAACAAGTGCTTGTTGCAAGTCTCGATTCGACTCCTGCCCGGCACAGATAATTATATGATCAACTGCCAATAACTGTTCCTTACCATCAACTTCAATCACTAAGCCCTCATCGGTAATGGCTTTATAACTTGCGCCAGCAACCATAGTAACACCCTGTTTAACTAAATGGGCTCTATGTACCCAGCCTGAGGTTTTACCTAAGCCTTTACCCACTTTAGTCGTTTTACGCTGTAACAGGGTAATTTTCCTTTCTGGGGTATGTTTAGGTACATCCTTCTTGTCTAATAAGGCTCCGCCTTGTTGATAACTTTTATCAACCCCCCAATTTTTAAGCCAGGCATCCGGTTCATTGGTCAATGATTTTTCCGACAAGTAAGTGGCCACATCAAAGCCGATACCACCGGCGCCGATAATGGCGACATTATTACCAACGTCAATTTTATCACGTAGTACTTGTAAATAGGTAAGCACTTTCTTGCTGGCAAAACCAGCTGTCAAACCTTCGATGTCGAGCTTTCGTGGCTTAATACCCGTTGCCAGTATCACTTCATCAAAACCTGCAGCTAGCAGATTTTCCGCACTTTGCTCACTATTAAGGTGTACTTTAACGCCGTGTAAACTCAGTTGTTTGTTAAAATAGCGTAGGGTCTCAAAGAACTCTTCTTTACCGGGAATTTGCTTAGCAACATTGAACTGGCCACCAATTTCACTCATTTTATCAAATAGTTCAACTTGATGACCTCGTTGAGCCGCATAAACACTAAAAGCTAAACCTGCTGGCCCGGCACCTATCACGGCTAATTTTTTCACTTGCGGCGCTTTTTCAATAACAAGCTCCGTTTCATAACACGCCATAGGATTTACCAGACAAGAAGCACGTTTTTGGGCAAAAACATGATCTAAACACGCTTGGTTACAACCAATACAGGTATTAATTTCATCGGCTTTATTCGCTGCCGCTTTATTAACAAAATCGGCATCGGCAAGGAAAGGCCTCGCCATTGAGACCATATCTGCCTGCCCTGTCGCTAACACTCGCTCGGCAACATCAGGCGTATTAATTCGGTTCGTGGTAATAAGCGGAATAGAAACTTCCTGCTTCATTTTTTCAGTAATCCAAGTAAATGCTGCTCTAGGTACTGAGGTTACTATGGTAGGTACACGCGATTCATGCCAACCGATACCGGTATTAATCAGTGTCGCGCCAGCTTTTTCAACGGCTTTTGCCATAGTGACAACTTCTGCCCAACTATTACCGCCTTCAACTAAATCCAACATAGATAAACGAAAGATAATAATAAAGTTTTCACCCACTTTGGCGCGCACCGCTTTAATGGTTTCAATGCCCAAGCGCATTCTGTTTTCAATACTGCCGCCCCAATCATCATCACGTTTATTGGTTCTAAGACAAGAAAACTGGTTAATTAAATAACCTTCAGAGCCCATAATTTCAACGCCATCGTAGCCCGCTTTAGCGGCCAACTTGGCGGCATAAGCAAAATCTTTAATGGTAGATTTAATTTGCCTAACCGACATCGCTTTAGGAGTAAAAGGTGAAATGGGTGATTTAATTTTGCTCGGCGCAACACCAAAAGGATGATAAGCGTATCGTCCGGTATGTAATAATTGCAAACAAATTTTAGTGGGGTATTTATGAACTGCTTCAGTAACTTGCAGGTGTTTTTTTACTTGCCAAAAGTGGCATAACTCACTGCCAAAAGGCGCTATTCGGCCGCGTAAGTTAGGGCTAACGCCACCGGTAACGATCAAACCGACGCCACCTTTTGCCCTAGCTTGATAAAAGGCTGCTAATTTAGCAAAACCGCCACGTTCTTCTTCTAGGCCGGTGTGCATGGAGCCCATCAGAACACGGTTAGCTAATTGGGTAAAGCCAAGGTCTAGTGGCGCTAATAAATGTGGGTAGGCAGTTGTTGTCATAATTATGCTCTGCTATTGGTCGTACCAGTTGATGTATAGTCATTAATTTACTGACATTTAGACAAAAACACAAGTTATGATAACATCACGGAGATAACATTCACTTATAATACGCAAGCTGAGCTCTGGGTAAGCACACCGACATTATTCGATTCTGTGCGTTAAAGCGTCGATAAATAACCCGCTATTGATAATCGTTTGGTCTTGCTAATCGAATAAATTGAGCCATTGATTGGCTAGTTAATGATTTTAGTTGCTTGTTAATTTTTCCATAAAATATAACCTGTTTATTTTACTTAAATATCAAACAGCCATTAGCCATAGTTCAGCTTAAGTAGTAACACAGCTACTGAGTAAAACATTTAAAATAGCGATAGAATAAAATTTTATGCCCAATAAAAAACAATTAATTGACCTAGTGCTTACTGCATTAACACAAGACCTTCAACAAGCCATTGGTGCCGCCAATGTAGCACATGCCGCTGCGGTTAATGATCAAAGTGTCGCGGAAACACAATATGATACCCTAGCGATAGAGGCTAGCTACTTAGCTGAGGGGCAATCTAAGCGAGTAATTGACTTACAACAGGATATCGATGCCTATAAAGCACTAGATACCAAGGCATTCAACCACAATAGCTATATCGCCTTAGGCGCTTTAGTACAATTATCTGCAGATACGGCAATGAACCACTGGTTCTTTATCGGTCCTGCCGCAGGTGGCTTCCGCTGTAAACTAGCTCAACAAAATATTACCGTCATAACAGCACAATCCCCTATGGGCATGGCACTATTGGGCAAGCAACAAGATGATGATATAGAAGTTACGCTCGGCGCTAATAAGAAAAAAGATTATATTACTGCGCTCAAATAGGCTCAATAAATCCCTCCTTCAGCGGAGAAAAGCAAAGTTAAATAAAACTGGCTTGGCTTACTGTTAACTAGACACTATTTTAAAACCGATTTTTAATGTGACTTGATAATGGCCGACCGCGCCATTGACAATATGACCTCGGGTTTCTGTGACCTCAAACCAATCCATATTGCTAACTGTTTTATGGCACTCAGCCAAGGCATTTTCTATAGCATCTTCGATACTGGTTGTAGATGAGCCAACCATTTCAATTTTTTTGTAAGTGTGATGATCAGACATGATAGTCACTCGCTAAATTAAGGGACAAGGTAAACCTTAGTTTAGCGTGCTTTTACTAGTTTGCTCGGTGAGATTAGACTATAGCCGTTACCAATCAAAATGAAGGATTTCAATGGCCGTTAAAATGCCTTTAGGCAAGGAAAAACTCTCTCGCTGACCTAGCTTTGTAGCAAGGCTTTAATCGCGATTAAATCAACCTTTTTATCATCAACTTTTAAATAAGCAACCGCTTCAGTATGAACGAGTGTTGCTTCGATAACGCCAGGCATATTAATTAATAGTTCAGCCATTTTTTTGGCTTCTTCTTCACCAGTAATATTGGTGGCAAAGCTAAAACTTTTTGATTTTTTTAATGGCTGCATGCCAAAACTTAATAACAACCAAATCACAGTGACCACAGCCATCACTAAGAAAATAGTTTGCTCACCATACTGACTGGCAATAAAACCACCGACAATACCACCAACAAACGCGCCTAAAAACTGGCTACTTGAATAAACCCCCATAACACTTCCTTTAACACCAGCAGGCGCTATACGGGATAAAATAGACGGCATAGTTGCTTCTAAATAGTTAAAGGCGGTAAAAAACAACACCACTGACAGTATTAGACTCCAGAAGCCACTGGGCAATAACCAAAGTAAAAATAGCGCAAAAGCTAACAACGCAATAGCAGCGCTAAACATAGGTTTTTCTTTTTGTTTCTTAATGGCAAAAATCATAAAAGGCACCATTAAAAAGAAAGAGCCTAGTAAGGCCGGCAAGTATATTTGCCAATGGTTTTCCAGCGCCAAGCCACTGGCAACAAACTGCTTCGGCAAGGTAACAAAACAAGCGGTTAAGGCCATATGTAAAATGAAAACGCCCCAATTTAATCGAGATAACTGTGGATGACGTATTAAACGGCTTATTTGTGCTGGCAAGGCGACATGATCACCACGCGGAGCTTTATTCACCGAGTTAGGTACCATAAATTGGATCATAGCCATGGCTAAAATGGTCAACAGACCGGTAAACCAAAATAAACCACTTAACCCGACAACATCAGCTACTATTGGTCCTAAAATCATGGCAAGGGTGAAGGATAAACCGATAAACATGCCAATGGTTGCCATCACTTTAGGTCGCTGCTCTTCACGACTTAAATCGGCCGCTAAGGCGAGTACTGCGCTAGCAATAGCGCCCATACCTTGAATTGCTCGCCCGAGCACGACACCATATATAGTCTCGGACATTGCCGCGACAATACTACCAATAAGAAAAACCACTAAACCGGCAAGAATAACGGGTTTCCGGCCAAACTTATCGGAAAGAATCCCCATAGGTATCTGCAATAACGCTTGTGTTAAGCCATAAGCGCCAATTGCTAACCCTAACCACATAGGACTATATCCCGTAAGCTGCTCACCATAAATGGCAAAAACGGGCAATATCATGAATAAGCCTAACATGCGCACACCAAAGACACTGGCTAAGGTGATGGCGGCTATTTTCTCAATACGGTTTAAACCTGAAACACTCATAACGTTGCTAAAACCTAAAATAAATAAAGACGTCGGAAAAATTGCCATTAGTTTACCATGCAAAGAAGCACAACATAATCCCAACAATGAAAACAAGCCGTTATCCTTTGGCACTAGTTTTTATAGTGCTGTATTTATGGCATACTTGTCGGCTCTATTTTATCGCTAATTGAGTTAAAAAACGCATGAAAAGTATTGAAGTCAGAGGGGCGCGCACACACAACCTCAAAGACATTAGTTTAACAATACCTCGAGATAAACTCGTGGTTATTACCGGTCTTTCTGGCTCAGGAAAATCTTCTCTTGCCTTTGATACGCTTTACGCTGAAGGACAACGCCGTTATGTCGAGTCGCTTTCAGCTTATGCTCGTCAATTTTTATCGTTAATGGAAAAGCCTGATGTTGATCATATTGAAGGTTTATCGCCGGCTATTTCTATTGAACAAAAATCAACCTCTCATAATCCACGTTCAACCGTAGGAACCACCACTGAGATTTACGATTACTTGCGTTTACTTTATGCCCGAGTTGGTGAGCCGCGTTGTCCCGAGCATGGTCAAGCACTCGCAGCACAAACGGTTTCACAAATGGTTGATAAGGTTTTAGCCCTTGAAAAAGGCACAAAAGTGATGCTACTTGCTCCTATTGTCCAAGACCGTAAAGGCGAACATGTAAAGCTGCTTGATAACTTAGCCGCACAGGGTTTTATTCGTGTCCGCATTGATGGTGAAATTTGTGACTTATCCGATCCTCCGCCATTAGAATTACAGAAAAAACACACCATAGAAGTTGTCGTTGATCGTTTAAAAGTGCGTGATGAGATTCAGTTACGCCTTTCTGAGTCTTTTGAAACAACCTTAGCGCTAACCTCAGGTACCGCCAAAGTCGCTTTTATGGATGAGCCAGACCGAGAAGAGTTACTGTTCTCGGCTAATTTTGCCTGTTCACATTGTGGTTACAGCATGGAAGAATTAGAGCCGCGCTTATTCTCCTTTAATAATCCCGCCGGCGCTTGTCAAACCTGTGACGGTTTAGGTATTGAGCAATTTTTCGATAGTAGTCGCGTTATCGCCAACGAAAAATTAAGCCTTGCTGACGGTGCGGTCCGTGGCTGGGACAAACGTAATTTTTATTACTTTCAAATGCTACAAGCGTTGGCCGAACATTATAACTTTAAAGTGGATAAACCTTTTAACCGCTTATCCGCGGAAGCGCAAAAAGTTGTACTTTATGGTAGTGGTAAACAAGAAATTGAATTTAAATATATGAACGACCGTGGTGATGTGGTGATGCGTAAACATCCCTTTGAAGGCATCATCAATAATATGCAGCGCCGCTATAAAGAAACCGAGTCCAACTCGGTGCGTGAAGAGCTAGGCAAATATCTTAATTCACATCCTTGTCCTGACTGTAATGGTAGTCGCTTACGGTTAGAGGCCCGTAATGTCTTTATTGATGATACGCCGTTACCGGTTATCGCTGAATTATCCATCAGTGATGCCCTCACTTTTTTCCAAGGTTTGACCCTCACCGGTCAAAAAGGCCAAGTAGCCGAGAAGATATTAAAAGAAATAAACCAACGTTTAGGCTTTCTGGTTAATGTTGGCCTTAATTACCTAAATTTATCACGCGGAGCTAACACCCTATCGGGGGGTGAAGCACAACGCATACGCCTTGCAAGCCAAATTGGCGCAGGCTTAGTTGGCGTTATGTATGTACTAGATGAGCCCTCTATTGGCTTACATCAACGAGATAATGAACGCTTGCTTAGCACCTTAATACACCTGCGTGATTTAGGTAATACCGTTATTGTGGTTGAGCATGATGAAGAGGCCATTCGCGCGGCTGATCACATCATTGATATAGGCCCTGGGGCTGGCGTACATGGCGGTGAAATTATCGCCCAAGGCACAGTAGAGGATATTTTAGCCTGTAAAGAGTCACTCACGGGTAGATACCTTTCTGGCGTAGAAAGAATTGAAATACCAAAAAAGCGTCATGCCTTTAATAAAAAAGCCGTGATAGAGCTAAAAGGTGCCAGCGGCAACAACTTAAAGCATGTTAATTTAGTGATTCCAACCGGTTTGATGACCTGTATTACCGGGGTTTCAGGCTCAGGAAAATCAACACTCATCAACGACACCTTGTACAAACTCGCTCATATTGAGCTAAATGGTGCCACCATTGATGAACCTGCCCCCTATAAAAGCATTCACGGTTTAGAGCATTTAGATAAAGTTATCGACATTGATCAAAGCCCGATTGGTAGAACGCCACGTTCAAACCCGGCCACTTATACCGGCATATTTACCGCGGTACGTGACATCTTTGCCGCCACACAAGAATCACGTTCACGGGGTTATAAGTCAGGACGTTTTAGCTTTAATGTTAAAGGCGGTCGCTGTGAAGCTTGCCAAGGTGATGGCATGATCAAGGTTGAAATGCACTTTTTACCTGATGTTTACGTGCCCTGTGATGTCTGTAAGTGTAAGCGCTATAACCGTGAGACCTTAGAAGTATTGTACAAGGGTAAAAATATCCATCAAGTATTGGATATGACCATTGAAGATGCCTTTGAATTTTACCAGGCCATCCCGTCGATAAAGCGCAAGTTGCAAACCTTAATGGATGTTGGTTTAAGTTATATAAAATTGGGCCAATCGGCAGTGACCCTCTCTGGTGGTGAAGCCCAGCGCATTAAACTATCAAAAGAGTTATCTAAACGAGATACTGGCAAAACCTTATATATTTTAGATGAGCCGACCACGGGTTTACATTTTCACGATATAAAACAATTACTGCATGTTATTCATCGATTACGTGACCATGGTAATACCGTAGTGGTGATTGAGCATAACTTAGATGTGATAAAAACTGCCGACTGGATCATTGATTTAGGCCCAGAAGGTGGTGCCGGTGGTGGTGAAATATTAGTGGCTGGCACACCCGAGCAGGTAGCTGATCATAAAACCTCACATACGGCGAGATTTTTAAAACCCTTACTGCAAAAATCCTAATACCAACCAAGCATAACGGACGTTCTCCGTTATGCTTGCTTTCTTATCAGTTCTCAACAGGTTTATTATGCATATCAACAATAGTGAACGCCTTAAATTTAGGCTAATGGACGCTCAAGATGCCCAAGCCTTGTGGCAGATAGATCAAGACCCACAAGTGATGAAATATCTTAACGGTGGTAAACCCACTAGCATGGCGCAGGTTAACAATGTTTTTATCCCACGGATGGAGCAATACCGTGATGACAAGTTAGGCTGGGGAATTTGGCAAGTATCCGATAAATTAACCGATGAGTATTTAGGCTGGGTATTAATCCGCCCTATGGCATTTTTTACTGACGCAGCCAATGATAAAGACTTGGAATTAGGCTGGCGTTTTTTCCAAAGCACTTGGGGCAAGGGTTACGCCACAGAAGCCGCAATAGCCGTTAAAAACGCCGTGGTCGCGAATACGGATATTAGCCATGTCTCGGCGCTGGCCGTTGCCGATAATGCCGGCTCAATTAGCGTGATGAAAAAAATGGGCATGAGCTTTGTCAGAGCTTATTTACACCAAGATGCTATTGGCGACTTTGATGCGGTGCATTATCAGATGTCGGTGAACAGCTAAGCTAATCCTTGCTAATAATAGCGTATGTTAAGGTACTCATACGCTAATTAAACAAAGTCTTTATACTTTGAATTCCGACACTAATAAATGCAAATTATTCGCCAGCTCTGCCAAGTCCTTACTTGAGTGGTGAGTATTTTCAGCTTCAACAGAAGTACTATCTGATATAGTTGAAATGTTAGTAATATTACGATTAATCTCCTCGTTCACACTCGTCTGCTCTTCTGCAGCAGTAGCAATTTGCGCCGCCATATCATTTATTGAGGCAACAGATTCTGTAATCTTCTGCAGTGCATCACCCGCTGAACTAGCTTGCTCAACAGACTTCTCCGCTTGTTGATTACTCTTTTTCATCAGTGTTACTGCATGTTCTGAGCCTTGTTGTAAGCGCTCAATCATTTGTTGAATCTCTTGCGTAGAAGTTTCTGTGCGAGATGCTAATGATCTAACTTCATCAGCAACTACAGCAAAACCACGCCCCTGTTCTCCTGCCCTTGCAGCTTCAATAGCAGCATTTAATGCGAGTAAGTTAGTTTGCTTAGCAATACCTTTAATTACATCTAAAACCCGACCTATCTCTTGGCTATCATTAGATACTTTATCAATTGATTCTGAGGCCGTTTGAATGCCTGATGCTAAAGCAGAGATACCCTTAACTGTATTTGAAACTATCTCATATCCGTGCCGCGCCTGTTGGTTAGCATCTTCTGCACCTGTAGCCGTATTAGCGGCATTTTGTGCAACTTCTTGTGCTGTCATTACCATTTCATTCATAGCTGTAGCAACCATATCCGTTTCCAGACGTTGACTTCGTATATGTGAGCTGGTGGTTTCACTAGATTTGGCCAATTGATTTGAGGCATGATTCAAGCGATTAACAATACTAACCACCTCAGTTAGGGTATGATGAAATTTTTGTAATAATGAATCAAAAGCCCTACTTACTGCGCCAAGCTCATCACCCGACTCAACTTTAGTACGAATAGTTAAGTTAGAGCTAGACTCAATTTCTTCAAAGGCACGTTTAAGCTTCTCAAGTGGGGTAATAATACTTTTCATGATAAAAAAACCAAGTAGCACTGATACTAAAATAGCAGTAATTGAAATGATTATTGTTGCGGACAAAGATGATTCGACGTCCTCTGCTGAAGACTGATAAATAAAGACTTTATTGTTAGCAACCAAGGTCCTTAATAAGGAAAAGTCCTTTCTAGAACTGTTCGCTAGCGGACTGAACTCCTTTTTATACTTTTTCCACGCTGCTTGCTGATCTGATGTGCTACTTGTTTCCGACAGCGTATTCATTAAACGTAAGCTTTCGTTTAAGAATTTCATTGTCGACTGCTTCGACTTTGATGTTAAAGAAGCCAACTGAGATTTAACTTGTTCATCACTAACAGTTTTTATGGTATGAACTAATTTATCAAAGTGCCCAGAAATATCATTGATTCTCTGCTCAAGCTTATTGTGGTTTTTTTGATAATTATCTCCTAGCATAATGCTACGCGTTAAACGCGAGACATAATTCAGATCCCGATTTACTTCTAGAATGGTTGTTTCTAATACAACGGCACTTTGACTGAATTGGATAAAAGCACTCTTAATTGATAAAAGTTGCATAATAGAAAAGCTAGCTACTGAAATAAGTGCTAATAGCAAAACCCCAGTTAACAAACTTATCTTCATCTTTACTGAAATATTACTTAAAAAAGCCATTAATTTTTCTCCAAACTGGTAAGGGATATTTTTCATTTAAAGCAATAAATGTCACCAAATGATTAATAAATAATTGTAGACAACTATTTATTTTTTATCGGTAAAAACATTGATTTACAAGCCTATGTAGTTTACTCAAGAACTTTTTGTATACGTCATCTTCGAAGTCTCTGATTGAAGATCCGTTGCTCTTTATACACTGGATCCCCGATTTAAACACCACGGGGATGACGATCCTGAGCCAAGTGCACAGGCATGTTTATTTATTATTGATAGGTTACCAAAGACGCGCTCAGGTAAAATTTTACGAAAAACCCTTAGGCAAATGATTGATGGTGAAAAAATTGAAATTCCATCAACTATTGAAGATAGCCAAGTAATAACCGAGTTATCAGCAACGTTATTGAATATTAAGGGCGATTAGCTAAGCGATCAATTGATAGCAATGGCAGCATTAAATATATTGAGGTAAATTCCATGGAAAAACAGGCTAATCCGGCTTCTTGGTAGCTAATTTAAGTTTATCTCGCTGAGCAGATTTACTATCCGTGGTCGGCCAAATATCACTAGGGCTCAATTTTTTAGCTGTATCTTGCTTAGTTGCTGTGGTTTTTTTAGGGGTATACAGATACGGAGTCGACTTACTTATATTAAGGTCTTCATCTATTTTTTTGGTAAGTTGATCCATATCTAATGGGGCTTTAGGCTGAGCGGTATCAATCGCGGTTTTACTAGAGTGCTGCACCGCAGCATTAATTTCTGCCATTTCCTCCTTCGTTAAATCTCGCCACTGCCCTGGACTTAAATTGCCCAGTTCAACGTTCATAATACGTGAACGTTTAAGTTTTAGCACTTCATAATCAAGGTATTCACACATGCGGCGAATTTGACGATTTAACCCCTGAGTTAATACAATAGTGAAAACAAAACGACTTTCCACCCGCACAATACAAGGTTTAGTAATGGTGCCTAGAATAGGTACACCACGAGACATACGCAAAATAAAGCGTTCGCTGATGGGTTTATCCACTGTCACTATATATTCTTTATCGTGGGCATTTTCTGCCCTTAATATCTTATTAACAATATCACCATCACTGGTGAGAAAGATCAAACCTTCAGAGGGTTTATCTAAACGACCAATAGGAAATATGCGTTTTTTATGACCAATAGCATCGATAATATTGCCTCTGACATGCTTCTCCGTAGTACAGGTAATACCAGTAGGCTTGTTATAAGCTATATAAATACGATCCGATTTATCATCACTAATTGGCTCGATATTATAGCCATCTACTTTAACGACATCACCCTCTAACACCTTGGTACCAAGCTCTGGCACTTTATCATTAATGGTGACACGGTTATCTTCTATCATTTTATCGGCACTACGGCGCGAACAGAAACCAGAATCACTAATGTATTTGTTTAAACGTTTTGGGAAGATTGATGTGGTCAATGTAATCGCTACTTATGTTTTGGTGCATTTTTAATTATCACTATTATACTCAAAAGTATCACCAATGTATTAATCATCTGCAAAACACTATGCTAATTTTTGCACATCGCGGCGCCAGTGCCCTTGAACCAGAAAACACCCTACCAGCATTGAACGCCGCATGTACGGCTGATACCGTTGCAGTTGAATTTGATATCCATCAGGTAGATGGCAAGTTAATGGTTATACATGATCGCTATCTTGAGCGCACCACCTCAGGAAGTGGTTTATTAATAGCGCATAACTTTGTCCAATTACGCCAACTTGATGCGGGTAACGGAGCGGTAATTCCCACCCTAGACGAAGCTTTAGCGGTAGTTGCTCAGCAATGCATTATTAATATTGAGCTCAAAGGTATTGCCATAGAAGATCTGTCACTATTATTCCAATACTTAGATGATGCTAGGGCTGTGCTTAAATTAGACTTTAATAAAATACTACTATCCTCATTTAACCATCACTTATTACAAGCAATCTATCGCCAAAGGCCTGAGTTTAATCTTGGTGCCTTAACCGCTGCCCTGCCACTAGGACATGCCAAATTTGCGGAGCAATTAGCGGCTTATTCCGTCCATATTGTGGTCGACTATGTTAGTGCTGAGTTTGTTAGTGATGCTCACCAACGAGGGCTACAGGTTTATGTTTATATTGTTGATAAATTACCTGACATTAAAAAGATGAAAGCATTAGGGGTAGATGGCATTTTTGCCAACAACCCCGCTCAAGCTAGGCAATATTTACAGCAAATAAATTTTAAATAACGCGCCACTCCGCTTATTACATAGTGCTTGCTACAAAGCGGTTAGTGGCTTAACGTCAAAGAAATTAGCGCAACTAAATAACTCTTTTTCCTGCTTGGTACAGAGCCGTTAGTGGATTAACACCAAATTGATAACATAGCTCGGCCGATTGCTGTTAGATATTACTCCATATTGCAACTTCAATATCGTAGATTAACATTGAGGTCCGGTTCAAAGCCGCCCTCCTAAACGCAACTAAATAACTCTTTTTCCTGCTTGGTATAACGCGGCTAATGGGTTGACACCAAATTGATAACATAGCTCGGCCGGTTGCGCGATATTCCATAAGGCAATATCCGCATCATAACCAATGGCTAACTGACCTTTACTTTCGGCTAAACCTAAAGCCTTGGCACCATAACAAGTAATACCGGCTAAGGCCTCGCTCGGCGTTAATCTAAACAAGGTACAGGCCATGTTAAGCATCAAGTGAATATTATGAATGGGAGAAGTACCAGGGTTGGCATCGGTGGCAATTGCCATAGGTACTTGATGTTTACGAAGTAAGTCGATTGGCGGTAATTGTGTCTCACGCAGGAAGTAAAAAGCACCGGGTAATAATACTGCGGTCATGCCTGCTTGCTTCATCGCTATAATGCCGGCTTCATCTAAGAACTCAATATGATCAGAAGACAAGGCATCATAGTTTGCCGCAAGCTCAGAAGCACCGAGGTTAGATAATTGCTCGGCATGAACTTTAATCGGTAAGTTATGCGCTTGGGCGGCATCAAAAACACGCTTGGTTTGCTCAAGAGTAAAGCCTATGCCTTCACAAAATACATCAACAGCGTCGGCTAAGTTTTCCTTAACAATTTGCGGCAACATTTCATTGCAAACAACATCAAGGTAGCCATCAGCATTATCTTTATACTCGGTCGGCAAAGCATGGGCGCCAAGAAAAGTACGCTTGATGGTCACTGGCAGTTCAGCCGCTAACAGGCCAGCGACTTTTAACATTTTAATTTCGTTAACCGTATCTAAACCGTAGCCTGATTTAATTTCAACCGTAGTGACACCTTGTTGATGCAAAGCGGTTAAACGCGGCAAAGCGCTGGCCAGTAATTCTTGCTCACTAGCCTTACGCGTAGCTGCCACAGTGGAGACTATGCCACCGCCAGCGTTGGCTATTTCTTGATAGCTTTTGCCTTGCAAGCGCATTTCAAATTCGTTGGCACGGTTACCACCATAAACCAGGTGTGTATGACAATCGATTAAGCCTGGCGTTAACCATTGCCCCTTACCATCAATAATATCAACTGAGCCCTGACTCGAGCTGTTGCTATCTTTAGCTAATAAAGCGTTAGGCAAGTCACTTTCTTTGCCTAACCAAGCAATTTTACCATCACTGATGGCTAATGCTGCTTGCGTAATTTCACCGTAGCTTTTACTGCCATCTGTCATGGTGGCTAGATTTACATTGATATAAAGGGTTTGCCAGTGTTTAAAATTTATCATACCGCGACCTAATAAAAAATTATGAAAGTGAACATGTCCACTATGATAGAAAAATTTTACCTTTAAAATAACCAATACGCAACTTGTATATACAACTCTTGCGTTTTTGTTAAAGATGTGAGATGGTGTAAAGAAGTTCAACACACTTAAATACAATCATGACTGCCAATTCTACTGCCCCTTTTACTGTTCATTCTAGTAACAGCACTGACAATAACTCAAGCAAAAAAGATAAGCCTGCTAAGTATACTATTATTAAACAATATATCCGTGAAAATATTGAGTCAGGTGAATGGCCACAGCATGCCAAGGTACCTTCTGAAAATGAATTAACTCAACAATTCAATGTTAGTCGTATGACCGCAAGACGTGCTTTACAAGATTTAACTGAGCAAGGCATCTTAGTACGTTCACAAGGCGCCGGCACCTTTGTCGCAACATTTAAGTCGCAATCATCGTTACTCGAAATTCGTAATATTAGTGATGAAATTAGTGAACGTGGCCACCAACATAAAGCCAAACAATTATTACTCAAATCAATAGCCGTTACCGAAGAATTAGCCATTTTATTAAATTTGAAAAATAACGAACATGTGTTTTATTCGGAGATTTTACATCTTGAAAATGATGAGGCTATTCAATTAGAGCAGCGTTATGTTAATGCCAGTTTAGTGCCTGAATATTTATTACAAAACTTCACCATGATTACCCCACATGAGTACCTGTCATCCGTGGCGCCATTAACAGAAGCAACTCATGAAGTAGAAGCGATATTAGCAAGCACAGAAATTTGTCAGCTATTAGAGATCGCAACAAATATCCCCTGCTTACAAGTAAAACGTCGTACCTGGTCAAAACAAGGCGTAGTGAGTTTCGCTATTTTAACATCGCCAGGCGATAAGTACCGTTTAGGTAGCCATCTTAAATTTTAAAGCGCTGCTAAAAATAGGGTTCTGTTGTAGTTTTAGTATTGCAGAGTAAACAAGCGAGACGCGTCAACCCATCCATGGAGTTCTACACAAGCATCAGGACAATATGCTCCATGCATTGTCTTATAAGGTACTTCCTGTACCGTCTTGCTTATGAAGCTCGCTTTTATCACATCACCAACACTCACCGTAAAATCAATAGGTTACGACGTTAACAACAGCTAACTACAACACAGCCAAAAATAGACACTTTAACCTAGCCTAGATGAGTAGCTGATATTACTCGGTATAAAAAATAGTATAAGAAATGGTAAAAGAGCACTGTATATGGGGGGGGAATTGTGAGCTATCCCTATCATACGGAATAACTCTGATATTTAGCCTTTTACAGTGATAAGTTATTTATAATATCGTCATCAACTCGGTTAGCTAAGGTAACTTTAAGCTTAGGCGTTCTGGCCATTTCGCGTTTTATAGCAAAATTGGCTTCTTCATTTCGTGCCCAACTACGACGGGCAATACCATTGTTAACATCAAATAACAGCATAGATTTAAGTTTGCGTTCGGCATCATCAGTTCCATCAAGTAACATACCAAAACCACCGTTGGTTACTTCACCCCAGCCTACCCCGCCACCATTATGGATAGAAACCCAAGTGGCTCCACGGAAGCTATCACCAATAACATTATGAATAGCCATATCGGCAGTAAAACGACTACCATCATAAATATTAGAGGTTTCGCGGTATGGTGAATCTGTGCCACTGACATCATGGTGATCACGACCTAGTACTATAGGGCCAATTTCACCACGATTAATGGCATCATTAAAGGCTTTAGCAATTTCCATTCTGCCTTGTGCATCAGCATAAAGAATGCGAGCTTGTGAGCCAACCACTAAGTTGTTTTGTTTCGCCTCTTTAATCCAAGTAATGTTGTCTTGCATTTGTTGCTTAATTTCTTCCGGCGATTCTTGCATAATTTTTTCAAGCACGCTTGCGGCAATAGCATCAGTTTTATCTAGATCTTCAGATTTACCAGAAGCACAGACCCAACGAAATGGTCCAAAACCATAGTCAAAACACATTGGCCCTAAGATGTCTTGCACGTATGATGGGTATTTAAAGTCAATGCCATTTTCAGCCATAACATCGCCACCGGCGCGTGAGGCTTCGAGTAAGAAAGCGTTGCCATAATCGAAGAAGTAGGTGCCTTTAGCGGTATGTTTATTTATCGCATCTACATGGCGTTTAAGTGTTTGCTGTACTTTAACTTTGAACACTTCAGGCTCTTCTCGAATTAATCGATTCGATTCTTCATAGCTAATGTCTACTGGATAATAACCGCCTGACCAAGGGTTATGTAATGACGTTTGGTCTGAGCCTAGTTGAATGAAAACGTCTTTTTCATAGAAACCTTCCCATACATCAACGATATTACCTATGTAGGCAATCGAGACGACTTCTTCATTTTTTTGTGCTTCTTTGACGCGTGTAACAAGTTCATCCATGTTATCAATGAGCTCGTCAACCCAACCTTGTTGATGACGTTTAGTGGCGGCATTTGCATTCACTTCTGCACAAACAGTAATACAATTAGCAATATTACCCGCTTTAGGTTGCGCACCACTCATACCACCTAAGCCTGATGTTAGGAATACTTTACCCTTAGCGCTTTCGCCTTTTTTTAATACTTTACGAAAGGCATTCATCAGCGTAATCGTGGTTCCGTGTACAATGCCTTGTGGGCCAATATACATGAAAGAACCGGCCGTCATTTGCCCGTATTGCGTGACACCTAAAGCATTGAACTTTTCCCAGTCATCTGGTTTTGAGTAATTAGGAATCATCATGCCATTGGTTACCACAACACGAGGCGCGTCTGGCGATGACGGGAATAACCCCATGGGGTGACCAGAATAAATATGTAACGTTTGGTCATTTTCCATTTCACTTAAATACTTCATTACCAACAAGTATTGCGCCCAGTTTTGAAAAACCGCACCATTGCCGCCATAAGTAATTAGCTCTTGTGGATGCTGAGCAACGGCAGGATCTAGGTTGTTATCAACCATTAACATGATTGCCGCGGCCTGAGTACATTGTGCTGGATAGTCGCTAAGTGGACGTGCTTTTAAAGCATAATTTGGCTTGAATCGGTACATATAGATACGACCAAGATCTTTTAGTTCTTGAGCGAACTCACCCGCCAATTCTTGATGCCATTCTTTAGGGAAGTAACGCAGTGCATTTCTAACCGCCAATTGTTTTTCATCCGCACAGAGGATGTCTTTACGCTTAGGAGCACGATTGGCATCCGCTGGGTAAACCCTTACTGGTGGTAATTGGCTGGGGATGCCTTGCTTAATAGTCTCTTTTAACAGCGTTAGCTCTTGAACATTCATCGTTGTTGTCATAGCAATGACCCCTTTATTAATGGTTAAAGCTTACGGTAAACGCTTGTGTCTTAACCATGGTAATCATGGCATCGATGTCAGGCTTCAATAGTCTATCTTCTTCCAGCTTAGCAACTTTTGCTCTGATCACTTTCAAGTTAAGTTCGATAATGTCTGAGCACTTATTAGGGCGTCTAAATTCGATAGCTTGTGCCGCATACATTAACTCGATAGCCAATATTTTTTCTAAATTACCTAAGATTTGATTTAATTGTCGACCCGAAATACTACCCATAGAGACATGATCTTCCTGACCCATAGAGGTAGGTACACTATCAGCAGAAGGTGGGAAACAAAGAGATTTATTTTCTGTGACCAGAGAAGCAGTGGTATATTGCGGGATCATCATGCCTGAGTTTAAACCACCGGCAGAGGTCAATAATCTCGGTAAACCGTGTATACCTTCTAATAATAGATAACAACGGCGATCGGAAATATTACCCAATTCTGATGCAGCAATCGAAGTATAATCAAGCACCATAGCCAGTGGTTGACCATGGAAATTACCGCCAGAAATCGCTTCTTCGCTACTGATAATAATGGGATTATCAGTGACAGAGTTCATTTCAATTTCAACTAACTCTTCTAAGTGATAATAGGCATTACGTGATGCGCCATGCACTTGTGGAATACATCGTAATGAATAAGGGTCTTGTACACGGTCACATTCTGCATGATCAGCCATGTTTTCAGAATCTTTAAAGAGTCTTCTCATGCGTG
Organism: Colwellia marinimaniae; assembly: GCF_002207865.1. Lineage (GTDB taxonomy): Bacteria > Pseudomonadota > Gammaproteobacteria > Enterobacterales > Alteromonadaceae > Colwellia > Colwellia marinimaniae. Next base: position 123,125 of record NZ_BDQM01000007.1, read on the forward strand.
CGGCAACGACAAGGTTACCTTTAAAGGCACGTAATTGATGTAGCTCGTCTCTAAAGGGCGATTGACTGCCTTGCATGCCTTCGATACTCATGGCACCCGTCATATCTGCTAGGTCAAGCAAGTAACGCATTTTAGTTAACGCGGTGATGCCATGAGATAATATAAATTGGGTGCCGTTAATTAATGCCAAGCCTTCCTTTGCCTGCAGCTCCATAATATCTAAACCATGTTGGCGCAGTAGCGGTGCTGCCGCGACAATTTTGTCGTCTTGCCCCTCTTTACTTTGCCAAAACTCACCTTCATCAAGTAATGGTAAGAATAAATGAGCAAGTGGTGCTAAATCACCCGATGCACCTACTGAGCCTTGCTCTGGTACCACGGGGATCAAATCAAGTTTGATAAATGCTAACATGCGTTCTATCACTGTCAGGCGAATACCTGAAAAACCTTGACTTAACGCATGTACCTTAGTGATCAACATCAGCTTGGAAATAGATTTTTCGATTGGCTCACCGACACCGACGGCATGAGTGATGAGTAGATTCTTTTGTAATAAATTAGTATCTTCAGGTGAAATTTGGGTATCGCATAACGGGCCAAAACCGGTATTGATACCGTATACTGCTTTATCTGAAGCGGCCATTTTCTCTACTCTTTGGCGGCTTATATTGATTTTATCTACAGCTTCTTGGCACAGCTCGGCTTTAATACTGCCATCAGCAATACCATTGACAATATCAAGGTTCAGGCGATCAACACCGTATTTAAAGGTCATCTTAATGCTCCTAATTGTTATACCAATCGGACTAATTTATTAATCACTTAGCGAGAATTAAAAGGTTTAGAGGCAAGGCATTGATTGAAGAGAATGGTTATCCCCTTGTCAAAATCAATAACGCCGCATATAGACCTTTTAAGCTCGCCCTTCGGGAGTTCATTAGCAAACTGATAACATCACAAAATGAATGAAATATAGACGAACTATGTTTAACTCATTTTACTTGTTTTAAGCTCGCTAATGTAACTCTAAGCTGACCAATTAATTAATCCGTTTGGTATTAAGTTGTTTTATGTAGCTTAATAGCTATTAATAACTATATTTTAACTTGCTCTAAATGTTTTATAAATACATAATAATCGTAATTCATTCCGGTTTTATCGAACTAAGGATAAAAAATGCAAGTTCATGATGTTGATTTACGTTTACTGAGAATATTCGTCGCTATTGTTGAATGTGGCGGTTTGTCCGCGGCAGAATCACGGTTAAATATAGGCCGTTCTACCATTAGTTCCCATTTATCCGACTTAGAAGTTCGTTTAGGCATTAAATTATGTAAACGCGGCCGGAGTGGTTTTGAGATAACAGAATCTGGGCGCGTAACTTATCAAGCATCACTAGAGTTGTTACAACAATGCGAAGCTTTTGCCAGTACTGTCGCCAGCTCTAAAAATGAACTTTCAGGCCGGGTAACGATTGCCACTATAGGTACTTTAGTGAGTGATCCTCGTTGTGGTGTCGCCCGTGTTATTGCGGCATTAAAGGCAAAAGGCGGTAATATTCAATTTGATATTAATGTCTGTGAAGCACGTGAAGTAGAAACATCCGTGGCTAATGGTCGTTCGTTAGTTGGCCTAGGGGTTAGTCGTCACCATCTACGCGGCTTAGATTATTACCCCTTACACAATGAAACTAACTATTTATATTGCGGGCAAGGTCACCCGTTGTTCGACTGTAAGCCGGCAGAAGTAAATAAACGCCTTGAAGTAGCTGAAGTGATCACCAGTAACTATATGCGTGATAAAGAAGTAAGAAACGATGGCTTAAATTATCAAAACAGTGCAACTGCCTACCATGACGAAGGCATAGCTCATCTAATATTATCGGGTGCGTTTATCGGTTATTTACCCGAACACTATGCCAACTATTGGCTTGATAAGGGCTTATTTAAGTCAATTTTACCGGAAAAATACTCTTACCAAATTCCAATAATGTTGATTTCTACAAAAAACAACATAGTTTCACCGCTGGCAAATGCGCTGATAGAAGAAATTAAGCGCTGTCATTCTTTTGGCTAAAACGCAGCTCTGATCTCTTCTGCCGTTTTTAACCTTCTTATTTCGACAAATAAGGCATCCGCTTCTTGATAATGATTTTTTAAATATTTCAGCCACTGCTTGATACGATTACAATAATACTTACTCTTGTCGCCGTGAGTTTCAAATTCTGTATAGGCAGATAATATAGCCAGTACTTCGGACCACGGCATAATATTGCTTTCTTGTTTAATGACCTGCCCTAAATTAGGAATAGTTAACGCACCACGGCCAACCATAATATCAGTACAGCCAGAAATTTCTCGACACTCAATGGCATCTGCTAAATTCCAAATCTCACCATTGGCGATAACGGGAATATTAATTGCCTTTTTAATTTTAGCAATCCAGTGCCAATGTGCCGGTGGTTTGTAACCTTCTACTTTAGTACGGGCATGCACGGTCAGTTCATCGGCACCAGCAGCCTCAACCGCTTGACCATTTTCTATGGCAAGGGTCTTATCTTCATAACCCAAACGAATTTTAGCACTAACAATGGTGTCGCTAGGTACCGCGTCTTTAACGGCTTTTATTATTTGATAAAGATTTTCGGGATCTTTCAATAAAATAGAGCCGCCACGACTTTTATTCACCGTTTTAGAGGGGCAGCCAAAGTTTAAATCAATGCCACTGGAACCAAGTTCAATCACTTTAGCGGCATTTTCAGCCATATACTCAGGGTATTGTCCCAATAACTGTACTCGAACAGGTGTGCCTGCTTTAGTGCGGCTGCCGTAAACATCAGCATCAATTAACTCTGGGCAGTAACGATGAAAAACACGATCGGGAAGCACTTGGTCAACCACACGAATAAACTCAGTGACACAAAGATCATAACTACCTACTTGGGTAAGTAAGTCACGCATTCTGTAATCCAGTACACCTTCCATAGGTGCTAGTACGACACGCATTAGTTTGGGGAGCTATTGCTAGATTGCATTTGCTTGGCGCTGTTACTTGCCCGAAAGCGAGTCATTAGTTTAATCAGCAAAAAATAAAAAACTAAGGTTAACGAGGCGACGGTTAAATGAATAAGCATGGTAAAGGCTTGGAAATTTTCTTGCCAAAAAAATATCGGCCCAGCATAGGTAACGTAAAAAAGATCCAAAATAGTGACATGACCCAAAACCACAATAAACAGCAGTTTAGCTTGATGGCGAGTAATAAAGTTTATTGGCAGTAAATTCAAAAGTAGGCTCTTTAATAAATAACGGCGCTAGTATAACAAAAGTACCGGCTAACCGTATCATAGCAATGGGACTAATTAGTTAAGTGGCTATTTAAATCACTTAAAAGAAAATCTTTCGCTTGGCTATAACAATCATGCCACTAAGGAAAGCTAAACTATTCACCGTCTGTAAGCCAGCTAAGTAAATCGGCATAAACAAAACGATAGTTCAATGCTGCTTGTGTTTTTGTAGCTGAAACGACCTTGGGCTTATCACCTGATAATATCGCTTCTTCTTCAAAGACCGGAGCGGGTAATTGTAGAGCTGTTGCTGCGGCCTGATAATATTGCTGTTTAGTTACCTGTGTTGGGCTAACACCATTAAAAATACCGCCATCAAGCTCACTTGCTAGTAATGCTTGAATTAAACCAACGGCATCTTGTTGATGAATCAAGTTAACAATGGCTTGTGGACTTTTCAACAGTCGACCATTGAGCAAAAACTTACCTGGGTGGCGGTTTGGTCCAACTAAGCCTGATAAACGTAGTACATAGCCACGACTCTTACCGGCTTGCGGCTTTGAATCATTAAAGCCGTGCTCATTACTATATGTCTGATTAAAATTAAGTACCGCTTGCTCAGCTTGGTTTAATAGCGCGACTTTATCAGCGGATAAATCTAAGGTGATACTTTCATCAACTTTTCCTGATAAACCGTTATATATTGCGCTGCTGCTCAGTAAAATAATTTTTTCAACGCTACCACTTTCCTCAGCTGCTGTAACTAACTGCTGTACTTTTTCAGCATAATCAACACGACCTTGTCTGAATTGTGGCGTAATGGCGATAACTAAACAGTGCTGGCGAAAAATAGCATGGCTATTTAACTGCGCTTGCTCTGCCGGTAATGATAATACTTGCGCTTCAATACCTTGGCTATTTAACTGTTCGGCATTATCCGTGTTGCTACGCGTAGCAAGTACCTTTACAGCTTTTTTTATCAGTTGCTGTGCTAACGCGCTGCCCAACCAACCACAACCCACTATGCCGACAGAATTGCCGACAGAAATTTCTGCTGAAGAAGTTACTTTATTGCTCACTGCTTTATTCATCGTTACTATTCTCGTTACTGTACTGGTTATGACTACTTAGGCTGCTCAAAAGCTTTTATTTGTTTAACCAGTGCCTTGGCTAGACCATTAGGCATTGGGATTGATAAATTATATTGAGATATTTTCCAACCTTGCGTTGTTTTGATTAATACCCCTGAGCCACGACAAGTACCATAACTGTCGCTAAACAGTAACTCATCAAAAAAGGCGACTTGTCCGGCTTTTATAACCGTGATATTGCGTTCTATGGGTGTATAGAGCCAGCCTTTCCCTTTGGAAAAATAGGGCACGACAAAAGTCTTAAACTGCTCTTTGCTCCAGCGCTCGCTCGCATCGGTACCCAGAAAAACAGCATCTTGGCTCAATAGATTAAAATAGGGCTTGGCCTGGGCATTCGCTGCTGCTTGATGAAAGTTATTTAATACCTTAGCTATGCTTTGCTCATCAGTGGCGGCAAACGCGTTAACACTCAACAATCCACAAATTAAGCCCCAAAATAGCGCTATAACGAGGCAATAATACTTTTTCATGATTTACTCACTTGTTAACTTTCAAAATCAGTTTCTGGTTTAGGTTTAGGTTTAAGCTCAACTTTAGTTTCAAGATCAGACTTTATTTTAGCTGCTAAAACAGCATAACTAGCGGTAAAGGTCGCGGCAACGTTCTCGCCACTATAAATATGTACCGTTAAATGAATACGAGCATTTTTCCCCTCATCTAATCGAGAGAAGTCAGCCGAGACAGACTCAGCAGAAACTTTTGCATAAGCAAGCCCTGTTATCGGGGCATGGTAGTCAATATTAGCCTTGGCTAGGACAATGTCACCTTTAAGCTGTAGTTGCTGTAACTGCAGGTACACCCAGCCCCAACCCGATAAAGTAGCCAAGGTATAAATACTGCCGGCAAACATAGTGTTATGTAAGTTTTTATTAAAGCTTTTATCACAATGAGTAATCAGTTGCTTACCATCATAATAACTAATTTGAATGTTCATCGCTTTACTGAGCGGAATAGTATCATGCCAAATGTCTTGCAGTACCATTGAGGATGTTAGCTGATGTTTATTAGCCGGGGTTAACGTTTTACTCATGGCAAAGTGCTTAATTTCATCAAACAAAAGGTGTGAAAAACCGTGTGACTGGTAGCCCAGTTTTTGATAAAAAAACAAGGCACTTTCTCTAGCATTTAAAGTCAAGTTGGTAATACCGAGTTTTTGCGCTTGCAGCTCTAGCGCTTTGATAATTTTCCTACCTAAGCCTTGTCCTTGCGCTGCTGGGCTTACAGCCATAAAGCGAATTTGACCACTGAACTGGCTAGACTTTTCTAACCGGCCAACGGCTAGCACCTTATTATTTTCATCGATAACCATACGATGAATACTTTCTTGCTCTAGCTTATCTCGTTCACTGCCTAAGGTTTGCCCCCAAGGTTGGCGCAGTACTTGCCAACGCAACTGATAATATTGCTCAAACTCTAAAGAACTTTTTGGTGACCTACAGACGTTCATTGGCTATTCTTACGCTTATTGATTAAATTTAGGATGGCTTATGCGGTTAGCAAAACATTTAGCCCAAGGTCGCTTAGTGTATTTAAGCCAACAACAAGATGCAATAACGGTCAGTGAAAACGACCATTATCGTTGGATGGCATTTAGTGACGTAGTGCAAAGTGTGATGCACAAACGTAAACCTTGGCAATTAACTCTGCCCCACCAAATTGCCCTGCTTTTACCGCTACTTTTTTTTCGGCCAACCCGCATCATTGAATTGGGTTTAGGTGGTGGTAACCTCACTCGGTTTTTACAGCATTTATCACCCGATATCATGTTGACTACCATAGATCATAGTCAAGGTGTCATTGACAGTTTTGCGCAATATTTTAACCCTGAACATGCTGAACTAGACATAGTTTGTGCTGATGGCATGTCATGGTTAGCGCAGCAGGATGCAAAGACAATGGATTGGATTATTTGTGATGTTTACCAGTCACAAGAATTTGGCTTTGATACTATCGTCAAGCAACTTGAGACACTAACCAGCAAGTTAGACTCACAAGCATGTTTGTCGATTAATTTACCTGACCTTAGCGATAGCGATATTAACTTGTGCCTAACCATATTGCAGCAATTACAGCCAGACCACCATATAACTTACTTTAATATCCCAAACTATCTCAATATTGTGATTCAGTTAACGCCCCAACATTGGCAATTACACCGGTTGATCAAGCGTAATAAACACAGTTACCTGCCTCAAGTGAAATTACAACGCTGGCGAAAATTTTGGCGCCATGGTCAACAGCTCAATTAATGACTTTGTCCTAACGAACCTAGACTTGCTGAGACAAAGCTATTTAATTCAAGCAATAAAAAAGGATGCCGAGGCATCCTTTTTTGTATTAACAGTTATCTTAATTAAAAGCTGTTAATTATTTTCTACTTTCTAGCAGCATCTTTAATTACTTTAGCTGCTTTAACTTCAGCAATGACTTCTTCAGCTACGTTGTTAGGACAAGGCAGGTAGTGAGAGAATTCCATAGAGAATTGACCACGACCTGATGTCATTGTACGTAATGTTCCGATGTAACCGAACATTTCTGAAAGCGGTACGTCAGCTTTAATACGAACACCAGAAACACCAGCAAGTTGATCTTTGATCATGCCACGACGACGGTTTAAATCACCAATAACATCACCAACGTGATTATCAGGCGTAAACACATCAACTTTCATGATAGGTTCGATTAACTGGGCACCAGCTTTTGGAATTGACTGACGGAAAGCACCACGAGCAGCAAGTTCAAAGGCAACAGCAGATGAATCGACCGCATGGAAGCCACCATCATATAATTCAATTTCAACGTCTAATACAGGGAAACCAGCAAGAACACCAGTTTCCATCATGCCTTTGAAGCCTTTCTCGATTGCCGGGAAGAATTCTTTAGGTACATTACCACCAACAACTTTTGAGGTGAATACGAAACCAGAACCAGGTTCACCGGGCTTAATGATGTAATCAATTTTACCGAACTGACCAGAACCACCAGATTGTTTCTTATGGGTATAAGAATCATCAATTTCTTTGGTGATTGTTTCACGGTAAGCAACTTGAGGTTTACCAACTTCTAATTCAACACCGTAGGTACGTTTTAGAATATCTACTTTGATATCTAGGTGAAGTTCACCCATACCAGATAAAATCGTTTCACCTGAATCTTGGTCAGTTTCAACTTTAAAGGTAGGATCTTCTGCAACCATTTTACCGATAGCAATGCCCATTTTCTCCGTTGAACCTTTATCTTTTGGTGTTACAGAAATTGAAATTACCGGCTTAGGGAATACCATAGCTTCTAGGATGATTGGGTTTTTAGGATCACATAATGTGTGACCTGTCTGAACGTTACCTTTCATACCAACAATTGCGATGATATCACCAGCTTGTGCTGAACTAAGTTCAGTACGTTCATCGGCTTGCATTTCACACATACGGCCAACACGCTCAGATTTTCCTGTAAACGAGTTAAGGATGGTATCGCCTTTCTTCAATGTACCTGAATAGATACGGACGAAAGTTAATGTACCAAAACGGTCATCAGTGATTTTGAATGCTAACGCTTTGAATGTTTCATCTACAGAAACGATTGCAAACTCACCATTAGGCTCACCGGCTTCATCAGTAAGTGGTTGTGGATCAACATCTGTAGGTGAAGGCAAGTAATCAATAACAGCATCAAGAATTAATTGAATACCTTTGTTTTTAAATGCCGATGCACCGTAAGTTGGGAAGAAGTCCATAGTACGAGTACCGCTACGGATACACTTTTTGATTTGCTCAATAGTTGGCATTTTGCCTTCCATGTAAGCTTCAAGTAAGTCATCGTCTTGATCTAAAGCAGTTTCGATTAATAGCTCACGGTATTCAGCAGTTTTTTCTACCATATCTGCTGGGATATCAGTGATTTCATAGTTTTCTGGCTCGCCAGAATCATCCCAGATGTAAGCTTTTTCAGAGAGTAAATCAACTAAACCAACGAAATCATCTTCTTCACCAATTGGCAAGGTCATTATTAAAGGGTTAGCACCCAATACGTCTTTAACTTGCTTACAAACACGGTAGAAATCAGCGCCTAAACGGTCTAACTTGTTTACCATGATAATACGAGCAACTTTTGAGTCGTTCGCGTAACGCCAGTTAGTTTCTGATTGTGGCTCAACACCACCGCTACCACAGAAAACGCCAATGCCGCCATCAAGAACTTTTAATGAACGGTAAACTTCCACAGTGAAATCAACGTGACCAGGAGTATCGATAACGTTCAAGCGGTGATCTTTCCAGAAACAAGTTACAGCAGCAGACTGGATAGTAATACCGCGCTCAGCTTCTTGTACCATGAAGTCAGTTGTTGACTCGCCGTCATGTACTTCACCAGTTTTATGAATTTGACCGGTTAATTTAAGGATACGTTCAGTTGTTGTGGTTTTACCCGCATCAACGTGAGCGAAGATACCAATGTTTCTGTATTTGGATAAATCTGCCATTACTTTACTCTAGTTAGTTAATGTCTATTCTGCTTTCTTATACTTATATAGTGCTATAAAAGAATAAATATAAGAAAGCAGAACTGTTGAAAATTTGCGCGCGAGTATACCATTAACAATAGAAAACCCATAGAAGATTGATAAAAAAATTATTAAAGCGGTTGAATTTATTATTATCTAATCTTAGGATACTCGACCTTGCCGATTGTTTTTCAGTCTGAATATTCCCCCCCTTCAAAACTTCTGCTTATATATATAGCAAGTGAATGCTCAAACAAAAGTCTTTTATAAAGATAAATGTAAATCACTGACAGTGATAAAGTCCGTCTTTGGATAAGTTAACTGATAAAGGTTTGTTAAATACCCCTAGTTTCATCAATGGCATTTGGCAGTTAAATGAAAAAAATTCCAGTAAGCAAGTCCGCCTCAAATTCGGTCATTGCGCAAGTCTCCGAGGCGGGAGAAAAAGAAGTTACTCTTGCTATATATAGTGCACCAAATGTCCTTGCCCTTTGCTCAGCAAAAACAGCGAATAAAAGTGAGGTTATTGCTATGGCCAATGTTACTAACTATGGCATTGCCGCCACTGCGTTATCGCCTTTTATGTGGAAGACATTACCAAGGCTCTACCTGGTAAATACCGAACCAGTCGCGGTAGAAGCAATCTCTAAAGATCGACACCCCCTAGTTTAGCTAAAGGTCTAATAGCGAAACACCTTTTAGAGTTTCATAATCAGCTATAGCATTATTTAATCTTCAAATTGTATTGTTTTCAGTAATCCATAATGCTTACCATACCATCGGAAAACTATGTTTCGCTACCAATAAAGTAGTAATTCAACCTTACATCAGGACAACTTGAGATGATTATTTTTTTTATATGTATAACGCTGTTAATTTTAGGATATAAATTTTACAGTCCCTTTGTTGAAAAGCAAGCAGGTATAGATCCTAACGTAAAAACCCCACAAGTACGCTTTGAAGAAGGCGTAGATTATGTTGCCATACACCCGGTGAAAGCCTTTCTCATCCAATTTTTAAATATTGCTGGGGTTGGGCCTATTTTTGGGCCAATTCTTGGTGCTATGTATGGCCCTATTGCCCTAGTTTGGATTGTAGTGGGTAATATTCTTGGCGGCGCCGTCCATGATTATTTCTCTGGTGTCATGAGTATCAAATAAGATGGTAAGAGCCTGCCTGAAATAGCGGGGAAGTATTTTAATATATTCTTCAAAGGCATCATGCTAATTTTTACCGCCATGTTGCTATTTTTTGTTGGCGTTGTTTTTATTATGAGTCCCGCAGGTTTACTGAGTAGTCTAAGCTATTTTGAAGGAACATTTCTTGCTGGCAACACTTTTTGGGTACTGGTTATATTAGGTTATTACTTCCTCGCGACACTACTGCCTATTGATAAAATAATTACTAAGCTCTATCCGTTTTTTGGCGCACTCATGATAGTAATGACGACGCTAATTGCAGTGTCATTATTATTCAACGCGCCGAATTTACCTGTTATGGGTGATTTTCTCGGTTACTTTAATCATCATCACTTTAGTCATGATTTCTTAGAGCCAAATCCTGATGGTTTACCCGTGTGGCCGTTACTCTTTGTTACCATCACTTGTGGAGCTATTAGTGGCTTTCACTCGACTCAAGCCCCTATTATGGCGCGCTGTTTAACCAATGAAAAGTATGTTCGCCCTGTTTATTATGGCGCTATGATGTGTGAAGGTATAGTGGGTTGTGTTTGGGCACTTGCTGGTATTGCCGCTTTCCCTGATGGCTACACTGAACTTAAAGCCATGTTAGATCAAGGTGGGCCAGGCCTAGTCGTTAATCATATTGCCACCAGTTACCTCGGTGCTTTAGGTGGTATTATGGCCATTATTGCTGTTGCGGTGTTCCCTATAACCTCAGGTGATACAGCTTTTAGAGCATTACGCTTAACCATTGTGGATGCTTTTGACATCCCACAAAACATGCGTAACAGACTGTTGTTAGCGGTACCTATTTTAGTGATTGCTTACTTTATGACTAAAATAGATTTCTCACTCATTTGGCGCTACTTTGCTTTTTCAAATATGTTACTTTCAACCAGCGTACTCTGGCTGGCGACTAAGTACTTATTTGACCGTGGCACCTTTCATTGGATAGTCAGTATCCCAGCAGTCATTGGTACCAGTATTACGGTATCGTATATCATGACTACGGCCATTGGTTTTAATTTGCCCGCCAACTATAGCCAATATATAGGTATTGGCGTGGCAATATTACTGTTAACAACCTTAAGCTTTTTACATATTAAACGACAGTCTAAGGTACCGGCTAGCATTTAACTAGGATGAAGCCATCTGTTAGAATAACCTCTAAACAGATGGCTGCTAGAGGAAGAACAAAAATAGCAAAACTGAAAACCGTCATGTTTACCTAGTATTAATAATGGCGTGCCATTCACTCACCGCGAAAGTCAGCCCGTGTTTATCCCCTGCCAGAAAACCCTAGGCAATAATAAACGACAAATAGCTTGCTCATAGTAATATTTCTTGTATAATTCGCGCTCGCATTCAGCCAAATTGAGTGCGCTGTGCTAAAGACTTTTACTCATAGTAATAGCTTATAGCACCAAATAAAGAAGAACTAGATTCTTGTTTATTTCACAGCAGCTCTAATTTTGAGTTGAATGTTTTTTAGTTAATACACCCCCTTCCGGCACATAAGGAAGTAGAGGGTCGTATTTTTTTGTTCTTTAAAAAGGGGATTTGTCTTAATGTCAAATCAAAGAATTCGCATTCGTTTGAAAGCGTTCGATCATCGTTTGATTGATCAATCTACAGCAGAAATCGTTGATACTGCAAAACGTACTGGCGCACAGGTTCGTGGTCCAATTCCACTTCCTACTCGCAAAGAACGTTTCACTATCTTGATTTCTCCACACGTTAACAAAGATGCTCGTGATCAATACGAAATTCGTACTCACAAGCGTTTGATTGATATCGTTGAGCCAACTGAAAAGACTGTAGACGCATTAATGCGTTTAGATCTTGCAGCTGGCGTTGATGTTCAAATCAGCTTGGGCTAAGAGGAGTTTTAACATGACTATAGGTCTAGTTGGACGTAAAGTAGGTATGACTCGCATCTTCACTGAAGATGGCGTATCAGTACCTGTAACCGTTCTAGAAGTTGAAGCGAACCGTGTTGCTCAGGTTAAAACTGTAGCAAACGATGGTTATTCAGCGCTTCAAGTTACTACTGGCAAGCGTAGAGCAAGCCGTGTAACAAAACCAGCAGCTGGTCATTTCGCGAAAGCAGGTATCGAAGCAGGCCGCGGCTTGTGGGAATTCCGCTTAGACGAAAATGAAGGTAGCGACATTAAAGCCGGCAGTGAAATCACTGTTGAGATTTTCAATGACATTAAATTAGTAGACGTAACTGGTACATCGAAAGGTAAAGGTTTCCAAGGCGGTATTAAACGCTGGAACTTTACTATGCAACATGCAACGCATGGTGTTTCGTTAGCACATAGATCTAACGGTTCGTTAGGTCAATGTCAAACACCAGGTCGCGTTTTCAAAGGCAAAAAAATGTCTGGTCATATGGGTGCTGTGCGCGTTACTACACAAAACCTTGAATTGGTTCGCGTTGATATAGAACGTAACTTGCTACTTGTTAAAGGTGCAGTTCCGGGTGCTATCAATGGCAATGTAATCATCAAACCAGCTGTTAAAGCTTAGTCCAGGAGATTTTGTGATGGAATTATCATTAAAAGACGCATCAGGTACTCTTGAAGTATCCGAAGCAACTTTTGGACGTGAGTTTAATGAAGCGTTAGTACACCAAGTAGTAGTTGCTTATGCAGCTGGTGCTCGTCAAGGTACTCGTGCTCAGAAAACTCGCTCAGAAGTTAGTGGCGGTGGCGCAAAACCATGGCGTCAAAAAGGTACAGGCCGTGCTCGTGCCGGTACTACTCGTGGTCCAATCTGGCGTTCTGGTGGCGTAACATTCGCTGCTAAACCTCAAGATCACAGCCAAAAAGTTAACCGTAAAATGTATCGTGGTGCTATCGCTAGCATCCTATCTGAACTAGTTCGTCAAGACCGTTTGATAGTAGTTAACGATTTTTCGGTAGAAACGCCTAAAACTAAAGAACTTGTTGCCAAGTTAAAAGGTTTAGAGCTTAAAGACGTATTGATTGTAACGAAAGACGTTGACGAGAACTTGTTCTTATCAGCACGTAACTTATATAAAGTTGACGTTCGTGACGTTGCAGCAATCGACCCAGTAAGCTTGGTTGGTTTCGCAAAAGTTTTAATGACTGCTGATGCAGTTAAAGAAATTGAGGGGATTTTAGCATGATAAACGAAGAACGTTTGTTAAAAGTGCTTTTAGCACCAAATATTTCTGAAAAAGCAACTACCGCTGCTGAAAAAAACAACACTGTTGTTTTCAAAGTAGCGACAGATGCGACTAAAGCTGAAATCAAAGCGGCCGTAGAGAAACTTTTCGAAGTTTCTGTTGAAGGTGTTCGCACACTTAATGTAAAGGGTAAAGTAAAACGTACTGGATCTCGTTTTGGTCGTCGTAACGACTGGAAAAAAGCCTACGTTACTCTTGCAGAAGGTAGTGACATCGACTTCGTTGGCGCGGAATCATAAGGAGCAGTTAAAATGGCTATAGTAAAATGTAAACCTACTTCTCCGGGTCGTCGTCACCTAGTTAAAGTGGTAAACAAAGAGCTTCATACAGGTAAGCCTTATGCACCATTATTAGACACTAAGTCTAAGACTGGTGGTCGTAACAATAATGGTCGCATTACGGTTCGTCACATTGGTGGTGGTCATAAGCAACATTATCGTATTATTGACTTTAAACGTAATAAAGATGGCATTCCAGCCAAAATAGAACGTTTAGAATACGATCCAAACCGAAGCGCTAACATCGCATTAGTTTTATATGCAGATGGTGAACGTCGTTACATCTTAGCCCCTAAAGGCTTAAGTGCTGGAGATACTATCCTGTCAGGTGTAGATGCTCCTATCAAAGCTGGTAACACTATGCCGCTACGTAACCTACCTTTAGGTAGCGTTATTCATGCAATCGAACTTAAACCAGGTAAAGGTGCGCAAATCGCACGTGCTGCTGGTACTTACGCACAATTAGTGGCGAAAGAAGGTGCTTACGTTACTTTACGTCTTCGCTCTGGCGAAATGCGTAAAGTAGAAGCAGATTGTCGTGCTACTTTAGGTGAGATCGGCAACGCTGAACACATGCTTCGCCAACTTGGTAAAGCTGGTGCTTCACGCTGGCGCGGTGTTCGCCCAACTGTTCGTGGTGTTGCCATGAACCCAGTTGATCACCCACACGGTGGTGGTGAAGGTAAAACATCTGGCGGTCGTCACCCGGTATCACCTTGGGGTGTACCAACTAAGGGTTACAAGACTCGTTCGAACAAACGTACTGATAAATTTATCGTACGTCGTCGTACTAAGTAATTAGTACATTAAATTAATATTCTGATTGCTGGGCTTAGCTTGCTAAGTTCAACATGAAGAATTGAATATATAAGGATTCACCATGCCACGTTCCCTCAAGAAAGGTCCATTTATTGACCTACACTTGTTGACGAAGGTAGAGAAAGCGGTGGAAAGCGGGAATAAAAAGCCAATTAAAACTTGGTCCCGTCGTTCAATGATCATTCCTACAATGATCGGATTGACCATCGCTGTCCATAATGGCCGTCAACACGTCCCTGTATTTGTAACCGAAGAAATGATCGGTCACAAATTAGGAGAATTTGCACCAACTCGTACTTTTCGCGGTCATGTCGCTGATAAGAAAGCGAAGAAATAGGGGAAATTAAATGCAAGCAATAGCTATACATAAATTTGCCCGTGGTTCTGCTCAAAAAGCGCGTTTAGTTGCGGATCAAATCCGTGGCGTAAATGTTGAGAAAGCACTTGAAATTTTAACTTACAGCAACAAGAAAGCTGCTGAATTAGTTAAAAAAGTACTTAACTCAGCTATCGCAAATGCCGAGCATAACGAAGGTGCAGATATTGATGAATTATTCGTTAAAATCATATTGGTTGACGATGGTCCAACAATGAAGCGTATTAGACCTCGTGCGAAAGGCCGTGCCGATCGCATCATTAAGCGCACTAGTCACATTACTGTGATTGTGTCTGATTCTTAGGAGATATTAGTATGGGTCAAAAAGTACATCCTACCGGTATACGCCTAGGGATCACGAAACCTTTCGCGTCTACTTGGTTTGCTACCAGCAAAGATTTTGCTAGTAACTTAGACGGCGACCACAAGGTTCGCGAATATTTAAAAGAAAAGCTTAAGCGCGCTTCACTATCAAAAGTAGTTATCGAACGTCCAGCTAAATCTATCCGCGTAACAATTCACACGGCTCGTCCAGGTGTTGTTATCGGTAAGAAAGGCGAAGATGTAGAGAAACTACGTTTAGCGATTACTAAAATTGCTGGTGTTCCTGCTCAAATCAACATTGCTGAAGTACGTAAGCCAGAAATGGATGCGCAGCTTGTTGCAGACAGCATTGCTAGTCAATTAGAACGTCGTGTTATGTTCCGTCGCGCCATGAAGCGTGCCGTTCAAAACGCTATGCGTCTTGGCGCTAAAGGCATCAAAGTTCAAGTTAGTGGTCGTTTAGGCGGCGCTGATATTGCACGTGCAGAATGGTATCGTGAAGGTCGTGTACCTTTACATACATTACGTGCTGATATCGACTACGCGATTGCGCGTGGCAACACGACTTATGGTGTAATTGGTGTGAAAGTTTGGATCTTTAAAGGTGAAATCATTGGCCCAATGCCATTGCAAGCAGAGCAACCAGCTGCTAAACCTAAAAGAAAAAACAACCGCAAAGCGAAGTAAGAGGAATAAGTAATGTTACAACCAAAACGTACTAAATTCCGTAAGCAATTTAAAATGCGCAACCGTGGTCTTGCACACGTCGGTAGTTCAGTTAGCTTCGGTACTTTCGGTTTAAAATCACTTGAACGTGGTCGTATGACTGCGCGCCAAATTGAAGCCGCTCGTCGTGCCATGACTCGTCATGTAAAACGTCAAGGTAAAATCTGGATACGCGTATTCCCTGATAAGCCAATTACTAAAAAACCTCTTGAGGTTCGTATGGGTAAAGGTAAGGGTTCAGTAGAATATTGGGTTTGCCAAGTTCTTCCTGGTCGTGTTCTTTATGAAATGGAAGGTGTTTCTGAAGAATTAGCACGTGAAGCTTTTGCTTTAGCCGCTGCTAAACTTCCGTTCAAAACTACCTTCGTAACTAGGACGGCATTGTAATGAAAGCAAGCGAACTTAAAGCAAAAAGCATTGAAGAGCTTAACGCTGAATTACTAGAGCTTCTTCGTGAGCAGTTTAACTACCGCATGCAAGCAAGCACTGGTCAATTAGCACAAACTCATTTGATAAAAATCGTACGTCGCAATATTGCACGTGTTAAGACTATCATCACTGAAAAGGCAGGTAAGTAATGAGCGAAGTTAAAATCCGCACAGTACAAGGCGTTGTTATCAGTAACAAGATGGATAAGTCTATCGTTGTAATGATCGAACGTCGCGTTAAGCACCCTATGTACGGTAAATACATCACGCGTTCAACTAAGTTGAAAGCTCATGATGAAACTAACGTATGTAACGAAGGTGATATCGTAACGATTACTGAAGTTGCGCCAATTTCTAAGTCTAAAAACTGGAAATTAGTTGACATAATTACTAAAGCTTAATTAGTATTCGTACTTAATTAACCTTAAATAGTTACCAAAAGACCTTAGCATTTATTTGCTAAGGTCTTTTTTTATGTGTGAAAGAAAGTAAAAGAAATGGTGATAGTTAGTAGAGCTAATTAGCTCTGATGCAATATTCATCGAACAACTTAACAACACCAGCTTAACTGGCAAATATAGGCAGTAAAATATAGCCATTGAAGCCTTCTTTCTATTCAGCTAAGATGATTTTTTAATATATCACTGAGTAATACCATGAAGTATATAGCATTTATAACCTCTGTTTTATGCCTTGCCAGCAGCTCATTAGCTTATGCTGCCACGAATACTGCTAGTACCAATGCTAAGTTAGTGCAAGCTGTCATGCCTGAGTTGATGATGCTATATAAAGATTTACATCAAAGCCCTGAACTCTCTAGTGTCGAATTTAACACCGCAAAAAAGCTTGCCATAAAAGCCCGTGAGTTAGGCTTTTCCGTCACGGAAAATGTCGGTGGTACCGGTGTTGTTGCCGTATTAAAAAATGGTAAAGGCCCGACGGTATTAATTCGCGCGGATATGGATGCACTGCCGATAAAAGAGCAAACTGGTTTAGCCTTTGCTTCCCAGGTTATCACTATTACTGAGGAGGGCTTATCAGCTCATGTTATGCATGCCTGTGGCCATGATACCCATATGACCAGCTGGCTTGGTACCGCAAAGTTACTCAGTGAAAACAAAGAAAATTGGTCCGGTACTTTAGTGATGATTTTACAACCGGCGGAAGAGCGTGGCCGCGGCGCAAAAGCTATGTTAGCGGACGGTTTATATAAACGTTTTCCTAAGCCTGATTATGCCCTAGCCTTTCATAATTCAGCTAGCTTAAAAGCCGGTGTTATTGGTTATACCCCGGGTTTTACCTTTGCTAATGTCGATAGTGTCAATATTGATGTTAAAGGTATTGGTGGTCATGGTGCTTATCCACATCTAACGAAAGACCCTATTGTCTTAGGCGCACGCATTGTGGGCGCATTGCAAACCTTAGTTAGCCGTGAATTAAATCCACAAGACCCTGCGGTAGTCACCGTCGGTAGCTTTCAATCAGGTACTAAGCACAACATTATTTCAGATCAGGCGTTGTTATTATTAACTGTACGTAGCTACTCAGATGCAACACGTCAGACCTTACTTGATGGCATCAAAAGAATAGCTAAAGGGGAAGGCATCGCCATGGGTTTACCTGACGAATTACTGCCAGTAGTGACGGTTAAAGATGAATTTACCCCAGCGACTTATAATGAACCTGAGTTCACAAAAAAAATGGCCGCTTTATTTACTGCCGAGTTAGGTAAAGAGCGCGTTATTGAAGTACCGGCGGTAATGGCGGGTGAAGATTTTGGCCGTTATTATCGCGCAGATACTAGTATCAAAAGCATGATATTTTGGGTCGGCGGAGTACCACACGATAAGTGGCAAGCAGCCCAAGAAACTGGCGAAGCTTTACCCTCCCTACATAGCCCCTTTTGGGCACCCGATGCGAAAAAAGTTATCTCCACGGCCATACGAGCGATGAACAGCGCAGTGTTAACTATTTTGGCTAACTAAAAGTAATAGCTACAAGCAAAATAAGCGACTAGTACGCACAGTTAGTCGCTAGTACTTCTTAGTTTATAACCTTAAACAACTGACTTCAGCACTTTAATATGTAAACGCTTAGCGATGCGATTTAAGTTAGCTCTATCAGTTGATAAACGCCGTGCCGCTGCGGCCCAATTACCCTCTTCTTCTTTAAGTACTCGACTAATCAATTGTCGTTGAAAGTTTTCTGTTTCCACTTTTAACGGAAAATTAGTCTGCTTATCTGCTGACAATGACACGCCATTATCAGCAACAAGCTCAATAGTCGATTCAGTCTCAGTACAAATAAGTGCACCACAATCCGCTGGCTCGATTACGATTATTGCCTTACCACGCTGACGGGCACGCGCCTTTAGCGTTGCCCGACTAACAACATGCTCTAATTCACGGACGTTACCTGGCCAGTCATATTGTGTTAAATGCGCAATCGCTGGTTCGGTAATTTTTAACTGAGTAATGCCGAGCTTGCGTCGTGTTTGTTCGATAAAATATCCTGCCAACAATTGCACATCGCCAACTCTTTCATAAAGACTTGGTACCCTAATGGGGTAGACACTTAACCTATGATACAAGTCGGCACGAAAACGCCCTTGCGCCACTTCTTCTTTTAAGTCTCTATTGGTGGCAGCAATAATACGAACATTCACTTCTTCAACATTGTCTTGGCCGACGGGCTGAATTTCATTACTTTGTATCGCTCTTAATATCTTGCTCTGAGCGGCTAGGGGCAACTCGCCAATTTCATCTAAAAATAAAGTGCCTCCGTCAGCGAGTGAAAATTTACCGGCACGGTTTTTATCAGCACCTGTAAAAGCACCTTTTACATGACCAAATAGCTCACTTTCAATCAAGTTCTCCGGTAAGGCGGCACAATTTACATAAACCATTGGGCCATGTTGACGTAGTGACTTTTGGTGTAAGGTGCGGGCAACTAACTCTTTACCTACGCCAGTGTCACCATAGATTAAGATATTAAAATCAGAGCCGGCAACTATATCTACTTCCTGTTTGAGCTGAGCCATGACGGGACTATCACCAATGAGTTCACCACCATCTCGTTTCCACGCTCCTTCGGTTAACTCTGCGACCACACGTTGTGAATGATCAGCTCTACTTTCAAGTTGCTCCAGTAGCAATGCGGTATGAAGCGTTGCTGCTGCCATGGCCGATATGACCTCAAGGGTACGCACTTCAATATCTTCAAAGTCATGTGGCGTCAAGCTATCTATGGTTAATAAACCCAACAACTTATCATCATAATATAAGGGCAAGCCCATGCATGAATGCACCGGCAAATCGCCAGCGCGGTCAATCAATAGGCCATCATAGGGATCGGGTAACGGTGAGTCGGCGGCAAAACGAATGGGCGATTTTGACTGACAAATAGCGACAAATCTTGGGTGTTCTGCAATATGAAAACGTCGCCCTAAGGTGTCTCGACTTAAGCCTTGTAGCGCGATGGGTTTCAGTACATCGCCATGATAGGAGAGTAATGCCACCGCATCACAAGTAATCGTTTTTCTGACCGTATCTAATAACCGATCAAACCTATCTTTGCTATTTAAGCTAGTCGCAAGGTTCAGTGCTAGCTCAATAATTGCTGTGGATGATATTTGTTTCATGCTAGCACCTGATGATGACGTATTTTCGCTGCAGGGGTTAGCCCCATATAAGTAGTTAAAATAACACATACGAGTCTAAATGACTACGCACATTAAGAGTCATTTAGACTTCATAGCAACAGATTAAATCACAAGCCATTGTATATTAATAATAAAAATAGTTGGCACTGGCTTTGCTATGTAGAAGGTAAGTAAATCAATCAAATCCAAACAGAGACCAGCATGTATTCGCACTTTACCATCGCCCGTCAACTGCCTGATGTAGAAAACGCATTAGGCTGGCAAAAATGTTTAGTCATAGGTAACTACCTTATGTTGATGTCTTTTCTGATTGTAGCGGCAAGTGTCACTATCACCTTTTTTTATGATCAGCACTTTACCATTGCAGCGCAAATTTCGGCCCATATTGCCACTATTGTTTTTGCTGCATTCGTCAAAATTGGCTATGTCTTACGCTGTATTGCTTTACATGGTTTTGGTAACAGGAACTTTTAACATGCTACAGAGCCAAGATTCACCAACGTCGCAATTAACTTATGAACAACAAGAGCCTAGTGCGTTAACATATTTAGTACAACATCCGCTCTTAGACTTACCTTTTAGAAGCTTCTTTTTACTAGCGGTTGCTTGTTCGATGTTTTCCTTAGGAATATGGGCTGGGTATTTTAATGGCTATTTCACTTTTGTCGGTAATGGTATTTCGCCGTTAGCTTGGCATATTCATGAAATGATTTTTGGTTTTGGCGCCACAGTAGCCGTTGGTTTTATTCTCACTGCCGCGCAAACTTGGACCGGCCAGCCCAGTATAAAAGGTTTGCCGGTATTGGCCTTTATTGCCTTATGGTTGCTGGTACGAATCGCCTTAGTCATTAACTTACCTAGCACCATTATCATCGCCATAGTATTACAAAGCTTTTGGTGGCTGGGGGCAATATTTGTCTTTGCTGGTTTAGTGGTGAAAAGCAGCAACCGCCGCAATTACCTATTTATTCCGCTGCTAGCAGTTTTAATGCTGCTTAACATCTCCCTCTTGCTGCTGGATTTTAACGGCCAGCATGAACTTACCCGTCATATTGCTAGCGCCAGTGTTTTAATGTTTTGCTTGTTGATGGGCATTTTAGCAGGCCGAGTTATTCCCTTCTTTACTGTCTCTGGCGCTAAGCTAGAGGCTATCAAAGTACCAAGTTGGCTGACACCATTACTCACTATCACTGCAATTTTAGCTGTACTGGTATTTTTTAGTTCGGCATTTATTGATTTACCCTTTAGTCCGGCTGGCTTAATGATAACGGCCGGACTACTGCACCTTATTAGACAATGTTACTGGCGTAGCTTTGCCACCAGAAATATCGCTTTATTGTGGTCCTTACACTTATCCTATTTTTCTCTTGGCTTAGGGCTGATATTAATGGGCATGAGCTACCTGCCTGCAGGTGGTACTGGCTTTATTCAGCTAGCAATACCCTTTGGCGATGCGCTACATATGATCACCATAGCGGCAATGGGCTTAATGATCTTTGCCATGATGAGCCGAGTATCTCTTGGCCACACCGGCAGAGCATTAACACCGAGTAAGTTAGTCTCTTGGATATTTTTTCTTATTATGATTTCAGCACTGGCGCGAGTGATTCTGCCATCACTGTCATTTTTACCAATATTAGTGAATCAAACACTAGTTGCTTGGAATATTAGTGCCTTAGCTTGGCTAATCGCTGGGATTTTGTTCTTAAAAGTTTACCTAACTATTTTGACCACTAAAAAGTTGAATAAAATAACACCACAAGATAAAGACGGCTAGAAAATAACTAAAAACTGGCCCCTCGAAACACCAAGTAATACAAAGGCATTTAAAACATCCTAGGTCATTTTCCTAGGACTCATTTTTCATTTCAGTTTACCTTAGGAGTAATTATGTTAACTGATAAACATATCGACATTATAAAAAGTACCGTTCCCCTGCTAGAGAATGCTGGCCCCGCTTTAACGGAGCACTTCTATAAACGTCTGTTCAGCCATAACCCAGAGCTGCAAGATATCTTCAATATGGCCAATCAACGCTCAGGCAGGCAGCAAGTGGCTTTGTTTGAAGCCATAGCCGCCTATGCTAAAAACATCGACAATTTAGCGGCGTTAACAACGGCGATAGAGCGAATTGCCCAAAAACATACTAGCTTTAATATTAAAGCACCGCAATACGCCATTGTTGGCCACCACCTGATTGAGACCCTACGTGAGTTAACCGGTGCAGCATTCACTGCTGATGTTGAAGAAGCGTGGACAGCAGCCTATCAATTTTTAGCGCAAATTTTTATTGATAGAGAAGCAGAGCTGTACCAAGAGCGCGCCGAAACATTAGGCGGTTGGCGCGACGCTAGAGCATTCACTGTCATAGAAAAGAAAGTTGAATCTGAATTGGTCACCAGCTTTATTTTTGCCCCCCTAGATAAAAAATCAGTGATTGGCTATCAACCCGGCCAGTACTTAGGTATTGAACTGACTGATACAAACTGGCAGTTTAAAGAAATACGTCAATATTCTTTATCTGATAAAGCTAATCATAAGACTTATCGAATTTCAGTAAAGCGAGAAACTGCTGAAGTTGCCGGCACAATTACCACTGGCATAGTCTCTAATTATTTACATGATCAAATACATATTGGTGATGAAATTAATTTGTACGCGCCAGCAGGAGATTTTTTCTTTACTGACCGTCAAGCGCCTGTAGTGCTACTCTCTGCGGGAGTAGGTATAACCCCCATGCAAGCCATGTTAGAGACACTAGCCCAACAAGGTTATAACAAGTCAGTGCATTATTTACATGCCTGTGAAAATAGCGAACAACATTCTTTCGCAGCCAGAACCACCGAGCTTATTAATGAAAATAATTGGCAGCAGAATATTTGGTATCGTAATGAGGAGGTTGAGCAAGCTCATATTCACCACGGCATGATGGATTTAACTAAGGTAAATTTACCGATTGAACTAGGTAACTTTTACCTTTGTGGCCCTATTGCTTTTATGCAATTTGTTAAACAGCAATTACTAAACTTAGGGGTAGTAGCGACAAATATTCATTATGAAATATTTGGTCCACATGCAGAGCTATAGCAAAAGTTAAACGCTCAAGCTTGACCATACAAGGCAATAACAAAATGAATGCCAGTCAGTGATAAACTGACTGGCATTTTGATTGAAGTGATCTTGGTAAATAGCTTTCAAATCCGATCAAAGCAAGATTATTCAAGCGCTAGCTTATAAAACCTAACCTGTACGTTGTAAGCATCATTTTGCACTGCAAATAAAACATTAACAAAATCGGCAATATAGCTCTGTCGTGAGAAATGGACCGCCCCGTTAGCAGGTCACAAACCACATAGTTTTAGTCAAATTCCTTTACTCGTGAGACCTGACTATACAGCGGCCAATTGTAGGCTATGCTTTTAATTATTAGCTTTGTTTTTAGGTGAGTAATATGAGTTTAAATACTGTGCCCGCAGGGAGGAAGTTGCCTGATGATATTAATGTCATTATTGAAATACCTGCCAATGCCTTACCGATAAAATATGAAGTTGACCAAGATACCGGCGTCTTGTTTGTCGACCGCTTTATGTCTGCACCTATGTATAACCCGTGTAACTATGGTTATATAAATCACACTCTGTCACTCGATGGCGACCCTCTGGATGTCTTAGTACCAACGCCCTACCCTTTACAGCCAGGTTGTGTGATTCGTTGCCGCCCAGTAGCGGTATTAAAAATGACGGATGAATCGGGTGAAGATGCCAAGATAATTGCCGTGCCCCATAATAGCCTTAATGGTGAATATGAAAATATATGCGATGTCAGCGACTTACCTACATTATTGACGGCACAAATCACTATGTTTTTCGAACACTATAAAGATCTTGAGCAAAATAAGTGGGTAAAAATAGAAGGTTGGCAAGACGTTGAACATGCGCGCAAGGAAATACTCACGAGTTACGACCGAGCATTAGCTAAATAAAACGCTATAAAACCTTGATGAAATTTAGCCATAACCAGCCATGGAGCTAGTTAGCCTCGAAAATCATCAACTCGCCAGTGACTTCAAGCAGCTAGTGGTTTAAAGCAGCTAGTGACTTAAGGCAATAATAGCGTTCTCTAAAATATCCTTATCAAAGGTGTAGTTTTTATGATGATATAAAATTTCAACTTGATTGTTTTTTAACACATCGGTTATATCAAACTCATCACCAAAAGCTATTTTCACATTGTCATCACGTAAATGAATATTGGTCTTAGACAAATAATGGCCAATCTCTATTTTATTTCGGTCATATTTCATAGAGCCCCCCATTTAATAATAGTCGCTTAAGTGAAAAACCAATAACAAGAGTGTATATTTTAACTAAGAGCAGGGCAGGAAAAAAAGCCCATAATACACTAAGCTGTATATGAAACACGACACATTAAGGGCACTCAGATGAAAATGAAAGACATTCACAGTGAAATTCAAACGGGTATTATCAATTACCTTTCAGCCCACCCTAATGCTTCAGCATCGGTACAAGGGATATGTAATCAATGGCTTAGCAATGAAAAATATCTCCACAACATTGCCCAAGTTCAAACGGCTGTAGATGGCTTGCTTAATCGAGGCGAAATGCATAAACGTTCAGACTCAGAGGTTTACACCCTGTAGAATTTAACGCTTTGCTTAACAAAATGAAGCAAGGATATCCTAATGGCTGACCATAACTAAACTCTACTGCCATCAGGATCTAACACGCCGCAGAAATATACCGCCGACAGGATTTAATGCTTGGCTTAACAAAATGAAGCAAGGCTATCCTAATGGCTGACCATAACTAAACTCTACTCTATTGCCATCAAGATCTAACACACCACAGAAATATACCGCCGACAGGATTTACGCTTGGCTTAACAAAATGAAGCAAGGCTATCCTAATGGCTGACCATAACTAAACTCTACTCTACTCTACTGCCATCAGGATCTAACACAGCGCAGAAATATACCGCCTACAGGCTTTAACGCTTGGCTTAACCAAATGAAGCAAGGCTATCCTAATGGCTGACCATAACTAAACTCTACTCTACTCTACTCTACTCTACTCTACTGGCATCAGGATCTAACGCAGCGCAGAAATATAACGCCGACAGGATTTAATGCTTGGCTTAACCAAATGAAGCAAGGCTATCCTAATGGCTGACCATAACTCTACTCTACTCTACTGGCATCAGGATCTAACGCAGCGCAGAAATATACCGCCGACAGGATTTAATGCTTGGCTTAACAAAATGAAGCAAGGCTATCCTAATGGCTGACCATAACTAAACTCTACTCTATTGCCATCAGGGTATAACACGCCGCAGAAATATACCGCCGACAGGATTTAATGCTTGGCTTAACAAAATGAAGCAAGGCTATCCTAATGGC
>NZ_BDQM01000008.1 GCF_002207865.1 Colwellia marinimaniae
CAGAGTACACAGAGGCGCGTTGCGCTACACAGAAAGAACGAATAATAAGGATTAAGTCAGTTGTACTTAATCATTAAATCACTACCTCTGTGTTTCTCAGTGTCCTCTGTGGTGAAAATTCACTGATAACACAATAATAAATACTGAAACAAAGACATGCTAAATATTATCATTCCAGATCCAGGTTTAAGAGAGTACGGTGGCCATCATCCAGCCATGATCAACGCTATCGCCAATACTCAAGCGGTTATCAAAGGGGATATGCATCTAGAGGTCTATTGCAATAAAGCATGTGCTAATGATTTCATTACCGCAACTCAAACAAAGCAAGTCACCATAAAAAAACATTTTACTACCGACTTTTACCAATACTTTTATCAAAGCCCAAGCCTAGCAACGTTAAATGGTTATATTAACCAACTAAGCAAAGAATACTTAACTGTATTTGAACAACACGCTAGTAGTGAAGAACAAGGTAAGGTTAGTGAAAAAAACAACAAAACGTTATTTCTATACCACACCCTGAACTGGGAACACGCTATAGCGTTAGGCTCTGCTATTGCAATTTATAACAAGCGTCACAATACACCATTGCATCATTGTGTATTTTTAATGTTTAATCCGATTAAATACAACGAAAAGGGGGAATTGAATAACCAACATTTTTTAAACTTTAAATTGGGTTTTTCACTCCTAGCAAAGCAGAAGTTTGTGCAATATTATGCCGCGGAAGAAGAGCTACAACAAAGCTATCATTACTTATTTACCGGCAAAAACTTCACAGATAACCACTTTACAGGTGAAACAAACCACCAGCAAAACAATAAAGTTATCCCCATTCACCCTTGTGGCTTATTAAGTCAGTACAACAATAAGGTTAAAAAAGTAAAAAGAGTTATCCTTTTTACCGGCGATGCCAAAGTAAATAAAGGCTTCTTAACGCTGCCTGATTTAGTGGGAAAAATAATACAAGAAATTACTGACAGCGATGTGGAATTTGTTATCCAATACACTATTACCAACGATGGTGCAGCATTAAAACAAACAGATAACAGTTTACAGTTACTGGCAAAAGCGGATAGTCGAATTAAACTCACCACACGTTTTTGGAGCCATAGCGAGCTGCACGAAAACTTTGCCAAAGCGAACAGTATTCTATTTAATTACGACAGTTTAATTTATAAAAATCAAAGCTCAGGTATATTATGGCTAGCCGCCTCTTACCACCTCAACATGGTGTTTTTAACATCGAATTGGCTTATGCGAGAAGCTGATAAACTTGACTGCCATTATAGCTATTGCAGCAAGAACGTTTTTTCACAAAAAACATACAAATATCTTATGCAAAACAGTAATGTTTTTGATAAAGTATCGGGAAATAACTACCGTAAACAATTGTTTCAAGACATTGGTGGGTGGCTACTTAAGACCAGTATGAATATAAGGAGCTAAATAAACTTATATCCGTCATCTTTGTTATATTCGTCATCTTCGAAGTATTTGATCGAAGACCCAGTATACCTATAGCGCAAATAATCATAGCTAGGACATGAATTACGCATGAGTACTTTTTTCGATAATAAAAATAACAGTGATATAGGGAAACTTATTCACGTAGGTGCGGGCAATGGTATAGAACTAAATGACTATGTAACCCAAAGTTTTGCTGTAATACACTTATTAGAGCCTATCCCAAAAGTATTTAAGCAGTTACAAAGCAAAATTAATAAGCTGAATAAAATAAATGTTCAATGTAATATATCAGCATTCAATGTTGCCCTATCTAATACAGCTAGTACGTCAAATACAGAACAAAAAGAACAAGCCTTTTATATAACCTTACCTAATAGGTACAGCAGTTTACATAAAGCAGATAAACTAAAAAATCTTTTTCAAAACTTAAAAACGGAGCAAGAAATAACCGTTAAAATAATAAGTTTTTCTGACTTAGTAAAAAAAGCCAACTTAGATAAAAATAAACAAAATGCCTTGGTGCTTCAAATTAATGGCAGCGAGTTTGATGTGATAGCACAAGCTGAAACCGACGATCTCATGATGTTTTCTAGTATTGTCATTCAGCAGGCTAAAAATAATTACTTTGGCCAAGCTAAAGAAAACACCAATTTAACAGCGCTAATGGAAAGCAAAGGCTTTCAACTGGCTATAGAAGCCGACAATGATGTAGTGTTCAGTAACTTAGTCTTTCGTAAAGATGAAAGAGCGCTTGAATTAAAAGCACTGAATGAAAAAAATGAAGCACAAAAAGCATGTATTAGTGAACTCGAAGCAAAATTAAAAGCCAGTAACGAAACTAAAACAGCGAAAGCCACGGAATCGAATCAGTTAACAGACCAAAACAAAAACAAAGCTACTCGTATAGCCGAGCTTGAAAATCAGCTTAAAGCAAGTAACGAAGCTAAAACAGCGAAATCCACGGAATCGAATCAGTTAACTGAGCAAAACAAAGTTAAAGCTACTCGCATCACCGAACTTGAAAACCAATTAAAAGCCAGTACCGAAGCGAAAACCACTGAAACAACTAAAGCTAACCAGTTAACCGAGCAAAATCAAGCCAAGGCAAAGCGTGTTACCGAGCTTGAAAATCAATTAAAAGCCAGTAACGAAGCGAAAGCCGCTGAAGCAACTAAAGCTAACCAGTTAACCGAGCAAAACCAAGCCAAGGCAAAGCGTGTTACCGAGCTTGAAAATCAATTGGAAGCCAGTACCGAAGCGAAAGCCGCTGAAGTTACTAAAGTTAATCAGTTAACCGAGCAAAACCAAGCGAAGGCAAAGCGAGTTACCGAGCTTGAAAATCAATTAAAAGTCAGTAACGAAGCGAAATCCACTGAAGTAACTAAAGCTAACCAGTTAACCGAGCAAAACCAAGCGAAGGCAAAGCGAGTTACCGAGCTTGAAAATCAATTAAAAGTCAGTAACGAAGCGAAATCCACTGAAGTAACTAAAGCTAACCAGTTAACCGAGCAAAACCAAGCGAAGGCAAAGCGAGTTACCGAGCTTGAAAATCAATTAAAAGTCAGTAACGAAGCGAAAGCCACTGAAGTAACTAAAGCTAACCAGTTAACCGAGCAAAACCAAGCTAAGGCAAAGCGTGTTACCGAGCTTGAAAATCAATTAAAAGTCAGTAACGAAGCGAAATCCACTGAAGTAACTAAAGCTAATCAGTTAACCGAGCAAAACCAAGCTAAGGCAAAGCGTATAGCCGAAGTTGAAAATCAATTAAAAGATAGTAACGAAGCGAAAGCTGCCGAAGCAACTAAAGCTAACAAGTTAAATGAAATAATCAAAGCCAGAGATACTCGAATTGGGCAGCTTAAAGAGAACCTAGAGTTGAAAGGTGAACAAGAAACATCTAATAAATTAGACGCTTTAATGGAGCAAATACAGCAACAAAGTAGTGAAATAAAGAAGAATCAAGAGGGGTTGATTTCAAGACTGAATTATGGATTTAATAACACAGTAAAGCAGGTGGAATCATTTATAGGGGTGCAAAGTTACCTTGAAACAGGACAGCTAGCCATGGAATATCATGGTTGGCCTATTAGTAGTGACGTCGCTCTATTTCTATTAGGTAAGATAGAAAAAAACAACTACGATCTCATCATTGAATTTGGTAGTGGTACATCAACACAGTTATTTGCCAAAGCCATTAATAATCATGTTAAAGCACAGAATAGCCATATTGAGGATGACTTAGCATTTATTGGCCAAGATAAAAGAGATTCTGCTGAACTTGCAACGTTACCGCTTGAGCTGCCTAATAGAATAGTCACATTTGAGCATAATAAAAAATACTATAACAAAACCAAGTCTGAACTCGAAGCTAATAAATTATCACATTTAGTTGACTTAGTTCATGCTCCTTTAATTGAAATGAAAATTGAAAATGAAGATTATCTTTATTATTCATGTGAAAATAAATTGTCACAGTTAGCCGCAATCTATGCAGAGCGCACTGCTAGAATATTAGTATTGATAGATGGACCTCCCGGTGCAACAGGTCCTTTAGCGAGATTACCAGCAGTACCGTTACTTTTGAATTACCTAGGTAAACATCAGCTAGATATCGTTCTTGATGATTATAACCGACAAGAAGAGAAAGAAACTGTTGGCCGTTGGAAGAAGCAATTTGAAAAGCGCGATCTTGATTATGAAGAAGAAACGGTACCGTGTGAGAAAGGTGCTTTTTTCTGTCGAATTAATCCTTAGTTGATATAAGCTCATGAAGGAAAAAAAATACCCTGGCGGCTGGATTAAACATGGGAATGTGTTTGCATTTCCGCATCGTTGGCAAATTCCCGCCAAAACAGAGTTATGGGCTTATGAAAAGTGTTTAGAACTAGAAAATGTTAATATATATGAGCAGTTTTTTTGCTTCCCCTGGGCGGGATTAGTTGATTGTTTAAATCATAACCAACCAACTAAAGCGAAGTTTTTTATAGATGCCCTTAATGTAGCACCTCCTAAAATAGCGGTAAAACGCATAACATTTTGTCAGCATATATATGCATTAGATCTAATACCTTTCTTCAAAAAGTTAGGCGTTACTGACATATATTGGTCTCATAAAATAAAAGGGCAAGACGAAATAGAAGGTATAAAACTTCACCCATACCCTTTATACCCGGTAATGCATTTCAAGCGGAATAAGCCATATAGTAATAAGCCATTGTCTGAGCGTAAATACTTATATAGCTTTATAGGAGCGTATCAACCTGACTTATATTTAACAGAAGTAAGAAAATGGATTTTTGATTTACCAAAGTTGGACAATACCATTGTTATTGAACGCAGCGAATGGCACTTTGAACAAGATGTGTATAGAAACCAACTTCTTGGAGCTACTGAAAATGAAGTTAGGGGAAATGTGCGCAAGCAGCATGAAAAAGAATATATTGATGTAATGCAAGAAACTATTTTTTGTTTGTGTCCTTCAGGTAGTGGTCCAAACTCAATAAGGTTTTGGGAGGCAATCAAGTTTGGTTGCATACCTGTTTTATTAAGTGACACCTTGGAACTGCCTGAAGATGAGATTGGAGACATTATATTGCTAGATGAGACCTCTCAATTGGTCATGGAATTACCCCGTACATTAGCTTTGGAAAAAGAACGCTATTTAGAGAATAGATAATAGATAGATAATTAATGTTTTTAGATATATGGATTTAAAAAGAATGAAAAGTAATGATTTAAAGTTAGCAAATGAACTTTTCCGTAATAAAAAATTTGAAGAAGCACTAGATAAGTATAATGCGTTTTCTAGTGAAAATGATACTTTAGAAGTTAGTGTTAACTATTTTAAAAATATAGTACAAAAAAAAATAGAATTAAAATTAAGTGGCAATTCAACCCCGCTGCCTCAAGAAGACCATTTAGCCATTAAAATACATGATGAAAAATACCTAACGACAACTTTTCTTGCTACGCCATTAAACTTTTCCAAAATAACAGCAAATATAAATAACTATATAAAAAGTGAAAAATATCACTGGGCTAACTTTATTTTATCAAAAATCATTGAAAGTGAACCTGATAATATAAAATTTTTATTCTTGAAAGCTCAGTTAATGTTTGCCGTTCAAGCATATCAAAAAGCTATTAAAATTTGTGATCAAATTATAAGTTTGGATTCTGAGTATCGTGGTGCTTATCAAATTGCAGAACAGGCAAGCATTGAGGTAGAAGAGTTTGATAATGCAAATAATTATTTTTTGTCCCAACCTCAAGTAGATTATAGTGATGATTGCCGAGGTAGAGGAGATAATCCAGTATTACCATCTGGATTTATCGTACAGCCAGTAAATGGTAATGGAAATGATTATTCACATATATCAGAACAGATTGAAGTCTTTAAGTCTAATAACTCTAACTATACCAAAAAAGCTTCTGTGATTGTCACTGTCTATAATCGAAGTGAAATTTTAGCAAATACTTTAGCAGCGCTTACACACCAAACTTATCCAATGGAGTTGATTGAAGTTATTGTTATTGATGATGGTAGTTGTGACGATGTTGCAGGTGTAGTGAAAAAGTATGAAAATAAAATTGACATAAATCTTATAAGGCAACCTGACAAAGGGTATAGGTTAGCTCGAGCACGTAATCTAGGGTTAAAAATTTCGAGGGGCGAAGGCATCATTTTTATGGATGCTGATATTCTTCCTTTACCGACAGATATTGAAAACTACATGCGAGCAATACATGTTACAACTAACGCGGTTTTAATAGGCCATAGACGTTATGTTGATGTATCTCAAGTTAATGATGATCAAATTCTTAAGGATATTGAAATCGTAGCAAATTTGCCAACCATCAACCCAAATAATGATGTTGCCGGCAGAAAATGTGATGAAGGGTTCTCTGTTGATTGGAGATATGAAGCATACAAAAACACCAATTATTTAAAAACTGATCTATGGCCATTCAATAAAGCTTCAGGTGGAAATATCGCTTTCTCTAAAGAGTTATATGAAAAAGCAGGTGGCATAGATGAGGATTTTGAAGCTTGGGGCTGTGAAGATGGAGAACACGGCTTTAGAATGTTCAACGCCGGCGCATATTTTATCCCAATGTTAGAAATTGAATCTATCCACCAAGAACCTATTAATGATTTAGGCGAAGAAAGCTTTGCAGATGGGGAAAGCTTTCGCTCCAAAGGACATAAAATAACCCAAAAATTATTGGAACAAAAATGTCCCGCTATATATAGCCGAAAATATACAAAAGGTAAAAGCTACGAAGTCCCTAAGGTATCGATTTATATCCCAGCTTATAATGCTGAAAAATATATTGTAGAAGCCGTTCAAAGTTGCCTGAATCAAACGTTTAAAGACCTTGAAGTTGTCATTTGTAATGATGGCTCTACTGACTCTACAGAAGCATTACTACAACACCATTTTGGTAATAAAACTAATGTGAGGTGGGTAAATAACAAAAATGGCGGTATAGGTACTGCTACCAATACAGCAATAACACTTTGTAAAGGAATATATGTAGCGCAGCTTGATGCAGATGACACGTTAAAAAAAGATGCCGTGATGGAATGTATCAAGATTTTAGATCATAAAAATATTGATGCTGTTTATACCGACTGTGAATACATAAATTCTAACAGCGAATATGTCAGAGATGGTTGGTGTGGCGGTGAATTTAAACGTTCTTGGATGGCCACATCAATGATTGCGACACACTTTCGCATGTTTAAGCGGAGAGTTTGGGAGCGAACTATAGGTGCCAATGAAAACATTAAGAATGCTGTAGATTTAGATTTATGGCTTAAATTTAATGAAGTGGCTGTAATTGAGCATATTCATAAGAAACTATACCAATATAGATGGCACGGTAAAAATACATCTATCGCAAACAGGAAACAGCAAGAATTTAATCATTTAAAAGTTGTTAATGACAGCTTTAAGCGCTTAGGGTTAGATGAATTTTGGGAAGTAAAAAAAATTGATAACAAGCTAAACCCTAGAGATTTTAAAGTAGTAGCGCATGATTATTCAGTAAACTTCAGCGATATTTTCTTTTTAATTCCCACATGTGAAAAGTATAGCCATAAAACAGATGCTGTTAGAAATACTTGGAAAGCAGATTTACCAAGCTTTGGAGTAAACTCTTTATTTTTAATGGGTGACGAATCGTTAAATGAAAGCAAAATTGTTGGCGATGTATTATATGTTCCGTGCCCAGATAATTATGAATCATTATTATTAAAGTTAGCGTTAGGTTATCAGTTTATATATAGAAATTTTAACTTTAAATATGTAATGAAAATTGATGATGATTGTTTTCCCGATCTAGATAAATTTGATAAAAAAATCATTCCGCAATTATCAGGCAAACAATATCTTGCTGGTGCCACACATCCCAAAGGTGCGCCAATGAATGATAAATGGCATTTTGGTAAATGTTCTGATAGCAAGTTTGATAAACAATTTAAGTTTAACGTGTCTCCAATCGAGTTTGGCAAAGGAGGCTATGGCTACTTTTTAAGAAAAGATATTTTACCTGCTATTTTCGGAGAAATAAGCGCCTTCAAGCAAGAGTTGCAAGATGGAGTCTATTCCTATGAAGACTTTAGAGTAGCTGAAATCTTAAATAGTAAAAATATACACGTAGTGCATGCAACAGATTATAATGTTGAAGCCAGTACAAGTGAAAACCTAAAGGATTATACATTGGTTTTTGATATCACTAATACGACAAAGTTTTCAGAACTTCAAAATAAAACAACAGCTGATTTAAAGGATTGATTTTGATAAAAATATTTATGTTACCCGAATGTTCAGGGGTGGTAAATGTGGTAAAGACACACTTCGATGGTAAAGAGTTACAGTTTGTTGTAGCACCTGAACATGCCGATATAGCTGTTTCATCTAATATTCATAGCCTTGTAAAATTTGCTAAAGAAAAATGCTTTTCAGGGCATTTGTTATTATGGACAAATGAGCCGAGATGGAATTCGAATACCGAAAAGTTTGTTATCAATGGAGGGTACAAAATTTTCATTATGAATGGCTTTTCAGGTGATATTTTTGTTGACCCTTTTCATTATCTTTGGGTTGGTAAATATAAACAAATAGATTTATTAACAGAGCAAGAATATGATGAGCGATATAGCGATATTTATAAAGAGCTTGTTTGTTTGGCATCAGAGCATGGAGATGGTAAGCCTTTTATAATTAATGGTGTTGATTGCGATCTATATACTTTAAGACGTGAAATAGCCCTGTATGCTAACAGAATAAATCAATGTCATATATATGGTGCGGGTTGGCCTGACGGGGTGATTTCAGATGAATCTGAATGTGGCAGGCTTAAGCATAATTCATGGGGAAGTTGGGAAGACAAAAAATTGCTGCTACTTCAAAGTGGACGATTCAACCTAGCTTTTGAAAATACGGTATATAAAAATTATATTACCGAAAAATTTTGGCATCCTATAATGGCAAAGGTTTTACCTGTTATATATGAAGGGGATTCAGGTATTTCTACCGTATTTCCTAAAGGGACTTTTGTCAACTATTGTGACTTCGAGAGCCCTGAGGCATTGATGGTCTTCTTATCGGAGATGACAAAGTCAGAATATGTAGAACGAGTAAATAAAACAATTGAGATATACAATAGCTTGATGACAGATAGTACGATTTTAAAAAATAGCCGTTTAAAAATGGCTAGTAATTTTGTTGAAAAAGCAAAAGTTATCCAAAATGACTAATTAAGAGAAGTATAAATGACTGTAAAACCAACTGATGTAAGTGACTTTTTTAGTATAAGTTATGGGACAGTGAATTATTCTATTTATATCTCTAAAAAATATAAATATATATATATTGAAACTCCAAAAGTGTGTTGTTCTACAATTAAAAGAACACTTGTGAGTTATGAGATAGCGCCTAGAGTAATTAATGATGGAGAAAGCGTACATATTGCCGCCACTAAAGAGCTAGCTTCAATTAAGGATTATGATACATTGAGTGAATTGCTTAGCAATGATGAGTATTTTAAATTTTGCTTTGTGAGAAACCCATATTCTAGACTTTTATCATGTTATTTAAATAAATTTACTCATGAGAATTCACATTACGATGATTGGGCTAAAAGCATTGGACTCGATGCTAATGTACCTATTAGTTTTGATGACTTTGTTGCAGCTTTAAATAAGGGGGATAACCTAAAAGTTAATGGACATTGGACTCCTCAAACAGAATTATTGGGCTTTGATGTAAATGGTTTTAAATTTGATTTTATTGGTCGGATGGATGATTTCAAAACAGATTTTGAATTGGTCAAAAATAAGATATTTAATTTACAGAGAAACACTACATTTGAGAAAGATAACCGTTCATCAGTAACCTCTGCAGGTAAAAAGGTAGAAAGTTATTTGACGGATAAAACAACAGAAATAATTCAGGACATGTATAAAGATGATTTTGATAATTTATTATACAGCCCAGATCCATTTTTTGTTAAAAGCTAATGAGTTACTTTTTTGTTATGAGATTTTGAATGGTAGTTCGTAAAACTTGGTTAAAGGAGCTTAAAAAGCTATCTGATCCTGTATTAAAGGCAGCTGCAAATAGCTCGCTTAAATCTTCTATGAATATTACGTCTGGCGGTTATTTAGATCGTGCTAAGTTTGCTCCGTTAGAGGTTGTCTCTAGGTTATTATGCAGCATATCTATTTGGCTTGAACTCTAAGGCCGAACATAAGGTTAACTGTTTTATGAAAACATTGTATTTACATATAGGAACTGGAAAAACGGGGTCAACTTCGATCCAAGAAACTTTCAGATCGCTAAAGAATAAAAATTATTTATTCCATTGTAGCCAGAGCGGGGTTAAGGAAGAAAGATGGGACACCCCTATCTTTGACTGCTTAAAATAGTGCACTAAACTTGAGTTAATTAATCCTTTTATTGTAGGGGACGTGATAATGACTCAGCCGAGAAAACAACAGGTTTGTTTAGAAGCAACACCTTATTAAAAAAGATGGGACACCCCCATTTTTGACAGCTTAAAATAATGTACTAGACCACTTCAACTTGAGTTAATTAATCATTTTATTGTAATCAAAAGATGGGACACCCCCAACTTTGACAGCTTGAAATAATGTACTAGACTTGAGTTAATTAAAAGATGGGACACCCCAATCTTTGACAGCTTAATATAAAAGATGGGACACCCCCATCTTTGACAGCTTAAAATAATGTACTAAACTTGAGTTAATTAATCATTTTATTGTAGGGGAAGTGATAATGACCCAGCCGAGAAAACAACAGGTTTGTTTACAAGCAACACCTTATTATCACTGTATTTGTCGTTGTGTCCGTCGTGCTTTTTTGTGCGGTGAAGATCAAGTAACCGGACAAAATTTCGATCATCGTAAGCAATGGCTTGTTGATAAAATTACGAATTTATCAACCATTTTTGCTATTGAAATTTGTGCCTATTCGATTATGAGTAATCATTATCACTTGGTGCTAAAAGTTAATAAAGGTTTGGTGTCGCAATGGAATGATAAAGAGGTTGCTTTACGGTGGATGCAGTTATTTAAAGGCCACGTATTGGTTGACCGTTGGTTAAGTGATATTAAAACGTCACAAGCTGAAACGGATAAAGCGCTTGAGTTTATTTCAATATGGCGAGAGCGTTTATATGATTTAGGTTGGTATATGCGCAGCTTAAATGAAAGTATTGCGGTGCAGGCGAATAAGGAAGATAACTGTAAAGGAAGGTTCTGGGAAGGTCGCTTTAAATCACAAGCGTTATTAGACGAAACGGCTTTGTTGGCTTGTATGGCTTATGTTGATTTGAATCCTGTAAGGGCCGCAATATGTGATACTCCCGAACATTCTGATTTTACCAGTGTTCAACAACGACTTTATTCACTTAAAAAGGCAACTAAGTCGCAAACCGTTCAGCCTGCAACATTATTGCCGTTTACGGGGTATGATCCCCATAGTAAAACACAGCAAGGATTACCTTTTAAATTATTTGATTATTTATCACTCGTTGAGTGGACTGGAAGATGTGTTCGTGATGATAAACGAGGATTTATTCCAGCAGATATAAAACCTTTGTTTGAGCGTTTATCGATAAATGAAGAGGATTGGTTAACGGTAATTAAAGAATTTAATCGTCACTTTATCAGTGCGGCTGGTAATAAAGCTAAATTAGCGTTGTGGGCACAGCAAACAAATAGAAAATGGTGTGCCACTCATGGCGATATGCAGTTGTATCGGGGTTTGTAGGTTGCGTTGAGTGAAGGTAACATATTTTATTAACTAACTTGCAATGGTAATGCGGTTGCATTACCATTGTAATGCGAGTCTAATATTATGGAGGTTACTATGATTCAAGCAGCCTTAGAAGCTGAATCGACATTAACAGAGCGATTTCAAACAACCGTACCTCGTGTTGTTCGTCAAGCACTACACTTGAATAAAAAAGATAAAATAAAGTTTATCATTCAACCAAATGGTAGTGTTTTACTGTCTCGTGTTGAACCGATAGAAAATGATCCTGTTGTTGAATCGTTTTTAGCTTTTGTTGCAAGCGATATGCAAAAACATCCTGAAAAGCTGCAGCCGCTTACTGCAAATATGCGTGATAGCGTTGAATTATTAACCACGGATATTCAAGTAGATTTAGGGGCGCCATTATCTGATGATGATGAATAGCTTTGTCTGATAATACCGCTATTGTTATTAATGGCTGGACGTTATACACACACCCATTATTTGTTGAACAATATGAACTTTTAGAGAAAAAAGTCGTCGGGCTCAAGGCAAAAGATCCTATTGGTTACCTCAAAAAAAATGACACCAAGAGGCTAGCGGCTATCCATAAGTTAGCATATGAAGTTATCCCGCAAGATCCAACAAAAACGGATTATCGCCAAGGTAAAACATTAGGAGATAAAAACAAGCACTGGTTCAGAGCTAAGTTCTTTCAGCAGTACCGATTGTTTTTTCGGTACGATATCCAATCAAAGGTAATTATCTATGCTTGGGTTAATGATGATAGCAGCAAACGAGCTTACGAAAGTAAAACAGATGCTTATAAAGTATTTGCGAGAATGTTAAAATCTGGTAAGCCACCTGATAGTTGGGAAGATCTTTTAAAAGCTTCAAAAAGATCCCTCAGGGTCAGGTCTTGAATTTTGTTCTTTTATTACTTCGGCTGGCACT
This sequence comes from Colwellia marinimaniae, assembly GCF_002207865.1. Taxonomy (GTDB): domain Bacteria; phylum Pseudomonadota; class Gammaproteobacteria; order Enterobacterales; family Alteromonadaceae; genus Colwellia; species Colwellia marinimaniae. The sequence continues at coordinate 12,714 of NZ_BDQM01000008.1, forward strand.
ATTCACAAATAAGTCGACTTATTGCAAAAAAAAAGATAGGACAGCCCGAGCTTTAACAAACGCGAATCAAAATTTTAAGAAACGTCCTGATATAATTTAACTATAGGTCAAAACTTTAAAATTATTGACCTTAGATCCTTTGCACCCCTCATTGAGCTTTCATTGATAAAAAATAAATACTGTCATTCAATTTCTATCAATATACACTATAGAGTATATTGATATTGAAATTAATGGGTGATGGTAATTTAGTGCTTATTGATGTTGGCGATCACGATATATAGACTCATTAGAAAATAATTACACTACTAATAACGAGTAAACATAATAATGAAAAAAGCATTAATCACCGGTGTGACCGGCCAGGACGGCTCATACCTAGCCGAATTTTTATTAGAAAAAGGTTATGAGGTACATGGTATAAAACGCCGTGCTTCATCGTTAAACACCGAGCGTGTTGATCACATTTATCAAGATCGTCATGAAACAAATCCACGTTTCTTTTTGCATTATGGTGATTTAACGGATAGCTCAAATTTAACTCGTATTATAAAAGAAGTTCAACCTGATGAAGTGTATAACTTAGGTGCCCAATCGCACGTTGCGGTATCGTTTGAATGTCCTGAATATACCGCTGATGTAGATGCCTTGGGCACATTGCGCTTACTTGAAGCTATTCGGTTTTTAGGGCTTGAAAAGAAAACTAAGTTTTACCAAGCATCTACTTCTGAGCTTTATGGTGAAGTACAAGAAATACCACAAACAGAAACAACGCCGTTTCATCCTCGTTCGCCTTATGCCGTGGCAAAAATGTACGCTTACTGGATAGTGGTTAACTACCGTGAATCTTACGGTATGTATGCTTGTAATGGTATTTTGTTTAACCATGAATCACCACGTCGTGGTGAAACCTTTGTCACTCGAAAGATAACCATAGCAATTGCCAATATTTCACAAGGATTACAGTCATGTTTATACCTAGGTAATATGGATGCTTTACGCGATTGGGGTCATGCTAAAGATTACGTACGTATGCAATGGATGATGTTGCAACAAGACGTAGCAGACGATTTTGTAATTGCTACCGGTAAACAAATATCAGTACGTGAATTTGTCCGTATGTCGGCCGCTGAAGCAGGAATAATACTTGAGTTTAGTGGTAAAGGGCTTGATGAAGTTGCAACAGTGGTTGCTGTTGAAGGCGATAACGCTCATGGTGTTAATGTTGGTGATGTTATTGTAAAAGTTGACCCACGTTACTTCCGCCCTGCAGAAGTTGAAACCTTATTGGGTGACCCTTCAAAAGCTAAAGAAAAACTAGGTTGGACACCCGAAATTACCGTTGAAGAAATGTGTGCTGAAATGGTACAACATGATTTAGGTAAAGCTAAACAGCATGCTATTTTGAAGTCTCATGGTTATGATGTTTCGGTGGTAAAAGAGTAATTAAAGATTTTTTACCACAGAGGGTGTAGAGGCGCTTCGCGCTGCACTGAGATGAGATTGAACGTGTTGGTTGTTAAACCTTAATTATGGTTATTTTTCTCTGTGTAACTCTTAGAGCTCTGTGGTTCATACTTATTTAAGTGATTTTAAAATGAAAAAAATATTTATAGCAGGCCATCGTGGCATGGTTGGTTCGGCGATTGTTCGCCAATTAGAACAACAAAATGATATTGAAGTTATTGTTCGTACTCGTAGTGAGCTTGATTTAACTAATCAGCAAGCGGTACGTGATTTTTTTGAAACTGAAAAAATTGACCAAGTATATTTAGCTGCCGCTAAAGTGGGTGGTATTGTGGCTAATAATACTTACCCAGCTGACTTTATTTACGAAAATTTAATGATTGAATGTAACATTATTCATTCAGCTCATTTATCGGGTATTCAGCAGTTATTATTTTTAGGCTCTTCTTGTATTTATCCTAAACTTGCACAGCAACCAATGCAAGAAACCGCTTTGTTAACTGGCACCTTAGAAGAAACCAACGAGCCTTATGCGGTCGCTAAAATAGCCGGTATTAAACTATGTGAAAGTTATAACCGTCAGTATGGTCGTGATTACCGCTCGGTAATGCCTACCAACCTTTACGGCCCACATGATAATTTTCATCTTGAAAACTCCCATGTTATTCCTGCTTTATTACGCCGCTTTCATGAAGCCAAACTTAATGGCGATGTTGAAGTAGTAGCCTGGGGTAGTGGTAAGCCGATGCGTGAATTTTTGCATGTGAGTGATATGGCAGCCGCTTCAATTCACGTGATGAATTTAGATAAAGCCGTATATGATAAAAACACTGAACCAATGTTAAGTCATATTAATGTCGGCACCGGTGTTGATTGTACTATTCGAGAATTAGTTGAAACGGTTGCTAAGGTAACCGGCTTTGAAGGTAATATCGCCTTTGATGCCACTAAACCCGATGGTGCTCCACGTAAGTTAATGAATGTTGATAGGTTAGCTTCGTTAGGCTGGAAATACAGTTATAGTTTGGAAGAAGGTTTACAAGATGCTTATCAATGGTTTTTAGCTAACCAAGATAACTTTCGTGGTTAGTTAGAGCATTTTACCACAGAGAACGCAGAGGCGCTGCGCGCTACACTGAGAAGAGATTAAAATAAAATAGCTTTGTAATAAGATCTTTATTAGGTCTTCTCTGTGAAACTCGGTGCCCTCTGTGGTGATTGAACTAAAGATTTAACCACAGAGAACACATGAAATAACAGCGGCAGGTCTTACGCTTTTAAGAGTGCTATTTAAAGTGCTCTTTATTGTGCTATTATATTTAGAGCTATAAAAATTTAAAAGGATAGGTTGTATGAATTCAATAACAGCCAATGAGTTAAAACGTAATGGTGTTGCTGGTATCGAAAGAGTTATGTTAGCTAGTCATGATAGCAGTGTTATGGTTGATGTAAGAGGTAAAACAAAATATGTTATTTTGTCTGCTGACGAATTCAATCAATATCGAGAGTATCAACTTGATCAAGCCATTAAGGAGGCTGAGCAAAGTTTAGCGAATAATGAGTTTGAGATAATAAAAAATTTCGATGGTTATGCCCAGGTATTAGAAAAAGAAATTAAAGATGGCATTTGAAATCATTCGACCAGATTCGTATGCAAAACGTGAGCGAAAATTTTTTAAAAAACATCCTGAATTAATTAAGCAGTACGTTAAGACCTTAACCTTACTATCACTTAATCCACAACACCCTTCTTTAAGATTACATGCGATCACCAATAAACAGTGTCATTCTGTTTCAATTAATATGCAGTATCGAGTGCTATTGACGCTGAAGTTACTGGATGATGGGAAATTAGTGCTTATCGATGTTGGTGATCACGGTATATATTCACATTAGTGATTTAAATCAACACGAATTTATCGGATTAGTTTTTACAAATGACTCTTATCTTTTTAATTTACCCTAATTCGATATGGGTAGCAGCTTCACTTTATGTAATGAATTTAAATAAAACATTTATGATGAAGACACCGAATCCATGCTTAGGCACATAAATGTGGGTACATTTGAAGATGTATTGAAAGATACGTATGAGTGATTTTTAGCTAACCAAGATAACTTTCGTGGTTAAGCTGGAGAAAGGTTTGCACCATAGAGAACACAGAGTCATGTATTTAGCAAAAGAAACTTTTAAAACGGTTATCGCATCAACCCCCTTGATTTCAATTGATCTTGTTATTAAAAATACTAAAGGTGAATATTTACTCGGTTATCGCACCAACCAACCCGCTAAATATTTTTGGTTTGTTCCTGGGGGACGAATTTTAAAAGATGAAGCAATGGACGATGCTTTTATTCGCTTATGTAAGAATGAACTGGGTTTAAGCGCTGTTCGTCATGAGGCCAAATTTTTAGGACCTTATGAGCATTTTTATCAAGATTATGTTTTTGGAGATGATGTTACTACCCATTATGTCGTACTGGCTTATGAAATTATTGTAGAATTAGAACTTTCTGAATTGCCTAATGAGCAACATAACGAATATAAGTGGTTCACTAAAGCAGAACTACTCACACGTGATGATGTTCATTTACACAGTAAATGGTATGTTGGTTAATGAAAGTTATACTTTAAGATCATGGATTCCCGACAATATACCTCGGGAATGACGGGTTTTAGTGAATAAGTTCAATATTTTAATGGTTTGGCGTTATTGTTTACATTAGAATGCTAGAGCTTTCCATTTAAGGATTATACGGTTTAGGTATGTTCAAAAAATTAGTGAAAAAAGTTATTCAACATAAAAGTCCGCTAGATGCTTACCGTTATCATATTGATAATGTCAACGAAAATGTAATTTCTGGTTGGGCACATAAAATAGGTGATGGTAATTATACGGCTAACATTGAAGTACGTAATAATAACGTTATTTTGTTTACCACCAAAGCAAATATAGCCCGTGAAGATTTAAAAGCGGCTGCAATTGGCTCTGGGCAATATGGTTTTTCAATAGATCCTACAAAGATTAAACCTGAACAAGATGTTAATACTATTGATATTTTTATCGATGGTCTTAAAGCTAATGCGAAACCTCTTCCTTTAACTTTATCTGCTACAAAGCAAAAGGAACCTAAACAAGAGAGTGTTTCTGATGAACTTTCTGCGTTTGGTGTTTCTGTTTCGCAAGAGTTACAACGTTTGACTGACGAGATAAGCTCGCAGAATGGCAATGCGGTGAATGTGGCTATTGAGAATATAGCCTCGTTGTCAGTACGTGTTGAGGTTATTGAGCAAATATTGACTAAGCATTTTGCTAGTAAGTAATTATAACTGAAAACTGGATCCCCGATTAAGACACCACGGGGATGACGAACAAAGGTTTGGGGATGCCAGCTTTTTGGAGTGATTTGGTAACACTGGGTACAGGAGAATATGCGTCAAGATAATTGCTCCTGCATTATCTTCATAAGTGGCATCCATGCCACGTCTGCATTCTATAATAAGTTGCATTGATGCAACGTCCGACCAGAGCGCTCGGGTATGACGACGTTAGGTTTTGGTATGACTGTGGGGAAGTAGGGCACTTGTCTTTATTATTGAAAGGTAGGCTTTTTGTCATTCCCGAAGTGTCTAGTCGGGAATCCACTGTTTAAATACACAAGCACTTCTTTTAATTCGTTCAAGCAAAAAGTATGAAGACAGGCATTCTACAATCAGTAAGTTTATTGCCAAAACATTAAAGGATAGTTAGGTGTTAAAGCGATTAAAGCGATTAAAGCAAAAATTACAAAGTATCAAATTCAAAAAACAAATCAGTAAAAGCGCCTTTGTTTCAGAATCATTGTATAGCCCAACTTCTACGGAGCAATTATATCAAGGTTACATCGATTGGGTTGATTCGGAATTCATTTGTGGTTGGGTTTATTCGGCAGATAAACCAAATGAGCCAATAGAGTTTAAATTGCTGCTAGAAGGCAAAGAATTATTACAAAATTCAGCAGATTTATACCGTGAAGATTTGGAAAAAGTTGGCTTTGGTAATGGCGTACATGGCTATTGCTGTCACCATGATTTATCAGCTGAGAGCCTTGTAGGTAAAGTACTGCAACTAGTTACCCTTGATAATACACTTATTGGTAAACCCTTTAAGGTCCCCTCAGAGACCCCGGTAACTATATCCGTAAAAAAAGTGATCTCAGAGCATTATTTATTTGTATTTAACATCGAAGCAAGTGAAGCTGAAAATGTAACCTTTCAGCTCTTTCATAACAACAATCGTTTTTGGCAGGGAGCCAGCACTTTAAAGAAAGGTAGTAATCGATTAGAGCTACCCGTATGTGCCGATATTGTGAATGGTACTAATAGTACCATTACGCTAGGGTTGCTAGGTGTGTTAGGGCAAACGAAGATCATTTGGCAGCAAGAACTTAATGTTTCAGCATTAGCGGTAAAACGCTATTTTTCATTGAGGAATAAGGCTAATAAACCTGTTATTGTGATGATAGATCGCAGTATACCAAAGCCTGATCAAGACGCTGGCTCATATGCTGCGGTTCAAGAAATTCGTTTATTACAAGCACTCGGATTTCATATTATATTTATACCCGATGATTTTACTTATTCGCCAAAATATACCCCGCAGCTGCAGGCTATGGGCGTAGAAGTACTTTTCTCTCCCTATTTTTTACATAGTGGTGATGCACTCACCTCGGTATTACCTTCTGTAAGTGCCGTTTACATCACTCGCTATCATTATGTTGAAAAACATATTAAAACGATAAAAGCATTCTCAACTACGTTGCCCATCATTTTTAATAATGCTGATCTGCACTTTTTAAGAGAAATAAGACAAGCCAACGCACTTGATGATGAAGATTTGTTGCAAAATGCAATGAAAACACGTGATCGTGAAGTAAAAGTAATGAAGCAAGTTGATGCTATTTTGTCTTACAGTGAATTTGAGCATGCTGTTATTACTTCACACATTTTGCAAAGTAAGAATATACATAAGTGCCCTTGGGTGGTTGAAGTTCCTAGCCAGAGTGCATGTTTTAATGCAAGAGAGGGGGTAGCTTTTTTAGGTGGCTATGAACATACTGCCAATGTTCAGGCAGTTGAATTTTTTATTGAACAGGTTATGCCACTTTTAAGAGAGAAAGGCGAAGCCATTAAGGTGTATATTTATGGTAGCCATATGCCTGAATCTTTTTATCAATATGCGTGTGATGATGTGCATATAAAAGGTTATGTAGAATCACTTGATGATGTGTATTTAAAACATCGAGTATTTATTGCGCCTTTATTTTTTGGTGCTGGCGTAAAAGGTAAAGTATTAGCGGCCGCAGCTTATGGCATGCCCTGTGTGTTATCGCCTATTGCTATAGAAGCCACTGGCTTAGTACATAATGTTAGTGCTTTAGTGGCTGAACATGCAGATGAGTGGGCTGAATATGTAAGTCGACTGTATTTTAATGAACAAGAGTGGAATTTTATCGCAGAAAAACAGCAAATAATGGTGAAAGAGTCTTATTCATTTGAGAAAGCAAAAAGTATGATGAAAGGAATTTTACAATCAGTAAGTTTATTGCCAAAAACATAAAAATATGATTAGTGACGGGGTCAGGTCATGTATTTTGAAGTAATACTAATTGCACTAAGTTATTGCCACTGTGCTGATTAAAATACCCCAGACTATGTTGCCCTCAATTCCAATAGCCGGCTATTGGTTATTAATAGAGCGCCTTGATGCAAGTAGGATAGCGTTATGATGTGGCTAATGATATTTATGGTAGAATGCATGGCTACAATTAGACGTTAACTAGGTGTTAGTTAGGCGTTATTGGGCCCTAGTATTTTAGATAGAATTTTTAATGAGTAGAAAAGTGATAAATAGAATTAAACAAACGTTAACGAAGCAAAAAAAACAGCTGAATACCATTGATAAAAGTCATTATATTGGACGAGTCGATGAAATGTTCCTGCCGCTAGTGCGTGGCTGGGCCGGTTGTACAGATAGCACCGAGGCGCATTGGGTTAAAATCACTAAAGGCGAAGAGTGCCAAGTGGTGTTGGCGAACAAACCTCGTGCCGATGTCTTTAAGGCTGGTTTGTTAACCTATGAAAATTGCGGATTTAGTGCCAAATTTGCAGATAATAATATCGCCCAAGCGCATATCGAAATATTAGTGTCTGTTAAGCCGGTATCCCATAGTCAACCGAATTATAAAAACCGTAAACTGTTTTTTTTGCATATTCCCAAAACCGCAGGCAGCTCGGTAAATCACAGTTTGCAAAACCAGTTAAAGGCAGTGCCAACCTATACTCATATTGAGGGGATACCTGAGCGTTGGCAGCAGTTATTAGATGCTCGTTTCTTGTCGGGACATATCACTTATCCTGTTTATAAAAAATCATTTGCACCGGCTAATTTTATTCTAGCGGCCTTTTTTCGGCAGCCTTATCGGCATTTGGTTTCACATCTAAATTGGGTACGGCACCTAATGGAGCCAGAAAAGAAAGAGTTTTTATTAACTCATCCTCTGGTCGTACAGCAGATAGCGGATAAATTATCTACCTTGAATTTTTCTTCCATTGCCTCTTGGCAGCAGTTTGTTAAACAGCTGAAACCTATACAGTATGGCTTATTTGATAACTTACAGGTTCGATATTTAGCCGATATAAAACCGTCAGAAAGGGTGAATGAACAGCATTTAAAACAAGCGCTAACTCGCTTGAAAAATATTCAGTTAGTGGGCATCGCAGAAAAGTTTAATGAATCAATGGTGGTTATTCACCAAGCGATGGGCTTTGATGCGCCAGTTGAGAAAAATGTTCGCAGTAATGTGAATAGTTTTAGTTATGGTGCAGATTCTTCTGATGTTAATTTTCAGCAAGCGGTTGAGCCTTTAGTTAAATTTGATCGACTTTTATATCAACAGGCATTGTTGCAATTTTCGCAACAACAGATCAAGTTTGCATAAGGGTGATCGCGTGAAATTAAAGCAAATATTGTCATATAAAACTAAGCAAAGACTTAAAAAACTTAAACCGCTATATGCGCTGTATCATCGTTTTGTTACCTGGAAAATGACTAAAGCGCGTTATAACCCTTATACACATTGGGTCAACCATATTGAACCTAATTTGTGGCAAGCGGTTGTCGATGATCAGAAAATGCTTATTTCAGTGGTAGTGCCTATTTATAACCCGCCGAAAAACTTTTTGAAAAAGTGTGTCGATTCGGTGCTGGCGCAAACCTATGGCAATTGGCAATTGGTACTGGTTGATGATGCATCGACCGATAGTCGTGTCAAAAAATACTTAAAAACCTTGTCTGATCCGCGAATCAAGGTTATTTATGCACAACACAATGGTCATATTAGCAAAGCGACTAATATGGGCATAGAAGTGTGTGAAGGTGATTTTATTGCTTTGTTAGATCACGATGATTTATTGGCGCCGCAAGCGTTAAATGAAGTAGTGGCGGCTATTGCGGCTAATCCAAACTGGCAGTGGTTATACAGTGATGAAGATTTTATTAATGAAAACGGGGCACGTGTTGTTCCACATTTTAAATCGGATTGGAATCCATTCTTACTGCATGCACATAACTATATAACGCACTTCTGTGTTTACAAATCTGATTTATTAAAAACCCTTAAAGGCTGTCGGGTTGGTTTTGAGGGTGCTCAAGATTATGATCTTGCTTTACGCGCTTCAGAGGTTTTATCATCACAACAGATAGGTCATATTAGTAAAATACTTTATCACTGGCGTATGCATGAAGGATCTACTGCTTTAAATAGTGATGCAAAATCTTATACTGTTGCCTTAGGTAAAAAAGCCTTAACTGAACATCTGCAACGTAAGTCAATTAACGCGGTTGTTGACTATGGCAATTTAGATAATTATTTTCATGTGAAATATAAGCCTTTAGCTTGGCCTAAAGTATCTATTGTTATTCCTACTCGCGATCATAAAAGGGTACTGGAAACCTGTATTCGTAGTATTTTGCAAAAAACGGACTACCCCGATTATGAAATTGTTGTTATGGATAATCAAACATCGGATCTTGATGCATTAAGCTATTTGTCTACGATAAATAAGTTAAAAAATATAAATGTTTTTAAGCACGATAAAGTTTTTAATTATTCGGAAATCAATAATGTAGCCGTAGCTAAGGCGAATGGTGAAGTTGTTGTTTTATTAAATAATGATACGGAAGTTATTAGCCATGATTGGTTGTTACAACTGGTGGGGCTAGCAATGCAACCGGATGTAGGGTGTGTGGGAGCTAAGCTTCTTTACCCTGATCAGAGTATTCAACATGCGGGCATTGTGATGGGCTTAGGTGGTTACGCTGCGCATTCTCATCGCCGCACTCCTGAAGGCTCTAATGGCTATTTTAATCGCCCTCATGTGAATCAAGTTATGTCGGGTGTTACCGGTGCCTGTCTGGCTATTCGAAAGCAAACCTATCTTGCTGTTGGCGGTTTGGATACTGATTTTCAAGTTGCTTATAATGACGTTGATTTTTGTTTAAAGGTAAAAAGTTCAGGTTTTTATAACGTATATTGTGCCGGCGCACAGTTATATCATTTTGAGTCAAAAACACGCGGTGATGATGGCGAAAGCGCAGATAAAGTGCAACGTTTTGATAAAGAAAAAGCCTTGTTGCTAGACCGCTGGCAAGCAGAAATTGAACATGATCCCTATTACAGCCCGCATTTAACCAGAGATGCTGAAGACTTTACTATACGGTTACGTTATTGATTTATAAGCAAAGAACAAAAATATAAAAATCGTCATCTTCGAAGACACAAGCGCGAATAAATTCCCGCCTACGGAGATGACGAACAAAGGTTTGCTGTACTTACGGATAAAATGTTTCTGGTAGATGGTAGCGGCGCAGCCGCTGTTTTGCTAATAAGTAGCATCGATGTCATAAGGAACAAGCGCGAATAAATTCCCGCCTACGGAGATGACGAACAAAGGTTTGCTGTACTTGCGGATAAAATGTTTCTGGTAGATGGTAGCGGTGCAGCCGCTGTTTTGCTAATAAGTAGCATCCATGCCATAAGGTACAAGCGCGAATAAATTCCCGCCTACGGGAATGACGAACAAAGGTTTGCTGTACTTGCAGATAAAATGTTTCTGGTAGATAGTAGCGGTGCAGCCGCTGTTTTGCTAATAAGTAGCATCGATGTCATAAGGAACAAGCGCGAATAAATTCCCGCCTACGGAGATGACGAACAAAGGTTTGCTGTACTTGCGGATAAAATGTTTCTGGTAGATGGTAGCGGTGCAGCCGCTGTTTTGCTAATAAGTAGCATCCATGCCATAAGGTACAAGCGCGAATAAATTCCCGCCTACGGGAATGACGAACAAAGGTTTGCTGTACTTGCAGATAAAATGTTTCTGGTAGATAGTAGCGGTGCAGCCGCTGTTTTGCTAATAAGTAGCATCGATGTCATAAGGAACAAGCGCGAATAAATTCCCGCCTACGGAGATGACGAACAAAGGTTTGCTGTACTTGCGGATAAAATGTTTCTGGTAGATGGTAGCGGCGCAGCCGCTGTTTTGCTAATAAGTAGCATCCATGCCATAAGGCACAAGCGCGAATAAATTCCCGCCTACGGTAGAGTGCCCGTAGAGAGAGTGCTTGTAGGCGTGATTTCAATCGCGCAGGGTTACGAATTAAATTTAAGAACAAGCGCGAATAAATTCCCGCCTACGGGAGAGAACGCCGAAAGTCCATTAGTAAACTATATTTCCCTTGTTTTATGTACAGCTACGGGACTAGAATAGTTGCGATAGCCGATAGCCGATAGCGAAAAGAATGATTAAATTACAAAACATTACTAAATATTACCCCTCTGATCTGGGTAAACAATATATTTTTCGTGATATTAATTTCGAGATTCCCGCCGGTCATAATATTGGTATTTTAGGCTCTAACGGTGCCGGTAAGTCGACACTTTTTAGACTGCTAGCAGGCAGTGAATATCCCAATAAAGGTAAAGTGATTACCGACAAAGCGATATCTTGGCCTGTGGCGTTAGCAACCGGCATTCATCCGCAGATGACGGGCCGTGAAAACACCCGCTTTATTGGCCGAGTTAATGGTGTGGCTGATTTAGATGAATATGAAGAGAAGGTTAAAAGCTTTGCTGAGTTAGGTATTAAGTATGACTTGCCCGTACGAACCTATTCTAGTGGTATGCGCTCCCGCCTTGCCTTTGGTTGTTGTATTGCTATAGATTTTGATATTTATCTCATTGATGAAGCAACGTCTGTTGGCGATCAAAAATTTCGACAAAAAGCCCGCCAAGCACTATTAGAAAAACGTAATACGGCTAACGTGATTATGGTTAGCCATGAAATTAAAGAGATTGAAGAGTTTTGTGATAGTGCCATTGTTTTACATGACGGTAAGTTAACTTTTTATGCTGACCTCCAAGAAGCGATAGAAATTTATAAAAGCCTTTAAGCTACATACCTCTGTAGTTTACTCAGGAACTCTTTGTAAACGTCAGGAGAATATGCTCCTGCATTCTCTAATAAAGTACTTCCTGTACCGTCTGCATTATCTAATAAGTCACATCCATGGCATAAGGCATAAGGTACAAGCGCGAATAAATTCCCGCCTACGGGGATGACGAACAAAGGTTTGCTGTACTTGCGGATAAAAATGTTACTGGTAGATGGTTGGGGCGCAGCCGCTGATTTGCTAATAAGTGCCATCCATGGCACGTCCGATTAAAACACCACGGGGATGACGATCCTAAGCCAAGTGCATCGGCATGTTAAACTAACATCCTAAACCGCCAGTTCTTATTAACTATGCCAGTACTTTAAGGCATAATAATATATAACTGTATATATAACTGTATATGTAATTGTATATTGAAGGGAAATCATGAAAAAAAACAGATTAACTCACCTTAAAGCGCTAGAGGCTGAGTCTATGCATATTATGCGTGAGGTTGCCGCTGAATTTGATAATCCTGTGATGCTTTACTCGGTTGGTAAAGATTCATCGGTGTTATTGCATTTAGCACGTAAAGCTTTTTATCCAGGCAAACTGCCGTTTCCTTTATTGCATGTTGATACTAACTGGAAGTTTAAAGAGATGATCGCATTCCGTGATAAAATAGCGGAAAAACACGATCTTGAACTTATTGTTCATAAAAATCCTCGCGGCATGGAAATGGGCATTAGTCCTTTTGAGCATGGTAGTGCTACACACACAGATATCATGAAAACAGAAGGTTTAAAGCAGGCATTAGATGCACATGGTTTTGATGCCGCATTTGGTGGCGCACGTCGTGATGAAGAAAAGTCTCGAGCTAAAGAGCGTGTTTACTCTTTCCGTGATAAGAAGCATCGTTGGGACCCTAAAAACCAACGTCCTGAGCTTTGGAATACCTATAACTCAAAAGTTGAACGTGGTGAAAGCATTCGTGTATTCCCTCTTTCTAACTGGACTGAACTTGATATTTGGCAGTATATCTACCAAGAAGACATTGAAATGGTGCCACTTTATTTTGCAGCGAAGCGTCCTGTTGTTGAACGTGATGGTGCGTTAATCATGGTAGATGATGACCGTATGCCGATTAAAGAGGGTGAAAAGGTGGAGATGAAAATGGTGCGTTTTCGTACCTTAGGTTGTTACCCATTAACAGGGGCTGTTGAGTCTCAAGCAACCACATTACCTGAAATTATCCAAGAGATGTTATTAACTAAAACATCTGAGCGCCAAGGTCGTGTTATTGACAGTGATTCTTCGGGCTCAATGGAAAAGAAAAAGATGGAAGGTTATTTCTAAGCAAAGCCGATAGCACCAAATACTAATTATATAGCTGTTGTATGAGCCTGCACCTTCAAGCCCAGCCTGAAATCGCACATCTTCTACCGCTATCAAGGATAATTATGACCACCGAAAATAATTTATTAAAAAACGATATCGAAGAATATCTGCGTGTACACGAAAATAAAGATTTAATGCGTTTTATCACTTGTGGTAGCGTCGATGATGGTAAATCAACGCTGATTGGCCGTTTGTTATACGACAGTAAAATGATTTTTGAAGATCAGATGGCTGCGATTGAAAAAGATTCAAAAAAATATAATACCACCGACAATGCTTTTGATCTGGCCTTATTGGTCGATGGTCTGCAATCAGAGCGTGAGCAAGGCATCACCATTGATGTTGCTTACCGTTATTTTGCTACAGAAAAACGTAAATTTATTATTGCCGATACTCCAGGCCATGAGCAATACACACGTAACATGGCTACGGGTGCATCAACATGTGATTTAGCTATTATCTTGATTGATGCACGTCATGGCGTGCAAGTACAAACACGTAGACACTCTTATATTTGCTCTTTATTGGGTATTAAGCATGTCATTGTTGCGGTGAATAAAATGGATGCGGTTGATTATGATCAAGCGGTTTACCAAAAGATTAAAGCCGACTACCGTGAGTTCGCCAAACAGTTGAAGATTGCTGATATACGTTTTGTGCCAATTTCGGCATTGAAAGGTGATAACGTGGTTAACGAGAGCGAACATATGCCTTGGTATCCGGGCTCACCCTTGATGCGTTTATTAGATACTGTGCAAATTAACAATGATACCAATGAAGAGTTCCGTTTTCCTGTGCAGTCTGTTAATCGTCCTAACCTTGATTTTAGAGGCTTTGTTGGCACTATCGCTTCGGGTGAGATTCGTGTTGGTGATACCATTGAATCACTACCTTCTGGAAAACAGAGTAAAATTAAAGAGATTGTGACTTTTGACGGTAATCTCGATTTTGCTTTTGAGGGTATGGCCATTACGTTAACACTCGAAGATGAAATTGATATCAGCCGTGGTGATATGATTGTTCGTCCCCATGAAAAACCACAATCAAGTAAAAGTTTCTGCGCTGATGTGGTTTGGATGGATGAAGATGCCTTGCATGTTGATCGCGAATACCTCATTAAAATGGGTACTAACGTTACCATCGGCTCAGTTGTTGCTATCAATCATAAAATTGATGTCAATACCATGGGAAAAACTGAAACTACGCAATTAGCGCTAAATGAAATTGGTAGCTGTAATTTTGAAGTAGTAAAAGAAGTCCATTTTGATGCTTACAGTGAGAACCGTGCAACAGGGGCCTTTATTATTATTGACCGTTTGAGCAATGCAACGGTTGGTGCGGGTATGATCAGTGGTTCGAACGCAGTTGTTAAAAAAGTACAAGAGCATGCTTACAGTCCATTTGAAGTGGAATTTAATGCCTTAGTACGTAAACATTACCCGCAATGGGGCACAAAAAACATCCTCAAAGGATAAAGCTTGATGGAATGATGGCTGGAAGCAAGCATGCTTCTAGCCCTTTTTCTTTATAGCTTTGTAGCTAATTTCTATGTCTATTCAATCTTATTTTGTGCTTGGGGTTTTCCTTTCTACTATTGTCGGTTTAATTAAATACCAACAGCGGCCTAGCTTAGTGTTTGGTATTACCTTATTAGTATTATTTGCTACGCAGATGGTATCGACTGAGCAAGTTATTAAAAGCATATCAAACCAAGGTTTGTTAACCTTGATTTTGTTAATGTTATGCTCTATTGCCTTGGAAAAAACACGCCTTTTACGACTCGTTGCCGTAATGGTTATTAAACCTAGCTATAAGGCAACCTGGCTGCGTTTATTTAGTTTTACTGTATTGTCTTCGGCGTTATTAAATAATACTGCCGTTGTTTCAACCATGTTGGCGCCCATTCGTAATAACCCACACCATCCAGCGAGTAAGTTATTAATTCCACTCTCTTATGCTGCTATTTTAGGCGGTACTTTAACGTTAGTTGGCACCTCAACTAACCTGATTATAAATAGCTTAGTGTTAGATGCTGGTCTCCCTTCACTTGGTTTTTTTGATTTTACCTTGGTTGGTCTTTGTTTAGTGCTTGTTTGTGGCATCACCTTATATTTATTTAGTCCTCTATTGCCCGATAAACAAATTAAAAAAGTTACCAAGGAATCTTATTTTATTGAAGCTAAAATCAGTTCCGCATCGAACTTAGTTGGCAAGACAGTAGAACAAAATGGCTTACGTCACCTGCAATCGCTGTTTTTGGTAGAGATCATGCGTGGCGATTGTTTGTTGAGTGCTATTGCACCTACTGAAATATTGCAAGCGCATGATAAACTAATATTCAGTGGTGATATTTCAAAAGTAAGTCAACTATATCTATTTGATGGTTTGTCGATTTTTGCGGAAAAAAATGGCCTTTCTGTTAATAATTTATGTGAAGTAGTTGTACGACCAGAAAGTATTTTGACCGGAAAAACATTAAAATCAGTTGGCTTTCGTTCTCTGTTTGATGCTGCTGTTGTGGCGATTAAGCGTGATGGTGAAAAGGTGTCGGGTAAAATTGGTCAATTAAAAATAAAACCGGGTGATTTTTTAGTGTTGGCTGTGGGCGAAGATTTTAAATCTCGTCGTAATATTCGTAAAAATTTCATTTTACTTTCTGATATTGAATTAGATTCACGTTTGTCCGGTAAAAAAGAGTGGTTAGCGGTTGTTGGCTTTCTTACGGCAATTGTTTTATCCGCCATTGGTATTATTTCTTTGTTTAAAGCCGTTTTGTTATTACTTGGTGTTCTTTTATTGACGGGTTGTTTTAGTACCAATGAATTATTGCGTCGTTTCCCAATAGAGTTATGGGTTATTATCTCCTCCGCTATTGTGCTCTCTTATGCGTTGCAAAATACGGGAGTGATTGATGCGTTTAATCTGTTAATAAGCGAGCATCGTGATGCTTTCAGTCCACTTGTTGCATTAATCGCTATCTATGTAACTACCTGGCTACTGACCGAGTTAGTAACCAATAATGCGGCCGCTGCTTTGGTTTTTCCCATCGCTTATGGATTAGCAACTAGCATTGATGCCAATCCAACCGCATTTATAATGGCAGTGGCTTTTGGTGCAAGTGCGAGTTTTATTAGCCCTTACGGCTACCAAACCAATTTAATGGTTTTTACTGCCGGTCAATATAAGTTGAATGATTTTATTAAAGTGGGTGTTCCTGTAAGTATCGCTTATAGCATCACCGCAGTGACCATGATTGTGGTTGTTTTTGGACTATAAACGAAAGTTTATTAGTAGTAAGTTATCAGCCAACCGCCAACTTACTAAGCACTAGTCATGTTAACGGAGTTTTTATGAATAACCCTTATGTGGAAAAAGAAGTAGATGGTGACAAGTCATCTGATGTTGTTTGGCATCAAGCGAGTGTTTCGCATGGTGATCATGTAAAACTAAATGGCCATAAAGCGGCAGTGCTTTGGTTTACTGGTTTAAGTGGTTCGGGCAAATCAACGGTAGCCAATGCAGTTGATCTTATGTTGCACCAGCGTCAAGCTAAAACCTATGTGTTAGATGGTGACAATGTACGTCATGGTTTAAACGGTGATTTAGGTTTTTCAGATATTGATAGAGTTGAAAATATTCGCCGTATTGGTGAAGTAGCTAAACTGTTTGTTGATGCTGGATTATTAGTTTCAAGCGCATTTATTTCCCCTTTTATTGCCGACCGTAATATGGTGCGCGAACAACTTGCAGCCGGGCAATTTATTGAAGTGTTTATCGATACACCTATTGAGATTTGTGAATCACGCGATCCTAAAGGTTTATACAAGAAAGCCCGTGCTGGCGAAATTAAAAACTTTACCGGTATTGACTCAGTTTACCAGTTACCGGTAAAACCAGAAGTTCACATTAAAACAGCGGGTAAATCGATTGAAGCGTGTGCTCAACAAGTTGTTAACTATTTACAAGAGCAAGGATACCTACTGCCTTGCTCAGGGTAGTATTTTAATGTTGCTGCTCATTTTTTGGTAGTTACTTGCGCTTAACTTATCAGACCCCCTCTCACTCGTTGTATGGATTATTATGATTTACGATATTTTTAACGGTGATGCTGATGGCATCATCGCATTATTACAGTTACGGTTCGAAACCCCTTTAGATAGCCAATTGATTACGGGGGTTAAGCGTAATATTAAGCTGGTAAAAAATGTAAAGGTGAATAAAGGCGATAGCCTTACTATTTTAGATATTTCAATGGAGAAAAATAGTGAGGAGGTGAATCAGGCGTTACAGGCAGGTGCTAAAGTCTTTTATGCTGATCATCATCGAACAGGTGATATTCCTGAGCATAAAAACTTTGCTGCACACATAGATTTAGATGCAAACACTTGTACGAGTTTAATTATTGATAAATTGTTAGCCGGTAAATATCACGCCTGGGCTATTACTGCTGCCTATGGGGATAATTTGATTGCTAAAGCCGATGAACTTGCTAAGCAAGCGGGTTACTCTTTAACGCAAGCTGAGCAACTAAAAGAGCTTGGGGTGTTAATTAATTATAATGGTTATGGCGCGAGTGTTGCTGATTTACATTTCCATCCTGCTGAGTTATTTAAAATATTATTAGCATATCGCTCACCATTTGATGTTATTTCAGATCAGCACTCTGCTTTTTATAAGTTACGAAAAGTGTACCAACAGGATATGGATAATGCCTTGTCGATCTCGGCAAATCATCAAAGTGAGTTCCTATCGGTATATGAGTTACCTGATGAAGCATGGTCACGACGTATCAGTGGTGTTTATGGCAACTTATTAGCCAATAAAACACCAAACTCTTCACATGTGGTTTTGACTAAAAACAAAGAGGGCAGCTACCTTGTTTCATTGCGAGCGCCACTAAATAATAAGCAGGGGGCTGGAGATCTTTGTAGTAAATTTAACACCGGTGGCGGCAGAGCTGCCGCTGCGGGAATTAATGTCCTCGCTCATGCTTCATTAAAGGAATTTATTGAACTTGTTGACTGTTATTACCGTCGTTAATTTATAGAAACCTGCTATTTAATTGTTATCGACTCAGTAAAGTATGTATTCGAGGCTTTAACAGATAATGGATTCCGGCCAATACACCGCCGGAATGACGAAATATCTCCTAGTAAAGTACATTTTTATTGGTTCATGTACTGTGATCATGGTTAGTCATGAAATTAAAGAGATTGAAGAGTTTTGTGATAGTGCCATTGTTTTACCTGACGGTAAGTTAACTTTTTATGCTGACCTCCAAGAAGCGATAGAAATTTATAAAGCACTATAGTTTGTACTCCTGTACTATGGCTTCATGGCATGTGATGGTCCAAATAACTTGAATATAAATACTTATAAGTAGTTAATGATGATTGAAAATGAAGGGATCTTACGTACTAACCAAGCTTTAATATCTATTTTACATAGAATATTAGATATTGTGGTTATTATTGGTAGTTTATTTATAGTTAATACGTTTCATACTCAGCCATGGAATATAAACCATACTGTGGCCGCCATATTTGTAGCCTTCTTGTTTCACTTTTTGAGTGAGTTAGGCAGTCTTTATATATCATGGCGTGGTTTATCGCTATTTAAAGAAATTAAAACAACCACTGTTTATTGGTGCATCTCGGCTAGTATTTGTTCTCTTGCGCTAAGCTATGCTCCACAAGAAGTGTTGCTCGATAGGCTAATGATAAAATGGTTTGCCATCGGACTTTTATCTTTAATAAGTTATCGAGTTTGTTTACGATTTATTCTTTCTTTTGTACGTAGAAAAGGCTTCAACACGCGTTCTTTCATTATTGCTGGTGGCGGGGCACTTGGTCGGAAATTGGTCAATAAAATAGCAGACAATCAATCTTTAGGTCTCATATTTAATGGTTACTATGATGACTATAAAGTAGGCCAAGATTTTGAAAATATAGAGTGTAAAGGTGATTTAGAGAAACTTGTAGTTGCCTGTAAAAAAGGTAACATAGATCGCGTTTATATTACGCTGCCAATGCGCGCAGAAGAGCGAATAAAGTGGCTTATGACTGAACTTGCTGATAGCACTACTTCTGTGTATATAGTACCGGATATATTTATGTTTGAGCTCTTGCATGCAAGGAGCGATGTTATTGCTGGTATTCCAACCATTAGTATTTACGACTCACCGCTTGACGGTAGCAATGCGATAGTTAAGCGCATTGAAGACCTAGTCTTATCAGCTCTTATTTTATTGTTAATTTCTCCCATTATTTTAGCAATGAGTATTGCTATTAAAATAACTTCTCGAGGTCCTATTTTATTTAAGCAAACCCGTTACGGAATTGATGGTAAAGCTATTGAAGTATGGAAATTTCGTTCTATGACGGTAATGGAAAATGCTGATAAAGTTACTCAGGCCAAAAAGAATGACGTTCGTTTAACGCCAATCGGAGGTTTTATTCGTTCATCATCATTAGATGAGTTACCGCAGTTTTTTAATGTATTACAAGGTCGAATGTCTATCGTTGGGCCTCGCCCTCATGCCGTTGTTCATAATGAAGAATATAGGACGATTATCAACGGTTATATGTTACGACATAAAGTTAAGCCTGGAATTACTGGCTGGGCGCAAGTTAATGGCTTGCGCGGTGAGACAGATACTCTAGAAAAAATGGAAAAGCGTATAGAATATGATCTTGATTATATCCGGAACTGGTCGCTTGGTTTTGATCTTAAAATAGTTATTTCGACAGTATTTAAAAGCTTTACCGATAAGAATGCTTATTAGCTAACAAGTTGCTATATATGCTGTTGTTGTAACAACCTTCAGTGCCCTAGTCTTCTAAGCCATAGCCGAACAACCAGAACGATAATATTGTCGCTCTGGTGTGTTGGAAAGTATCAACTATTTGATTAGAGCAAAGGCCTGCTTTAGGCGACTGGCATTGTTATAAAGGTATGTTTTGCCTAAACGGTCGTAGTTGTAGTAAAAGTTGTTAAGGTTATAGAATATTCGTGCAGAGTCACCAGTTCCTGGTGTTAAGTCATTGAGGTTTTTACCATTTAAGCCTACTAGGGTGTTAATAGTATAGTTCCATTTTGGCGTGCCTCTTACTTGAATGTATTTATTGCTATGGTCTTTGCGTGGTGTCAGTGGGATTGAAAAACCGAGGCCAACAAATTGATTCGCTTCTTGATTGTCAATTTTGGTGTTTTTATAGTTAAGGTTAATTGTTACATCACCAAACATTCGTTCTAGCTTGAAAGAGAATCCTTTATCTTGCTGCCAGTATTGACCAATCTGTATTTCAGCTGAAGCATCAAGTTCCGTAGAGTAATAACGGTACATTGCAAGCATCACTTCTCTTTCAGCCGCTTCTCTTGGTGGCCAACAGGCCAAAAATAAGATGTTACATCCTTGATATGGCTTTATTTCGGCAATTTCCTGATTTTCATATTTGGCCGTTAGTAAATTAACTCTATGCCCGCCATCGCCACTTTGCCAGCGGATTTCATTGGCCAAAAAATTATAGCTGTAACGATACCTTCCCGCAAAAGTCATGTTCTTAATGTTAAAAGGCAGGGAAAAAGTTTGATGTAAACTATAGTCTTTTATGCCAGTTTTTTGCTTCCAATCATCGAAGTAGCGGCCGTCTTTAAAGTCTTCAGTTTCTGCCAATTGTGTCATGTGAGTAGCAGATAATACACCACCTGGCCATAATGGCAGTTCAAGATGACTGACTAAGGCAAGCGAAGCATCATACATGCCATATTCAGTGCCAACGGCAGAAACTATCGACGGTGAAAAAGTAAAGCGCGGTTTTAACCAGGAACTATTGGCATTGTTATTATCGGCTAATCGCACTTCTTGCTGCGAAGAAAAAGTGTCAGTTGAAATTTCAATCTTCAATGGTTGTTGGTCATTTAAGAACGCACGGTAATCGGCTAACGAACCAGTGACTACCAGAATCGGCACTTCGCGTTCTTTAAGCACCAACTTAAAATTAGTGTATTCTTTGTTGAGGCCTGTACTGATCAATCCCAGTGCTACGCCTAACCCGTCGAGTTGATTACGGTTATAGATATGATTTTCTAACTCGATATACGCGGTAGAATGGCCGCTTCTACCAACTTTTATTGACTCGAAACCCTCTTTAACCAGTCTGTTTTTAACTTTTTCTAGGGTGCCGGTGCTATCTATGTGGCTTTGGCCCCAGTGGTATTGTGAGCTAGTAGATTTTTGTTGTTGTTTGCTGTATTTAGCTGGCGATTCTAGTGGCATAGTTAGGCCAACACCATAGTAAAACTCATCGCGCAGTTGCTCACTTGAGCTATAGGCCAACACATTGGCTGTTAATCTTAGGCCATTATTAAACCAGTGTTGTGGCGTTGACAGGTGCAAGCCAAGGTTGGTATCGGCGGCGTCATATTCTAATGATATTTTGGCCCAGTCATATGCTTGCCATGCAATGCTGCCAAAGATGCCATTAAGTCGACCTTGGCTAGATTCACTCTGACCTAGGCCTGCTGACAAGCTTATATTTTCATAAAAGCCTTTTGATGCGACTATATATTTTGCATCGTGTAAGCTGGCGTTAGTGGCTCCGCCAATATCTTGTATGCCTATGGCTAAGCTAAACCACTCCTTTGGGACATAAGGGATGCCAAGCTTAATATTGGCTGAAAGGTCGGATGAACCGTTAAAACTTTCACCATGAGCAGCATTACGGCCTGAAATTTCGACCAAGTCCCATAAACCAATGCCGAAATGAAAGTTTGGGGTATTATTATATGCGCCTTCAAATTCAGTTTGATTACTGTATTGAAAATAAAACTCACCACTATTGAACAGTTCAGCCGTTGGCGTATTGATTAGGCCACTATAGCCCTGAAAAGACGTTGATACTTCTTGATCGGCTGTGGCGATGGCGGGTAGCATGATAAATAAGGCAAGAAAACTGCGCTTCATCTGAGTTGTATCCTGTTAAAAATTGCAATAAAAAACCCGCCATGAGGCGGGTTTAATCAAGTGGATGACTAATTAGCCACCAGTACCACCAGTTGCACCTGTAGGAACAATGATGTCACCTAGGTCAATTTCAATTGGAGGAACAATAGCAGGGATAATTACTTTCTCAATAACAATGTCTATGTCATCATTATTATCAATATCTGTCTGAACTGCATCTTGGATAAGCGTAGCTTCGTCAGATATTGCTGTTTGAGCAGGAGCTAGTACTGCTAGAGCAGCTACTGCATCTGGTTCGGCTAAGGCAATAGCGATATCAGTACCTTCAGCAAGAGCATCCACTAAAGTTGTTGAAACAACAGCAACTGTTTGTACGTAGTTGTTAATAGTTGCGCTAATAGTACTACCTGTTGTGTCTAAAACAGCAAGTGCCGCATTAAACGAGGTTAACTGAGTGGTAACATCTACATTGTCGCCAGCTGCAGCTGCCGCATCTGCGAAAGCTTGAGTGTCGGTAGAGTCAACAATTTTAATATCATAAATATTAGTTGATGATAAATCTATGCCCAATATTTCACCCACTATTAAAGAGGCATTTTTTTGCAAGGCCACAACACCTTCAAAAGAAAGGTTATCAATGTCTAAGTTTGTATTTATCGCTAATTGAGAGAATACCGCATCGGTAGCCATTGTGGTAAAGGTGTTTGCATCAGCGTCAATGGCAATACTTTCTCCATCTGCATCAACTGCAGCGAAAGTAAGGGTACTCACTGATATACCGGCAATTTCTTCATTTGGAATGTTTTCACCACGAAGCGTACCATCAGCACACATTACGGCAGCGTCACAGCGCATTACCGTGTCATCATCAGCGGTAATATTAACCACTAGTGCACCTACAATAGCTTCACCACTGGCGTCTACTACAGTCGCCGTGTAATCACCATTTTCATCTGTTTGTACATCTGCAGGTTCTGTAGTAAGTGGTGTTGCCAAAGCGATATCGCTTGCTCTGTATATTTGAACTTTAGCGCCAATTAATGCACCTTTAACTGCAGCACCAGAAATATCCAATGTTGCTGGAACAACTGGGACAGGTGGTGGTTCAATCACAGGGGCATCTTTTTTATCATTGTGACAAGCGGTTAAAGCCAAAGCTATACTTGCAGCAAGTGTTAAGTGAACTATTTTTTTCATTCTTAATTACCTTATATATTAACAGAGGGTATAGAAATTATTAAGAATTCCTACTGACTCATGGATAAATGAATTTTTGTATCAAGATGATACCGAGTTGTAATCACTAACACAATGGTTAAGCTTTAAACTTTAGTCATTAATAATCATAATTTTATCTTTTTTTACATTAAATGCGGAGTTAGATACGTGGATGGTCGTGGCTGGTTATCATGTGTGGATTTTAAAGGTTAGTTGGCTGTAGAACTTTTGTCAATATTGTATCTTTGTTCAATGTTATTATTTATAAGGGACATCTTCAGTATGAAAAACTGTAATTTCTATCGTTGCGCTGGAAAGCCGAATGTTTCTTGCTATTAACGCTATGCCAAAAAAGATGCCGCTAATTGTAGATAGCTGTTGTACATGAGCTTACGCTAAGGATGTTATTAAAGATGCATCAATTACTCGTCTGGGTATATTGTGATTTTTATAAAATACCTTTATTTTAGATGAAATATATTTATAAACATTTTAAACTAGCAATCATTGTAAATCCCTTATTTAAAATAAAGGATTAATATGTCACCGCTATTACAGGTCTTGCGCAAGTAAATGATTTTACTTAGACATTAAGACATTATTTTAAATATATACTTCAAACTGTTACCGGCGCAGGTAGCGGTGATAGAGTTACCAAAGACTAATTAGAAACGGAAACAGAGACGGAATTTATGAAAATTGCTATTGCAGGTACAGGTTACGTAGGTTTATCAAATGCTATGTTGTTAGCGCAACACAATGAAGTTGTAGCCGTTGATATTATTGCTGAAAAAATTGAAATGTTAAATCGTAGAGAGTCACCCATTGTTGATGTTGAAATATCAGAATTTCTTTTAAATCGGGAACTGAATTTTACTGCAACGCTAGATAAAGAGTTGGCGTATGCCGGTGCTGACTATGTCATTATCGCCACGCCAACTGATTATGACCCTGAAACCAATTACTTTAATACCTCATCGGTTGAATCCGTTATTAAAGATGTGATGGCGATTAACCCATCTGCGGTTATGGTGATTAAATCAACCGTACCTGTTGGTTATACTCATCGTATTAGGGAAGAGTTAGGTTGTGATGGCTTGATGTTCTCGCCAGAGTTCTTACGAGAAGGTAGTGCACTTTATGATAATTTACATCCCTCGCGCATAATAATTGGTGAGCAGTCAGAGCGTGCCCGCATATTTGCCGGCTTACTGGTACAAGGGGCAGTAAAAGAAGATATTGAGGTTTTATTTGTTCGCTCAACTGAAGCCGAAGCGGTTAAATTGTTTTCTAATACCTATCTTGCCATGCGTGTCGCCTTCTTTAATGAATTAGACTCTTATGCGGAAGTGCATGGTTTAGATTCTCGACATATTATTGAAGGTGTAAGTTTAGACCCTCGTATAGGCTCTCATTACAATAACCCCTCTTTTGGTTATGGCGGTTATTGCTTACCGAAAGATACCAAGCAACTTAGAGCTAATTATAAAGACGTGCCTAATAATATTATTAGCGCTATTGTTGATGCTAATAGTACCCGTAAAGATTTTATTGCCGATTCTATTATCGCTAAAAATCCTAAAATAGTGGGTATTTATCGTTTAATTATGAAAACGGGCTCTGATAATTTCAGAGCATCAAGTATTCAAGGTATTATGAAACGTATTAAAGCCAAAGGCATTGAGGTTGTTGTTTTTGAACCTGTACTTAAAGACGATGAATTTTACCATTCTAAAGTGGTTAAAGATTTAGCTGAATTTAAAGCCATGTCGGATGTAATTGTCTCTAACCGTATGGTTGACGAATTATTAGATGTCGTTGATAAAGTTTATACTCGAGACTTGTTTGGTAGTGATTAAGCCGGGCATATGTAGGCGGGATTTTAATTACCGTGTACGGGGTTATCGGGCGTATGTAGGCGGGATTTTAATCGCCGCGTACGGGGTTAGCGGGTATATGTAGGCGGGATTTTAATCGCGCTTTTATGTAGGGCTTTCAATCGTACATTTTGTAGGTGCGAACAGGTATTAGCGCGAACAAGTTCCCATTATTCTTGAAATAGCGCGAACAAGTTCCCGCCTACAGGTTACGGGTGTATGTAGGCGGAATTTCAATCGCCGTGTACGGGTTATCGGGTGTATGTAGGCGGGTTATAAATTACCGCGTACGGGGTTATCGGGTATATGTAGGCGGGATTTTAATCACGCTTTTATGTATGGCTTTTAATCGTACATTTTGTAGGTGCGAACAGGTATTAGCGCGAACAAGTTCCCATTATTCTTGAAATAGCGCGAACAAGTTCCCGCCTACAGGTTACGGGTGTATGTAGGCGGAATTTCAATCGCCGTGTACGGGTTATCGGGTGTATGTAGGCGGGTTATAAATTACCGCGTACGGGGTTATCGGGTATATGTAGGCGGGATTTTAATCGCGCGTGAATGATTTTAGTAAAAGGTAAGAGAAATGAAATATTTAGTTACCGGCGCGGCCGGTTTTATTGGCCATTTTGTTGCACAACGTTTATGTGAACAAGGCCATAGTGTTGTTGGGCTTGACAATTTAAACGATTATTACGAAGTCAGTTTAAAGCATGCTCGTTTAGCCAATTTAGATAAATTTGTCGAGTCTGGTTTATTTACGTTTGTTAAAATGGATTTAGCCGATAGAGCAGGTATTGCAACACTGTTTAGTGATGAAAAATTTGACCGTGTTATTCATTTAGCCGCACAGGCGGGTGTACGTTACTCTATCGAAAATCCAATGGCGTATGCAGATAGTAACTTGATTGGGCACTTAACTATTTTAGAAGGCTGTCGGCATAATAATGTCCAGCATTTAATTTATGCATCATCTTCTTCTGTGTATGGTTTAAATTCAAAAGTTCCTTTTGCAACCTCGGATACGGTTGACCACCCGGTGTCACTTTATGCGGCGACTAAAAAGTCTAATGAATTAATGGCTCATAGCTATTCGCATTTATATAATATACCCACCACAGGTTTGCGATTTTTCACTGTTTATGGCTCATGGGGTCGCCCTGATATGGCTCCTTACATTTTCACTAAAAAAATATTGAATGGCGATACCATCGACATTAATAATAATGGTGATATGTGGCGTGACTTTACTCATGTAAATGATATTGTTGAAGGCGTTATTCGTATTGCCGATGTAATTCCACAGCGTAATGATAAATGGAAAGTTGAGAGTGGTAGCCCTGCTACTAGTTCAGCACCCTATTCAATATATAATATTGGTCACGGCTCACCGATTAGATTAATGGACTTTGTTAAAGCTATTGAAGATGAATTAGGCATTGAAGCGAAGAAAAATTTCCGTGAAATGCAGGCTGGGGATGTCTATCAAACCTATGCTGATACTCAAGACTTGTTTAAGGTGACAAATTATACCCCTAAGATCACAGTAAAAGAGGGTGTTGCTGAGTTTGTCACTTGGTTTAAAGATTTTTATAAAATATAACAGACAGAGGAAGTTGAATAACATGAAAGCTGTAATACCTGTCGCAGGTTTAGGTACACGTATGCTACCTGCTACTAAAGCGATACCAAAAGAAATGTTGCCAATTGTTGATAAACCAATGATTCAATACATAGTGAATGAATGTGTTGCTGCTGGCATTAAAGAAATCGTTTTAGTGACGCACTCTTCTAAAAATGCCATTGAGAATCACTTTGATAAATCTTTCGAACTTGAAACTACCCTAGAAAATCGGGTGAAACGTCAGTTACTCGAAGAAATTCAGGCTATATGCCCTAAGGGCGTTACTATTATGCATGTACGTCAAGGTGAAGCAAAAGGCCTAGGTCATGCGGTGTTAAAAGCGCGTCCAATCATTGGTGACTCACCCTTTGTTGTGGTGTTACCTGATGTTATTTTAGATGATGCTACCAGTGATTTAAAAACTGAAAATTTAGCAGCAATGTTAGCTCGCTTTAATGAAGTTGGCCATAGCCAAATTATGGTTGAACCCGTTCCTATGGCAATGGTGAGTAATTATGGGGTAGCGGATTGTGAAGGTCACCAACTTGCTCCAGGTGAATCAAAATCGATGACTGCCATAGTGGAGAAGCCGCCTGTAGATGAAGCGCCTTCTAACTTAGCCGTTGTTGGGCGATATGTTCTATCAGAGAAAATTTGGGACTTGTTAGAATTTACTCCACCTGGTGCTGGCGATGAAATTCAACTGACCGATGCAATTGCTATGTTAATGAAACTTGAAACCGTAGAAGCGTTTCATATGACGGGTAAATCACACGATTGTGGTTCTAAGCTTGGTTATATGAAAGCGAATGTTGAATATGGTTTACGTCACCCTGAGTTAGGCGATGATTTTAGGGCTTATTTGTCTGAATTGATGGCATAAAAACGACTGATTTCTTACACCAGAGCCTGGGTTTTATTTCAGTATCTGGTGTTTGTGTTTGCTGCTTTAAACTCGCTCAGAATGACGGCGTTTGGTTCAGGGAAGTAGTGGCTTGTTCAAGGTGACTGTTATTAGTGGTATCACAAGATAAGTAGCTCTTTACAGTTTGATTATATCTACAAGGTTTAACTCCTTAATAAATAATAAATAATAAATAATAAAAATATGGATATTTCTTCTTTATCGCAATTATCAAAAGTTGCACAATCTCGCTCAATTATTTCTTTATTCTCTGGTGATGCGGACCGCGTTGAAAATTATTCTATCAGTACTTCAGGTCTTTACCTCGATTTCTCTAAACAAAATATTACTAACGAAGAGCTAAATCAACTTTTTGAGTTAGCTACAACGTCGAAATTAGCAGATAAAATTAAAGCACAGTTCTCTGGTGAAATGATTAACAACACCGAAAATCGCGCAGTACTTCATACCGTTCTTCGCTCTCCTAATGAAATAAAACGGAAAATACTCGGTGCTAACGCTGACGAAGTTATTGCCACTGAGCAGCACATGCATGAGATTGTTGATGACATTAGCTCTGGGGCATTATTATCCGCCTCAGGTGAAAAGTTCACCGATATTATTGCCATTGGTATTGGTGGCTCTTATTACGGCATTAAAGTGGCGCTTTCTGCGTTAACACCTTTCCATATTACGGGTTTGAATGCCCATGTTATCGCCAATGTTGATGGTGCAGCCGTTGAAGAAAAGTTAACTAAGCTCAACGCGGCTACTACGCTTGTTGTTGTTATTTCTAAAACATTTACTACTCAAGAAACCCTGCTCAATGCACTCGCCGTTAAAAACTGGATGCTTAAGAATTCTGCGGACGCTAGTATTATTGAAAAGCAATGGTTTGCCGTTAGTACTAATATTGTTAAAGCTACTGAGTTTGGTCTTTTAAAGAGAAATATTTTACCTATGTGGGATTGGGTAGGTGGACGCTTTTCTCTTTGGTCTGCTGTAGCGTTACCGCTGGCATTAGTTATAGGGAATGAAAATTTCAAAAAACTCAAGCAAGGTGCTTATGAGATGGATCAGCATTTTCAAAACGCACCCTTTGAGCAGAATATGCCCGTGTTGATGGCATTGCTAGGTATTTGGAATCGTAATGCCTTGCAGTACTCAAACTTAGCTATTTTACCCTATGACCATTCTTTACGGGCTTTACCCGGTTACTTACAACAAACAGATATGGAGAGTAATGGTAAATCTGTGTCAAATTCAGGCGAAAAGCTCGCTTGGAAAACTGCGCCGATAGTTTTTGGTCAGGAAGGTACAAACGCACAACATGCATTTATGCAATTGATGCATCAAAGTGATGAAATTATTCCTACTGATTTTATTGTTTGTTTGAAAGGGACTAGTGACTTACCAGCACATCATCAAATACTTGTTGCTAATTGTTTTGCACAAAGTGAAGCGTTGATGCGCGGTAAAACAATAACCGAAGTTGAAGATGAACTTGCCGCAGCTGGTGTTACGAGTGAAGAAATTTCTCGCCTTGCTGCTCATAAAACAATGAAAGGTAACACGCCAAGTAATACCTTATTACTTGGCGAAATGTCCCCTGAAAACTTAGGCGGGTTACTTGCGCTTTATGAACATAAAATTTTTGTGCAAGGTGTTATTTGGCAGTTGAATTCTTTTGATCAATGGGGCGTTGAATTAGGAAAGCAACTAGGGAACATTATTTTGTCAGCGATGAATGGTGGAGACACATCGATGCTGTCTGCCTCAAGCCAAAACTTAATAAAACGTTTTAATCTTTCCCTTAATAAATCATAAGCATTGAACTAAGTACAAGGTTGGCGATAGTTGATCGCATCATGCTGTTATTGAAATAGCGGAGTAGGTAACTCCCCAGCGCGAACAAGTTCCCGCCTACGGGTTTAAATTACCGCGTACGGGTTACGGGTATATGTAGCCTACGGTTTCAAATTACCGCTTACGGGGCATTTGTAGGCGGGATTTCAATCGCGCATTTTTGAAGGCGTGTACAGGTTTCTATTATTCTTTAAATCGCGAACAAGTACCCAGCGCGAATAAATTCTCGCGTACGGGTTACGGGTATATGTAGACGGGATTTCAATCGCGCATTTTTGAAATCGCGCATGATTGTACGGGGATATCTCCATTTTATTTTAAATAAATACAATCCCAGAAGGCATAATCACTAATATTGTCAACCAAGCCTGCTCTTAAGGGGTTGGCAACAATATACCTTGCTTGACTAATTAGATCATCTTCACTCTTTATATGATGTTCGTAATAATCAGCTTGCCATACTTTACCTTGTTTGTTTTTTTGTATGTTGATCGCTTGCGCACTTCGTCCTTTCATACGTTTAATTACTTCTGCTAGAGAATGTTTTTCTAATAATTGAAACTGCCAATGTAGGTGATCTGGCATTAGTGTATAGCAGATAGTTTTGATAGCCTGCTCATCTTCGAGTTTTAATAGTTGAAGAATAACTAGTTGTGCGCTTGCTAGCTCAGTGAAAAGGCATTCTCTATTGTTGGTTATACACGTTATAACGTAATAATGAAAAGGCTGAGATATTCTGCCTTTTCGTAAAAGATGAGAGCGACGCATAATAATTCCATTTATTTAATCGTTGTATAAGTTTAGTTCATTGGGATTTTTATGTAGGCGGGATTTCAATCGCGCTTTTTGTAGGATTTAAATCGCGCTTTTTGTAGGGATTTAAATCGTGTATTTTTGAAATCGCGAACAGGTATTGGCGCGAACAAGTTCCCGCTTACAGGTTACGGGTGTATGTAGGCGGGATTTCAATCGCGCTTTTTAGAAAGTGTGAATGAGTTCAACGTGAACTGATACAGCGTGAATAAGTTCAAGTGCTGCGCGAATAAATTCCTAAGAGATGCGCGAATAAATTCCCGCCTACAGGTTTAAATTACCGCGTACGGGTTATGGGTTCAAATTACCGCCTACAGATTAAAACTGTTTATCTATTCTGACATTGCCGTTGGCAAGGTAAATCATTCTTACCGCATCTTGCTGATGAAAGACCATCTGTTGATCATAGTCTTGAATCACCATAAATTGCTGGCAGTGTTGCTCGGCACAATCAAGCTCTATCATTAATTCTACTAGGTGGATAACTACCGTTTTATCTTGGCTACGATTGTTGGCAATAGAGCCACCAATAACCGCGCCTAGTACCGTGGCTATATCACGGCCACTACCACTACCAAATTGATTACCAATGGCGCCGCCAAGCAATGCGCCACCAAAGGTTTTCCAACCGCTATTTTTATCTTGTAACAACTCTTGCTGACTAATATTTCTAGTCGAGATTACCGTACCAAAAAGTACTTTTTCAACCGGTACGGCTTTGTTTCTGTCATAGTCAGCGTAACTTGACGGACTAAAGCAGAACATCAATAGGGTTAAACTTGTTAATAATAGCGATTTCATCGTTTTTCCTTAGCTAGTGCTTTGTCGCTGCTTACCAGCTAACAAATTCTTTTTCTTTGGTTTTACGAATTTCTGTTTCATCAGCCCATTCTACTAGGCCACTTTCTAGATCCATTAACCGTAAGGTAAATTTGTAATAAACGTCTGATTGATCTTTATTAGACTTAACAATGCTGGCTAAGTTGCCATAAAGCATATATTGCGCGCCCACTTGTTTACCTAATTGCATGGCTTTATTGGTATCAACCATGCCACTGTTTTGTTGGAATTCTAGTTGTTTACGGGCTGCGGCGACACGGTCCATATCAACAAAGCGAAATTTGCCTGAGCGTAGTAATTTAGTCGCAATAGAATCAGTGATTGATTCGGTATCGATGTGTTCACTGGTTTTATTTTTGATACTTTCAACAAAAATAATAGGGCGAGAGTTTGCGGTTAAGGTGCCAACCACAGGGGATAGTAATAAGGAGTCTGTCATTTGACTGGCAACTTTTTGTAAGTCGGTTGAGCCAAAACTTATATCCGTTGTTTCTACTGCGGTGGCATCGCCATAACGTACGACGGATTTATTGCTACAGCCGGCAACAAGAGTAAGTGTTAAGGCAACACTGGTGATCATAATAAGTTTTTTCATTTGAATTTCCTTTTACATTGGTAATGTTAATTAGGTATTGCTAAAGCGTTTATATTGCCGTCATACCCTAGGTGTCTTGTCGGGTAGCCAGCTTTAAATGTTACGAACTAAAATTTAAAAAATTTCTCCGGCACTGCCCGCACATAGAGGCTAAATGAAGCGACCTTAGTTGTTGGAGCTAAGCCAGGTACGGTTGCGGTTTGCATACCGTGTAAATCAAGGAATTGCCAAGGGCTTTTACCCGCTTCAATGACAAAACCGTCGTTATCAAACCATTGAAATTGATATTGTAGCTGCAATGATTTTTTATAGGTGCTGGTGAGTGATAGGTTTATCTCGAGTAAATCGTTATGGCTTCGTGATCTGATATCACTTATATGGAGCTTTTTGCCTAACTCAGCATTGTCTAGCTGTAAGTGTTTACTGAATTTTTGTCCTGGGGCGATTTGATCACTGCCCATGCCTGAAGTCACGGGAGGTACATTTTTACAAGCACTAAGCAATAATGTGGTCGACAACGCTGCGACTAACAACAAGCTGCGTTTGTTTATCATTGTGGACCTAGCTGTGTTAATTGTCGCGGCAATAGCTGTCATCATGTTACTTTTCATTTTTGATACTCCATGTTGTTAACTGGGCGTTGCTTTACAGGTTTATACTTTGATAATGAGTGTAATTACCAATGGCGGTTAATGTTATTAAGGTTTGCCTGCCTTCGTTGATTTCAAAGGTGACCGTGCGTTTGTTACCATTGATGTTCATTTCTACTTCATGTGTACCTGGGGCAAAATCCATGCGCAGTATATGTATGCTATCGGGTAGTGTACTCCAACTGCGCGTATCGGCTTTTTCTGAGGCAATATTATAAATGGCGGCGAGGATATTGCCGATGTCACCACCTTTGCGGCTCATTTGTTGCCTTATTTCTTCTTTGGCGATAAGGCGGATAACTTGTCTGGTGACAATGGCGGGCATTTCATCTTGCAGCTGTTTGGCGGCTAGGGATTGCAGGCGCACGATCTCTTGAGATTGATAGCGTTTGCCTTGATAACTTAATGATAGCCCTGAGTAGTGGCGCAAGCGATTTTGATATCGGGGTAGGGCGAGACTATAAAAGCGCACATCGTTATGGCTAGTAAATATAGGCAGGTGGATAGAAACTTCTTGTTTGCTATTGATAATGCCTTGCTCTACTAGCACAACTAACTGACCGCTTGGGCTTTTTTGCTGTGCTGTTTGGCTGATGCCTTGACTATAACCTTGACTATGACCTTGAGAAAGGCCTTTAGTGATGTCATCGGCAAAGCGTTTTTTAAAAAGCTGAATATCATTGTCCATAGCAAGACTGTTAGCTAAACGCCAAACATCTTGTTGTACCGTGACATTGCCTGGGTATATTTCTAATGCCTTTTTATAATCTATATAGGCATCATTGGCTTGCCCTGCGGCTTCATAGAGCACACCGGATAAATAAAAGGTGTAGGCATTTTGAAAGCCATTTTTTACCTCGCCAATAGCGGTGCTCATTGAGGGATATTTACTGGCTAAACTGGCCGCACTTACGCCTTTGTTTGCCATTTTTTGCTGACTATCATACAGTGCTTTTTGGTTCGCACGTAACGCTTTATTCTGCACCAAGTTAGCCCGTCTGATTTCTACTAAGGCACCGGATAAATCGTGCTGACTTAAGTAATTTAATGCTTGGTAGCTGTGCAACATACTCTGTTCATAGTAGGGAATGTCATAGCGGGTGGCATTGTCGTTACTGATGACAGCGGCGATATTTTCTAAGCCTCGACTCAGTTGGATTTTAGCCGCTTGCTCTGCTTGTTGAACGTGTCGATACACTTGAGCAAAGTCTTCCTGGCTTTGTTGATGCTGGCTGGCTAAAAACTCTAAACGGGCTTTTTCTAATAAACTTAAGTTGTAAGTGCCGTTACTTTCACTGCGCTCAGGTACTAACGCCAGTGCCTGTGAAAAATCACCACGTTGCTGAGCACTTTTAACCTTTTGCATTTGCTGGTTATAGTTACTAAATAGGTCACTAAATGAAGTGCTGGCACAACCGCTTAGTCCAAGGGATAATAGTATATAAAGGGATGTTTTTAAAAAAGTATTGAGCATTTTGTTAGCTTATCTTGTTCATACTAGATAGCAAGTCGTTCGCTGTATAAAAAGTGTAAGTTATTGCAATCTAATGTTTAGTACTAGGGCTTTCAGCTGAAAAAGGCTGGCTATTATTGTCTATACTGATATAACATTATTGATTTAATTGCCAGTTTGGCTGTTACGCTAATGAAGTAAGGTATAAATATGGCATTAAAAATTAGTCACAAGGTTATCATAGGTTTTGCCATTATTTTACTATTACTATTATTTTCTAGTATTAGTTCAGTAGCCATTTTAAGTGATATTAAAATGGCCACGGCGAAAGTTGATAATTTTGCTTTACCCTTGCAAAGTTATGCGAATAATGTGCAAAAGCAATTGCTTAAACAAGCCAAGCTGGAAGCGTTAATTGTCAGTCAGCCGACTGTGAGTGCCATTGAACGTATTGAACAGAACTTTGCTCAACAAAACTTACTACTCATTAACAACAGTCAGTTAATCACTAGCATGCTGGTTAACTTTCCCGCTATTGATGATTTAAGTCATTTTACTACTACTTATCATGCTTATACTCAATCCGTTGCCTTAATGTTTACTCATAAAAAAGCACAACTAAATGCCAGCATACAATTAACTGAGCAGCAAAAGTCGCTCTATAATATTTTAGATGAAGCCAGTGCTATTTTGGGGGATCTATCCTTTTTAGAAGATGCCGACAATCAGCGCCAGATAGATACGATTATCGGCTCGGCTAGTCAAATAGAAGGTTACTTATATAATGTAACCAATGCGACTAAAGTAATACTGAGCATTAAGAGTATTGAGGAAGTCAGCCTGGCTCAGCAAGATATTGATTTTGGTCTAGATAATATTACTCAGTTATTAACCTTTTTAAGCCGCCTAGGTGAAGATTATGATACCGGTGGCTTGATTGAGCAATTTATTGAGCAGTTTAACCAGTCAAAGGTGATGCTGCGTAGTGATAATAATTTATTCACCTTGAAAATTTCACAGCTGCAACAGCGTGATTTATTTAATCATGCTTTTAAAAAATCAGCGCAACATATCAAGCGTGCTAGTGATGATATTGATATATTTCTGCAAATATTAACGAAAAATTTAGCACAATTGCAAGGCGATATATTTGACCATGTGGAGCAAGGCAATAGAGAAACGATAATTATTTTCCTGGTCTTGTTTGTGGTCGGTGCCGGTATTGCCGCCATTACTATTCGCACCATGATAGGGCCACTAAAAAGCATTAACAAAGTGTTAGCGCAAATAGCCAAGGGTGATCTATCGCGCCAGTTAAGGGTGCAATCAGATGATGAATATGGTGAGCTGTCAAAAAATGTTAATTTAGTTGTTGCCGATTTAACCACCTTAATTACCGATATCTCTAACTATACCCATTTACTCAACAATGCCGCCGAACAATCAAGCGAGAAAACCGCTCAGGTGACTTCTTCGTTATCATTGCAACAAGAAACCATCATGCAAGCTACTGCACAAACCAATGATTTAGAGCTGAGTGCGCAAAATATTTTGCAAAAAGCGACCAATGCCGAACAAAAAATGACTGATGCCATGGCGCAAAGTAATAAACTTGAAAATATTGCCAAACTTACCAATGAACGCATGAAAAATTTAACCAATAGGTTAGATAATACTTCAGCGGTTATGGCTATTTTACAGCAAAAATCTCTCGATATTAGCGGTATATTAGACGTTATTAAAAGTATTTCAGCACAGACAAATTTGTTGGCATTAAATGCGGCGATAGAGGCCGCAAGGGCAGGAGAGTCTGGTCGAGGTTTTGCCGTGGTTGCTGATGAAGTACGTTTATTGGCTAGTAGAACCCAGGCATCGGCCGATGAAATTCAAGTCATGATTGAGTCGTTACAAGAGCAAACAAAAACAGCAGTAGCAGATATTATTCAAGGAAAGAATGAAGCAAGTAACTGTCAAGAACATACGGTAGAGCTATTGGCAATATTGTCCTTAATCAATCAAGCGATAGAGGAAATGCATGTCATGAGCCAAGATATATCGCAGTCAGCTACCCAGCAAAATGGCTTAAGTCATGATATAAAACAGAGCATTGATGCTGTGGTTGATTTAGGCCAGCAAAGCAGTGACTTGTCGTCTTCGACCTTGGGCTATAGTAGGCAAGTTGCTGAACTAGCGACTAAGTTAGATGATGCTATTGGTACCTTCAAAGTTTCTTAGTTAAGTGCTTTTACAACAAACGATAGCAGTCATTAACTGGTAAGGTTTTTCAAGTTGACCCTTGTTTTTATTCAAAAAATGTCAGGCAACGCATTTGAACCTATTTCCCCTTCGTTTTAACGTAGTTTGATATGATTTATGCTAACTTCACGGTAAGTTACCCGTTAATAAGCCTCTTAGCTGCCTAAGTGCGACAGAGCTGCTTTTAGCTTAACGTGATTAAAATAACAAGTGGAATTTAATGAATAAAATATTAGTTGTCCTATTAAGTATTTCCTTAAGTTTACCTGGTGTGCAATCGGTATTGGCGAGTACTGAAAACCAATATCAGCGTAAATTAGCTATTGATGAGAAAAATGTCACTAAACACAGCACTAAGGTCAATGGCAAAAAATTTAAATATACTGCCACCACGGGTACACAGCCGGTGTGGGATAAAGACGGCCAGCCAATTGCCAGTTTGTTTTATACCTATTATCAACGCAGTGATATAAAAGATAGCGCAACACGGCCACTGTTGATTTCATTTAATGGCGGTCCAGGCTCTGCTTCGGTTTGGATGCATGTTGCCTATACTGGCCCGAAAGTACTCAATGTCGATAATGAAGGTTACCCGCTACAACCTTATGGCGTAAAAACCAATCCTTATTCCATTTTAGATGTTGCTGATATTGTTTTTGTTAACCCAGTTAATACCGGTTATTCACGGGTATTACCCGATAAAGACGGTAAAATGCCCAGTAAAGAACAACAAAAGAAAATGTTCTTTGGCGTCAATGCCGATGTTAAATACTTAGCTGAATGGCTTAATACCTTTGTCAGTCGCAATAACCGCTGGCGTTCACCTAAATATTTAATTGGTGAAAGTTATGGCACTACCCGTGTTGCTGGTTTGGCGAAAGAATTACAGTCGCGTCAGTGGATGTACGTTAATGGCGTGATTTTGGTTTCGCCAACGGATATTGGTATTAAACGCGATGGTCCGGTCAAAGCGGCGAATCGATTGCCTTACTTTGCCGCTGCTGCTTGGTATCACCAAGCGCTTACACCAGCGCTGCAGCAAAAACGGTTAACTGAACTACTGGTAGAAGTAGAGCAGTTTACCCTCAGTGAGTATTTACCCGCTTTAGTAAAAGGCGGTTTTATCTCAGCAAAAGAGAAACAGCACATCGCTGAGCAAGTAGCCCAGTACTCTGGTTTATCGGTGAGCGCCGTTATTAATAATAACTTAGATGTAGATAACCGTTTTTTTTGGAAAGAATTATTACGTGACAGAAAACAAACTATTGGTCGTTTAGATTCGCGTTATTTAGGCATAGATAAAAAAGTCGCTGGCGCTAGCCCTGATTATAATGCGGAATTAAGCTCTTGGTTGCACAGTTTTACTCCGGCGATTAACTATTATTTACGAGAAGAGTTACAGTATAAAACTGACATTAAATATAACATGTTTGGTGATGTTCACCCATGGGATCGTACCGGTAATAACACCGGCGAAGGGCTACGCTTTGCTATGGCGCAAAACCCTTACTTACACGTGATGATTCAATCAGGTTACTTTGACGGTGCCACTAATTACTTCGATGCAAAATATACTTTATGGCAATTAGATCCCAGTGGTTTGATGAAAGACAGGTTGTCATTTAAAGGTTATGAAAGTGGCCATATGATGTATTTACGCCATGAAGATTTACGACAAGCTAATGAAGATATTCGTCAGTTTATTAAACAAAGCTTACCGGCTAAAGGGCAAGCCGCTAAGTATTAATTTACCCGTTAAAGTTCATTTTAAAAAAAGCTTACTGAGTTAATTCAGTAGGCTCTTTTTATGCCTCTTGAGGGGTGGATTAGCTTGAGGGGTTTATCAGCACTAGGCTACATTATTTCCAAAAAAACAATAGCCCACTTTATGATATAAAAGAGCCACTATTATAATTAATAAAAGCGGATATTGATTCCTTTTTAGCCTAAATATCTGTATAATGCGCGCAAAATTATAGCCCTATTTCGTTAATCCGCTGAAGTAGCGATAAACGATAGTAACAGCGAGTAAAGCCAGTGTTAGATAAATTAAGAAATGTGGCAATTATTGCCCACGTTGACCACGGAAAAACCACTTTAGTTGATAAATTACTTGAGCAATCAGGTACTTTAGATTCACGTGGAGGCCATGGCGAACGTGTTATGGATTCAAATGATATTGAAAAAGAACGTGGTATCACTATTTTAGCTAAAAATACCGCTGTTAACTGGGGCGACTACCGTATAAATATTGTTGATACTCCTGGTCATGCCGATTTTGGTGGTGAAGTAGAGCGTGTAATGTCAATGGTCGATTCTGTACTATTGATTGTTGATGCACAAGAAGGCCCTATGCCGCAAACGCGTTTTGTGACGAAGAAAGCCTTTGCTCAAGGTTTAAAACCAATTCTTGTTATCAATAAAGTTGATAAGCCAGGTTCTCGCCCTGATTGGGTTATGGATCAAGTGTTCGACTTATTTGATAAACTTGGTGCTACGGATGAACAACTAGACTTTAAAGTTGTTTACACTTCAGCAATCAATGGTTGGGCTTCTCTTGAAGAAGGTGTCATTGGTACGGATATGAGTCCTTTATTTGATACTATTATCGCAGAAGTACCTGTGCCTAATGTAGAACCTGACGGCTCTTTCCAAATGCAAATTTCACAACTTGATTATAGCTCATACCTGGGTGTAATCGGTGTTGGTCGCATTCAACGTGGTAGTGTTAAACCAAATCAACAAGTAACGGTTAAACTTGCAAACGGCGGTATACATAACGCCAGAGTTGGTAAAGTATTTGGTTACTTAGGTCTAGAACGTTATGACATGCCTGAAGGTTTTGCGGGTGATATTGTTGCTGTTACTGGTTTAGGTGAGTTGAAAATTTCGGATACGGTTTGTTGTCCGACCGATGTTGAAGGTTTACCTGCGCTATCTATTGATGAACCGACTATCAACATGACTTTCCAAGTAAATACTTCACCATTTTGTGGTAAAGAAGGTAAGTATGTTACTTCACGTAATATTAAAGAGCGTCTAGATAAAGAATTAGTCCATAACGTAGCATTACGTGTTGAGGAACTACCAGATCCTGATAAATTTAAAGTATCAGGTCGTGGTGAGCTTCATTTAGGTATTTTAATTGAAAACATGCGTCGTGAAGGTTTTGAGCTAGCGGTATCTCGTCCTGAAGTCATTGTTCGTGAAATTGATGGCGAATTACAAGAACCCTATGAAACGGTAACTATTGATGTTGAAGAGCAACATCAGGGTGCTGTCATGGAAACAATGGGTATCCGTAAAGCTGAATTAACGGATATGGCACCTGATGGTACGGGTCGTATTCGCATGGACTTCATCATGCCAAGTCGTGGTTTAATCGGTTTCCAAACTGAATTTATGACCATGACTTCAGGCTCTGGTTTGATTTACCATACATTCTTCGAATATGGTCCTCATAAGGGTGGTGAAATTGGCCAACGTAAAAATGGTGTAATGGTTGCTAACGCTACTGGTAAAGCACTGACTAACGCTATCTTTAACTTACAATCTCGTGGCCGTATGATGATTGGTCATGGTGTTGAAGTGTATGAAGGTCAAATTGTTGGTATTCATAGCCGTGATAACGATTTAACGGTTAACGTACTTAGAGGCAAGCAGTTAACTAATGTACGTTCTTCAGGTACTGATGAAGCACAAACCTTAACTCCAGCAATCAATATGACTTTAGAGCAAGCATTAGAGTTTATTGATAACGATGAGTTGGTTGAAGTAACACCTAAGAATATTCGTATACGTAAGAAGTTCTTAAAAGAGAATGAACGTAAACGTGATGGCAGATCAATTAAGTAATTATTGACCACCTGTAAGAAAATTAAAAAACGCCTATTACGAAAGTACTAGGCGTTTTTTTATGTACAGGATGTACGGTATGTCGCGGTGTCAGGACGACAAAAAGCGTATATCTAAAGGTAATACAGGATGTACGGGTGTCACGAAAACAGCATGTCTAGGCAATGACTTTAAACGTCACTAATCCGTATTTAACGAGCAAACCTTCTTTTAAACCTTTGTCATTCCTGTAAGACATCTCGCAATTGTTGTAGTCTAATCAATCATGGGCGAGTTGTACTTTTGCTAAGTGACTGTTTAGTAGGTTTAAATACAATCAAGTTAAGACTATATTAATATTTTGTTACTTATGCTTTAAAAATAAAGCGGCAGAGTTGTTTTTTTGTAACTACGCTTAGTGTTAATCAGCAGCAAATAAGGTACTGCTTTATTTCCCAACAAAAGGAATTGGATTATGTCCCCAGCACAATTAAAACAATTGCAAGAGCTAAGCCAAATTTTCAGTCAAGGTAAAGCTAACCCACAACAAATACAGCAACTTTCAGCTTTATTGGCGGAAATTAACCGTTATGATGACGCAGAGCCAATAACTAAAAATGAGCAGGTTAGTTTTATTGCCGCTACTCACTTTGGTTGATAGGATTTCCTATCAAGCAAAGCGTTATTAATGTTAGTTTTTGTAAGTAGCTGCATCTATGATTGACCATAAGTGAAATATTCCAGCAATAATTGCTGGAATCACCATCCACCAGAGGGCATAACCAACCACACAAACAATGGCAAAAATTATTGCTGCTATAAACCTGCCTTGTACTAGTTGCCCCAAGCCTGGAAAAAAGACATTACAAATAGCGGCAATGACATTGCCCGCTGAACCTTGAATTGCCATCTAATACTCCCCTGTTAATTCACTGTCTACTAGCATCATGCTAGCAAATTGATTACCTCTATCTTAATATATGGTTAACCTTGAGCAAATCAGTAAATTGTTAACAAATATGAGTTTATTTAAAGAAACAGTAATTAGTAAGTTGTGGCATAAACATAAGGGCGTTATTTTTTATTTTATTCGCCGAATTAAACGCGAACAAATACAGGTGGTCGCCGGGTATTTATCCTATGTTTGTTTAATGTCATTAGTGCCCTTGGTCGTGGTAATGTTATCGGTAATGACAGCATTTCCACTCTTTGCTGAACTGCAGCAGACTGTGGAGCAGTTTGTTTATCAAAACTTTGTCCCTGCCGCGGGAGATGTGGTGCAGCAGTATTTAACGGGTTTTGTCGCTAATGCCTCAAAAATGTCGGCTGTCGCTATCTCATTTTTGTTTGTCGCCGCACTATTACTCATTTCTACCATTGATAATACCTTTAATAAAATTTGGCGAGTCACGGATAAACGCCGGACAATAACTTCATTTGCCATGTATTGGATGGTACTCACTTTAGGGCCAATACTGGTTGGTGCTAGTATTGCGTTATCATCGTATCTAGTGTCGATAGTTGCGGTTGATGAGTATGATGTTTTAGGTTTGTTTGATGTGCTGTTACGTATATTGCCATTACTCTCTTCCATAATAGCCTTTGTTATCCTTTATATGGCGGTGCCTAATAAAGCGGTGCCATTTAAGTTTGCTTTATCGGGCGCCTTTGTTGCCGGTGTTTTATTTGAAATAGCTAAAAAAGCCTTTGCCTTATATATAACGGAATTTCCTTCTTACCAAGTGATTTATGGTGCCTTGGCCACTATCCCTATTCTGTTTTTATGGGTTTATGTTTCTTGGCTAGTGGTACTGGTGGGCGCCTTGATCACGGTATCATTACAAGAGTACCCTTTATTAAAAGAGCAAGGGTTAAAAGAGCAAAAACCTAACGAAGAAAATTTACCACCTATAAATGAAGAGCAAATGAAATGATAGCTTTGTTACAGCGTGTCAGTCAGGCCAGCGTTACCGTTGATAACCACATTATTGGCCAGATTAACCAAGGTTTATTGATTTTCCTGGCAATAGAGCCTGAGGATAATGAAGTTAAGGCCAAGCGTTTAGCCGAGCGTGTTGCCGGTTATCGTATTTTTAATGATGAAAATGACAAAATGAATATAAATGTCAAACAAGTTGGCGGGGATATCTTAGTGGTCTCGCAATTTACTCTGGCGGCAGATACCAATTCAGGATTGCGACCTAGTTTTTCCACGGTAGCAAAACCTGAGTTAAGTAAAACCTTGTACCAGTATTTTGTCCATCAATTACGTCAACAAGGCTTTAAGGCACCAACGGGGGAGTTTGCTGCTGATATGAAAGTTGCCTTGGTAAATGATGGCCCGGTGACATTCACTTTAAGGCTTTAAGGCTTTAAAGCCTTAAAGCTATCTAGCATTACCGCTTTTTCTCTACTGCTCGTTTTTTAGCTAATTAAACTATCACTTTTGTATTAGTGGTGTTATAATCTCGCGCCCGTTAAGTTTGAGTGGTGGCATTTATGTCTACATTCTAAGCGCAACGGGGGGTCTTTCATAAGGCAGTGACGGGTCAATTTCTGGCCTTGAATTTTAATTTATCTTATTGTTTCTTTTGTGTTTTCACAAAATTTACAAGGAAGATAACAGTGGAGCAAAAAATCAATGATCCAAATGCAATCACAGCTGAATGTTGCTGATAACAGTGGCGCTAAGCGTGTTCAATGTATAAAGGTTCTTGGTGGCTCGCACCGTCGCTATGCACGCATTGGAGACATCATCAAAATTGCCGTCAAGGAAGCAAGTCCTCGTGGTAAAGTTAAAAAAGGTGATGTGTTAACTGCGGTAGTGGTGCGCACTAAGAAAGGTGTTCGTCGTTCAGATGGTTCTTCCATCCGTTTTGATGAAAACGCGGCTGTAATGCTAGACGCAAAATTACAGCCAATTGGTACTCGTATCTTCGGGCCTGTGACACGTGAACTTCGTAATGAAAAATTTATGAAGATCGTATCATTAGCACCTGAAGTACTATAAGGAGTCACGATAATGGCATCTAAGATTCGTCGTGATGATGAAGTAATTATACTTGCTGGCAAAGACAAGGGTAAGACTGGTAAAGTCACTAAAGTTCTTGTTGAAAACGGTAAAGTATTCGTAGAAGGTATTAACTTAATCAAGAAACACACTAAGCCTGCACCTCAGTTACAGCAGCCTGGTGGCATCATTGAAAAAGAAGCACCTTTACAAGTTTCCAACGTAGCGATTGTTAACCCAGCAACGGGTAAAGCAGATCGTGTTGGTTTTAGAATTGAAGACGGCAAAAAAGTTCGTTTTTTCAAATCTAACAACGAATTAATTTAATTGGAGTAAACGATGGCGAAACTGCATGATTTTTATAAAGATACAGTTGTAGCCGAATTGCAAAAGCAATTTGGTTATAAAAGTGTCATGCAAGTCCCTCGGATTGAAAAGATCACCCTTAACATGGGTGTTGGTGAAGCTATTTCTGACAAGAAAGTGTTAGAGCACGCCACAAATGATCTTACTGCAATCTCAGGGCAAAAGCCGCTAACGACAGTTGCACGCAAATCAGTTGCGGGCTTCAAAATTCGTGAAGGCTACCCTATTGGTACAAAAGTAACTCTACGCGGCGAGCGTATGTGGGAATTTTTAGAGCGTT
This sequence comes from Colwellia marinimaniae, assembly GCF_002207865.1. GTDB lineage: Bacteria > Pseudomonadota > Gammaproteobacteria > Enterobacterales > Alteromonadaceae > Colwellia > Colwellia marinimaniae. The sequence goes on from NZ_BDQM01000008.1 coordinate 56,602, forward strand.
TTATCTCTATTTCAATTCCACGTATCCGTGACTTTCGTGGCTTAAATCCTAAGTCATTTGATGGTCGTGGTAACTACAGCATGGGCGTTCGTGAGCAAATTATCTTCCCTGAAATCGATTACGATAAAATCGATAAAATTCGCGGTTTAGATATCACTATTACTACTAGCGCGAAAGATGATGAAGAAGGACTAGCTTTACTGTCTGCCTTTAATTTCCCGTTCCAGAAGAAGGTGTAGAGTTATGGCTAAAACGTCAATGAAAGCTCGTGAAGCTAAAAGAACCAAGCTAGTAGCAAAATATGCTGAAAAGCGTGCTGCGTTAAAAGCAATCATCTCAGGTACCGATTCTTCTGATGAAGAACGCTGGGATGCTGTATTGAAACTTCAAAGTTTACCTCGTGATTCGAGCAGTAGTCGTCAACGTAACCGTTGTAGTATTACTGGACGTCCACATGGTTTCTTACGTAAATTTGGTTTAAGCCGTATTAAATTACGCGAAACCATGATGCGTGGTGAAGTTCCAGGTCTTAAGAAAGCTAGTTGGTAATTCACGGGAGTAAATGGTTATGATGACTGATCCTATCGCGGACATGTTTACACGCATCCGCAACGGTCAATCTGCAGCAAAAGTTGCAGTAGCAATGCCATCTTCTAAGTTAAAAGTTGCAATTGCCAACTTACTTAAAGATGAAGGTTATATTTCAAGTTTTTCAGTATCAACTGATGCTAAACCTCAGTTAGATGTGGTATTGAAATATTTTGAAGGTAAAGAAGTAATTGAAGTGATCAAACGTGTTTCACGTCCTGGTCTTCGTATATACAAAAGCTGTGATGAACTTCCTAAAGTTCTTGCTGGCATGGGTATTGCGATTATTTCGACTTCTAAAGGTTTGATGACGGATCGTGCCGCTCGCTCTGCGGGTATTGGCGGTGAAGTTCTTGGTTTCGTAGAGTAAGGAGAATAATATGTCTCGTGTTGCAAAAACACCTGTCGTTGTTCCTGCTGGCGTTACCATTACGTTATCAGGTCAAGACATTACAGTTAAAGGTCCAGTAGGTGAATTATCACGTACGATTCATAAGTTTGTTGCGGTTTCTCAAGAAGACAACCAAATCAAAGTTACTATCGCATGTGAACATAAACAAGCTTGGGCTCAAGCCGGTACTACCCGTGCTTTAATCAATAATATGGTTGAAGGTGTTAGTAAAGGTTATGAAAAGAAATTAGTTTTACAAGGTGTTGGTTACCGTGCCAAAGCTGCTGGTAAGTCTTTAGACTTATCTTTAGGTTTTTCACACCCAATCAAACATACTATTCCTGAAGGAATAACTTGTGAAACTCCTAGCCAAACTGAAATCACACTGAAAGGTTGTGATAAGCATTTAGTTGGCCAAACCGCTGCGAACATTCGTGCATACCGTAAACCTGAGCCTTATAAAGGTAAAGGTATTCGTTATCTTAACGAAAATGTTCGTCGTAAAGAAGCTAAGAAGAAGTAGGGTAACACTATGGATAAGAAAACATCTCGTTTGCGCCGCGCTAGACGCGCTCGTGCAAAAATTAGCGAGTTGGGTGCGAATCGTTTAGTTATATTCCGTACTCCTCGTCACATTTACGCTCAATTGATCGCACCAACTGGTTCTGAAGTAATCGCATCTGCGTCTACTTTAGACAAAGAAGTTGCTGCTCAAATTGAAAAAACTGGTAATGTTGCCGCAGCAACTGCAGTAGGTAAAGCTCTCGCTGAACGTGCTGTAGCAAAAGGTATCTCTAAGATAGCTTTTGATCGCTCTGGTTTCCTTTATCATGGTCGCGTGAAAGCGTTAGCAGAAGCAGCTCGTGAAGCTGGTCTTCAGTTCTAGGGGGTTATAATGGCTAATCATAAGCAAGAAAACTCACAACAAAGTGATATGGCTGAAAAGCTAATCGCAGTTAACCGCGTTTCAAAAGTGGTTAAAGGTGGTCGTATTTTCAGTTTCACCGCACTAACAGTAGTTGGTGATGGCAATGGGCGTGTTGGTTTTGGTTACGGTAAAGCACGTGAAGTGCCTGCTGCAATCCAAAAAGCAATGGAAAAAGCGCACCGTAATATAGTAACGATTGACTTGAAGGGTACTACTCTTCAGCATGTTATTACTGGCAAGCATTCTGGTTCTAAAGTTTTCATGAAACCAGCCTCTGACGGTACAGGTATCATCGCCGGTGGCGCGATGCGTGCAGTACTTGAAGTTGCAGGCGTTCAGAACGTATTGTCAAAAGCATACGGTTCTACTAACCCAATCAACGTAGTTCGCGCTACTGTTTCAGCTTTAGTGAATATGCATTCACCAAAAGATATGGCAGCTAAACGTGGCAAAAGCGTTAAAGAAATTTTGGGGTAATTGAGCATGTCTAAAACAGTTAAAGTAACTCAAATAAAAAGTTCTATCGGTCGTTTACCGAAACATAGAGCTACATTAAAAGGCCTAGGTCTACGTCGCATCAACCATACAGTTGAATTAGAAGATACACCTTCTATCCGTGGCATGATCAACAAGGTTTACTACATGGTTAAGGTGGAGGATTAATTATGCATTTAAATACTTTATCCCCTGCACCGGGATCTCACAAAGCTAAAAAGCGCTGTGGTCGTGGTATTGGTTCAGGCATCGGTAAAACTGGTGGTCGTGGTCATAAAGGTCAGAAGTCTCGTTCTGGCGGTAGTGTCCGTCCAGGTTTTGAAGGTGGTCAAATGCCATTGAAACAACGTTTACCTAAATTTGGTTTTACTTCACGTAAATCTTTAGTTCGCGCTGAAATACGTTTACATGAATTAAACCTAGTTAAAGGTGATGTTGTTGACATTCACGCACTTAAAGACGCTGGTCTAATTACACGTAATATCATAGCTGTAAAAGTTATGTTATCTGGCGAGCTTACTCGTCCAATTACATTACGTGGCATTGCAGTAACTAAAGGCGCACAAGCAGCTATTGAAGCTGCTGGTGGCAAAGTAGAGGAATAGTACATTATGGCTACACCAGGAATGGCTTCTCAAAAAGGAAGTAAAGGCGCAGGCGGTTTGTCTGAGCTAAAACAAAGATTATGGTTCGTATTCGTTGCATTAGTAGTGCTTCGTTTAGGGTCTTTTGTGCCAATCCCTGGTATTGACGCCGCTGTATTAGCTCAGTTATTTGATCAACAAAAGGGCACTATCGTAGAAATGTTTAACATGTTCTCCGGTGGTGCACTTGAGCGAGCCTCAGTATTGGCACTTGGAATTATGCCGTACATTTCAGCTTCTATTATTATGCAATTGCTTACGGTTATGCACCCGGCAATGGCAGAATTGAAAAAAGAAGGTGAAGCTGGACGACGTAAAATTAGTCAATACACACGCTACGGCACTTTAGTGCTAGCAACAGTTCAAGCGATAGCGATTTCCAGAAGTTTACCGGATATGATGCAAGGCCTAGTAATTAATGCTGGTTTTAGTTTCTATTTCACCGCAGTGGTTAGTTTGGTTACTGGTACCATGTTTTTAATGTGGTTAGGTGAGCAAATTACTGAACGTGGTATCGGTAATGGTATTTCGATTATTATTTTCGCGGGTATTGTTGCTGGTATGCCTTCAGCTCTAGGTCAATTAGCTGAATCGGCGCGTCAAGGTGAATTGCACTTATTAGTATTATTGCTAATTGGCGTTGTGGTATTTGCAGTAACTTTCTTAGTAGTATTTGTGGAACGTGGTCAACGACGTATTGTTGTTAACTACGCTAAGCGCCAACAAGGCCGTAAGGTTTTTGCCGCGCAAAGCACGCATTTACCCTTGAAAGTGAATATGGCGGGTGTAATCCCACCAATCTTTGCCTCAAGCATTATCTTGTTCCCTGGCACGCTTGCGAGCTGGTTTGGACAAGGAGATGGCCCGGTAGCTGATTTCTTACAAGGTGTTTCTCAGGCGATGTCGCCAGGGCAACCTTTATATGTTTTCATGTTAGCAGCAGCAATAATATTCTTCTGTTTCTTTTACACGGCATTGGTTTTCAATCCGCGTGAAACAGCAGATAACTTGAAAAAGTCAGGTGCGTTCATTCCAGGGATTCGTCCAGGTGAACAAACATCCAAATATATTGATAAAGTGATGACTCGTTTAACCCTATGTGGTGCGGCGTATATTACCTTTGTCTGTTTGGTTCCACAGTTTATGATCATGGCGTGGGACGTACAGTTCTACTTCGGCGGTACATCGTTATTGATTATCGTGGTTGTGATTATGGATTTTATGGCACAAGTACAAACGCATTTGATGTCTCATCAATATGACAATGTACTTAAAAAAGCAAACTTGAAAGGCTATAGTCGTTAGACTGAGCTTGATAAGTTAACGGAGTATAAAATGAAAGTACGTGCATCCGTAAAAAAGATTTGTCGTAATTGTAAAGTGGTAAAACGTAAAGGCGTGATTCGCGTTCTTTGTATTGAACCAAAGCACAAACAAAGACAAGGTTAATATCGTCTGATATTAACTCAAATCTTTTAGAACTGGCATTATGCGGAGGATTCTGTATAATGCCGTTTCGATTTACAGTAAAAAGAGAATGGTTGGGTATCCTAACGGGCTTTCCAACCAAGTAATTTTAATTATTAATAGGAGATGTGTTAGTGGCCCGTATCGCTGGCATTAACATCCCTGATCGTAAGCATGCAGTAATCGCCATTACTGCGATTTACGGTATCGGAGCTACACGTGCGAAAGCAATCTGTGCAGCAACTGGTATCGCTGAATCAACGAAGATCAGTGAATTAGACGAAGCAAAAATTGATTTGCTTCGCGCTGAAGTGGACAAATTTACCGTAGAAGGTGATTTGCGCCGTGAAGTTTCAATGAACATTAAACGTCTTATGGATTTAGGTTGTTACCGTGGCATCCGTCACCGTCGTAGTCTTCCTCTACGTGGTCAACGCACTAAAACAAATGCGCGCACCCGTAAAGGTCCTCGTAAGCCAATTAGGAAGTAAGAGGAACTAGACAATGGCAAAAACACCAGTTCGTTCGCGTAAACGCGTAAAAAAACAAGTTGTCGATGGCATGGCTCATATCCACGCCTCTTTTAACAACACAATCGTGACTCTTACAGACCGCCAAGGTAATGCTTTATCTTGGGCGACTGCAGGTGGTTCAGGTTTCCGTGGTTCACGTAAATCTACTCCGTTTGCTGCACAAGTTGCTGCAGACCGCGCAGGCGCTGCTGCAAAAGAGTTTGGCTTGAAGAATATTGAAGTTTTCGTTAAAGGTCCAGGTCCAGGTCGTGAATCTGCTATCCGTGCCCTAAATGCTGCTGGTTTTAAAATCACCAACATTACTGACGTTACACCAATTCCTCATAATGGTTGTCGTCCTCCTAAGAAACGTCGCGTTTAATCGCATTTTTTAGGATAGTTGGAGAAAGAAAATGGCTAGATATTTAGGTCCTAAGTTAAAACTTTGTCGCCGCGAAGGAACAGATTTGTTCCTTAAAAGTGGTGTTAGAGCAATTGACACTAAATGTAAAATCGAAACAATACCAGGTCAACATGGCGCCCGTCGCGGTCGTTTGTCTGACTACGGTGTTCAACTTCGTGAAAAACAAAAAGTTCGTCGTATTTATGGCGTACTAGAAAAACAATTCAGTAATTACTACAAAGAAGCAGCACGTCAAAAAGGTAACACAGGTGAAAACTTGTTACAGCTTTTAGAAACGCGTTTAGATAACGTAGTTTACCGTATGGGTTATGCCAGCACTCGTGCTGAAGCTCGTCAATTAGTTAGCCATAAGGCTATCGTGGTAAACGGCGGAGTAGTTAATATTCCATCTTTCACTGTTAAAGCTGAAGATACTGTTTCTGTTCGTGAGAAGTCTAAAACTCAAGCGCGTATTATCGCTGCTTTAGAATTAGCTGATCAACGTGAGAAGCCACTTTGGGTTGAAGTAGATACTAAGAAGCTTGAAGGCATTTTTAAACGTCTTCCAGATCGTTCTGATTTGTCTGCCGAAATTAATGAACAGTTGATTGTTGAACTTTACTCTAAATAGTAAAGTTGCACTTTAAGAGAGGACATATATGCAGGGTTCTGTAACCGAATTCCTTAGACCACGTATGGTTGGTATCGAACATATCAACCCTCGTCGCGCTAAAGTAACTTTAGAGCCACTAGAACGTGGTTTTGGTCACACTTTAGGTAATGCGTTACGCCGCATTCTTTTATCTTCAATGCCGGGTTGTGCCGTAACTGAAGTTGAGATTGATGGTGTATTACATGAGTACAGTAGTAAAGAAGGTGTTCAAGAGGACATCATCGAAATATTGTTAAATCTTAAAGGGCTAGCAATAATATTAGAAGGCAAAAATGAAGCCGTTCTAACGTTAACTAAGTCTGGTGAAGGCCCTGTAACGGCAGCTGATATTCAACATGATGGTGACGTAACTATTACTAACCCAGAACATGTTATCTGCACCTTAACAAGTGAAGGTTCTATCAGCATGCGCATTAAAATTGAAATGGGTCGTGGTTACGTACCTGCTTCAGTTCGTCGTGATGCCGAGGAAGAAGATCGTGCTATTGGTCGTTTGTTGGTAGATGCCTCATTCAGCCCAGTAGTAAGAATTGCTTATGATGTTGAGTCTGCACGTGTTGAACAACGTACAGATTTAGACAAATTAATTATAGACATGGAAACCAATGGTACATTGGATCCGGAAGAAGCTATCCGTCGTGCTTCAACAATTCTTGCTGAACAGCTTGATGCGTTTGTAGAACTTCGTGATATTAAAGAAGTAGAACAAGTGGAAGAAAAACCATTGTTCGACCCAATTTTGCTTCGTCCTGTTGATGATCTAGAATTAACTGTTCGTTCAGCTAACTGTTTAAAAGCAGAAGCAATTCAATACATTGGTGATTTAGTACAACGTGCTGAAGTTGAGCTTCTTAAAACGCCTAATTTAGGTAAGAAGTCTCTAACTGAAATCAAAGACGTGTTAGCGTCTCGTGGTTTGTCTCTAGGCATGCGCCTAGAAAACTGGCCGCCAGAAAGCATTGTTGACAACGACTAGTTCGATCATCGTTTTTTTATTAATAGTTTGAGAGAAGGATTAACTTATGCGTCATCGTCAAAGCGGTCGCCAGTTAAACCGTAATAGCAGTCATCGTAAAGCGATGTTCCGCAATATGGCAAGCTCTTTAGTTAAGCACGGTATTATTAAAACCACCGTTGCTAAAGCTAAAGAACTACGTATGGTTGTAGAGCCACTGATTACATTGGCTAAAACCGACAGTGTTGCAAATCGCCGTTTAGCGTTTGCTCGTACACAAGATAAAGAAGTAGTAGGTATTTTATTCAACGAACTTGGTGCTCGTTACCAAGATCGTCCAGGTGGTTACACTCGCATTTTAAAATGTGGTTTCCGTACTGGTGATAAAGCGCCTATGGCTTATATTGAATTAGTAGACCGCCCAGTAGTAGAAGATGCTCCTGAAGTAGTTGAAGAATCAGCAGAAGCATAATTTAGTTTACTAAATTATACTTATAAAAACGGAGCTTAGGCTCCGTTTTTTATTGCCTAAAAATGACTTGTAGTGATATAACTACAGCTCTGTTAGTGAAGCTTGTTACTTTGCTACTTGACCTAAACGTCATTTCACCGTATAAAATATCTATAGTACATTAGTTTATTTTTGAGCCCTTATGTCGTCACGAAACCCAATAATTGCCGTTACTGGCTCATCAGGAGCAGGCACTTCAACTAGTACCGCTTCTTTTGAACATATTTTTAGAACACTTGGCATTACCTCGGTAAATGTTGAGGGTGATAGCTTTCATCGTTTCTCCCGTCAAGAAATGGATCTGGAAAAGAGAAAAGCTAAAGAATCAGGCACTAATATTAGTTATTTTGGTGATTTGGCTAATGATTTTAGTGCGTTGCAAAAGTTATTTCGTGACTATGGTGAAACCGGTAAGGGTCAAATTAGACGTTACCTGCATAGTTTCGATGAGGCGGTACCCTTTAACCAAATGCCAGGCACTTTTACCCCATGGCAAGAGCTTGGAGACGGTACGGATTTATTATACTACGAGGGTCTTCATGGCGGTGTGGTCACTAAAGATAATGACGTAGCCAAACATGTCGATTTACTCATTGGTATGGTACCTATTGTTAATTTAGAGTGGATTCAAAAGATCATTCGCGATACCAATCAACGTGGTCACAGTAGAGAAGCGGTCACTGCTAGCATAGTGCGCAGTATGGATGATTATATCTCCTTTATCACGCCACAGTTTTCCCGTACACATATTAACTTTCAGCGCGTGCCTACGGTTGATACCTCCAATCCATTTAGTGCCAAGGCAATCCCAAGTTTGGATGAAAGTTTTGTTGTTATCCGCTTTCGAGAAGTAAAGAATGTTGATTTTCAGTATTATCTTCGTATGATTGATGGCTCATTTATGTCGCGTATTAACACTCTGGTCGTTCCTGGGGGAAAAATGGGTCTGGCCATGGAGTTGATTTTAACGCCGCTAATAGAAGGTTTGATAGAAAGAAAAACTCAAGCGAATAAACAACTTGATTGGATGAGCGACTTATAAAGCTCTTTTGGCCAATCCTCTCCTTTATATGGTTATAACCTTGAAAAAAATAGTTTTAGCTTTGTCCTTAATACTTTTATTTAGCCCTTTTCAACTCAATGCTAAATGGTATCAGCATTCGTTTAATACCATGGGCACACGCGCCCATGTTGAATTTTGGCTAGATGAAAACAGTACTAATGCTAGTCAGTCGCAAGAATTGATTGCACAAATCATTGCTGAAATGACCCGCTTAGATCTCGCTATGAGTCCTTACAAAGAAAGTAGTGAGTTAAGTCTGCTCAACCGTGAGGCGGCTAAGAAAAAGGTGACTATATCAAGGGAGCTTTTTACCTTAATAGCGACAGCTCATGATATTTCAGTGCTAAGCGACGGCGCTTTCGATATAACTTATGCTTCTATTGGTTATCAATATGATTACCGTAATAAAATTCGTCCTCAGCAAATAGCCATTGATAAGGCTTTACCTTCGATCAATTATCTAGGCATCGTCTTAGATGAAAAAAATAGTACCGTCAGCTTTGATAATAGCGCCATTAAAATCGACCTAGGAGGCATAGCTAAAGGTTATGCCGTTAAAAGGTGTCTGAACTTGCTAAGTTCGGCTGGAGTTCACCATGCGTTAATGAGTGCCGGTGGTGATACCGCTTTGTTAGGTGACCGACATGGTAGGCCTTGGTTAGTGGCAATAAAACACCCAAGAGCCGAACAAAAGCATGTTGTACATATTCCATTAACGAATGAAGCTATCTCGACCTCTGGGGATTATGAACGATATTTTATCGAAGATGGCAAACGTTACCACCATATTATCAATCCAAAAACGGGCGACTCAGCTCGAAAAGTAGTTAGTGTCTCGGTTATTGGCAAAGATGCTACTTATGTCGATGCCTTATCAACGACACTATTTGTTAAAGGGCTTGCCGACGGTATGCAATTAATTAACAGCATGGCGGGATATGAAGCCATTATTATCGATAATGAGCAGAGATTACACTTCTCCAAGGGTCTACAACAATAAGAATATATGACTTCATTACTTAACCTGAACTCTGGATAATGAGGTTACTTAGCGCGAATAAATTCCCGCCTACAGACGAGAGGGTTATTGCGTGGTATTAATACAATCAAACTGTAATGATTGGTTGGAATGCGGTTAACGAGTCTAACATGGTACTGTTGCCCAACCCTTGACTAGGTACTAAAGTAGAAAATTGATTTTGTTGTCCATGCAGTGCCATATAATTTAATAATACGGTTTGCACCAGTAGATTGACATTATTTGCCGACGGCGCAGACGTAGTTTCCACCGAAGCATCAGGCCTCATAAAACCAATTTGTTGATGCATGGCACTTTGCTCCGCGGTGCCGCCCATTAATTGTGGTTTGCCAGTGGGGCTATACACTAAGAAAAATGATGCACCGGTTGACGAATTATCACCGGTCCATTCGCCTTTACCACGACCGTCGACAGATTCATCTATGCGGCCGTTACTGGCGACAGAGCCGTCACTAAATACATACATCATCAGCGGTTGATTACGTCTTGCTGCATATTCAAGGCACGCGCCCATACAACGGCCAGCACGAAGATCTCTTAACTCACCAGTGCTGCGGTCACCGGTATGATAATCAAAGCCACCCATGGTTACCGTGCCAGCACCAGCAAAGCCATTAACTACCAATTTCATGATAGAGGCAGTTTTTTGGAACTCCTGCTCGCTATCAAATTCAGCCAGACTAAAAATGCCACCCGGGCCGACAATATCAACATCAAGTAAAGGGTTGAGTGTCGATGGATCGCCAAATCGATCGGCGAGATCGGCACTTTTGACATAGCCACAATTAACCAGGTCTTTAATGATATCGTCACGGGTAACCTTACTATTGATCTGTGCCATTTTTTGCGCACTGACTCGTTGAATACTTTCCATAACAGCAACGGCGTCACTTTGAGACAACAAGTTAAATAAATCACCGACATCAACTAAGCCAGTAACATCACTGGGGCGATCAATCTTTGTTGGCCGTAAACTTAAATCAATAAAGCTTGCTGGTGCCATAGAGTTACCACCAGAGTCGCTATTCCTAGAGCCAATAAGTGGCATTAATGAGCCATTAGCACCGGCAGTCGCGATGGCATACATAGGGTTATGCGGATTGTTGGCGGTATCATTGTCAGATCGGCTAGGTATTACTGCACCATTAATATTGGCGGCTGTTTCAGGAGATACTTTTTCTAATATTCCACGTAAAAATGCTGAGTCGGCATGAAACGCTAAACCTAAGTCAGTATTGATAAAGTCAGACTGCATGGCATCTGGGTTAGCAATATTAGGCGCCATATCGCCAGGTATACCAAGCTTGCTATAACCAGCAGTCGAGAGAAAGTCTTGCTGACCACCCAAGCCACCAACTAAGACATTCGAGCCAGAAATATTAGCGCCGCCAGCAAGATCGAAACTAATAAAAGGAATTTTTCCAGCTCCTTGTGTACTGATGCCACAGCTATCCCTTAACGCTTCTATATCACTTGATAAGGCTGCTTGTGCATGATTAGCGGTAAATAGGCTAAACATCGATAATCCAGCAATGGTATAACCACCGGTTCTAAGACCAGCTGAGATAAAATCTCGACGGCTCATCGGTTTTTTATGATCACTAAATAATAAAGGACTATCTGGCTGTAAATGTTTAGTTTTTCTCATGTAACTTTCCTATTTTCCATAACTTGTTTTGTTTAGCTATATCGATACTTGTGTGGTATTACCGCATCATTAAATCCGTACTAGTAAAGAAGTCTTACTGAACCAGCATTACTGCACTAGCAAGCACAGCCGCACAAGTTGCTTTGGCAATGGTTTTACTTCGCTCGGCACTGCAACTGCTAGCGCAAATCCCGAGGCGAGATATCAAATTATCAAGCTCTGTATACACTAAAGCTTTATCAGGCTGAGTAGTCAGTGTTGAAGGCATTAACTGGTCTAACAATGGGTTTAGTAAATTGCCTCGTCCGACTGTGTCGAAGGCAATATCCGGAGTTTTACTGAAATCTACCTCGGTAAACCAGTTATTGCGGATGTTATCGTCTTCAATTGCCGTATCGCAGTAAGCAATGGCTAATTGCGTAATCGCCATTTGCTGAGCTGAAATAAAGGTTTCAATATTGGTTAATGTCGGTAACTGTTGCTTGACTAGCTGATAGGTAGTGGCTACTTTTAGCGCATTTTTATTAACACCAGTTAAGACACTCATGCTGGCATTAATTTGGGCAAAATTTCGCAGACCTATTTTAGCGCTGTTAGTATCACTAAAGCTTGCTTCAGGGGTGATAAATAGCGCAGGTAAAACCACATTGCTATGCTCCCCGAGTTGCTCAAAAGTTAAGAAAAACTCGTCATTATTGGCACCTTTTTCCAGTGCTATAATGGTGCCTAAGGGAGATAATGGCACCGGCTCGGCCAGAGAATCGTCACTGGTGAACGTAAGGCTGATATTAGCGTAAGCTTGCCCTTGGGCACTTTCTTTGCCATTAATACCAATGCGCATTTTAGCCAGTAGGGTGTTTTTGGCTAGGGCCTTACCATCTAGATTGACTAAACTTGGCTGAGTAAATAAATAGCTGTAATTATCATACTGGCTGACTGCAAATAAAACATAGGTATTAGCGAGCTCTACCAGTTCACTTATTGAAAATAATAACAAGAACTTTTCACCGACACCAACATTATAATTTTGTGTTATTTGTTCTTGCGATAACGTACGGTTATATATGGCTAATAAACGAATATTGCCTTGCCATACGTGATTATTTGAAGCTTCTTTACCTAAGATTAAGGCAAAGCTGTCATCCCATGAAGCCAAAGGTGATATGCCTTCATCAATAATAGCCATGAGTTTGCCGTTTACATAAATACGGCGACCCTCTGTCGCTGAGTATGTTAGTACGATATGTTGTAAGGTCGCTTGCAATACTTCATCAGCATCAGGCGTGCTTAATGACGGCTCACCATTGCTGTTACTGTTCGCTGTTTGCAGCATAAAGTCATAGTTATACTGGCTTTGTCCTAGGGTAAAGTTCCTATCATTATCCCCGGCTGAATAGCTGATTATTCTAGCGGGACCTTCTTGGACAACATTATGTGGGGTGAGCCAGGCTTCGATAGCAAACTCATTAGTAGCGGTAATCAAGTCATGAATCTTTTTGCTAGTGGCGGTACTTGCTTGTGCTTTACCGTTAGTAAAAGACAAGCCCCAACTGCCGAGCCACTCAACGTCTCCTGTAAGGGTCAAGTTAGCAGCAGGGGAAATACCTGAAGTATCATAGGCGGTATTACCCTTACCGGTTTTAAATTGATATAAAGCAATAATGTCAGACTCAAATCGGCCGCCGCTAGAAGCGACCAAGCCATCAGTTAATAATAGTGATTTTGATACCAGCATATCAGCTGATATAACATCAACGGTTATCTCATCACTCATCGCTTGAATACCTGCTTGCATTTCATCACTATTGGCTTGGCAGTCACTCCAACAATTATGAAATTCACTGCTTAAACGAATCACTAAGCGAGACTTATTTGGCTCTGCTAAATTGATTACCCGCTTGGCGGCTTCATAGGCTTTATCAATATGTTCACTAGCAAAAAAGGGCGACTGTGCTGTGCTCGACGATTCGTTATGACAACCGGCACAGTATTGGCTGACAATCGGATAGACATGAGTACTAAATAAGGTATTTTCAGCAGGGAAATTTTTACTGCTGCCTGGCTCTCTAATAACCGGTGCTTTCAATTCAATGGCATTGGCAGTGCTTACTCTGTCGTCTGCCCAAAGTTTTATCCACTGTTGCATGGTTTCGCCACAAGCTTGCTTGCTAGCTAGCCAACAGTTATGTCCACCGGCAACTTTTTGTACCAGGCGAGACTCAGCTGGTTTGCTTAAGCTGACTAATGGGTTTGTTGCTGCATAGGCATCATTGACGTTTACTCTACTGGCAAAGTAGGGCGCTTGATTGCCCTCAGTATGGCAAGAGCCACAACGGTCCGTTGCTGAAAGGTTATCCCAAAGGGCGGTTTTATATTTTTGAATATCTTCGGTCGCCGGCGCGGGTCCTGTGTACTCAGCGTTGCTGTTATCTTGCACTAAAGGCGGCAGTTCTTCTACGCTAGTTTCACCACAAGCGTTTACCAGCAAAAGTATGCACAGTACTAGCACTGTTTTAAAGCAGGTAAATCTAAGAGGGAAATACATCATTATTCTCCCATGCAATAGGCAGCAACTTCAGCAAATACCTGCTTAAGTTGATATGAATGTTGTTTAAAGGAAGTCGTTGTTGTTTTAATTTGTGTTAAATCAGCAGTACTTTCTGCATCGCGTAAACAGACGGCTTTAAAAACTTTTTTTACTTGGCACTGAGCAAAGGCTTCACTGTTTGCTAGCTCTTGTCCTAATGACTTCATACCACTGCCTTGCCCCGTAAGATTGCTATCCCAACCCAGTTTTTGATTTATCCCTTCACGCCAGTAATTTTGCCAGTCGTCATTTTTGGTGACAAAACCAAAGGGAAAACTGCTGGCATTATTATGGTATTTTGCTTTGACTCTAGTACCAGTGGCAGCATCAATATCTGCTGATTGGTTATAAGTTATCTCGCCATTTTCCCCTTGAGGATCATTTTCAGTATCAAATTGGTAATCATAATAAGCAAATGCTTGTGCTAAAGGGTCCATGCCGGTGTGACAACCTGAACAGTTATTGATAAATAAGCGACTATCGCCGCCAGGACTGCGGCTGACATCTTGACGAATTCTATCTGTTGGTAAGGTATTGTCTTTTAGTGGCTCCAAATCGGTACATAGGTGATTAATCAAGGTAAAACGTAACATTGCTCTATTAGTACCTAAATAAAAAAAAGCTTTAGCGGCAGCTCTTGAGGTTAATATCCCCGCCGTTGCTTCAGCTGGTAAGCCATTCAAACTTGATTGACTCACTTGCACTAACCCATCGGCCAAGTTAATAAAGTTACTCTCTAATGCCTGATAATGATCGTTATTGTTTTTGCTATAAGCAGGTAAGTTAAGCTCGTTTTTGCCAACATAGGTGATATCGGCTTGTAATATTTGCCTAAAATCTAGGTCATCACGAACTGCCCCTATGATGGTGGCACTGTAATCATTTAGCGGAAAAAATATGTCTTGGTCTTTATTGGTCCAAGGGCTAGCAAATACCTTTAAGGTGGTTGAATAAAATTCAGGAGATTGCATGGCTAGATAAGCAGCTTCGGTAACTTTACCTTGTGCAATTAAATCACTCATATCAATAAGGGTGGTCACTGATGGCGGTACGCCGGTGATACGGTCATGCAGTCGTTTAGCCTGCTCTAAACTCGAGGCGCTGACATTAAAGGAGATGATTAAACACAAAAATAAAAATAATAGGTAAGGGGAAATATTGCGGGTATTTACTTTAATAAAATGTATATTAAAGCCGTTCTTGCTCGTCGTATTGCTCGTCTTATTGCTTGGGAGTGACATCTCCATACAGCCTCCTTGAAGATGCGGTGTTTGCAACTTTTTTGCTTTGATATATAGTAACCATGTTGTAACAGTGTATATAATGATGTTTAAACGAGCAAATAAATTTATTGCTAGTGATATCAAAACACCTAGATTAATTTAATCTTGTTATTTTTTAAAAGTATAGGGATATTGCATGAAACCGAAGCTATGGTGTAGCGGACTTGCACTTGTAGCTGTGTTGTTTACCGGCTGCAATGAGCAGACAGTCAAAACAGCTGCACAAGTTGATGCTGTTTTAGTTGAATACCCAGTTGTCTATATTGAGCGTAGTATCAATAGCATGGCTGACGACGCTTTAACTCCCGTTGCTTTTTCAGCGCGAAATCCTGCCAAATTTAATCCTGGTGCTCGACTTATTGTCAAAAATAATGCCTTTGCTGACTCACCTAGTACCATACTGACGGCCGATCTATTTACCGATGCACAAGGTACAGTTCAAGCAATAGATATTCGAGACTTAAGTGTATCGCCTGATGGCCAATCATTTTTAGTGTCGCTTAGGGCGCCAGCAATCCCCGATGTCGATGACAATGAGCAACCAAAATGGAATATTTGGCGTTATCAATTGGCTGATAAAAGCTTTCAGCCGATAATTAAGAGTGCTGTTATTGCCCAACAAGGTGATGATCTAATGGCATCATTTTTACCCGATGGTCGCATCATTTTTGCCTCAACACGGCAGCGTTTAGCTCGAGCTATATTATTAGACGAAGGTAAGCCGCAATACACGGCTTTGAATGAATCAGGACAAGAATCAGCCTTTAATATTCATGTAATGCAAGCTGACGGCAGTGATATTAGCCAAATCAGTTTTAATATGAGCCATGATTTTTACCCATTAGTTTTACAAGATGGCCGCATCTTATACAGTCGCTGGGATACTATGGGCGGCAATAATAAAATCAACTTATACCGTATGAATCCAGACGGTACTGAAAATCAACTGGTCTATGGCTGGCATTCTCATCAAATAGTTTTAGATGGGGAAAACCAAAAGATAGAATTTGTTAAGCCGCAACAAATGCCCAATGGTGATATCTTGCTGTTATTCACATCAACGGATGATGAGCTTTATCAAAAAAGGCCTATGTTGATAAATATCGAGCAATTTATTGATAACCAACAAGCTTTGGCCAGTGAATCCGTTCCCGGTAGCGCACAGCAAGAGCTATTTACCGATAGTGTATATCGCTTTAGCTTCTCTGAGAAAATTAATACTGCTGGCCGGTTAAGCCACATATTTCCTTTGCCTGATGATAGTGAACGTTATTTACTGAGTTGGGATTTATGCCGGATAATTATTGCCGACCTAATAAAAGCCTGCGGACAATTATCCGCAGAAGAATTAGCACAAGCCGGGCTTGAGTTAGCATCGCCTTGGTATGAGTTGTGGCTTTATAACGGGAAAAGCAATACTCAACAAGTTGTTGCTAAAACGACGGAAGGTAACATGCTTAGTGAAGCTATTGTGATGCAAGCAACTGATTACCCTGCGGCCTTTATTGCTGATAAAACGTTTGGCTCTGGGCTCATAGCAGAACTCGTCAATGAACAAGCTGCAGTAATTCATATTCGCAGTGTCTATGATATGGATGGCGTAGATTCATCAATAAAAGAGACTAAGCCGTTAGGCATTCTTTCCTTGAGGGACCCAACATTAACTACCGCAGCAGAGCTGCCGGCTCGATTTCTCCGAATCGTTCGTGGCGTACCGCTACCACCCCGTGAGGTTAAACAACTTAGTAATACTGATTTTGGTCGCAGCCGAAATCAATTAATGCGAGAAATCATCGGCTATACACCCATTCAACCCGACGGCTCAGTTAAGGTGAAAATACCTGCCAATGTGCCGTTTGCCATTAGTGTGCTTGATGTCAATGGTCAGCGCATCGGTGGCAGACATAGACAATGGCTAAGTGTTAAGGCGGGAGAAACCTTAGAGTGCCATGGTTGCCATAGCCAACAAAGTGAATTACCCCATGGTCGGCCTGAGGCACAAGCTGCAAGTATTAACGCTGGCGCTAATCCAGGTGGGGTTGCTTTTAGCAATACCAACCCGACAATTATCCCCTTGCAAGGACAAACTATGGCCGAAGCTGATGAAATGGTTAATGGTTTAGCTCAGCTTTCGGCTGATATTCATTACTTGGATATGTGGAGCGACGCTGAAATTTCAGCTCCAAATCCTGAGATAGATTATAGCTATCAGCAGTTAGCAACACCGGCGCCAACAGGTAATCTATGTTTTACTCATTGGAACGCTTATTGTCGACTACAAATAAATTATGTCGAGCATATTCAGCCATTATGGCAGTTATCTCGCCAGGTATTTGATGAACAAACGGCAGAATTAATAAGCGATAGCACTTGCTCAAGTTGTCATGGTCCCCTTGATAGTGATAATTTAGCGCAAGTGCCGGCAGGGCAGCTAGATTTGAGTGACAGTGTTTCCATTGATGAGGTTGCTCATTTAACGGCTTATCGCGAATTACTCTTTAATGATGTCGAGCAAGAAATCATTGACGGCATAGTGGTTGATAGGCTAATTGTAGTCCTAGATGATAATGGCAATATTGTATTTGAACTTGATGGCCAAGGAGAGTTAATTCTTGATGCTCAGGGCAGCCCTATTCCGGTACTAACCAAGATTACCGTACCGGCAATTTTATCGACTAATGGTGCTTTGCAAAGTAGGCGCTTTTTTCACTTATTTAAGGAAGAAAGGCATAAAGATATGTTGTCTGTCCATGAGTTACGACTGCTCAGTGAGTGGCTCGATATTGGCGCTCAGTACTACAACACACCCTTTTATAGCCAAAATTAAGCCAATAAATGCAATTATTACCTTTAAATCAGCAGCTAAGTCGCGCTTACACAAAAATGGCGCAAACACTATTGTGCCTACTCGCCTGTTTTTTAAGCGCTACATTATTGGCTGATGAGGTAAAGGTGAACTCCTTGTTAATCGAGGTGGCTTTTGTCGAGTTACATTCAGGTCCTGGTGTTGGTTATCCGGTTTTATATGTGGTTGAAAAAGGTGAATACCTCAGTGTACAAGTGCAGCGAACCAGCTGGCTTAAAGTTACCGATAAACGTGGCAATACTGGCTGGCTTCATCAAGATGAATTGTTAGCTTTAACGACAGCACAAGGTCAAAAGCTTAGCCGTGCTGAAATATCTTCGGGGGATTTTCAAGGCAGAGATTATGAAGTGGGTGTTATGTATGGTGACTTTGCTGGGGCGCACTTTTACAACGCGCAATTTGCCTATCTTTTTACCTCAGTATTTAGTGGTGAAGTTTCGGTAGGCAAAGCCTTAGGGACTATTTCAAACAGTGACTTATATGAAGTTATGTTGATTAGTCAGCCGATGCCAGAGTTATTTATTTCCCCCTATATTGCTATTGGTGGCGGGATTATTAAAACTAAGCCCCACAGTGTCTTGGTTGATAGTGAACAGCGCCAAGATACTTTAATGAGTGCCGCCTTTGGTTTGAAATATCATTTAGCACGCAACTTTTTATTACGAGCGGAATATAAATATTCGTTAGTACTAACGGATAGAGATGACAATGAAGAGATTCAAGTATGGAAATTAGGTTTCAGCGTATTCTTTTAGCAACGTCTTTAAGTTTACTCATAAGTATCGGCATCATAACACCAGCAAAGGCTGATCAGTCAGTAGACTTTGTGCTGTTCAATGAAGATGCAACCAATGATGCTTCAGGCAATAATACTTCTCTAAATGAAAGTAATGCTGATGTCGATGTCGATGTAGACAGACGAACGGTACTGGAAGATATCCTAGATAATGAGAATTTTGAACTAGGTATTCAGTTCGGGCTTATGTCTATTGAGGATTTTGAAACTAATGGCTGGGTAAGTGCTCACTTCGCTTATCATATTACCGAATTCTTTTATGCCAAAGCGCGTTACGGACAATCTGACGCGGGACAAACGAGTTTTGAAAAACTTGTTAACGTACCGCCATTGCTTACTGATGAACAAAGAAAGCTGCGTTATTATGGTTTAAATATAGGTTACAACCTAATGCCAGGTGAAGTGTTCCTTGGGCGAGATTTTGCCCTTAATAGTGTTTTTTCTATTGAGTTGGGCGGTGGTACCACGGAGTTTGCTGGCGATGAAAAGTTCACCGTTAACTTGACTGCTAATTATCGAATCTTTTTAACGGATTGGCTCACTTGGGATATTGCTATGAGTGATTATATTTTTGATACTAGTATTACCGGTGAACATAAAACCAGCCATAATTTAAATTTCACTACCGGCTTTGCTTTTTACTTTTAAGGATGAATTGAATGACATTATTATCTGCAGCTAAAACAGGTCAAAGCAGACCACGGCGTGCCTTTTCATATAGCGCCACTTTATTTAACAGCTTGTTAGTGGGGTTCTTGTTAATTACTACGAATGTCAATGCCTTAGAACTAGGTAAGCTTGCACCAGACTTTACCTTAAAAAGTATGGCAGGCATTAACCTTAATTTAACTGAGCAGCGCGGTAAAATAATAGTCATTAATTTTTGGGCTTCTTGGTGTGGTCCATGCCGCAAAGAAATGCCAGTGTTACAAAAGTTTTACGAAAAATATCAAGATTTAGGTGTTTCTGTTTGGGGAATCAATGTTGAACAAGAAAACCAAGCTGGACGCGATTTCTTAGCCGATTTGAACCTAACTTTCCCGATATTATTTGATGACACTAATACCATTTCGGCGAGCTATCAAGTTGAAGCCATGCCGACTACCATCATTATCGATAGGGATGGCGTAGTTAGGTATGCCTTTAAAGGTTATAAACCTGGTTATGAAAAAAAATATGCCAAGGCCATTAAAAAGCTGATCAGAGAATAAATAGTGAATAAAATGATAAAGCCAATATTGCTACGGACTTTGTTTTGCTGTTGTCTGTTAAGTGTCACTGCTTGCTCAAGTCTCGCTATTGAACCTTGGGTTAAACCGTATGAACGACAAAACTTAGCCGATGCCATTATGAACAATAATCGCCATCCTATTGCCAATATGCATATTGCTCATGTTTATGAGGCAAGGGAGTCTTCAAGGGGCGCCGATGGCACAGGCGGGGGCGGCTGTGGTTGTAACTAATATGCGTTGGCTGATACTGTTTTCTCTGCTGTTATCTTACCTGCCTTATGGCAAAATCACTGCCGCGGTATTATCGCCGGATCGCGTCGATGTGCTTTATCATAGCTATGATGGTGGTGGTATGAGAATTGATGGACCAGCGATATTATTACGCAAAAAAACCAGTGAAACCCTGGCAGTATCGGCTTATTACTATGTAGATAGTATATCGTCAGCCTCTGTCGATGTGATGAGTACCGCCAGTCCTTACCTTGAAAAACGTAAAGAAGTACAGCTCAGCCTCGAGTATTTACACGACAAAACCTTAATGGACATTAGCGTTAGGCAAAGTGATGAAAGTGACTATTTAGCCAAATCGATCAACCTTAATATATCTCAAGATACCTTTGGTGATTTAACCAATTTAAGTGTCGGGCTAGCGTACAGTGATAATGAAATAAAGCGTAATGGTGATGAGTTTTTCGCTGAGCAAAGTCAGCAATATCGTGTCAGAGCTGGCATCAGTCAAATATTAACGCGCAACCTATCAATGAGTTTAAACTTTGAGGCGGTCGCCGATGAAGGTTATTTAAATAACCCTTATCGCAGTGTCCGTTATATCGATAATAGCCAGCCTGCCGGTGTTGGCTATCAAAGCGAAGTTTATCCTAATACACGTAACTCTTTTGCCAGTAAAATTTCAGCCAGTTACTACCTGCCTTATAGAGCGGCTCTTTTTGTTCATTACCGCTACTTTAGTGATAGTTGGCAAATTGATGCCAGCGATATTGAAGTCTCTTATCGGCATCCCATAGCGGATGTTTTTGAAATTGAGCTGAAAATTAGGCACTACCAACAAACACAAGCAAGTTTTTATAGCGACTTATTCTCCTATCGTGATGCACAGAATTACTTAGCAAGAGATAAAGAACTGAGCGAGTTTGAAGATCTTACCTTAGGTTTAGCTTTGACCTATCTAGTGCCGAAAAAGTATTCTTTTGGTGACCTACGCTCTGAGGCTTCATTACAATGGGATTATATTAAATTTGATTATAAAAACTTTAGAGATCCTACTGCTGGCGAAGGTATAGGGACAGAGCCTCTTTATGGTTTTTCAGCGAATGTTATTAGGATTTTTTATAGCCTTTACTTTTAAACGTATTTTAAAACAGTTTTAATTTAGTTTTAAATAAGTTTTTACACAAGGTTTAAAGGCCATTTTAAAAGTGGCCCTTTAGGTAGTTAATAAATATGAAATTATGTAATTTGTTCAAAACACTCACTGTCTTGGTCTTGGCACTTAGCTTTAATAGCGTTAGTTATGCTGAAAGTACTGCCAACGCTAAGAAAGCAACAGAGTCGAGTAGTGAGCTGGCGCAACAACTAGAGCAGTTGAAGTCACAAGTAATACAACTCAATAGGGAGCTATTTATTCTTGAAGAGGATTTATTGTTTCCAGCCAGTACTCAAATCGCTATTTTTGTTTCTGTGGACACAGGCCGATTTTTTGCCCTTGATAGTGTCGAAGTTAAAATTAACGATAAAGATGTTGCCGGCTTTTTATATACCAAACGGCAACGCCAAGCATTGGAGCAGGGCGGTATTCAAAAGCTATATTTAGGCAATTTGAAAATAGGGCAATACCAATTAACCGCAATTTTTACCGGTGTGGACTCGGACGGGCGAATGGTAAAACGAGCCGCAGAGTATCAATTTGACAAAGATGATGAAAGCTTGATGATTGAGCTTAAGCTTGTTGATAATACTAAAAATTATCGCAGCCAAGTTGTTATTGAAGAATGGGTTTTATAATTTACTATGGGCATTAAAGTAAGCTTTACTCTTTTTGCAAAAATGTTGCTGCTGATATTATTCAGTCAAGCAACGGTTAGCTATGGCCAAAGTAATCAGTACGGCGAAAGTGCTCAAAGTGATGACAGTAAACTAGTTCTGCAAACAGATCTGCAAGATAAGTATTACCGCCAAGCACTTTATTTTTACTTTCAAGGTGATCATCAGCAAGCTTTAGTGCAAATAGAGCAGAGTAAGGCGAAATTAAAGCGCTTAGATAGTCGTGCCACTTTATTTGCTGCGGGTTTGCAACTTTCCGCAGGCTTATTACAGCAAGCGAAAGCTACCTTAGTCAATTTTGATGCTTTGCTTAACGTTGAAAAACAGCGAGAAAATAGTAGTAATAAATCAGCTAAGGCGAGTGAATTACGCTTGATTGCTTTACTTTCATTAAGCAATGAATATCTTTCCCAAGGGGAGATAACACAGGCAAAAGATAGCTTAGCTAGCATTGAGTCAGTTTCCTCTACCTATTACCAAGAATATCATGTCCTGACTCAACTGGCTTATTGGCCAGATGATAGTCGTTTATTGTTAGTTAAACCGATCTCAGAGCTTGATGATACATCTGCTTATATTCTGCTCAATGAGGCATTACGTCTTATTGAAACGTCACAATATGATTTAGCCATTAACGCATTAAAGACCATTAAAAATAACCAATGGCACCAAGAAGAACATGGCTTTTGGCAGACATTATTTTTAAATGAGGCAAGTTTTTCTTCTCAACGTGATGAACAGCAAATGGCCATTTTACAAGGTCAAGCAATTCAGGATTATGCGCAACTACTGCTTGCACAAATATATATCAGTCAACAACGCTATGACTTGGGCTTCAGTGAATTAAAAACCTTCCCAGAGCAAAGTCCCTATGCAGAGTCAGCATTATTTTTATTCGCTTTTGCTAGCCAGCAAGTGCAGCAATATGATATCGCTTTTAATTTATTAAATTTGCATTATAAAAATTATCCGTACTCCCAACTGGGTTGGCAGTCGGCTGAGTTAATGGCGCAGCAAGTCAGTGACCAGCAATCACTTGCTCAAGGTGTCAGTGCTTATCAAACCGTGGAAAGCTTCTTTCTATTACGCCAGCAAGACTTAGACACGTTTTCCATGGCTTTTAATCAAAGTATTAATTTACTCGATTTCTCACCATCGAGCCAAGTAAGTCAACATAAGCCTGAAGGCAATGACCACTACTTGCCCGAGTCGGTTTGGCTACAGCAAGCGCTTTATGATGCCCAACTTGCTAACTTATACCAAGGAGTGATCGCCATTGATGAACAAGCGCAGCAAGTACAATCATTACTCGATAAAACAACCTGGCTAGCTGAGATTATTACTCTTAATCAAGCACGTAAGAAAAATATTATTGCCGCTAAAGAAACGCGTGATACTCAAAACGTTTTCAAGCAGTTAAAAACTGAGCGAGACCGTTTAGCTAAATTACTTAACCAACAATTAGCTAACAAGCAAGCTTCAGCGTTTGCCAATGCAGAAGAGCGACAATGGTTAACACGGATAGCGAGGAGCCATAGCGCTTTGACCCAGATTGCTGATAAGAAAAACACAGCAGACTATAAACAGCGTTTAGCGCGAGTAGAGGGCGTATTGTCATGGCAACTAGCACAACAATATCCTCAGCGTGCTTGGCAGCACCGCAAACAATTGTCGCAAGTAGATAATGCCATTGCTGGCGTTACTGCTCAGCAGCAACAATTAGATAAAATAGCCAATTCTCAGCTCTCCCTCGAACTTAGCATCAAAAAGCAACAACAAAGTGTTAAGCAGCTTAACTTGTTATTAACGCAACTGGCTCAGTTACGAGAAAAAATCAGCGTGAAAATAAGGCAGAAAGTTAAACTTTATATCGATGAACAAGGTGTTGTTTTAGCGGAACACCTGCTAAGTACTCGCCAAGGTATGGCGAAAGTTTTAGAGCGTATGGCAAAAGCAGATAAAAGCTTAGCTATTAAGTTAGCGCCGTCTGCTAAGTTAGCTGCTGCTGAAAAAGTATCGACTATAGCGGGTACTTATTAATGTTGTTTTTTTGTCACTTATTCCGCCAGCTTATATCGGTATACTCTTGGTGGCTAAAACTAATCTGTATTGTTGGTTTTTCTGTCGCCCTAGTCGGTTGCCAAAGCACCGAGCAAAATGGCAGTTCGACGCGAAAGACTCTAGCCGACTTGGCTAATGAGCAAGGGCATAGTGACATTGAGAGTATTACTTTAAGTCGCTCACAAAGAGCCAGCAAGCTCGCTGAATTATACCAAAACATACTTACCTTAGAGCCTGATGTGGAAGTGAGGGCACAAATAGAATACCGCTTAGTACAAATGAGCAGCCAAGCTTATGAAAGCATTGATGAGCAAGATTTGACTGATGAGCAAGCCTGGCAAAAATCTGATGATGCACTTAATGCCTTGATATTATCCTATCAAGACTTAATCAGCCGTTTTCCTGAGCGTAGCGATAATGAATGGCTGCAATACCAATTGGCTAAAGCACTTGATTTACAAGGAAAGTCTACAGCAAGCTTGCAGCAAATGGAGATCTTGCTGGCTAAATACCCAAACAGTCAATACAGCGCCGAGTTGCACTTTAGACGTGGTGATATTTATTATACTTTTCAAGAGTATCCCGCAGCCCTGCAAGCCTATTCCTCGGTAAGTAAGGCTGTTAGTACGGCGAATAATCATGACGCCTATTATATCAATAGTCGCTATATGTCAGCTTGGGTACTGTTTAAGCTCAATCGTTTAGCCCAAGCTGATATTGAGTTTATCTCCTTACTTGATTATTTAGTCGCTCAGCAAAACCGGCCAGATTATCAGCATGATTTCAGTTTCGATACGCTTGACTCGCGCTACGCTAGCTTAGTGGTAGATGTACAACGGGTATTAAGTATCTCTTTAAGTCAGCAGCAGCAAGCTAAATCCTTAGTTTCCTTGGTAAAACAGCAACAAGGGCTCACTAACTTAAAGCTATATCAGCATATTCTTTTCAAGAATTTAGCTGAATTTTTAATGAGTAACGAGCTTAAATATGATGCCGAATTAGCCTATCAAGCCTATATCGATATAGCGCCGAATACCATTTGGGCCGCGCGCTATTCGCTGGCATTGATGGCGCTACTTGAACAACAAGGCAAATACCGGGCCAGTAGAGTGTTAAGGCAAAACTACGGCAAACAATTTGGCCTTAATAGCCGGTTCTGGCAGCAGGCATACGCAGCTAAAGGCCATGGGAATTTAACTCAGCGTGAGATAGAGCATGAAATTTTACCTAACTTATTGCGCTTTAGTTACCAGCATAGCCGCCGACTTTATGCGCATGCTCAAGGCTTAACTGCTAAAAGTAAACGCCGTAAAGCTTTTGTAAAGACCAGTCTAGCCTTGGCCACTTATTTAGAGCTGGCGCAGCTGCCACAAGCCAATTACCTGCAGAATAAACCTAAATTAAGTAAAAGTTTATTAGCGGATGAGTTGTTATTTGCCGATGCCAATTTTGAGGCGCAACAGTATCAACAAGCCTTAACCGCGTACCAAGTTATTGCTTATAAAAAAGAACTAAAGGTTAACTTACAAAGTAGTGATGCTAATAGTAGCCTGCTGCTCAATAATGAACTTACCACAAAAACATTTAAGACAACGGATAACGCTGGAGCTAGATTACGTCTTGAGGCTGCTTATGCAACGACCTTAACTATCCGGGCAATGCTGCAAGTTGCCAAAGTAAAAGCAACGGATACTTTGCAAACCTTAGGCTTGCATGATGAACAAAAAGTGCTGATCTTGACACGTAATCAGTTAGACCAACTTTTTGTCGCCAGTTATCCAAAAGATAGCCGTGTAGTCACCTTAGCAATACAAGCCGCTCAAAACGCTTATAGTGCTAAAGATCATCTAGCGGTCAAATATTACAGCGACTTTATTTTGCAAAGTCATTCAGTAACCTCTAGGGAAAATCCTGCTTCAGTAAAACAAAGTTTTGTGGCAATTAAGTTAGCTAAAACAGCCTTGAAACAAGTACAAATTGCCAGTCAATTACAGGCGAATAGTCTTTATCGAAGAAAATATTATGTCAAAGCTGAAACGGCTTACCAATTAGCCCTAGCTTATGTAGACAAGACTAATAACGCCCAAGTAAATAAGCGTAAAGAAATGCGTGAGTTATTAGCTTCATGCATTTATTTTCAGGCACAAGGCTTAGCAAAAGAGCAACCACTTTTAGCGGTGGCCGATTATTTGCGCGTGGCTAAAACTGTGCCTGAATCTTCATATGCTCTAACTGCTGACTTTGATGCCGGTAATATATTATTGGCGCAGAAAAAATGGCGACAGGGCATTGAGGTATTATCCCGCTTTAAAAAACGCTATCCAAAGCATGAATATAGTCGCTCCATTTCAGCAAAATTAGCCAAAGCGTATGAAAGTACCGGCCAGTGGCAGTTAGCCGCGGCGCAATTGTTAGCCATGATTAATGGGCCAGCCGCTACTGGCTTTTCAGACCAGTTAAAAAGAGAGGCACAATATACCGCGGCAGAGTATTATCAAAAAGCGGGCAATACCGATAAAGCGTTAAGCACTTATCGAACTTATGCCCATAAATACCCTGAGCCTTTTGTACTTGCCCAAGAAGTACGTTTAAAACTCAGTGAGTTTTATCAACAAAAAAAGGATACCAACAAACAGTACTTTTGGTATCGAAAAATTGTTAAATACCATGATCGAAAAGTCAGGAATTCGCTAAGTAGTATTACCACAAGAACAGCATACTTGGCTTCCTTTGCCGCCTTAGGATTAGGTAAGGCTCATCAGCAAACTTTTACTTGGGCAAAACTTAAATTGCCACTGAATAAAAGTTTACAGCGCAAGCAATCGGCAATGAAGTCGGCGATTGGCTACTATCAAAAAGTATTGTCGTATCAAATGGCCGAGTTTGTCCCGCAAGCCTCGTTCAATTTAGCCATTATGTATAGCCTTTTGGCGAGTGACATTATGTCTTCAGAGCGGCCAAGGGATCTTGATGAGCTAGCGCTAGAAGAGTATGAATTTTTGCTTGAAGATATTGCCATGCCCTTTGAAGACAAGGCCATTGAAATACATGCCAATAATGCTCAGCGAGCTTGGCAAAATGTCTTTGATGTTTGGGTAGAACAAAGCTTTAGCGCCTTGGCTGAACTAGACCCTGCGCAATATAATAAACAGGAGCGCGCCAGTGCAGCTATTGAAACTATTTATTAGCTCGATT
The DNA here is from genome assembly GCF_002207865.1 of Colwellia marinimaniae. Lineage (GTDB taxonomy): Bacteria > Pseudomonadota > Gammaproteobacteria > Enterobacterales > Alteromonadaceae > Colwellia > Colwellia marinimaniae. Next base: position 84,000 of record NZ_BDQM01000008.1, read on the forward strand.
GGCGGTAAGCCAGTTTTTCCTTCGGCTAAAATTGTTGTTACGGCTATAACATTATCATTATGCTTAGGTGCTTGTGCCTCAAAGCCAGTAGTGGATAACAGTCAACAAGAAAGTGTCGCAACTGCGGTTGTTACCGATAAAAACCAAAGTATTACCGAGAGCAAGGCTAAAGAAAAGCATGTTAATAGTAACCATGTTAAAAGCGGTAAGGCGTACAGCAAGTCAGTGCCAGCGATAAACCGTTACTTGCTGCAGCAACAAGCGAAGCAAGCAACAGCTGTGCCTGCCAAGGTACTTAAAGATTACCAACAAGCCCTTAGCTTGATGAAAGCAAAAAAATGGCGGCAAGCACAAGCCTTATTTGACCAAGTAATACTTAAACAGCCACAATTATCAGGCAGCTATGTCAATAAAGCCATCATGGCCAAGCAGCAAGGTCAGCTAGTGCCAGCGCAATTGTTACTGGATAAGGCTCTAGCAGTTAACGACCTTAATCTGTATGCCCACCATTTACAGGGACAAGTTTACCGTTTACAGGGACAGTTTGATAAAGCTGAGCAAAGTTACTTAGCGGCTTTAGCCATTTGGCCGGACTTTGCTGAAGCTCATGCCAGTATGGCTATTTTATTAGAGCTTTATCGTGGTCGTTTACTTGCTGCCCATGGTTATTATCGCTCTTATCTTTTGCTAAAGAGTGATGACGATGAAGTGAAACGTTGGCTGGCCGGATTAGAGATAAAATTAACACGAGCAGGACTAGACGTTCCTAGCGCTGAACAATCTACACTACAGATAGTAAAACCGCAGTCCACTGAGCTGCAATCAGTGGCTGAACAAACGGTTGATAATCAAACTGCATCGCCAAGCAAGGAGCTGAATCATGGCTAAGTTTTTACCACCTACAGTGTTAGTTTTGACTGCTGTTATCTTGCTGACTCAAACGGTAAAGGCTGTTGAAGCCAGTAACGTAACCAGCAGCAAGGTTGAACCACTGATCATTCACAGTCAGGTAAAAGGCTCGCAAGAGCAACCCAATGTTATTTACATTATGCCTTGGCAGGGTGTTGATCAGGTTATTGAAGTAAAAGGCAAAGCGCGAACGATAAGTTTACCTCACTTCAAACCGATAAACCCTAGGGTGTTTAAAGAGCAAGTACGTTTTTTTGCTAGCAAGCAATTAGCAGTAAAAGTTGCAGCAACTAAATAGCACTAGCATCAGCACAATAACAATGCTGACTTAAGAATTAAGAATAAAAAACATTAGAAAAATCAGGTAAAACTACAGCAGTAACTGCATAAAAAAATATAAAAGGAAGCACCATGGGTATTATCGACAGCATAATCAATTTTTTACAAACCGGCGGAGCATTTATTTATCCAATCGCCTTAGTGTTAGTCATAGGTTTAGCCATTACTATAGAGCGTTGGCTTTATTTAAGTTCGGCATTAAGACGTAACCGTAAAGCGTTTTCGCTGTTGCAAGACTCATTAAAAAAAGGTGATCTCGCGGCAATTAGTCAATATGCCAAAGAACATTCGGCGCCAGTACTGGATGTGCTGCAATCTGGTATCGCTCGTTTATCGTCAGTAAAGCGAAGAGAAGATGTCGAATATGCCATGGAAGAAACCATGATGGAATATATGTTACGTCTGGAAAAGCGTACGCCATTTTTGGCGATATTAGCGAATGTCGCCACATTACTGGGCTTACTTGGCACCATTATGGGCTTGATTGCGGCTTTCTCTGCGGTTGCCAATGCCGATCCAGCTGAAAAAGCGAACTTGTTATCTGCTAGTATTTCAGTGGCAATGAATACCACGGCTTTTGGTTTAATTACTGCCATTCCGCTTATCTTATTTCATAGTGTCTTAATGGGAAAAACGGCGGCAATTGCTGACTCACTAGAAATGGCAGGGATCAAATTATTAAACTCGCTTTCTTTTGGTCAGTCGTCTGACGAAAAAAGAAGCTAAGAGCATGAGACGTCGTCGCATTAATCCGCCAGAGGCAGAGCTCGACATCACCTCATTTATGAACTTGATGATAGTGCTAGTACCGGTATTACTGTTAAGTTTGGTGTTTTCTCAGGTGCGTATTTTAAACTTACAGCTACCTGTTGCCGGGCAAACCACAGATAACCCCAATGATGAGCGGCAAGTACTGGAATTAGTGATAACTCAAACAGGCTTTGAGTTGAATTATCCCGCGGGCATTTTATTGAAGAAATTTGCTAAAACCGATAGCGGCTATCAGTTTGCTAAGCTATCGCTTTATTTACAAGATTTGAAATTAACTTTTCAGCAAAATAAGCACCAAAAAAGTGACATTGTGTTGTTACTTGCCCCGGAAATTGATTATCAAACCATAGTTTCTACCATGGATACGGTACGCTCTTTTAAAGCCGTAGTTGCGGCCAACTTAGTTGATGCAGAGCTTTTTCCACAGATATCTTTAGGTGATGCACCCGCAAGCATAGCGAACTCTCAAGTAGGCACTAATGCAGGGCTTCAAGCAGGGACCAACGCAAGGACTCAATCAGGAGGAAAGCCATGAAACAGTCTTTTAAAGCGAAACGTTTAGCTAAGCATCATAAGCGTTTTAGTGCTGGCGCTAAATTGAACCTAGTTTCGTTAATGGATATTTTTACTATTTTGGTGTTCTTTCTTATTGTTAATCAATCAGAAGTTCGTGTACTGCAAAATATCAAGGAGATAAACCTTCCTGTTTCTATTGCCAAAGAATTACCCGCTGAAAATGTATTAATTACTGTATTACCCCAGCGCATAATGATACAAGAACGAGTCGTTTGGCAGCAAAATAGTGCCTTAACTGAGGTTGGCGTAGATATTAATAGTGACCTTATCGATGCGGTGAAAACCGAGTTGAGTTACCTCGCGACTAAGCGGCCGGTGTTAACTGAAACGGAAAAAGAAAATGGCAGAGCGGTAACTATCATAGGTGATGCCAGTGTGCCTTATCAAGTGTTAAAGCAGATCATGTCAGCTTGCGCGGACAGTAATTACCGTAATATATCGTTAGCGGTTAAGCAAATCGCTAAAAGTAAGTTAAGAGAGGGCTAAATATGACGTCAGCCACTTTCGCAACTAATAGCAATGATGATGTTACTAACGTATTTCAAAATACCGCTCAAGATAAAATTTTCACTCGGATTCTGCAGATACTGATAGGGATTTTTTTATTATTTTCCGTGGTGATACCTTTTATTGAACAAGTTGAAATATCACGCGAGGTGAAAGAGAGGGTTCCGCTGCAACTGGCAAAAATTATGCTTAAGGAAAAGCAATTGCCTAAGAAAGTAGAAGAAAAGCCAAAAGAAAAGCCGCTAGAGAGAAAAAATACTGAGCAAATAAAAGATAAAGCCGAGCCGCCTAGGACCAAGCGACAAGCAGCGAAAAAAAAAGCACAAACGTCAGGCTTAGCAGCAATGAAAGATGAACTTTTTGCTATGCGTGATGCCTTTGAAATTAAACCGGCTAGCACAACTCAGTTAAATAAAAGCAGTGCTGCTGAGGTTAAAGTTCAGCGTAAGTTACTGGCCAGTACGGCGAGTATACAAAGCAGCAACTTATCTGTGGCTAAAACAACGCAAACAGTGGCAAGTGCTGAGCTGACTAGTCGTAATACTCAACAAATACGTTTATCTGCAGAAGAAGTGTTAGCCAGCACTGATACCGCTGCTGCCGAATCATTGGCGGCGCAAAAGTCAGGGCATCGCTCTGAAGTAGCATTAAGGCGAACACTAGAAGCGAATAAATCTCGGCTCTATGCACGCTATAATCGTGCCTTGCGTAAAGACCCATTTTTAAAGGGCAAGGTCTTGTTTGAGCTGGTAATTCTACCTTCTGGCAAGGTCAGTAAAGTAACCATTAAATCAAGTGAATTAAATAATGCCAAATTAGAGCGTCAACTTAGTGCTATTTTACGTGCTATTAAGTTTAGCGCAGAAAATGTAGGCACTGTCGTGACTATCTGGGTAATTGACTTTTTACCGAGTTAGTATCGCTCAGCCGAATTTGGCATAAGTTGTTAACGAGTAATGTCTAAAAGCAGCTAGCAGCTAAGTTAGTTATTTCTTATTAAGCTAACTTAGCTGCTTTTCAAGAAAAGAAAAGTTAAATAGCCAGTGTTGCCTTAGTTGCTTTTAAGCTCGCTATTTCCCGACAAATAGTTCATCTAACTCTCTGCTTAGTTGTGCGGTTACTTGCCTTGCATCGATAGCGGTGATTTTATTCATCTTGAAGCCTAGCGCTAAGTGTGCACCTGAGTTGAAAATATGGTGTTTTAAGTCAATAGTCCGCCTGGCTAACTTACAATGAAACAAGTTATTCGTTGCCATAGCGCTGTCCTTAATTCTATATCTGTCAATAGTCGCGGCAGTTAAATGCTCACTGATTTTGACAATGTCATGATCACTGAAGCACTTATCGCCACGCTGATCACGTGTCATGCCTCGGACCCGATAATCTATATCGATAACATCAGCTGAGAAAGCCTCAATGACATAATCTAAGACCTTTAACGGTGAAATGATGCCACAAGTTGATAGCTCAATATCGGCTCTAAAAATGGCAATGCCTTGCTGTGGAGTTTCTTCTGGGTAGGTGTGTATACACAAGTGGCTTTTATCTAAGTGAGCGACTAAAGATTCAGGTTTTGCTTCTTCTGAAATCATTAAGGTGACACTTGCGCCTTGTGGCGTGTAATCTTGGCTCGCTATATTTAAGACATTACCGCCAATGGCATGACAAATCTTAGTAAGTAACACGCCAAGGTGCTCACTATTATAGCTTTGATTGATGTAAGTATTATAGTGAGTAACGGACTGAGCTGACGGTAAATAATGTACTCGGTATAATGAAAAGCTTAAACTTTTGGTTAAATTATTGAAGCCATACAGGGGGATTTTATTGGCGCTATGCATACCGTGATAATTACTTACTGAGTTATAATTTCAAAATCATGAGTAATGTCAACTTTGGCATTAAGCATTAAAGCGACTGAGCAATATTTATCAGCAGATAAACTCACCGCCCGCTCGACATGTTTCGCCGCTATATCACTGCCGGTAATAATAAAGTGTAGATGTATTTTTTCGAACAGCGCCGGTACGCCATCAACCCGTGTGCCATTTATTTCGACTTGACAGCCAGTAATGTTTTGTCGAGATTTTTGTAAAATACTGACAACATCCACTGAAGAGCATCCGCCTAAAGAAATTAACACCGCCTCCAAAGGGCTAGGGGCTAGGTTACCAGCATTAGCGTCTAAAATCATAGTATGACCACTTGCTGAGGTGCCCATGAATAATTCTTCACCTAACCATTTTACTTGTGCTTTCATTGTTGACTCTATTTTGAATGAATATAGGGGATTCTATCTAAGTTACCGCAGCACCACCAGTTGTAATATGTAATACCAAGTCCATTAAGTTAGTTTCCACTCAGAACTTGCCAGCGGTTTGAGAACAAATAGATTTTTTTGCATATAGTCACTCTATATGGAAGAAATTCTGTGCGGTAACCGAATCGCGGGAAAGCTCCCGAAGGGCGAGTTTTAATGGCTTACATGCTGCGTTATTGATTTTGATAAGGGAGTAACCATTATCTACAATCAATGCCTTGCCTCTAAGACTTTTAATTCTCGCTGAGTGGGAAGAAACTTATTGGAATTGGTATATTAGAGGCTTTAGCAGACAATAACGCCGAACTGCCAGGTTAAATAGGGGGGAGAACTTATGCTATTTAGGATTTATCGTTATGAATGACGCTATCAAAGAGGTTTTTGATTAAACCAGCAAACTCACGAATGAAGGCCAATTGCTCATCATTAACCGGATTGTTGATAACACCAGAGAGGATCTCTTCTAGATCATAGACAATGGCATCAACTTCACGAATTATGGCATTACGTTGATTAAAGGTTAAATCCTTATTTTGGCTACAAACGTTAATGATTTGTCCACACAACTCAACTTCAATGGCGGACATTACGGTTTCACTCGCGTGTTCTGGCGCGATTGCATTTTCAAATAAACTGAGATGTTCGGTAAGGTACTCAATGATTTGAATATAACCGTCAGTGTCTGTAACCATAATTGTCTTATTTACCTTTGCCGATGAATTGTACTTTTGTTTGAGTATAGCAGCTAGTGTAGCGTTTTTAGATAAGGCTAAGCAAGCGCCCCCTTTACCTTTATACAAAAAGGGCTCTTAGTATAAAACACTTATAATAGTGTTGTTGGTACCACCATTAACACGGCTCGCTGACCATTACCGACCTTGGCATTAGGGAAGACAATGCTCTCACCTGGTTGCGTAGTACGGTATTCTGCGCCAGTATCGGTTGATAACAAGGTATCAACGGGGTAATCGGTAAAGTTACTGATTTCATCACCGATAAATAGTTTGAAATCATCACTAACTTTAGTGATGTCACCTAGGACTTTAAATAAGTTAAAGTCTTTATTGTTAAAGCTTTTTAAAGTGATTTCATTACCGCAGATGAGTGCGCTTAAGTTGTCAGTCATGGCTTGGAAATTAGCCATATTGTTTTCACCAAAGGGTCTGACTTTGCCCAGCTCGACGGTAAAAGCATGTGCGGAAAACTTTGCACTACTAAAATATGAAAAAGTACCTGAAGGACCATGACCAAATAAAATAGTATTAACACCACAAGCAGCCATAAAGGTTAACTGCTCTTTATCCCAGGGTTTATCACCTTGGTAAGGATAAATGGCAAACTTTTCATATTTAGAGTCACGAATAGCGGTATGTAAATCGTAGTGATAGTTAGTTACTTCGTTATTACTATTATTACTACGATTAGTCGTCGCACTTGTGCCTTTATCAGCGCCAGCATTAAAAAAGTCACTAACATAAGTTTCTAACTTTTCAGCGCGATATTTTTCAAAACAAGGGGCTATCTCTTGGTGTTTACCACAAAATAAGCGGTTTAAATTTTCTGTTTGAAAGCGCTTGGAAATATTCATGGCCACGGGGTTACCCATAATGAAAAGGGTAGCATGTTTGACCGGTATTTTTTTCGCAATAATATCACTGATAAGTTGCTGAACAATTTCAATCGGGGCAGTTTCATTACCATGAATGCCCGATGAAATTACAATACTCTTACTTGGCTTCTCTGACGTTGCTGAGCTTTGTGGCTCAATCAACAAAACACCGCTATCAAGTAGACTAACTTTGGCACCATTAACACTAAAGTTAAGGGTATTATCCTTGCCAGTTTGTTTAAAACCTTGCTCAAACTGACGGGTTAACGAGATAAAGTCGCCTTGTTTGATAAACTGCTGATAGGCTTGCACAAAGTTATCATCAGTAATATCAGTTAATACTGGTGCGGTAAGAGTATTGTTATTTGGCATTTAGAATTTCAAACCTGGTGATAATGTTTCAGGTAAGCTTACTTTTGTCGCTTCAACTGAAGCGATAGGGTAAGCACAATAATCAGCGGCATAAAATGCACTGGCTCTGTGGTTGCCACTTGCGCCAATACCACCAAAAGGTGCTGCGCTGCTTGCGCCGGTAATAGGCTTGTTCCAGTTAACGATACCAGCACGAATGCGAGTAAAGAAATGCTTGTATGAATCTTCACTGTCAGACAATAAACCTGCAGATAAACCAAAGCCGGTGTTATTGGCTTCATCAATGGCTTTATCAAAGTCACTGTAACGGTAAACCTTCACTAATGGGCCAAAGTATTCTTCATCAGGGATATCAGCAATAATATCACTCACATCGATAATACCGGGTGAAACAAAACCTGTACCTGCTTCTAAGTGCTTAAGTTCTACTAGTGATGTGGCACCAAGGGCTAGTAATTTAGCTTGGGCAGCGACTAAGCTTAAAGCGGCTTTTTCTGAGATCATTGAGCCCATAAATGGTTGCTCTTCATCGTCATAATAACCAATGGTTAAGTTTTTAGTTACTTCAATAAGACGGGCTAAAATGGCATCGCCTTGTTCATTAGCTTCAATGAATAAACGACGTGCACAAGTACAGCGTTGACCCGTGGTAACAAAAGCTGATTGCACTATGTCATGCACTGCTGCATCAATATCGCTGACACCTTTAACAATCAGTGGATTATTACCACCCATTTCCAGTGCTAGAATTTTACCGGGTTGACCGGCGAATTGTTCGTGCAATAAATGGCCGGTAGTTGAGCTACCGGTGAAAAACAAACCGTCAATAAGTTTATGACTAGCTAACGCTTTACCTGTTTCAACTTCGCCTTGCACTAAGTTGATAACACCGTTAGGTAAACCGGCTTTTTCCCATAACTTCAGCATTTCTTCTGCTACACGCGGCGTTAATTCACTCGGCTTAAAGACAATAGTATTACCGGCAATTAGTGCCGGTACTATGTGACCATTAGGTAGGTGACCTGGGAAGTTATAAGGACCAAAAATAGCAACCACACCATGAGGCTTATGACGGATAAAGGCTTTAGCACCCGGCATAGGGTTTTCAACGGTACCAGTACGTTCTTCATAGGCCTTAAGAGAAATAGTTACTTTGGCTATCATGGCGCCAACTTCACCTGTGGTTTCCCATTTTGGCTTACCGGTTTCTAGGGCAATCGTTGTTGCTAAAGCGTCTTTGTTGTCATCTAATAGCGCAGCAAATTTTTTGATCACAGCAACACGCTCTTCTAGGCCAATGTTTGCCCAGCTTTCAAATGCTTGACGAGCGCTTAATACCGCAGCGTTTACTTGCTCGGCACTGGCTGTTTTACCTTGCCAAATGACTTCATTACGAGCTGGGTTTAATGAACTAACATCATTGCCTAAGCCTGCTAGCCATTGACCATTAATATATTGAACTGGATTTGTGTGAGACATGGTATTTCCTTCTCATTGGTAGTGGTGACAGAGAGTGTCGCTGTCACCCTTAGTAACTAGATGAATGGCTGGTGTTAGCCACAATATGTCAGTATGTTATTTGCTCAGGTAATTGCATGAGCTAATTTACCGCGCTTAATTTGCGGTAATTAATTAGCGACTAAACGAACCCAATCGCCTTCACTTACCATTAATGCATCGGCGACAGCTTGGCTAATGACCACTTGTTTAGCGGTTTCCCGTAGTGACAATCGCGTTTGCAGGGCTCTAAAATCAGCAACTTTGCTATTACAGATAATATAATTATCCGTAGATTGCACTTCGTCTATGATTACTTGGCAACGCTTACTATGGTTTACGGTTCTGATATTGTTGACATGTGACTCAACCGTTGGACCACCATCAAAAATATCAACATAGCCACGTCGGGCAAAACCTTCCGCTTCTAATAAGCGCAGTGCTGGCACCGTTTGTGGGTGCACTTTGTCGATGACTGCTTGGGCTTCTTTACTGAGCAAACTAACGTAAATTGGGTATTTAGGCATTAATTCAGCAATAAATACTTTTTTACCTATGCCGGTTAAATAATCGGCGGTCGGAAAGTCCATGGAGAAAAAGTGCTCTTCAAGCCACTGCCAAAATGGCGAATTGCCGTTTTCATCTGAAATACCACGCATTTCTGCAATAATGGTGTCAGAAAAACGCTCTTTGTGTTCGGCGATAAAAAGAAAACGGAAACGCGATAAAAAGCGGCCATTATTATTTTTGCGGTGGCTGTCACTTAAAAATAGTGTACAAATTTCGCTGGCGCCAGTGTAGTCATTACACAAAGACAAGATTTCTACGGTATTGTATATATTTAGCTCGCGTGAGCTATGGACTACTTTACCCAGGTGATAATGATAAAAAGCATCATCTAAACCTACCGCGGCTTCAATGCCACTGGTACCAACTACTTCACCAGTTTCGGTATCTTCCATGACAAAAAGATAGCCTTCGTTGCCAGCTTCTTTCACGTCTTTGGCAAACGATTCCTCTGCGTGCTTGATACGCTGTTGCAGTAATTTTTCATTCACCGGCAGTGAAGTAAAACCGTGGCCAGAGTCTTCCGCAATGCGGTACAAGGCTTTCAGGTCACTTTTTTTAATAGGGCGTACAATGATCATAATTGCTCTCGATGAAAGGGGATGGCTATCTGTTTAAAATAAGGTGACTTAAACAGATAGCTATTAGCATTGACTAGGCTAGGCCAGTCTAGGTTAAGTTAGACTAAGCTGGCGACAGCTTTTTCAAAGCGTGCTAAACCAAGGGTAATATCTTCATCAGGAATAACAAGTGAAGGTGCAAAGCGGACAATGTTTGCGCCAGCAATTAATACCATAAGACCTTCATCCATAGCCGCATTTAAAAAATCTTTTGCTTTACCTTGGTGTTTTTCATTTAAAACGGCACCAATTAATAAGCCTTTGCCACGAATTTCAGAGAAAACATCATATTTAGCATTAATGGCATTTAAGCCATCAGCATAAAGTTTAGCTTTAGCTTTGATGCCGGCATAAACTTCAGGGGTATTTACTGTATCTAGCACTGCTTCAGCAACCGCACAAGCTAATGGATTACCGCCGTAGGTACTGCCATGAGAGCCTAATTTAAGGTGCTTAGCAATAGCTGTGGTGGTAAGCATAGCGCCGATAGGGAAGCCGCCACCTAAACCTTTAGCAGTGGTTAAAATATCAGGCGTCACCCCTAAATCCATGTAGGCGTATAACTGACCTAAACGGCCAACACCTGTTTGTACTTCATCAAAAATTAATAGCGCATTGTGTTGATCACATAAGGCACGTACACCTTTGATAAATTCATCTGTTGGTGCAATAATTCCGCCTTCACCTTGTAATGGTTCAATCATTACCGCACACGTTTTATCAGAAATTAATGCTTTTAAACTAGCTAAGTCATTGTACACCGCATGATCTATATTGCCTGGTTTTGGACCAAAGCCATCGGAGTAGACCGATTGACCACCAACAGTAACCGTAAAGAAAGTACGACCATGGAAACCTTGTTCAAAAGCAATGATTTGTGATTTTTCTTCACTGTGTACTTCTAAGGCCCAACGACGCGCTAACTTAAGTGCCGCTTCATTAGCTTCGGCACCAGAGTTACAAAAGTACACTTTTTCAGCAAAGGTACTATCGACTAATTTTTTCGCTAAACGTAATGCGGGTTCATTGGTTTGTACATTGGACAAATGCCAAAGTTTCTCGCCTTGCTCTTTTAAGGCAGCCACTAAGGCTGGATGACAATGACCTAAAGAACTAACGGCAATACCACCGGCAAAATCAATATATTCCTTGTCTTGTTGATCCCACACTCGAGAGCCTTGACCACGTACAGGAATAATCGCTGAAGGTGCATAGTTTGGTACCATTACCTCATCAAATAAGCCGCGTTCAACCGAAAAATGTTCTGACATTTCAAAAATCCTCATTTATAAGTGGGTTATATTTTTAACAGCTTACTGCATTACTTAGATAAAGCTTAACGAATATCTAAATATAGAGAAAAATAGTAACAGCGAGTTAAAAAATAGAGAGATAGTATGACAGAAATTAGTCGGCTTGTCTTGCTGAGCTTGGCTGCAGCCCAGCCAAAACAAAGGCTTAACTACCTTTATTCATAAAATATGAATATTTATAGAGTAGGATTTATTTGTAGAAATAAGGGGGTAAGTGAGGGCTAAGCGCTGGCACGTTGAAAGCCCTTAAGGTGATTTTTTAATAATTAATCAGAAAAAAACATGGAAAAAGCTAAAATATGTGGCAAATAAGCAGTAAATTAACTGAAATTGAGCTTAATATGATCAATATCGCTCTTTTGTAATAGGGTTATTTCAGCCGGTGTTAAATTTGCCGCGTTAAGCAATGCTTGACTCTCGTCACTACTTATTAACGCTTCTTTTGCTAGGGCGCGAAAGGCGACATGGGCTTTGGCTTTGGCGACAATTTGAGCGATAGGGTGCATTTTTTCGATGTTATCGGCGTAGGCTAGATCAAATATTGGTTCGGTTATATCAAGGCGTCTAAAGCTCATTTTTTCAATTAAGTCAGCAGACAATTGTGAACTGCGCATGGTAAGTTGCTCAAGGAGTAGCTCTTCACTGGCTTTAATTTGTGATAAGACATTATGCAAACGTTTGTCTTTACGCTCAAATGCTTGACGTACTTCTTTTTTATACATCTCACTAAACGTGGTTAAATAACTACGGGTAACGGCAAATCTACCTATATTTGACAACATCCCCGTAGTAAACGCGGTAAATTCATCGAGGCCTTGTTCTTTGGCTAACGCACGTGCGGCTAATGCTATAGATAAACTATCATTCCATAGCTTTCGTTTCATCAAGCCGTAAGGTGCGGTACTTGTAGGTAACCAATGTTTCAGGGTAAAGGTGGGCATGAGCAACTTTAAATTGTCTAAACCAATATAACTTAACGCCAGCTTAGCATCGGTAACTTGTACATCAGCACGTTTTCGGTATTGTGGTTTGTTCACTAAGCGTATTAAATCATTGCTTAACCAAGATAAAGAAGCAGCAAGACTTTTGATTTGATTAACTGAAGCGGCACGAGCAGATAAAATATCGAGAATAGCAGGGCAGGCATCTTCAATACCTAGTACGTGATGATAAAGGTGCTCTTTGTTGTCAAAGTCACTATTAATTTTTGTGCGAACCCGGCTAAAGAAGGCCTGTTGGGTTTGTTTTTGAAAATGCTCTTCACCGTGCTTGGCAATAATTTTTTCTTGTTGCGCTTGCACCTCTACAGATAACAGTTCTCGGCGGCGGTTTTCTTGCTCGCTACCTTGTTGGTCAGCTATGGATATTTTTCCACTTTGCTTTTCCGCAAATTTCTTACAGATAGTGAGGCTAGTGGCTCGCTGGTATATAGTGGCGACAGCTTGATTGTTTTCAAAAATTTGCATGGAGGTGTTATTGCTTACCTTTTTATTGCTACTCAGGGATAAAATTGAGCATTGAACGCATTAAGTCTAGTGCTTTAATAGAGTAACGTACTACTCTATCTGGCTTTAATCTAAAAAGCTCTTGTTATTAGCTTATCGGGTGATTTTTAAATTGCTTGATAAAATTTGCTAATAAATTTTGTCCTTGTTCTGTCAGTATGGATTCTGGATGAAACTGTACGCTGCTAATAGCTAGGCTTTTATGTTCTAGCGCCATAATTTCATCAAGCTCACCTTGCTCATTTTGGCTCCACGCCGTTACCGTGAGTTCGTTGGGTAATGATTGCTTGTTAACAATTAAGGAATGATAACGAGTGACTTGTAATGGCTGATTCAAGTCGCGGAATAAACCTTGTTGATTATGAGTAATCTTCGAGGTTTTACCGTGCATCACTTTTTTTGCTTTTTCAACTTTAGCGCCAAAGTGTTGCGCAATACATTGATGCCCTAAGCAGACACCTAATAAGGGTATTTTACCGGCAAACTGTGCAATGACAGCCAGAGAAATACCGGCAGAGTCAGGATCGCAAGGACCCGGAGATATAACAATATATTGCGGCTTTAATTGCTCAATTTCTGTTAGGCTAATTTCATTATTTCTATAAACCACCACCTCTTGACCTAGCGCTTGAAAGTAATGCACTAAATTAAAAGTAAAAGAGTCGTAGTTGTCGATCATTAATAACAAAAAGTTTCGCCTAAGTGCGGGTAAATTTCGCGGCTATTCTAATGCTTTTATCGTTACGGGGCAATAAGGGCTAATGCAGTGGTGGCATAATAAAGTAATAAGCTGGCCTATCGGCTTGCTTATTACTTTATTGAGATAGGTTTTATGCTTTTTAGATTACGTCTTTAAGTGACTATGGTGGTCGTTAGTGCTTAGAACTTAGCCGTCACTTGCAGCCATAATTTATTAGTATCCGTTGGTTTTTGCTCTGCATCGCCTTCAGCATAATTAGCAGCTTTAACTAAAACAGCATAGTTTTTATTGAATTGATAACTGGCTATCAAGTTAAGCTCACTACCAAAATCAATACTACCGACATCAGAGGTAAAATCATGGTAAGTTGCCGCCCATTTAACCCCAGAAATTTCACCCTTAGCAGTTATATAAACATCTTGGAGACCTTGACTCGGAGTACCTAAAAATTTATCCGCCCAACCGTTAAACTTATGTTTGGTGGCTAGTGGTGTGTTAAAACCAACACCATTATCGCTACCTAATAATTCATAACCAGCTAATAGAGTTAGTGGGCCAAAGTTATAACCTGCTTCGGCATTAATATACCTAGCTGAGTAACTCGTTGGGTTATCGGCACTATCGCTTTGGCTGGCTAAACTAGCATTCACTAAAACCTTACCAAATTTACCGTTATATAGTGCCCCTAAGGTAGTGCTAGCCTTGTTATAGTTAGCCATATCGTCATAGTCTAACAGATAGGCAAAAGCGGAGATTTTATGAGTTTTATTGAGGTGGTAATGGACATTTACTAGATGGAAGTCACCTTTAATATTGTTAGCGGTAATGTCATTAATGTTTTGGATATAGCTATAATCTACCGAAAAATTATCGGCTGTATATTGCGCGCGTACACCATCATAGGTTTGCTCATTTTGACGCCAACCAACACCACCAACAAAGCGTTGATTGTTGTGTAAAATACGTTGGCGACCAACAACGGCGCTAAAACCATCATTTTTATATTGAATATAAGCTTGATTGACATCTGTGCCTTGAGGATCGGCAACCACAGGGTAGTCAGTGTTACCGTTAGTTTTACTATGGTAATCATCTACTAGAGCATCAACTTTATCCACTTCTATGGCCATGGAGAAATTACTGTAACTGCCCGTATTAACCGTGATCCGACTTTTTAATGTTAACGCGGAAGCATTTTTGTCTATGCCATCTTGCTCGACGTTTTCATAGCGGGCCCGTAATTCAATTTTAACCCTGCTATCACTCAGTGCTGCAGTAATGCTGCTGCCATGTTCAGTGTTACCGGCAAAGGCAGCAGGAGCCGCGAAAATAGCGGCGCTGATTAGCGATAAGGTAAACGTGTTTACGGTTGTTTTCATAATAATGTCCTAAGGTCATGTTTTTTAAGTGGGTTAGTTAGCTTTGCTATTATTATTATTATTATGGGTATTAGTAACTGATGGCATGATTGTTACACCGCATTGCGCTAGCTAGTTTGATTTGAATCAAAGTTTGTTACAACTCTGCTCTAGCTTGGCCTTGTTGGTATTTTATTGGCGTTATTATTAGATAATGGCAGTAAGGGCACCGATAAAGAGTTACAGATTAAGCGAGCAACTAGGGTAAAATAGTGGCTAGCATTTTATGGTATGCCACTCTGAATAGGGCAAAGAAATGAAACGTATTGTCTTGTATACCACAGATAAGTGTCCGCATTGCCAAACGGCAAGACGTTACCTTGCACAGCAAGGTATTGCTTTTAGGTTATTAAAACGGCCAAGGGGCAAAAAGAGTTTGCCGCTATTGGCCTACGTGGTGTACCGGTATTGAAGGTGGGTGAGCAGCTACTCAATGGTTTGTCAGTGAAAGATTTTACCGCACTTTATAATAGTTAAAGCTTTATAATAGTAAAAAAATCATCATAGTTTAAGGCTTTACCTCGTTACCCCTAGGTAAAGCTCTCCGCAAGTATAGTCATTTTTCCTCAGCTTATTATTTAGCCTAGCCTATTGCACCAGATGAACCCAGCGGCTTATCTTTATGCACACTCGTGGTGCATTTTGCTAGCTAAAAAAAACACCATTATATCTAAGTGATTAATTAATAGTGTTATTTTATGTTGGCATGTGAATTGTATTATCAAGTTGTTAGTCATTAAAAAGAACAATAACTAGGGGTAAACATGAAACTAATTAGCGCAATCATTAAACCATTCAAATTAGACGATGTCAGAGAGGCCATTTCTGAAATCGGCGTTGAGGGGATCACAGTTAGTGAGGTCAAAGGCTTTGGCCGTCAAAAGGGTCATACCGAATTATATCGCGGCGCAGAATACCAGGTGGATTTCTTACCCAAGGTGAAGCTGGAGATTGCTGTTAATGATGATATGGTTGAGCGTTTAGTCGAAACTATTACTAAAGCAGCTTACACCGGTAAAATTGGTGACGGTAAGATTTTTGTTTTCAACCTAGAGCAAGTCATTCGTATTCGTACGGGTGAACAAGACTCTGAAGCACTTTAAGGGATAGTAATTATGGAACAAAATATTTTTCAATTACAATATGCATTAGATACCTTTTACTTTCTTATGTGTGGTGCCTTAGTTATGTGGATGGCTGCGGGCTTCTCTATGTTAGAGGCTGGCTTAGTACGTGCTAAAAACACCACTGAAATTCTAACCAAAAATGTCGCGCTGTATGCCATTGCTTGCATTATGTATCTTATTGTTGGCTACGATATCATGTATGGCGGCGGCGTTTTCTTAAATGGCATTGCCCTTGATGGCGCTAGTGATGCTGATGCACTTGTTGCTGCAGTATTAGCCGAGTCTGCTGAAGCCGGTTTTGAGGGTGGCGCTGTTTATTCCAATGCGGCTGATTTCTTCTTCCAAGTAGTGTTTGTTGCCACTGCTATGTCGATAGTGTCAGGTGCTGTTGCTGAGCGCATGAAACTGTGGGCATTTCTTGCTTTTACTGTGGTATTAACGGGCTTTATTTATCCTATGCAAGGTAGCTGGACTTGGAACGGTGAAGCCGTCTTTGGTTTATATACCTTAGCTGACTTAGGCTTTTCAGACTTTGCCGGCTCAGGCATTGTCCATATGGCGGGTGCTTCTGCCGCCTTAGCCGGTGTTATATTATTAGGTGCTCGTAAGGGAAAATACGGTAAAGACGGTAAAGTGAATGCCATTCCTGGAGCTAACTTGCCGATGGCAACATTAGGTACCTTTATTTTATGGATGGGTTGGTTTGGTTTTAATGGTGGTTCAGTATTAAAACTAGCCGATATTAATAGTGCTAACTCTGTGGCTATGGTGTTTTTAAATACCAATGCTGCCGCGGCCGCTGGCGCAATTTCAGCCTTGGTTTTTGCTAAAATCTTATTCAAAAAAGCCGATTTAACCATGACCTTAAACGGCGCTTTAGCAGGACTTGTGGCCATTACGGCAGAACCCTCTACACCGTCACCATTACAAGCAACTCTATTTGGCGCTATTGCTGGCGTGATTGTGGTGTTATCAATTCTAGCTCTGGATAAAATTAAGATTGATGATCCCGTCGGTGCTATTTCAGTACACGGCGTGGTTGGTTTCTTTGGTTTGTTAATTGTACCTATTACCAACTCATCAGCTAGCTTTAGTGGGCAATTGATTGGTGCTGCTACTATCTTTGTCTGGGTATTTGGCACTAGTTTTGTTGTTTGGTTTGCTCTGAAGAAAATCATGGGTATTCGTGTCAGCGCTGAAGAAGAGTATGAAGGTGTTGATATCTCTGACTGTGGTATGGAAGCTTATCCAGAGTTTACTAGGGGTTAAGCGCACCAGAGGTTAATAGTCTCGTGCTTAAAAAGTCAGAGACTAATAACGCTCTACACTAAACAAAAAAGCAGCGATATCGAGCACGATACGCTGCTTTTTTATTGGGTTTTTTACTAGCTGCTAGGCATTAGGCTCAAGGCGGCGAACTTGATGGTCATCAGAAACTAAACGTGAGAGTGTCATTCGCTGAACAAAAATGGACAATACATGTTTTACTGCTGTAGGCGCGACTTCAGTCGCGCTTAATGCCTTAATCGATTGCGCGAATAAATTCACGCCTACAAAAAAATGACCACTCAAGCGTAATACAGTTCACTTTCTTAACTGACTGACTGACTGACATTAGCCGTTAAGTCTTTTATTAACGAATAAAACGTTTTTTTGTTGAAACAAGGGCTAACATAACCAGCGAAAGCCAGGTTATAGAACCACCACTGTCTGCATTAATAAGGGTATTTTTAACAGGAATTAAATCGCTGTCAGTTACTTCAGAATTATCAATAATAGTTACATGTTCAATAACAACAAAATTTTCCATGCCGGGTGCTACCATGTCAGTACATTTCTGCTCATCAGCCATTACCATAGGGATACCTTCTAAATCGCCATAAGTGCATAGCTTTAGTTGCGCTATTTTTGCCACTACTAACATGCCATCGCCAATAACCTGGCCAAAAACGGTAAAACCACCGTTTTGTCGATCTAAATTATCGCTGTTATCGGCTAAGTTAAAAAACCATTGGTTAGTTGCACTATGAATATTGCCACCTTTTTTCGCCATGGCAATGGTGCCTTTAACATTAGAATAAACAGGCTCGTTTATCACAGCAACATTCGATGAAAGCGGTGTTAATGGCCAGGTACCGGTAAATTGATAACCGCCGCCTTGGACAATAAAGTCGGTAACGACTCGATGAACAACTGAATTGTTGTAATGGCCATCATTTAAATAAGTAAGGAAATTTTTCACCGTTGCTGGGGTAGTGGTATCAAACAAGTTAACTTGGAAAGTACCTTGTGATGTTTGAAATTCAACAATGGTAGCATTAGCCGTATTGGCAAAACCTAAACTTGCCGTGGCTATGCTGAGAAGGGCGAGTACTTTACGGGTGTTTGTTGTTATTGTTTTTTTAGTTATTGGTGTAAACATGGACAGCCTAATAGTGCGGTAAGTGGTTATAAATCGTATCTCATAGTAAAGGCTGTGTTCGATGTTAACAAGTAGCTGTAGCACTTTAGTAACAATAGCAAGATATCACTAATACCATTTTCATTAAGTTTGTGATCTTGTTGTGCTCAGGACAAATATTTCAGCACAAGGCGCTCGATTGACCAATAGCGGGCTATTTTACCCCCACACGTGGGCAAGAACTTAGTGATATTGCTATAATCCAAGGCATAGCTGAAAAGTACTGAGCTTTTTCTTGTTATACACTAAAGGAGGATTACACTAGCAGCTACTTTACTAACAACTTCTTCTAGAATTACGGAGTCCATATGAAAAAAATATTTTTAGTCAGTATTATTCTGCTTTCATTATCACTATCTAGCCTTGCTCAGGCCAATGTTAAGCTGGGTGTGGCGGTAGACATGGACTTAAGTATTGTTGCACAAATTGATCGCTATAATATCATCTTAGGTGATAGTGGCTTTGCCGTTGATTATTTAGTGAAAACCGGTAACTTTGATAATAAAACACCATTATCTTGGTATTTTGCGGGCGGTGGTTGGGCTGGTTGGAATCATGGTTATGGTGTACGTGCTCCGATAGGCGTTGCTTGGTACTTTGCTAAAGGTTGGGATGTATATGGGCAAGTACAACCGGTAGCAAACTTTGATAGTGATTTTAAATTCAGTGTTGATGGCGCCGTAGGTGTGCGCTTTTCCTTTTAAGGAACTAAAAAATTAGTTTGATAAATATAGAGAAAGGGCCTTTAAGGCTCTTTTTTTTATGCCAAATCAATAATTATAAATGCCAAATAAAATACACTCAAGGCATCAAATCAAAGAGAGCAACTCGTTATGCGCTGGCGTTATTTTACTGATTATTATATTACTAGTCGCTTCAGGGCTTGTTTACTTACATAAATATAAAGCTACCTTAGTTAATACTCAGCCAATAGAGCTGGCACTATGGTATAAACCTGAATATAAGCGCAAGTGTGATTGCATAATATGTTTAAACTGCGCAGTGAGATGCAGGCAGTTGAGTTTTATGCGGAAAATGAAGATGCTGAACATTTACATAAATGGACTGGGCAACTTAATGAACATTACCTTAAAATTGGGGATATGCTACACACTTGGCAAAAAAATGGTCGTTGAAAGCCATGTCTGAGATGATCAAAGCGAACGAGCAAGGAGACTTCAACACGGTATTGGCTAAAAATAGCTGTGTTGTAGTTAGGTGTTGGTAATATAGTAAGCTATTGATTTTACAGTGAGTGTTGGTGGTGTGATAAAAGCGAGCGTCACAAGCATGGATGCTTGTGCAGAGCCCCATGGATGGGTTTATGCGTCTCGCTTGTTTACTCGCCCATACTAAACAACAACAGAGCCCTAAAAATACAGCCTTGCAGCAAAGTTGTAATGCCTGTCATGATGACTATCAAGCAATTACCGCTTTGACTTACCGAACTCTAGACTTTAGCGGCATTCAAATATTCAACATAACTAAGCCTGGCTGATTTAGTTAAACATTAATTGTTGTCAATACATGTCGCTATAGTACTATCAAGGTGCAAATTAATGGTCAAACACTTTCTTTGGTGAGTGGGCTTTAGCTAGGAATATTGCAGAACTAAGTTTCGTTGGCAATAACAGTTTGGTTTCTGCCTTGATCTTTAGCTTGAAATAAAGCCATATCGGCATTATTAAATAGTTGCTTAAAGCTATCTTGTTTGTCAGTTAACTGTGCAATGCCAAAGCTTGCGGTAATTTGTAGAGGCTTACTGTTGACCATTATTACTTTATGCTCGATAGCATGCCTTATACGTTCAGCTATTTCATATGCTTGAGCAGAAGAAGCTTCGGGTAAAATAAGTAAAAACTCCTCTCCACCTATACGACCTAAAATATCATGTGCTCTGACATATTTATTGGCTGTTGATGAAATTTCCTTTAAAGCGATATCACCACCGGCATGACCAAAACTTTCATTGACCTGTTTGAAATGATCCACGTCGAATATGATCATAGCAAAGTTCTGCTTGGCCTTTATCGCTTGTAGTAACATTTTCTGAGCATAAATAAAGGTATATCGACGGTTTGCTAGTTCAGTTAAGGTGTCAGTGTTAGCTATTTTCTGAAGAGCTTTACTATTAAGTATTTGTCGATAAATAAAATAAAACAGTACCAGCACAAATAATAAAATAATTATGATGATCATATTTTGTAATTTCTGTTGTTGTACCGCATTCTCTAGAGCCGCTTTATTTAATGCCTTATCTTGCTCTAATAATTTGTTGGTCAAAATTGCTTGGTCGGTATCGAACATGACTTTATATTTTGAACGTACAGTTTCGCGCTCAGTGTTATAATAAATTTTTAAAAGTTCTCTTGCTTGTTCTTGTTTGAAGTATGCTGTTTTATAGTCTTCTTTAATAATTGCAACCTTGCCTTGTAAATCATAAAGCTGAATATACCAACTAAGTGCATTATGCTTACCTAAAGGTGCAAGTATCGCTTCAACTCTAGTTAATGCCTCTATTGCTGCATTTATGTTGTCATCAGCAATTTCAAGTTTAGCTGCTAAGACAATTGCGCCAATTTCTGCTGCAGGGTTTTCATAGTCAGGATTTACTTCTTTGTATTTATGCCAAAAGATACGGGCTTTGTCGTGTTGTTGAGAGCGATGATAAGTATCAGCTAACCCTAGATATGCTAAGTAAACGTACTCTGTTTTATTGTTTTCTTTTGTTAATTCGATAACTCTTAGATAAGTCGCCTCAGCTTTTGAGTAATCCTTTTTACGCAGGTGAATTTTGGCTAAAACATTTTGTACAAACAACTCATCAAAATAATATTGATGTTTTTTAAAATAATCACTGGCTTCTGTTGCTAACTTTATTGCATTAATATCGTCAAATAAAAGAGAGTAGGAGTTAGCCATTTCAGCTTTTAAATAAGCTAAGCCTAACTCATCACCTATCTTTTCAAGTTGTAAGTAAGCTTGATGATAATGCTTCAGGGCTAGAGTATCTTTATGATTCATTGAATATGAGTAAGCCATGTAAGCATAGCTTTCAGCAAGGAGTTTTGAGTTTTCATTTGCTTTAGCATACTTCTCCGCGAGCAAGTATTTCTCCATTGCCTGCTCGGAATTACCCAATTCATCCATGATGCTACCTTGAGTCAGTAACATTGAAATACCGGTATCAGTCTTTAAATCTACTTTTAGAGCATATGCTTGGTCTAGTAATCCTTGACTTACTTTGTAGTGCCCTAATATGAGGTTATGTAGTGCCATCTTGCTAAATATGGTGGCTTTATCAAAATCTGTCATTTGTTGATGATGTTCAGCTAAAAGTTTTTTAGAGAAGGCAAGAGCCAATGCCGGATCTTTCTTATTCAACTCATCAATTTGACTAAAAGGCTTTTGCATTCCCGCAGAGGGCTCCTCAAAAGTATAGCTATTACCGTTTAAACTAAAACACATACAAATAATAGCTGCAAAAATGTTAAAGAACTTTGCTCTTATGCTAGCTACTTTGCTTATTTTAATTCTGTTTATCATAGAGCTAGCTCTCGGGCAGTTTTATTTGTTAGTTATTACTTTACTGGAAATGAGCAGATAAAAATAGCGCATTTGTTCTAATTATAGCTGTTTGCCAAATAATAATTTTTAGTCATTATAAAGTCCAAGGATATCGCTTTGTAAACCTTGAAACCTTACTCGGTATAAGTGATAAACATTAATTTAAGCCTGTTGATTTACAAGTCAGTAAAGGCTATATAAGGGTTAAAATGGCAATTCAAGTTAGATGAATCATACTTATTGAGCTAATAGATATACTTTATTAAGTGTGATTTTTTCTCAATTGGAGACATTGTTATGATGATTGCAAGATGGTGTATTGATGCAAAATTTGGCCACAAGCCAGAAGTAGTTGAAGCTCTTAGCCGATGGTTTGATGAAATAGGCTCTCAAATAGGCTGGACTAAAGAGAACTCTCGAATTTTAGTGGGTTCAGTTGGGGCATTAGAGTCGAGTATTATTTCAGAAGTGACCATTGAAAACTTAACTCAGCTCAATGATGCTTGGCAAAAGTTGGCTGAGATTGATGCTCATAAAGAGTGGAGTAAAACCCTAGAACCCCATGTGGTTTCAGGCACAGCAAAATGGGAGATTTATCGCATTATTGAGTGAATTATTGAATGAGTTATTGAATAAATTTCGAGTGAAAGTAAGCTGCTATTGATAAACCTATCGTTATTAATAGCAGCTTAACAGCAGATTAAGAATGATGGGGCATATTCACCAGAAAATCTATTCTCTCCATCAATGTCCTTGCCGACAAAGCGACTCTATTTTAGCTCGATTCTGCCTGTTGAGCTAATACGGGTATCAATAATGAAAAGCTACTGCCATTACCAAGCTCACTTTTAACTATTAATTCCGAATTAAGTACTTGCGATAGCTTTTGGCAAATAGCTAGCCCCAAGCCAGTATGTTGGATATTATCTTCAATGGCATTACTGGCCCTATATCTAGCATCAAATATGTAGGCGATATCCTCTTTACTTATACCGCTGCCATTATCGGTAATACTTACTTTAACTTGTGTGCTGAGCTGCGTAACTGTCATCACTATTTCACCGCCAAGGCCAGTATGTCTGATGGCGTTTTCTAATAAATTGCTCATGATTCGCTCTAATTTAGCTATGTCAGAGTAAACAATATATTGGCAAGGCTGAGGTGTTAACGTTAACGAAATCTGCTTATCGGCAGCTTTTAAGGTGAATTTAGCCAGTATGTCATGTAAAAGTTCGCCAATGACAAAGGTTTCTAAATTAACGGTTACTTGACCATTTTCTAAATGAGCCAATTCAAAAATTTGATCGATAAGGCGCTTTAACTGCTCGACGTTACGCTGCACTGTCGCTAAATAATCTTGTTGCTCGGCGCTGGATAAGTCATCGCCCTTAAGCGCTAAAGTCTCAATATAGCCTTGTATAGTCGCTAACGGTGTCCGTAGATCATGAGACAAGTGTGCTAATAATTCTCGGCGTATTCTGTCATTTTCAGTCAATAATGCAAATTGCTGGTTAATTTGTCTAACCATATCGTTAAAAGTAGCGCCGAGAAAATGCACTTCATTATGGTTAATACCATGGCTGGCCGCTGAACCCCATTGCTTGAGCTGAACTTTAGTTTGATCAAACTGCACCGCTTTAAGCGCTTGCATTTGTTGTGCTAGCTCTTTTACCGGTTGAGTAAAATAGTGAAATACCGCTAGTAAAACCAGCAGCAGTAATAATAAGCTGGCGAGTACAAATGCGCCGTATTTTTGTAAGTCTTTATCGGCTTGTACTTGGCTAAAAATTGAATCATAAATTTCGCTACCAATAATAATATATAAATAACCCTGTAGTAGTTCACCTTGATAAACAGGGGCGATAGAAAATATTTTTTTATGGTTTATATCTCTAGGGTCATCACCAAAAACCGGGGTTTTTTTCGGGTTAGCAATAAGTTGTTTTAACGGTATTAGCGATACCGACTGGCGTTTTATTTTAGTGGCCTCGGCGGAATAAGTTAAAATCTTACCTTGGGCATCGAGAAAGTAAAATTCAAAGGCTGGACCTAACAGCATTAAGGTATGAAAAAGGTTTGCTAATGCCGCTTTATCATAAACGCCGTCTTGCAATAGTGGATTATCATGGGCTAAATGTTCGGCTAAGTGTAAGTGCAACTTTTGCTCAGCTTGGTACTTAGACTGCTGTACTAGGGAATTACTCCAATAAACCAGTAGTGATGCCATCATCATGAAAGCAGCACAGAGTATTAATGCTAAGCGTTGATAAAGCGATATTTTCATCTAAAGTAAGTCCTTATTATCCTACTAGCTAAGAAGCTGCCGGTGGCATTACCCCGGCTGAATTAAGTTTATAACCAACGCCCCAGACGGTTTGGATTATTTTTGGCTCAGTACTGTTTTCCTCAAGCTTGCTTCTGAGACGATTAATATGAGAATTCACTGTGTGTTCATAGCCATTGTGGTGGTAACCCCAAACACCATCAAGTAATTGCGCGCGCGAAAACACCTGATCAGGGTGTTGGCAGAAAAAATCTATTAACTCAAACTCTGTCGCGGTTAAGTGGATGGTTTTATTTTTATAGGTTACCTGGTGATACCTATGGTCAATATGAAGTTGCCCGATACTTACTCCATTTTTCTCTAGTTCAGTGGAGCCTAGTGGTGTTGCTGTTACTTGCTCTGGCTGATTATGTTTGTCAGCATTTTTGGCCTTAATGGCATGCACTCGGCGTAATTGACTCCTAACTCGGGCCTGTAATTCTCGAATGCTAAACGGTTTAGTCATGTAATCATCAGCCCCTAGCTCAAGCCCCAACACACGGTCTATTTCCGAGGTTTTAGCGGTCAGCATAATAATGGATTGTAACGGTTTAGCTTGTCTAACTTGCCGACAAATATCTAGCCCGCTAATGCCTGGTAACATCACATCAAGTAAAATAAGTTGATAGTCTTGTGTTAAGGCTTGTTGTAGTGCTTGCTCACCTTGGGTACAAATATCACAGTGCAGGTCTAACTCAGACAAGTGCACTTTAATGAGCTTAGCAATATCAATTTCGTCTTCAATGATTAAAATTTTATCTTTCATATGGTGGCCAATAAGTGGCCAAAGCCACCTATAGCAAGCAAACTAATTAACTGTTCAATTAATTAATCCGCTTGCTATCTTGACCTAGCGCACTACTTAGTTCGAGTAATGGTTAATTTAACGGCAGGGTTATCAAAACGATGCGCCTGCGTTAATACTGAGCTAGATAAACCATCATCTTTACTCACCACGCCAGAATGATAGCCGACTAAGTCGATATCGTTGCGAGCTGCATCAAAACCCACGCCGCCGTCTGCAGGTCCTGGAATGGTACCTACGGCTTCGTTATTGAGCTCTGTGCCAGCATCATAAACATTTAACTGCCATGATTTTTCTTGGTTAAGCACTAATGTTGATATATCTACTCCAGTAAGACCCGAGAAAGCATCATTTGTATTCACCAACATAGTGACAACGGTTAAATAATTTGCCATAGGCTCAGTGGTGCTAATATGTAAAGTGACGCTAGCCCCCGGTGGTAAAGGGCCATCACTCATTGTGCTGGCTAGATTACTCTCTAGGGCTAGGAAGTCACTATTATCACCACCTTCGGCTAATTTTTCTAAGGCGACAGAGGCACTTTGGCCCACTTGCCACATTTTACTATCACCGTGCAGTGCCACTGCTATAGGTGATAAAGGTTGGCCATAGGTTAAATTAGTGAGGGTTATTGAATAACTATATTCCATCGGCGGTTGCACCAGCGGAGTATAATTATCATCACCGTTATTGTAGCTATCACCACAAGCGGCTAAGCCTAGCGTCAGTAAACTAGTAATAACAATTTGATAAATAGAGTTTTTAGCTGTATTTTTGTGAATGTTCTTATGAGCGTTAAAGGTTAACATGATGCACCCCTATAGCACGGTAATGGTGAGTTTAGCGACAGGATTTAACCAACGTTGTACGCTATTGTTAATATCGCTTTTGCCAGCTGACATATCATCATCCCCTAGGCTGCCACGGTGAATATGCACTTTGTTATTCGCTTCCATGTCGGTAACGCCAGTGCCATTCATGCCTATGCTGGCATCAAGGGGCGGTGGCACTGGCATGCCTACTTCTCCTGGAACGCCACTGCCACGGATTTCATCGTTCGCTTCTGTGCCGGCATCATAGGCATTTAAAAATACCGTATAAGTGCCAGCTTCGTCAGGTATTTCCCAGCTATCTAAGCCAACAAAACCGTCGTTAGAAGGCAATATCATCGCGGCAAGTGACAGATGGGTATTGCCGCTATCGTTGGTTAAGGTAAAGCTTGCTGACATCGCTGGAGCTAATAAACCACCCGCTGGGTTTTCATTTATATTGGCGTCAGCATTACTTAATAGGCTGACTAAGCCAGATATATCACCGCCTTCGGCCATTGCTTGTAGCTCAGTACTGGCCATATCGCTCAGCATAAAGAGTCGACTTTCATTACTGTGGGCGGCGGTAACCACTGGGGTGAAATGCAATCCCTGGGTTAAATTAGTGACAGTAATGGCTAATTCTTGTGCCATCGTTGTGGTACTGGCTAGCGCGAGTGCTAGCAGAGTTAAGGTGGCTTTTATTGGCGATTGCTTGATTACTTTCATGAGACTTTCCTTGGTAGTTAGACTTATGCGGTTAGCATTTTTATTGTCAGAGTAAGAGCAAGTATGTCGGTGAATTATCGCTAGCAGATCACGATTTTATCACTTATTAATGAAGAATTAATCACAGAAGTATCACAGCCGTGCATGCGGGCAGGGCTGCTAATATAAAATAATAAGAAATAGAGCTGAGAGGTGGATCATAGTAAGTAATTTAGCAGCCACTATTTTTAACGCCAGTAATTTGTAGCCAAGGTTAGACCAGCGAACAAGTGGCAAATCAACGCAATGCGGTCAATTATTGCTGGTCCTTGTTGTGGTGAATAGGAAATTCTATAATAAATTGTGTACCTTGCCCTAGCTTGCTTAGACAGGTGATTTTCCCACCTAAGCCTTGGTTAACAAGGTTATAGACAATGTACATGCCTAAACCACTACCGCCAGAGCCTCGCGTGGTGGTAAAAAAAGGTTCAAAGACCATCTGACTGACGGATTTTTCCATACCCTGACCATAATCCGTATAGGTGAGTAATACCTTGCTGTGCTTTTGTTTTACCGTGATCAGCATTTTTCCTTGCTCATCATCTTGATAGGCGTGCACAATTGAATTCATGATCAGGTTAGTAATAATTTGTGAAATACCCCCAGGAATGGTATTAAGCTTTATGGTTTGATCACCAGTTACTTCTACCGTGTGCTGAGCTTTATTGATGGCGGGTGATAAGCTGTTGACTACTTTTTGAATATAACTGAGCAAATTGATGTTACGTTTTCTTTCACTGGTTTGATCAACAGCTACCAGCTTGAAGTTGGAAATTTGTTCAGCGGCTCTATCTAAATTGGTTAAAATAATATCAACAGATTTTGGTGCACTGTCAACAAAGTCCGCTAGATCTTTGCGGCTAATTTTACCTTGCTTAAAATTATGTTTTAGCTGTTGCAATTTTTCTTGTAAAAAAGAGGCACCGGTAATGCTAATCCCAATAGGTGTATTTAGCTCGTGGGCGACACCAGCTACTAAACGGCCTAAGGAGGCCATTTTTTCTGATTCGAGCAACTTGTTTTGTGTCGCCATTAAATTTTCAATCGAATTTTGTAATTCCTGCGTGCGTTCTTTCACCAGTTCTTCTAAGTGCTCTTTGTGCACTCTTAGTTCGGCTTCGGCTTTTTCGCGTACTTTACAGGCAATATTTAATAGCTGTTTTTCTTTATGTAACTCCAAAAAAACCGCCACCTTACTGCGGACGACATCTTCATTAATTGGTTTTACTAGGTAATCTACCGCGCCGCTGGCATAGCCTTTAAATTCAAAAGTCTCATCCCGGGCAAAAGCGGTGATAAATATAACCGGAATGTGGCTAGTTTTAGGATGATCAAGAATTAAGGCCGCGGTTTCGAAGCCATCCATACAAGGCATTTGTACATCCATTAAGATCAGGGCAAAATCATGTTTGTGGGCCACGGCAAGTGCCTGTTGTCCAGAGAGTGCTTTGATAATTTCAACATTGAGTGAAGCCAAGGTGCGCTCATAAACGCGCAAATTATTAGGCTCATCATCAACAATCAGAATTTTTGGCAGCGTCTCTAAGTCCATGTTATCCCTTGTCTCCTTGCATGAGGTGGCACAAAAATGGCGCAATATCATTCAAGGGTAATATATGATCTACTGTATGTAAGTAAATGGCTGCTTTTGGCATAAAATCAACTTCAGCAGTTCTTGGCGCTTGTACCAGTGTTAAGCCAGCACGGTCACTAATATTCTTTAGCCCTATACTGCCATCACTACTTGCTCCTGTAAGTATAAGACCAATTAATTGATTTTTGTAGCAAGCACTGGCGCTGTCAAAGAGCACGTCAATTGAAGGTAGCGCAAAATTAACTGGCGGCTCAAGACTCAACGCAAAAATCTTACTTTTTTCAATAAGTAGGTGGTACTTTGCCGGGGCAATGTAAATATTTCCCGGTTTTATTTTTGCGCCTAACATAGCTTCCTTAACCGGCATAGCGCAATCATTGTTAAAATAACTGATAAGAAAGTCATTGTGGCTGGCCCCCTCAAAGACGATTTCGCCTCTATGTTGCAGCACTATGATGGCAAGAGGAAAGTTTATGGGTAGTTTAGGTAATATTTTATGCAGCGCATTAAGACCGCCGGCAGAGACACCGATAACTAAAGCTTGATAAAGGGCGTTATTATTGGCCGCCATTATAAGTGAGTTGCTTGGCGACGATTATTCATAGTTGATTTTTTGATAAATACGCTGGTCTTTAGCAATAGTCTCAAAGTTGTTTATTTGATTGCTAAATTCCAGTGATTCTTTATCACCTAATAACAGATAACCACGATGTATTAGGCTTTTATTAAAGAGTGACAAGACCTTGTTCTGTAAATTTTTATCAAAATAGATAAGTACGTTACGGCAAAGGATTAAATGCATTTGAGCAAAACATTGGTCTTTTATCAAGTTATGGTGGGCAAAGGTAATATGCTCTTTAAGATCATTATGCATCTTGGCATAACCATGCTTGGCTTGATAATAATCTGCAAAAGATGCTTTGCCACCTGCCTGTTGGTAATTATGGGTATACTCGGTGATTTTTTCTGCTTTATAAATGCCTTGCTCTGCTATTTTTAACGAGTGATTGTTAAAGTCTGTCGCATATATCTGGCTGCGATTGAGTAAACCTTCTTCTTTTAACATGATGGCTAATGAATAGACTTCTTCACCTGTGGCGCAACCAGCATGCCAAATATTGATCCGGGAGTAGGTTTTTAGTTGGGTAAAAACCTTGTCTCTGAGTGCTTTAAATACCAGAGGGTCACGAAACATTTCTGTGACGGTTACGGACATTTCTTTGAGGAATAGTTCAAAAAATTCAGGCTGGTACAAAATTTTAGGGATCATTTCGGCAACATTGTTTAGTTGCGCCTTTTTTAGGCAGTTGTTTATGCGCCGGGTGAGCGATGCTTGGGCATAATGGCTAAAATCATAGTCATAGCGAAACTCTATGGCTTGTAGTAATAGCTTAA
Source organism: Colwellia marinimaniae (assembly GCF_002207865.1). Classification (GTDB taxonomy): domain Bacteria; phylum Pseudomonadota; class Gammaproteobacteria; order Enterobacterales; family Alteromonadaceae; genus Colwellia; species Colwellia marinimaniae. The sequence goes on from NZ_BDQM01000008.1 coordinate 113,872, forward strand.
TCTCTAGTGCCATTATCTCGTCTTCGTCAGGGCGAGGACTATAAGCTTTAGTCTTTGTTTTAGTGGTAGGTATCAAAAGCTGTTCCTTGTTATCGAATCAAGGTCGCAAAATGAACATTTGCTATGCGTCTTTTTTAAATAACCAAATACGCAAAATGGAAACCAGTTTGTCAAAATCTATAGGTTTAGTTAAATATTCTGATGCGCCAGATTTTAAGGCTAACTCTCTATCTTCTGGCATCGTTTTCGCGGTTAGGGCAATAATAGGAATTTTTTTATAGTGCTTCATATTACGGATAATTTGGGTGGCTTCATTGCCATCCATTACTGGCATCATGGTGTCCATTAAAATAAGTTCAAAATCGTTATGCTCTCTGAGCAGTTCAATCGCCTCTTTACCGTTATTGGCCATTTCTACATCACACCCTATATCAATTAACTTTTTAGATAAGGCATAGCTATTACGCATATCATCATCAGTTAATAATATTTTACGTCCTTGTAAAATGGCATCTTCGTCATGTAAAAGCCGCATAGACTTTTTATCTTTAAGCTTAGTTAACTTACTGGATTTTTCTTCAATGTCGTATAAGAATAACGATATATCATCAAGTAAACGCTCAGGAGAGCCGGTGCCTTTTATGACTACCGTAGAAGAGTATTTGTCGAGCTCTGCTTGCTCTTGGTCGGTAATCTCTTTACCGGTATAGACAATTACCGGTGGTAATACTTCTAGGGTGCCAGCATTAACTTGTTTTAATAGCTCAATACCACTCATATCGGGTAAACCTAAGTCTAAAATAACGCAGTCATATTTTCCGGTTAAAATGGCGACACAGCCTTCTTCGCCAGTAGAGACACACGTGGCTTTTAGGCCGATATTTTCCAGTAATCGTCGGGTGGCTTTACTATGGTGCTTATTATCTTCAATAATCAATACTTGGCGAATCTTTGCTGTTGATAAGTTTTCAATTTCAACTAATACTTGGTGCAGCTGCTCACTACTAACGGGTTTTGTTTGTAAGCCAATCGCTCCTTCTGCTAAGGCCTCACTGCGACTTTCACTGTGGGCTGAAATGATTTCTACTGGAATATGCTGAGTTTTTAAGCTGGACTTTAATTGCTCTAATACTTGGTGGCCATCAATATCGGGTAGCATAAGGTCAAGAATAATACCATTGGGCTGATGATGTTGTGCTAAATATATTCCCGAGCGGCCATCACCGGCCACCAAGCATTTATAGCCACTTTTTCGGGCGTAATCACGTAATATTTTCGCAAATATTTTATCATCATCTATGACTAACAGCGTTTTGTCGCCAGCGTGTATATTGAATCTATCGTCATCAATAAAAATATTTAGCTCTAAATCTATGTCTCTGTCAATACCCGCTAATGCAGAGGTGTGAACCGCAGGGGGCTGAGGTAAGGTACTTGCTGCACTTTGTTTACTCGCTAGGTTGGTCGCTATTATATTGGCTTCATTTTTACTGGCGGAGCTAGTGGCATCGTCAGAAGAGAGTGGTAAATACAGGGTAAAGCTACTGCCTTTATGTATTTGGCTGGTCAGTTGTATTTCTCCGCCCAGTAAATGGCTTAATTCTCTCGCTATGGTTAAACCTAAGCCAGTACCGCCATATTTTCGGCTAGTTGAGCCATCGGCTTGTTGAAAGGCCTCAAAAATAGCTTGTAACTTATCTTCCGCAATACCAACACCCGTATCAGTAACCACAATGGCCAAGCTGTTGGTTACGGTTAAGTGTTGCTGTCTAAAGTGAGTGTTTTCAGCGGGCAGGCGGAAGTTTATTGTTACTTCTCCTATTTCGGTGAATTTTATCGCATTTGAAAGTAAGTTGCGTAATATTTGCTCGAGGCGTTGACTGTCAGTGATAAGGCTATCAGGTATGTTATTGTCTATGCTGGCTGACAATTGAATGTTCCTTTCTTTTGCCAGCGGGGTAAAAAGTTGCAATAACTTATCTTTTACTTGGCTAAGTTGAACATTTTCTCGGTGAATATTTAATTTCCCTGCTTCGACTTTTGATAAGTCGAGAATATCGTTAATCAGGTGCAGCAGGCTTTGACCACCATCATAGATGATATGGGCATCTTCAACTTCAGTTTCATCTAAGTGACCACTGGTATTGTCAGCTAAGCCCTTAGCTAAGAGTAATAAGCTATTCAGTGGCGTTCTTAATTCGTGGCTCATATTCGCTAAAAACTCTGACTTATATTTACTGGCTATCGTCAGCTCTTTGGCCTTGATCGCTAACTCTTGCTCTGAGGCGGCAATCTTGTCTCTTTGCGCTTGTAAATCTTTTTGTCTTTGGCCTAATTCATCATTAGAGGTTTGTAGTTCCTCACTTTGTTGTCTTAATTCCTCTTCTGAGGCTTTTAATTGCTGGGTTTGCTCAACTAAATTTTCATTAGCACTTTTTAACTCTTCTTGCTGCGTTTGTAATTCTTCTGCCTGTTGCTGGGTTTCGTGTAATAGTTGTTTGGTTCTTTGTTGACTGAATAGGTTGTTAATGACTATGCCGAGACTTTGTGCTACTTGCGTTAATGTTAGCTGCTGTTCCTCAGTAAAAACGTGGAAGGAAGCCAGTTCAATAACGGCCATAATTTTGCTTTCAAAAAGTATAGGTAAGAGTATTAAATTAAGGGGTGTTTGCTCACCTAAGGCGGAATTTATTTGAATATAATCACCGGGGACCTTAGTCAGCAGAATAAGTTTCTTCTCTTTAGCGCACTGGCCAATTAAACCCTCGCCTACCTTAATAGTCGCGGCAATATTTTTTCTAGATTGAAAAGCGTAACTGCCGACCAGAGACAAGGTATTACTATCTTGTTGCTCCTTAATATATATCACCCCATGTCCGGCTTGGCAGGCAGTGGCTAAATTACTAATGATGTCATCACTCAGTTTTGTTAGTTCAGTGATACCCTGAGTCAGTTCGTTAATTTCAGCTAATTGATGCTGGCGCTCATTTTGTTTAGATAACTGGTCGTTATTTTGCTGTAAGTCGGCTTCAAATTTTTTCTCTTGCGATATATCTCGAATAAAGCCAGTGTAAACTCTGTTTTGAGCACCTTGTTGCGTTACTTCGCCGACAGACAGCGCGATAGGAAATATAGTGCCATCTTTTTTAAGAGCCTGAACTTCTCGACCGATACCAATAACTTTTTTGATAGCGCTAGTTTTATAGTTGTTAAGATAACTATCGTGCTCGGCCGCATAAGGCATAGGCATCAGTTTTTTAATATTTTGCCCTATTATTTCCTCTCGCCGATAATGAAATAAACGCATAGTCGAGTTGTTACACGAAAGAATAGTACCTAGTGCATCTATGGTTAAAATAGCATCCATACTGGTATTGACTATGCCCTCATTAAGGGCTATTTTTTCTGCCAAGCTAGCATTTTGCTCAATAATTTGCGCTTTCATATTATGTAAAGCATGACCAAGCTTGTCTTGCTCACCTTTCGGGTGAATTTCCTGGCTGAAATCTCCTAAGGCAATAGCTTCAGCTTGCTCTGCGGCTTCTGCCATTGATTGTATGGTGCTATTAATCGCTAAGGATAACTCACCGAGTTCATCATTGCTGATTTGGCTGATTTGTTGACTTAAATCGCCCCTTGCTACCTTCTTGGCGAGTTCTCTTAATCGGGTGATAGGCAAACTAATGAGCCGAGCAATAATAAAGGAACCTAATGTGGCCAGAATAGTGCCGATAATGATCAGCAAAAGAATTTGTTGAATAGCCGCCTGCTCATGTTCTTCGGCAGCGTAGAGTGACTCTTGGGTAAAATCTTCAATTTCTGTTAATAGCTGCTCAAGCTCATGATCTATATTATCTTCTTCTAATTCAATATCATGAATGAGCCGTTCAAGCCGTTCAAGCTGTTCTCGCTCAGCGAGTAAGTTGTCTTGTTGAACCTTAGCTGATAAGGGCGTGGCATTGATGTCACTACTCACTTGAGGCGTAGCGTAGTTGAATGCAAGACCTTTAAGTTTTGCATTGAGTAGGGCAATAATTTTCATGGCATGTTTTTGGTAACTTTGGTGTTCAGCACTTATATTGATTATCTGTTTTAATACGTATTGGAATTCTTGTTTATCGGCCTCATAAGGGGTGAGCTTAATATCATCATTTACCTTTGACTCTAGCTGAAGCAATTCTTGTTTAACTTGCGCACCAAAGTGGAGAAACTGAGCTTTAGCCATGGCATACTCTTGTACCGTTAACGCTGACTGAAATGTCTGGGTTCCTAAGCGTAATACCCGCTCTAAATACAGTGCTTGTTCGAGTTGATGGGTTTCTATTGCGGTAATGCTACGAATTAACGGCATATCAATTTCAGCAATTTCTTCAACCTCTTCACCAATCAGCTTCATTTGATTTAAAGCATAGAGGCCAATGATTAATATTAAGCTAATGTTAATAAAGGCATTAACAATGAGCTTTTTCTTTATGGTGAATTGAAAAGCAGATTTTTGCTTAGAATTATTATGCATAACTGTTGTTAGTCTTTGCTGAGTAAATCGCTATCTACAAAGCATAGTAAAGTATGATAAAAAGCCTAATTTTTATGGGTTTTGTCGTAATTTCAACCTAGAACCGCTGTTTATTTCGGGAATTGTAAGGTAAAGCAGGCACCAGATAGACGTTGGCTATTGCTGGCGTTAATGCTGCCTTGATGCCAGTCCATGATTTTACTGCAAATAGCTAAGCCTAAGCCAAAATGACCTTGCTCTCTTGACCTATCGGCATCGAGTTTGACAAAGGGGGTGAAGATAATGGCGAGTTTATCATTTGCTATGCCTTTGCCATCATCTTCAACGGTAATGGTCAGTTGTTGGTTGTTATTGGTTAGGGTGAGTAGTACTTGGCTGTTGGCGTAGCCAATGGCATTGCTAATAAGATTGACTAGGGCGCGATAGCTCCAGTGGTAATCTAAGGGATAAAGTATGGTGTTATCGCCCGTTAACTGTACGCTAATGTTTTTTTGCTCTGCCAGTACTTGGCAATCATTGATAGCCGAGGTGATTAGGGCACAAATATTGGTCGGCTGCTTTTTTAAATTTAGCCCTTGGCGTTCCATCGAGGCATAATCAAGAAAAGCACTGGTCATTTCCTCCATGCGTGTTAATTCATTGTCCATGCGCGACAAGTAATTATTTTTCTTTTCAATGGAGTTACTGTCTAAAGCGGCTTCTATACCAAAACGTAAACAAGCCATTGGTGTACGAATATCATGGGATAAGCTGCGAGCGAGGATTTTATTATCGGCGACGAGTTTTTCTAGTTTACTGGCCATGGTATTAAAGCTTTGCTCTAACACTTTTATATAAGATAAGCGGCTACTGGCGATACGCACATCAAGCTGTCCTGAGCCTATTTTAGCGGCGGCATTGTTGAGTAGGTATAAACGTCTAGTTAAGGGGATTAACCATAAAATAAGTATGAAACAAATACTTAGGTAGAGTGTTAACGTTAAAATAAAATTAATGTTGTCGTCATCTGCTGTTTCAGTGGGTAGTTCAAGGCGCAAAAGAAACTCAGGGTGGTTGGCTATGCTTTTTAATAAGTATTGGTTGGCACTTGAGGCTAGCAGTAAGCCTCCTGGCAGGGTTAATTGCGCAATTAGTGAGCTAGGCAGGGCGATTTTTTTGCTCGATGCTAAGCTAGTATCCAGTTGGTAATGTTGTTGAAATTGCTTAACTCTTTCGTTTAACTCTAGACTACTGAGCGAGCTCAGCTCGCTAGTTAGCCCATTGACTAACTGTCGGTAGACCGTGGTTGTTTGCGTTTCGGTTATTTTATCTTCTGTGGCATATGCCACTAGTTCATCGAGTCCCCAGCCAATAAAAAATAGCGAGCCTAATACGGTGAGAATAATACTGATATAGAGGCCACGCATGGTTATTCGTCAATGCCAAAGCTTGATTGCTCTTGCCAAGCATCACTAACAAATAAATAGCCTTTACCCCAAATGGTTTTAAATTTTTTCGGTTTTTGTGGGTCATCATTAAATAATTTACGTAAGGTTGATAACATCACGTCAAAACGTCTATCTTGACCATCATATTCGCGTTTTTTCAGCGCTTTAAAAACAGAGTCTCGGTCAACTACACTGCCAGCATGTTGGGCTAAATAGGTGAGGAAGGCAAAGAGGCTGGTTGATAACTCTACTTCTTTACCTTGATAAACGACACGTTTTGCTGCTTGGTTTATGCTCAAATCACCAAAAACCAGTTCGTTATTGAGGTTATTGTCTGCTTTGTTTCTATGGCTGAGTTGACGGTTAATGCGCGCTAATAAAGCCCGTGGTCGAACGGGTTTTATTACATAGTCATCCGCGCCAGCTTCTAAGCCAATCACTTCATCAAATTCATCGGCGCGGGCGGTTAACATAATAATTGGCACTTGTTGGCTCGGCTTATGTTGACGAATAAGCCGGCATACTTCTATGCCATTTAAGCCTGGTAACATAACGTCGAGTAAAACGATATCAGTGCTGTTTTTCTTAATAACATCTAAGACTAAATCGCCACGGGCGACATGGGTGACATTAAAGCCCTGTTCGGTTAAATATTCACAGACCCAATTAGCAAGGCTAATATCATCTTCCACCAATAAAATATTGTGCATTTTATCTATTCCTACCCTTTTATTTAGTTACCGCTTTAGTGTTTATTAAAGGCTCTGTTCCATAATACTATTGTCTACATTGTAACTATAAGATTTGAGTATTACTGAGGTGATAACAGCGAACTTCACCAGCATGACAGTATATGGATATACCTGATAGACCGTGCAGGAGCACACTGTCCTGACGCTGGTGTAGAGCCCCATGGACGGTTTTACGCTTCTCGCTTGTTTACTCAGCAACACTAAACTACCACAGAGCCTGGTTAAAACAGTCGCCAACGACGTTTACGTGCGGTATTTTTATGTTGCCAGCTTACCTCAACTTGAGTCTCGGCTATGACTTTATTATCACTGACTGTACGCAGTTGATACTTAATAGTTTTGTTGGATTGAAACTCAACATTTATTAACACTTGGTTATTGTTTTGCCAACAACCTAACTGCTTATTTTTACCTTCTTGATACAAACAAAAACTTTGCTTGGTCGATGAGTGCCATTGCAATTCTACTGTAGCAAAACAATCGCGCCCTTGTCGTAAGGTGACACACTGCTCGGGTAGGGCGGTAAAAGTTACTTCAGCATTGTTAGCCGTTTTGACCTCATTAGCGTTAACTTGCCCGGCCAATAAAAAGCTATAGAGCAAGAATAGCGGTACTTTTACATGAGCTATGGCAATTCCTTTGCCAACATTAAAATACATAAAGTACCCCAAGCATTACTTGGGTTATATTGTTAGTATCAACCAAGGGACTTGCTTTTACATTTTTTGAAAAAAGGCTGTGGGTTATGCCAGTATGAAAAGACCAACTTGCTGATATAGGGTATTGCGCATAAATCTCCGCTTGCCCTCTGAAGCCACCTTTAGCGGTATATTCAGGCCGAGTTTCGCTTACTTCGTTGCTACCAACGCCAATATAGTAATCAATAATATCTTGACTAAAGTAGGTTAAACCGACACCTAGATAAATATCCCAATTTCTATAGGGTAATAAATGGCTGTAAAAGCTATCAATAATTAGGCCACTGACATGATCGCCATACTCATCATCACCGGTATGAGCTGAGGCAAGGTCCAGGGTAAATATGCTATCTTTAAAGTACTGCGAGTAACGTATCGCGAAGCCGATTGTGACTTCACGTTCAGTTAAACCTAACAGTACTTCTTCATCGCCGCCGCCATAGTCAATGAGTGAGTCTGAGTCATAACCTTGCATATACGCCTTGGCTATCAGATCAAGTTGCCAATTCTGTTCAACAACAAGCTGATAGCCAAATTCAGTACCGCCAAGTAAAGCACTTGAGCGTCTTTGATTGCTCTGTAAATAAAATCCTTTATAAGATAGGTCAAATAACAAACCTGGCATAAAGTAGTGCGATAGCCCATCTTGTTCTATACCGGCAATAATTGTCGGGTCATAAACTAAAGAGAAATCAAGGGCAAATTGCCATTCAAACTCATCTTTGAGTACTGGTTTGTTGGCGTTATATTCTTGCTCTGCGCTAAGTTCTAAACTAGCTAGGTGCTCTACGTTATCACTGGTTTCTTGTCCATAACTTAAGCAACTAAACATCAATAAGCTAATGGTAACTAGCCAGTGTAAGCCGTGATTCTGTCTTCGTCTGATATTGGTTTTTTTAAAGGCCATGGTAAAGCACAAAGTAAATTTACAAAAAGTAACTATATGTTACCACTTTGTAATTATTACTTACGCTTAGCGGTGCAATTTTATTGTTTAAAAAGTGTAAGTAAAACCAATGCCTAAACATCTGGGCTGAAAACATTTACTAAAAACTCATTTTTAAGCCGATATAAGGGAACATACCAATATCTTCCTCGCCGCTAATATTAAACTCGGTTAAGGTATCACCGTCTTCTGGCTCATAGTAGTAACCGGAAACATTCTTTTGTGCCATGGCATTAATAATCGCCATGGTCCACTTAGCGTCATTACCCCAGTAGCTAGTTTGGTAATTCGCTTCTAAGTCTAAGCGATGATAAACCGGTAAGGTTTTTGCGTTTAATTCGCCATACTCAGGTAGGAAGTGCTCGTCATAATCAGGATTTTCACGCAAACCAATAATAGGGGTGTATTTCGCGCCGCTTCGCAGGGTAAAGCGTAAACCAAAATCCCAGTGCTCGTTTAACTGATAATTTGCCACGACATTGGCAACCAGAGGTGTATCTAAGTAATAATCGCTGGTGACATCGGTCAAATCATCAGTACGCTGACTTTGCGACCAACTTAACGATGCCCAACCAAACCAACCGTTTTCGCGCTCACGCCTAACCAACCACTCAATCCCTTGGGCATCGCCGGAAGTATCGGCGGTATAATTAGCCTGCCAGTCAGTTTCAGCTGTATGTTGATCAATTGAGCGAGGTAATTTAGTTAACTCTTTATGGTAGATATCAACTGAGGTAAACCATAAGCCGTTTAAGTTATAATCAAAACCTAAAGAATAATGTCTAGCTTGTGGCGATTTTATTTTAGGGTTACCAAGTTTTGGCAGCACGGTATCTACGTCTGGGAAGCGACTATAGCTTCCTGCTTTTGCTTTTATGGTTAAGCTGTCGGTGGCCAGCCAATCTAAAGCCAGTCTTGGGTGAATGAAATCTTGCCCGGTATAATCATTACGTTCAGCTCTAATGCCATAGGTTAGTTGCCAGTTAGGGCTCATTTGCCAAATGTCATGGACATATATGGCAATGTCTTCGTCGCTCAATGAGGAGGTGTCTTGAATTCTGTCGCCTTTAAGGGCATTGCAATCGGCATCGTTTTCGGTGCAAAAATAGGGAATAATATCGTAACTATAATCGATCTCAGTTTTACTGTAATCAACACCAAAACCGAGTTTGTGATTTTTTAGCCAGCTAATTTGTGAGGAAAATCGTACATGGTATTGCTCCTCTTCGACTTCAATAAATTGCCCTTGACCAAATATTTGATCTGTTGTTTCCACTGTATGGCCAGCAACCAATTGCATGATTTTTTGTTGTTCACCATAGTATTGCCATGAAAGACTTTGGCTATCAAATTGAGTGGTAATTTTAAAGTCACCAATACTATCGGGATCAATTCGGCCAGATTCTGTATTCTCTGAAATGTTTATACCAGCGGTATCACTTGCGCCGGAAGCACTCAAGGTAAGCTTATGAGCATCACCGATCAGCCATTGATACTTTGCTTGGTAGTCATCACTTATAGGCGCTTTAAAAATGGTGTAACCATCTTCTTCTGTGCCTTCAGGTAGAAATAGGTGAATTTGACTACGACGATAAGATAGATAAAAAGCTTGGTCATCAAAGGTTTCACCTTCGACCATAAAACCACTTTTAAGCATGCTTAAATCAACGGTGGTGGCAATTTTTTGCTGACGTGGATCACGTAATTTTACATCAAAAATGCCGCCAGTGGCGTTGCCATACTCACTACCAAAAGCGGCTGGGTGTAAGGTGAAATCTTGGATGAGATTTTCATTAAAAATACTGTCGCCAAATAAATGAAAAATATACGCTACCGGTATGTCATCAATATAAAAAGCGTTATCATCAGGGGAAGAGCCACGTACGGCCGGTGAGCCACTATCACCGCCAGCATAAACAATGCCAGGTAAGCTATATACTGCGCTTAATGGGTCATTACCAATACCGGCTACACTCATTAATTGTTCGGTTTGCTCAGTCATTTCACTATTGGCTTGGTTACGCTTTGAGGTCACTTCAATAACCTCAATATCTTGTCCAGTTGTTACGTTCTTATTCTGTTCAGTACTACTTTCTTGTTGGCTTTGTGCCACTGCTGCTATGGCTATTTCGGGCACTGCAAAAGTGAACAGAAAAAGTGAGCTGGCCATGCGAGTGACTGATGTTCTTTTCATGAGTGAGTTGTTCCTGTCGTTTACTAAGGTGTTACCGAACTTTGTTATGGGCTGATTTTGCCAAGCACTGGTGTATTAATCAGTAACCTAAATGTCGAAAAACTGTCAGTTAACTGTAAGTAAGTGTAAGTTGGGGGTGAAATTGATCTAGCTCATGATACTGCTGGCATTGGATTGACTTGTTAAAGCTTTCTATTATTATCTGCTTATATAGGTGTTCAATAGTCATTCAGGTAACTTTTATGTCAAATAGTAAGGTAAAAAAAGTAAGTAAAAACAGCCAAGCAGCTAAGGTGAAGAAAGTACACTTTAACTGGCAAGACCCATTATTACTTGACTCTCTACTAACAGAAGAAGAGCGTTTAGTGCGTGATAGTGCTCATCAGTATTGCCAAGAAAAGCTTATGCCACGTATTTTATTAGCGAATCGCCATGAAGTTTTTGATCTTGAAATTATGAAGGAGTTTGGCGCACTTGGTTTACTGGGCGCCACCATTGAAGAAAAATACGGTTGTGCGGGTATTAATTATGTTAGTTATGGCTTAATTGCTCGAGAAGTAGAGCGGGTTGATAGTGGTTATCGCAGTGCCATGAGTGTGCAATCATCACTGGTTATGCATCCTATCCATGCTTATGGCAGTGAAGCGCAAAAAATGAAATATTTACCTAAATTGGCCACCGGTGAATATATCGGTTGTTTTGGCTTAACTGAACCCAATTCAGGCTCTGATCCCGCCAGTATGGCCAGTAAAGCAGTCGCTGTTGACGGTGGTTATCAACTAAATGGCAGTAAAATGTGGATCACTAATTCACCTATTGCCGATGTGTTTATTGTTTGGGCCAAGCTTGAAGGTGTTATTAAGGGCTTTATTCTTGAAAAAGGCATGCCCGGCTTATCAGCACCAAAAATTGAAGGTAAGTTCTCGCTGCGTGCGTCTATAACTGGCGAAATTGTTATGGAAAATGTCTTTGTACCGGCTGAAAATATGTTGCCAAAGGCCAGTGGTTTGTCTGGTCCTTTTGGTTGTTTGAATAAAGCACGTTACGGTATTGCTTGGGGCGCACTGGGCGCCGCGGAGTTTTGTTGGCATGGTGCGCGTCAGTACACTTTAGATAGAGAGCAATTTGGTAAGCCCTTAGCGGCAACACAATTGATTCAAAAGAAGCTCGCTGATATGCAAACCGAAATTAGTATTGGCTTGTTGGCTTGCTTGCAAGCAGGGCGGCTGATGGATAGTAATAACTTAGCCCCTGAAGCTATTTCCCTGATCAAGCGTAATTCTTGTGGCAAAGCACTAGATATTGCTCGGCAAGCACGAGATATGTACGGTGGCAATGGTATTAGTGATGAGTATCATATTATTCGTCATGTGATGAACCTTGAAGCGGTTAATACCTATGAAGGCACCCATGATGTTCATGCCTTAATTTTAGGACGCGCGCAAACGGGCATACAAGCGTTTTTTTAACACTCATTGTGGTACTTACTCCCGCTCGGTTGCATTAATGCCACAAGTACTAAAGTCTCTTAAAAAGGCGGTAAATAACAGTTTGTCTATATTTTCCATAAGTGATTTACTTGGGATAGGTAATTAAGTTGGTTAACGATTTAATTAAGATGGTTAACTTCCCAATCAAATAAATAAAAAGGCGAATCAGTAATGGTTCGCCTTTTTTAGGTCTATTTATATAGTAAGGCCTTAGCTTCAATATCTTCTAATATTTCATTTACAGTTTCAGTTAACTCTGAGCCCATACGTAATATTTCATTAGGGTATTGTTCTCTCATTAACGACATTAAAGCGTAATACAAAGGTTTAAAGCGCTCTTTAAAGTTGTATTCTTTAAACCATCTATCGACTAAGTTAGTTTGGCCTTTAGCTAAAAATAGCGTGAACAAGCTGATTAGCTCACTTTCTTGTCCTTGGTCATTAAAGGTAAAGTTAGTCAGTAGTGATTCCATTACTTGAGTAGCAAGTTCAAAGTTGTTATTCCACAATAAAATAGATATATATAAACATTCAGCATCAAAAGAAGGATTTTCTTTTATGGTTTTTTCAGCTAGTTCCAAAGCCTTGGTTTTATTTTTAGTTTGTATATTATAAAAATAAAAATCAGCTAAATTTATCTCTGCTTTATCATTACCTACATCAATCGCTTTTGAATAATATTCCTCTGCGAGAGGTAAGTTTTCTTCTTTATCATATATTTTAGCAAGATTCGAAAATGCACTTGTGAATCCACCATTAATGCTTTTCAAAAAGTATTTTTTTGCTGAGCTATAGTTGTCATTAATATAATGAAAATATCCTGCAACAAACTCTATACCAAAACTATTATGCGCTAGCCCTAATTGTAAATATGTTTCAGCTGAGTCCATTTTATCTAGGCGTAAATCAATCCATGTTAAAAAGGCATAGATGTCATTGTCAAATTTTTCATGTTCTAATTCGTGAATAAAGATTTCTCTTGCTTGTTCAATCTTATCAAGGCTGAAGTAGACTTCTCCTAGGTTAAAATTAGATTTGTATTCTTTATGCTCAACAGCTAATAATGCATGTTTTTCAGCAAGCGTAAACTGTTTAGTTGCTAAATATACGGCAGAGAGCTGACGGTGGCTATCAGTAACATCATGCTTTATTGCGAATAAACAAGCTTCAATTGCCTTAGTTATGTTATCTTGTTTTATATATATTTCAGCCAATAATTTGTAGGCAAGATAGTGCTTTTTATTGATAGCTAACTTTGCATGTTTTATTGCTAAATGTAATTTATTTTGTTCCATATATACAGCAGCTAATATACCTGTTTCCTCGGCATCATCTGAATTAATTAGGATTTTTTCAGCTTTCTGATATTGTTCGGTTCTTACATAAAATAATCCTAATCGGCTTATATTTCCTTTTTCTTTAAGTAATATCTCTAATCTTTCTTCTTCAGCTTTAGATAAATGCTCATCAGGGTTATATAGCTGTTGAAGTAACGTATTATACTCAATGCTATTTTTTTCTAAAATAGGTAGTAGTTCCCTATGTGACTTTTCATTTCCTGATTCTTGTAAAAACAGTGACATGGCAGAAAAAATATTATTTTTATCTTGGTGAGTTAGTTGGTCACTGCACATAAATGCATTAGCTAATGCAATACTTGCCCCTGGGTGGCAAGTATTGTTTAGATGCTTGGTAAAAATCTTAGAGCGTTGTTTAAGCTCGTCGCCAGTGCACCAAATTTCCATAAATTGAGTGAGCCACAGTACTCTTTTCCTATCGCTACGTCGTCCATAGCGCATTAGATACCAAATATTAAAGAAGCGCTCTTTTAGTGCATATAAATGGTTTTTAGTATTGGTGGGCGTTTTTTCAATTATCCACTGTTTTTCTAATTGTCTTAATTGTGCTGAGACTAACTTACTTGGTAATCTGGTCTTTTCAGCTATTTCTTTTACTGATATACCATCCCAGTTTAGAGCGATAGCATTTACTATTGGTTTTTGTTGTGGAGTTAAATCATCCATTCTATGTTTATATAGTGGCGTGGTTTTATCAATGGTTTCTTCTAGCAAGGTAAAAGCATTACCCTTAGGCCCTTCTACTAATATGTTGAAGAGTATTACAATAGTTCTGGGTATTCCGCCAGTTAAGCGCCTAATTAACTCTATTTTTTCTGGGGAACTTTTTAATATATTTGTTAGTATTTCTTGCTCTTTTTCTCCTGCATGTTCACTAAGTTTATTTAGTAATGCAGTTGTTTCCTGTTTATTTAATCCTGTTAGCGTTTTAATAGTAAAGAACTGATAAAAAGGTGCTTTGTTGTCAAAAAAGGCTTCTAAGCGAATTGCTGAACCACCAATAATACGTATATTATTATTGGTGGTTAGTATCTCTCTAAGCATTTCGCTTTCAACTTGATCAAACTGTTCAAATAACTCGGCAATATTATCTATAAATAAGATGATCTTTTTGTGGTTATTAACTAATGCATGATTGATATGTGAAATAAGTTGTTTAACTTCACTTTCTTTTAATTGGTCTATTTTATCGAAGAGTACATCAAAAAGAGCATGATCATATTCTGATAGCTCTTCAGCTATTCGCTCCCAAAAGGTGAATAATGAGCTTATACCATACTCTTCTTCTTTAAAGGTAATAGGAATTAACCAAGAGGACAGCTCATCACTTTCTTCTACCGCAATAGCTAATCGGCGCAGCAAAGTCGTTTTGCCTGCACCTCTAACTCCCTGAACAATATAATGCTGTTCTGGATGCTTCATATCCGAGTTAATAATTGCTTTCCAAAGTTTGTTATATTCTCTTAGTCGAATAACAAAGTTCTCTTTGACCATTTCCGCAGACGTATTTTGTGAGTTATACAGCTTCACGCCTTCTTTATAGTTATATACTTGCATAACGCCCCCACCATTCTTTTAACATAGGAGAGGTGAATTGGTACTCTTTGTCTTCTGTTTCAAAAATATAACCATCATGAATTAGACAGTCAATTACATACTTTGAGTTTACAGCAGTTACTTGCGGTGCTTCCTTAATGTTATGTATCTTTTGTGGGGAGATAGTTTTATTAGCTGCTATATAGTTAAGAACTTGGTGTGCGAAAGTAATTTCTATTTTTTCCAAGCGTTCTAACCGTTCAGCCCAGTGATTAAAGCTGGTTAAGTAATTTTGGCTGAAAAGCTGTTCGTATGCTTTATCTATATCGTGAGGATTGGGTTCTATTATTTCGTTTTCACAACAGTAATCTTCAATGCTTAGTAAAAGTATTTCGATATAATAAGGCATATACCAACTGACTTTATTTAAAATATAGCTTTTAATTTCCTCACTAAATGTAATTTCTTCGTCACTTTTTTTGTTTATAAAATCAATAAATTCAAGAGCTTTATCTTCGTTAAGCGGGTTAATAGTCACATTAATAAGGACATTTATTAAATCAGATAAGTTTAACTTATGGACTAACGAGTCAAGGCCAATTGAACCTGTAAAAATAAACTGAATTTTTTGATCTAATGCTGGATCTTGCCAAAGTTCTCTGCAACCAGATAGAAACAGTTCGGCTGCGCCATGTCCTTGCTCTCTATGTATCTTCTCTAGTACATCAGGGAACTCATCAATAACAATGATTAACTTTTCTTTTATTTGGATTTTATCAAGCAGTGTTTTCAGATCTTTATGAGTAAGTGTTCTTTCTTGACTTTCAAACTCAATGCCAGCCTCACTAAAGTTGATACCTTTTATGCTACCTCTAAAATCAGCTAAAGCTTCCTTTCTCCAGTTAGTAAACTTGTTAAGTCTATTAATAAATTCCGATTTAAATAAGTTTTCAATTATGCGTTCGTAGTATTCATGCACTGTTGAGCAGGATTGAACAATGTTATACAAGAAAACATAGTTGTCGTTCGGAGCAAGCTCTAAGTTACGAAGCAGCGATGTTTTACCGACCCTGCGTGGTGCAAGTAGTAACAAGTGGGATCCATGGTTTAATCTTCTCCATATTCTTTTTTCATCTTTTTCTCTCGGAAAGTAATTTTTCCCAAATGCAACTTGACCAGTCATCGAAAACTCCTTTAGCTATAAATTCATTGTCAAGTATAGTGACAATGAATTTATTGTCAACATGTTTAGCCATGATTTTATTGTCAATGACTTAATCCAAACTTAATCTGCCACCCATAATAACTTGGCTCTGTTGTAGAACAGAATGGCTTCTTTACTCGAAACGGTTGACGTCTATCGCCATCGGTTAATGGATATTAGCTGGTTTATGCGTCTACTCAATCAAAGTATTGCGATACAAGCCAACCTTGAAGATAACTGCACTGGTCACTTTTGGGAAGGTCGGTTCAAATCACAAGCCTTATTAGATGAAGCAGCACTAGCCGCTTGTATGGCGTATGTTGATTTAAATCCAGTAAGAGCCAATAGTGCTAAAACCCCTGAAAGCTCAGCATATACCAGCGTAAAACAACGTGTACTAGCAGCAAAAAAAGGGCAGCAACCCTCAAGGCTACTGCCTTTTGTCGGTAATCCACGAACAACCATGCCAACAGGGTTACCGTTTGAATTAACAGACTATCTTGAATTAATTGAACTAACCGGGTGTTGCCTTCGTGAAGATAAAGCGGGGTATATTGAAGAAAACCAACCCGCACTGCTAAGTCGGCTTAATATAAGCCCTGACAACTGGCTGACGCTAAGCAAAGGTTTTAGAAAACTCTTTCATGGCGCTGTTGGGCACAGCGATGTATTGGCAGAGTACTGTGAACATAAGGGATTAAAGCGGCGAACCAATGTAAGTTGCTGCAATAAACTCTTTGCTTAATTGCTTAATTGCTTAATGACTAAACACTCATTACCTCCCTTTATTGTACCGACACATCAAGTCTGGTGTTTTTCCCTGTCTAAAAAAAATTTTAGACTTTATCTGAAAATTTAATAGAAATTGTTATTCATTCGAAAAGTTTGAGACTATTTAGAGTGAATAAGTAGCATGTGTTATTGTTTTAGCATGTGTTATTGTTTTATTTTGGGTTGCTTTAATAAGCGAGTGTCCTAGATATTAGTAAAAGGCACAAAAGTATTCTTTTCCATAAATAACAGGGACAGTCGCTCAAAGTTGAATAATGTCAGCGCCTCAACTAAGGTTAATAAATAACCTTTATGCGAGAGGCGTTGACATGACAACCGCTAGAAAGCAATTAATTAGCTTAGAAGACACCCCTTATTATCATTGTATTTCTCGTTGTGTTCGCCGAGCCTTTTTATGCGGCGAAGATAAAAATACCGGAAAAAACTTTGACCATAGGCGAGGGTGGGTAGAAGATAAGCTGCTTAGCCTAAGTTGTGTGTTTGCTATTGACGTGTGTGCATACGCTATCAACTAAAATTCTATTCGATCTATCCACGTTATAGACTCTAAATAATCAAGCATACCGTCTGACAGAGGGTTACCTTTAAGATTTAAAAGTTCAAGCAGAACATTATTTTCAAGATTTAGAGATACTATTTTATTTTCAACAAGAACAAGAGATCTTAGATCTATAAACGTAGAGGTATCAAGGCTAACAATGTCACTATAATTTATTCCTAAGTGCTGTATTTTAGTACTCCCTATATCAAGTGATTGTATAGTTGAGTAATTTATTTGAAGACTAGTTAATTCTAAATTATTCGACAAATCAAGGTGTTCTATTCCAACAAAAAACATTTCTAAGCTCTCTAATGCTGTAGCTCCAGTCAAATTGATATTTAACTGTGTGTTTTTGTATAGAGCGTCACCAACTATATAAGCTTCCTTTAATAGCTGCTGATTACCTAGGTTAAGATTCATTATTGTAACTTTTGACAAGTTTAACTTTTCTAGTTTAGGGCTATTGGATAAGTCTAACTCAGTTAAGTACGTATTCCCCCATATTTCAAATGAATTAAGTTCGCTATTCTGGCTTAAATCAATACTCTCCAACGAACAATTGTCACATCGAAATGCTTTAAGGGCGGGAAAATTACTGCCATCAAAATGAATAGGGGATTTCATATAATACAGGCTTAAATTTGATAAGTTTTCAAAAAGATTCATTTCGTCAAGTGCGGTTTGGTCAAATGCTTCTTCTGAAACATCGCTACAAGATAGGGTTTCGACATCTGATATAGATTCGTAGCCAAACCTTTCTGCACTTGTACTTAAGCAAGTCGACAATGCTATTGATGTTAAGTTTAGAGTTTCCAGCTCACTCTTATCGTCATTACTTACACCACAAGCGGTTAACATTAACGATAAAGAGATATAAATATATTTTTTCATAATAAGTCCATTTTAAAATTAAAAGAGATCAACAACTTATTGAAGATTCCAATCCTTATTTTCTTGTTTTGTAATTAGAACATCGCCATTTATCTTGTTAGATATGGGTGGCTAAAATTCCTTCAGACAAAACATTACGATCTTGATAAATTGAAGTCAATAAAATAACAGGGACAGTCGCTCAAAGTTGAATAATGTCAGCGCCTCAACTAAGGTTAATAAATAACCTTTATGCGAGAGGCGTTGACATGACAACCGCTAGAAAGCAATTAATTAGCTTAGAAGACACCCCTTATTATCATTGTATTTCTCGTTGTGTTCGCCGAGCCTTTTTATGCGGCGAAGATAAAAATACCGGAAAAAACTTTGACCATAGGCGAGGGTGGGTAGAAGATAAGCTGCTTAGCCTAAGTTGTGTGTTTGCTATTGACGTGTGTGCTTACGCTATCATGAGCAACCACACACATTTGGTGCTTTTTGTTGACGAAGCTACCGCGAAATCATGGTCAACACGTGAAGTAATTGTGCGCTGGCATCAGCTATTTAAAGGCACATTAATTACACGACAATATGGTCGAGGTGAAGACATCCCCGAGTACCAAATGGCTTCTTTACTCGAAACGGTTGAAGTCTATCGCCATCGCTTGATGGATATTAGTTGGTTTATGCGCCTACTCAATCAAAGTATTGCCATACAAGCCAACCTTGAAGATAACTGCACCGGTCACTTTTGGGAAGGTCGGTTCAAATCACAAGCCTTATTAGATGAAGCTGCACTAGCCGCTTGTATGGCGTATGTTGATTTAAATCCAGTAAGAGCCAATAGTGCTAAAACGCCTGAAAGCTCAGCATACACCAGCGTAAAACAACGGGTACTATCAGCAAAAAAAGGGCAGCAACCTATAAGGCTACTGCCTTTTGTCGGTAATCCACGAAAAACCATGCCAATAGGTTTACCATTTGAATTAACAGACTATCTTGAATTAATTGAACTAACAGGGCGTTGCCTTCGTGAAGATAAAGCAGGGTATATTGAAGAAAATCAACCAGCCCTGCTAAGTCTGCTTAATATAAGCCCTGAAAACTGGCTGACGCTAAGCAAAGGTTTTAGAAAACTCTTTCATGGGGCTGTGGGGCACAGTGAGGTATTGGCAGAGTACTGTGAGCATAAGGGATTAAAGCGGCGAACCAATGTAAGTTGCTGCAATAAACTCTTTGCTTAATGGCTAAACACTCATCACCTCCCTTTATTGTACCGACACATCAAGCCTGGTGTTTTTCCATGTCTAAAAAACTAATTCTGGTGTTTATCTGAAAATTTAGTAGAGATTGTTATTCATTTGAAAAGTTTGAGGCTATTTTGAGTGAATAAGTAGCATGTGTTATTGTTTTATTTTGGGTTACTTTATAAGCGAGTGTCCTAGATATTCTTGTTCCATGTCTAAAAAAACCAATTCTCGACTTTATCTAAAAATTTAATAGAGATTGTTATTCATTTGAAAGGTTTGAGGCTATTTTGAGTGAATAAGTAGTATGTGTTATTATTTTATTTTTGGTTGCTTTATAAGCGAGTGTCCTAGATATTTCCACCAGCACTGCTAAGTCGGCTTAATATAAGCCCTGAAAACTGGCTGACGCTAAGCAAAGGATTTAGAAGACTGTTTCATGGGGCTGTGGGGCACAGTGAGGTATTGACAGAGTACTGTGAGCATAAGGGATTAAAGCGGCGAACCAATGTAAGTTGCTGCAATAAACTCTTTGCTTAATGGCTAAACACTCATCACCTCCCTTTATTGTACCGACACATCAAGCCTGGTGTTTTTCCATGTCTAAAAAACTAATTCTGGTGTTTATCTGAAAATTTAGTAGAGATTGTTATTCATTTGAAAAGTTTGAGGCTATTTTGAGTGAATAAGTAGCATGTGTTATTGTTTTATTTTGGGTTGGTTTATAAGCGAGTGTCCTAGATATTTCTTCTAGATATTTCTTTTTACTATGGTTAAATAACAACCAAGGGAATAGGTTTTATTATGACCCAGTCACGCAGTAAGCAAGTGTCTTTACAAGATATCCGTTATTATCACTGAATTTCACGTTGTGTTCGCCGTGCCGACCTTTGCGGTGAAGATGCTTACAAAGAGTAACATCCAAAACATTATCGAGTTTATTAAAATAAAAAATCCGGCAGCTAGCCGGATTTTTATGTACAGGATGTACGGTATTAAGCAATTGCAGGACGCACATTTGCGATAGTTTTACATTTTTGCTAAGTTTTTACGTATTCAAGTATTACTCAACAATGTCCATTTCTTCAATTAAGTTAGTGGCGCCATCTACGTGCTCCATAACCCAAAGCATGTAACGAACATCAACGTGAATTGAACGATTTAACTTAGTATCGTAATCCCAATCACCAATAATACTTTCATAAACACCGTCAAACACTAAACCAACAAATTCAGCTTTGTCGTTAAGCGTAGGTGAGCCTGAGTTACCACCAGTAATATCTAGGGTACCTAAATAGTTAACAGGAACTGAGCCAAGCGATTTTTTCGCGTACTCGCCGTATTGTTTGTTATTGATCAAATCTAATTGCTTTTGCGGCGCATCAAAAGGTGCCACACCAGTATCTTTAGCCACAATACCTTCAAGGGTGGTAAAAGGCGTAGCCGTTAAACCATCTTGTGGCGAGTAACCTTTAACATTACCGTAAGTGATACGTAAAGTGCTATTAGCATCGGCATATACAGGTAAATCGTTATCGTTGAAGTAAGCAATAAGCGCTGCCATGTACTTAGGACGTAACGCTTGAATATTACCCGCTAACTCTTTTGACTTATCTTCAATGGCTTTACGTTCTTTAAAGCTAGTAACCGCTAATTGAATAAAGGGGTCTTTAGAATTGTTAAAATCGGCTACCGATTTAGTCATCCAGGCTAAACGTTGTTCTTCTGAATTAAGCTGGGTATTTTTGTACATTTTACTTAACTGTTTACGTAGCTTCTGTTCATTAAAGTTTTTAGCTGTAGCATTTGTTAAAGCAAAGAACTTATCAAATGACTGCAAACGATCGGCTTTAGGTAAAGCAACGTAGTGTCTTAACATAGCGACAAGGATTTCTTGATCAATTTTCTCATCATAACGACGATCAACTGACTTCATG
This sequence comes from Colwellia marinimaniae, assembly GCF_002207865.1. Lineage (GTDB taxonomy): Bacteria > Pseudomonadota > Gammaproteobacteria > Enterobacterales > Alteromonadaceae > Colwellia > Colwellia marinimaniae. Next base: position 135,380 of record NZ_BDQM01000008.1, read on the forward strand.
CCTTGTTCAAAACGGGCGATATCACGTTCTTGATAACCACGTTCACGCTCAAGGTTTGGCTTGGTGTTTTCAATGGCTAAACGGTGTAAGCTTTTAGCAGTAGATAACATTTTACTGTAACGCATATAGCTTAAGATTAAGTCGCGGGCTTGTTGCTTATCATCCATTTTAACTAACTGGTCTAAACCAGATAATGCTTTACCGTATTGTGCTTGACGCTTAGTACTGAGGTATAACCATTTAGTTAAGTTGCTTTCAAGTTCTTGCTTACGTTGTAAAAACGAGCCTTTGTTGTAACTGTGGATCATTGAACCATAGTTTTTAGCATAGTTAGCAAGGCCTGCTAAGGTGCTTTCATACTTAATACGTGCTGCACTGCCTTCTGCTGAATGAGTATGGATTAAATCAATAATCTCTTCGCGGTAAGCTTTAGCTTGTGGGTAGGTCCAAGTGAACGTGTTTTCAACTTCATAAGCAGTGCGGTAGCGGTTCGTTCTACCTGGGTAGCCAAGAACCATGATGTAATCACCATCATTAACACTGCTTTTATTTACTTTTAAGTGATGTTTAGGCTTATAAGGTACATTGTCCTTGCTGAAATCAGCAGGTTGACCGTCTTTACCTACATAAGCGCGGTAAAAACCGTAATCACCAGTGTGACGTGGCCACATCCAGTTATCAACATCGCCGCCGTATTTACCAATACTGCTCGCTGGTGCGTGTACTAAGCGAACATCACGTATAGTCAGCTGTTTAAATAAGTAATATTCTAAACCGCCGTGGAAGTTAACCACACTACAACGGTATCTATCATCATTTTCACATTCAGCCACTAATTTTTTTGAATTAGTATCAATGGTTTTATAACGATCGCTACCCGACATTTTTTCGGTAACGCCTGATTTTATTAGTTTAGTTACTTCGGTAATTTCTTCTGTGACATATATGCGACTACCGGGTGTTGCCGGTAACTCTTCAGAGAAATTTTTAGCTAAAAAGCCATTTTTTAGTAAGTTGTTTTCTGCGGTTGAGTTGTATTGCACTGAGCCGTAAACACAGTGGTGGTTAGTGGCAACTAAGCCCTGATCAGATACAAATGACGCGGTACAACCACCAAGACTAACAATAGCGCCCATAGGGAAACCGGTTAGGTCGGTTAAATCATTGGGGTTTAATTTTAACCCAGCTTTAGTTAATTCTTTGGCGATTGTTGGTAATTGGTTTGGTTGCCACATACCTTCATCGGCGAATGTGGTCATGCTGCTAAGCGCTAACATAGGCAGCATTACTTTTAAGGTAAGTAGCTGTTTAATTTTTTTCATAAGTTCCCTAACAAAATTTTTTAGTTGTTTTTTAATAACTCGCCTTTGACGAAGTTACTATTTATACCAAACAAAGCAATAAAGTTATTCGATTGGCATTATTAACACTGGCCAATTTTGCGCTAGTACAGTAGCCGAGTCAAAAAAACAGTCCGAAAATTGCAAAAATCTGTGTAAAGAGCTTCTAAATAGTCTACTTAGCTTAAAAAACCGTAATTTTCTGGGTAATTTGTAACAAAGTGTAGACATAATCACAATCATAGTTATAATGCGAACCATTATCATTTGTAATTCAATTTTTAAGGGTTAGGGTAAACATGAAATTTAGTACTTTTTCAAAAATATCAGCAGCACTCATTGTTGCTTTAAGCTTAACTGCTTGTGTCGAAGACGGCGATGACGGTATAGCTGGTGTTATAGGTGCAGACGGTATGGCCGGCAAAAATGGTGTCAGTACTTTTGTTACCCGTACCGATGTTATTAAAACCAATGCCAATATTGCTTATGCGGCTTATGCAGATTCATTAATTAGTGCTACCACATTAAAAACAGTGTTAGAAACATTTGTTGCTGAGCCGACTGAAGTTACTTTCGCCTTAGCAAAAAAAGCTTGGTTAGATTCACGCGAACCCTACGGACAAACCGAAGTTTATCGTTTCCGTCAAGGCCCTATTGATGAACTAAAAGCTGATGGCACGCTAGGTAAAGATGACGCTGGTGAAGGCCCTGAAGGTTTAATTAATGCGTGGCCATTAGGTGAAGCTATTATTGATTATGTTGAAGCTGTTGATGGTTTATCTGGTCCTGAAAGCCCAGCCAATGCCATAGGTATGGGCGGTATTATTGCGGCTAAGAAAGATGATGGCACATTTAAGTATGCAACTATTGATGCAACTACACTATCAAATCTTTTTGAGCATGGTGAAGATGGTCGTAACGTAACTACTGGTTACCACGCTATTGAGTTTTTACTTTGGGGACAAGATTTAAACGAAGAAGCGGCGCAGTCAGACTCAAAGGTGCATGATAATACCCCTGGTCAACGTCCATTCTCAGACTTTAATACCTCTGGCAGTTGTACTTCAGGTAAAGATGTACCAGTTGCAGATGAAATCTGTACTCGTCGTGGTCAATACTTGGTGACTACTGCTGAATTACTTATTAAAGAATTAACACGGGTAACTGAGCAATGGGAGCCAGTTTCTGGCGCACATTACAAAACATTTGTTGCTGGTGGTGATGTTTCTCTAGCTAAAATTCTTGAAGGCATGGGTCGCTTAAGTTTTGGTGAATTAGCCGGTGAACGTATTAATGTTGCTTTGATTGAAAACTCTCAAGAAGATGAACATTCTTGTTTTAGTGATAACACCCACAGAGATATCTTCTTAAATGCTAAAGGTGTACAAAATAGCTTTAATGCTAAGTATGTGCGTATCGATGGTGAGGTAATTGAAGGTGCTTCAATTTATGACTTACTCGTAGTTGAAGGGCATCATGAATTAGCGAATAAGCTTCGTGGTGCATTAGAAGCGACTATGTCAGCTGCCGCGGTTATTGATACCAAAGCGAAAACAGGTACGCCATTTGATGTCTTGATGCAAGAAGGTATTGCTCAACCAAATATTAAAGCAGTAATTGATGCACTAGTTGCACAAACTGATGATATTGAAGCGGTAATTGATGCACTTGGTGTAACTACAAATGACCTTCGAGATGATACCGAGCAAAAGATCTAAAGCTTAATTGATTTAGCAAATATTTTGTTTGTCGGTAATGGGCTCTGGTTGAGCCCATTACAGTATAAAAAGATATCACCATCCACATAAATGAGTATTCGTTTATGTGGATTCATTCGTTTAAAGCCAAGCATGTATATACCCAAACAACCTCAAGAAGCAGGATTAAGCTGGAAGTAGCTTGGGTGTAAATTGAGAGCACAATAATGCATAAAAGCGCAGTCGTTATTTTCCTAAGTCTATTTTTACTCAGTTCCGTTTTATCAGGTTGTGGTGGCTCTGATGCAGTAGAAACAGTCACGCCAACGCCACCTACTCCAACAGAGCCCGTACTTGACCACAGTGGTTTGACACCATTTAATATCGACGTTATTGATAAGTCTGAATACTTATCTGGTGGCGAAGCGACAACTTTTGTCAGTAATAAAAATGCTTTTAGCAGAAAGCCAGCCGCGATTATTGGTGACTTTCAATTAGACGGATTTTTTACTCAAGGTGATCACCTCTTTCGTACCCCTGATGATGACATTGGGCCTATTTTAAGTACAGGTAGTTGTCAAGGTTGTCATTTAAATGATGGTCGTGGCGTAGTCCCCGGAACACCTACTACACCGATGAGCAGTATGTTGGTTAAATTAGCCAATGGTAAAGGTGAAGCTGATCCCATTTATGGCGATCAAATTCAACCGTTTTCCATCCATGGTTTTATCGATGGTAATGCATTAAGCGCAGGTTTTTCTAAACATGATGGTTCTGTCAGCGGTGTCCAGCTTTATGGTGAAGCCTTTCCCTTTATCGTTTTTGAAACAATCACTGGTTCATATCCAGATGGTAGTGCTTATGCATTACGTAACCCAGTTTATAAAGTGCGTGATTTAAGTTACGGCGCTTTTATGGAAGATATACGTTTTTCTGCGCGTGTAGCTCCGCAAGCATTTGGTGTTGGTTTACTTGATGCTATTCCACAAGAAAATTTACTTGCCCTTGTGGATGAAAACGATGCTAATGGTGATGGCATTTCTGGTCGCGCTTCTATGGTGACTAATGTTTTCGCGACTAAAGGTAATGATGAAAAGGTCATTGGCCGTTTTGCCTACAAAGCGCAAAACCCGACAGTGTTACAACAAGTCGCCGGCGCTTATAACGGTGATATGGGGGTTTCTACTAGTATCATTGCTAGTGAGCCGTGTTTAGACACACAACTTGCTTGTTTGCTTGCCGCTGAACAAGAAAATAAAACCGGTGATGAGGTTGATTTGGGTGATCATTCACTTGCCTTAGTTGAATTCTACAACCGTGTTTTAGCCGTTCCTGCCCGCCGTGGTTATGATAAAGATAGCGATATTTGGACTGAGGAAGTGACTGCTGGCCGCAAACTGTTTTTACAAGCAAATTGTAGTGGCTGTCATACGCCGCGTCATGTTACTGGTGATGCTAAAGGCAGCGAATTAGGAGAGTTAAGCTTAGGAGGCTTAACCGCTAATACCGATAGTCAGCATGCTCAAAGTATTGCGGTACTGTCAAATCAGACCATTTACCCTTATACCGATTTATTACTGCATGACATGGGTGGCAGCTGTGTCGTAACTCGCGAAACAACGGATGGTTTATCTTGTTCAACAGGCGCAGAGTGTTTATATGTGCAGCGCTGTGAGGGTTTAGCAGATGGCGTTATTCAAGGCGATGCCAGCGGCACTGAATGGAAAACGCCGGCGTTATGGGGTTTAGGTTTAGTGCAAACGGTAAATAAAGATGCAAGTTTTTTACATGATGGCCGTGCGCGCACTATTGAAGAAGCGGTGTTATGGCATGACGGTGAAGCAAAAGACTCTAAAGAAACCTTTATGAATTACAGCAAAGCTGAGCGTGAACAGCTACTCGCTTTTCTTCAATCGTTATAAAGGCGGCACTGTAGTTTGAATAAGATACAGAATAAAAAATATCTGGCTGTTAGCTTTTTGTTTATTAGTTTGTTGGCCAGCTTATCTGCTTGTGATAGCAGTGGCAGCGAATCAGCAGGGCTTCAGTTGCAAAATAGGCCAGTAGAGGTACCTGCCTTTGATCTCAGCGAGCAGCAACCCGCTGGTGGCATTACCCATAAACGTTTGTATGCCAGTTACCTTTATCCGGGTGAAAAGCTTAGTAGTAAACAAAAACTCGATTTCTGGACTGGCTTTTCTTTTTTCCGTGACCCTTGGGTGGCAGCGCCCAGTGCTACGGCTAATCGTGATGGTTTAGGACCATTATTTAATACTCGCTCTTGTATTGCTTGTCATACTGCTGGCTCACGCGCCAAAATCGATGAAGAAGGTCATATTTTACCTTTGTCATTAGTGGTGCGTTTAGGCAGTAAAGATGCAAGCATAACTACGGTTGATCCTATCTATGGTGGTCAAATTCAACCTCGGGCAATCAGCTACCGTTTGACAGATGCAGCGCTAGTAAAAAAATCACCTTACACCAACAACGTTGGTGAAGCTTGGTTAGATAAACGTTATGACAAAATACCGGGCAGCTTTGTTGATGGTGAGTCTTATGAATTACTTAAACCGAGTTATCAACTAACAAAGTTAGCTTATGGCGAGCTTGCTGCGCATATCGGTTTGTCGGTTAGGCTGGCGCCTAATATTTTTGGCATGGGTTTACTCAATGCCATTAACACTGCCGATCTACTTAGCCAAGAAGATATCAATGATAGTGATGGCAATGGTATTTCGGCAAAATATAACCGTGTGCCAAATGTTATCACTGGCACCATAGAAGTGGGGCGTTTTGGTTTTAAAGCCAAGCAACCTAATTTGCATCAGCAAGTTGCCGCCGCCTTTCGCGATGACATAGGTATTACTAATAGTAGCTTCCCCGATGAAAGCTGTACTAATACGCAAATGGCTTGTAATCATGCTGCTGAGTATGGCGGCCATAGTTTAGCTGATTTAGAAATACCGGATAATCGCCTCGACTATACCGTCACCTTTAATGAATTACTCGGTGTGCCTCCTGCTAGAAATCTAAAAAGTCAAACAGTGCAAGCAGGTAGAAAACTATTCTATCAACTGCAATGCCAGCAATGCCATAGACCAAGTTATGTCACCGATGCTGAATATCCAGTGCCCGCGCTCGCCAAGCAAACCATTTGGCCTTACACAGATTTAGCCCTACATGATATGGGTGAAGGTTTAGCTGACGGGGTTTATGAGTTTAATGCCAATGGTCGAGAGTGGCGCACCGCGCCCTTGTGGGGCATAGGCTTGCAGCAATATACAACCGGACAGCAGCGTTTTTTACATGATGGTAGAGCGCGCACGATTAGCGAAGCTATTTTATGGCATGGCGGTGAAGCAGAGCCTGCCAAACAAGCTTATGTCGCACTAAACAAACAACAACGAGATGCCTTAGTGAAATTTGTAAAGGCAATCTAGGACAATTCAATGGACGTTAACCAGACAATGATAAAAACTAATATGAAATTTTTAACGAAAACACCAACTCGACTACTCACTTGCTTGCTAGTTACGGCCGTATTAACCGCTTGTGGTGGCTCTGAAACAATAATAGATGCTATTGATCCTGAGCCGACAACACCAGGCACCACTATCGAAGATGAGTTTGGCTTGTGGCTAACTGATTTAGCCAATAATCATGTTTTGCCAAGTTATCAAAACTTGCAAGCTAGCTCAGCTTCGCTTAGCAGCCAAACTACTGAATTTTGTGCAAAAGCAAGCAATAACAATGACGATCTAGTAGTACTACAGCAATCATGGCGTGCAGTAGTAGCAAGTTGGCAAACCATTGCCTGGTTAAAAGTAGGCCCGATTATGAATGATAATCGCATTTTTAGACTGCATTACTGGCCAGATAGTAAAGACAATGTCGGTCGCGGTGTGACTAATTTACTTGCTAGTAGTGAAGATGTTAACGAAGCTTTTATTGCCAAGCAACGTGTTGGTAGCCAAGGTTTACCCGCACTAGAGCTGTTATTATTTCCCGAAGCTAATCAAGATAGCTTGCTTAACGCCAATGATAAAGACAAGCGTTGCCAGGTGTTAACGGCGATAAGCGCTAATGTTGCCACTATCAGTGAGGTAGTAAATAGTAAATGGCAAATAGCTGGCGGTAATTATCATGGACAACTTACTCAAGGTACAGGTGATTTTAGCAGTAAAAAGGATGCCGTTGAAGAGTTAGTGACTAACTGGCTTGAGCAAATTGAACGCGTTAAAGACGAAAAAATGTTAGTGCCTTTGTCGGTTGCCAGTCCAGGCATTCCAACCATTGCCGAGCATGTATTTAGTGATGAATCAGTTCGTAGTATTCAAAAAAATATTGCCACCTTCAAAGTTATCTATAGTGCCGGTGGCGGTCATGGTTTTGATAACATCTTAATTGATCATTTAAGCCAACAAAATATCGCTACTGAAATGTTAACAGCAATAGATAACGCCATCGTTTCAGCGGATGCATTAACGGGCAGTTATGAAGACTTATTAAAAACCGATGAAGGTCGTGCGCAAATAACCGCGGCTATTGATGCCTTGCGAGCGATTAGAGATGTGCTGACCGTCGACTTTGTCCAAGCCACTGATATTAATATTGGTTTTAATTCAAATGACGGCGATTAGAGGTAAAGAAATGACAAACTTAGTAGTAGAAAAATCACCTGTAGCGCTAGCACTGACTTTAGCTTTCACCTTAACATTAGCTAGTCAACATAGTGTTGCTGCAGACGAGCCAAGCCTAAATGGCGATGAGCAATCATCAATAGTGGCATCAGTTAAGTTATCAGCAGGCTCATCAATAAGCAGACCAACAAGCAAACAAGTAGAAGTTATCAGTATTTTTGGTAGTCATAACCAACTGCAAACGGCAACCGGCTCTGCCGTGGTCATCGGTGCAGCTCAGTTAGAATTATTTGAATTTGATGATATTCACCGAGTATTGCAAGGTGTGCCCGGTGTTTATATTCGCGAAGAAGACGGCTATGGTTTACGCCCTAATATTGGTCTGCGCGGCGCGACTTCAGAGCGCAGTAGTAAAATTGCTTTGATGGAAGATGGTATTTTAATTGCGCCAGCACCTTATGCGGCACCGGCTGCTTATTATTTTCCTATGATGTCACGCATGATACAGGTCGAAATTTTTAAAGGGCCATCGGCCATTCAATATGGACCTAATACGGTTGGTGGTGCCATTAATATGGTCTCCCGCGGTATTACTGAAAACTCAGTAGAGCAGGGTGGCGAAGGCATGTTTGACTTAGCATACGGTCAAGATAACTATCAAAAAGCCCATGGTTATTTTTCGACAAATATCGCCAGTGACAATGCCTTAACCGGTAAAGGGAAAATTGGCGTACTAGTTGAGGGTATTCATTTGGGCTCTGATGGTTTTAAAACATTGACCGATGGCCAAGGCAATTCACTCGATACTGGTTTTGAAAAAAACGAAGTAATAATGAAGCTTAACTATGTACCACTTTCATCGGGTAATGGCTCGGCTAGTAACCAGTTCTTCCAATTTAAAATGGGCTATGGTGAAGAAACTTCCAATGAAACTTACCTAGGCTTAACCGATGAAGATTTTGCTGCAAATGGCAAAGTACGTTATCTGGCCAGTCAAAAAGATAAAATGGATTGGGAACACTACCAATTTCAGTTGTCACATTATATTGAGTTAAGCGATGAGTTTAGCTTATTCAGTCAGGCCTATCATAGAGAGTTTGATCGTGATTGGGTGATCTTCCCCCGATAAAACGGACACATTTTTTTTCACGCTGCTATTGCTTCATATTCTATCGGTGAGCAATAATT
>NZ_BDQM01000009.1 GCF_002207865.1 Colwellia marinimaniae
TCAGTGGTATATCAACAACTATCATAAAAATTAGCTTTCATTACCGCGTGTTTATAATGATATTGTTGCTCAGGTATACCCAACATACTCAGTGGTATATCAACAACTATCATAAAAATTAACTTTCATTACCGCGTGTTTATAATGATATTGTTGCTCAGGTATGTCCAACAATATCAGTGGTATATCAACAACTATCATAAAAATTAGCTTTCATTACCGCGTGTTTATAATGATATTGTTGCTCAGGTATACCCAACATACTCAGTGGTATATCAACAACTATCATAAAAATTAACTTTCATTACCGCGTGTTTATAATGATATTGTTGCTCAGGTATGTCCAACAATATCAGTGGTATATCAACAACTATCATAAAAATTAGCTTTCATTAGCGCGTGTTTATAATTATATTGTTACTCAGCTATGTCCAACAATATCATTGGTATATCAACAACTATCATAAAAAATAGAGCTAATGCTTTAGCTCAGCTAGCCTAGATCTAAAACTAAAAAGCACCTTTACTGATAATATCAGTAAAGGTGCTTTTTATTGCTTGTTAGTTATCTTACGCGAGTAGCTAAAGCCAACCGAGTACATCTCTCATCACCGACCAGCGCGGCTTTTTCGCTTTAGGATTTTGACCTAAAATCCAATAATCATAAACTTGCTGCTGAAAACCATTTTCTTTTTTCAGTTTCAGCCAGGTATTCATATACTGTAAATAATCTAACTGACCTTGCGGCAGTACAAAGGCAACCGGAGCTCTAAGGCGTAAACCTTTTGGTATAACGGCGGAAAAATTAGGGTATAACATTGCCCAAGCAGATCCTGCCTCGGTCGAGTAAATTAAGGCATCAACCTCTTTATAGCGACCTTTTAGAAATTGTCTAACGTTATTAACCACGGTTAACTTGGCGTTGGGTATATATTCTTTAACCATATCTTGGTAATACTTACTGCTGCCGACACCTAGGTTTAGATTCGTCATTGCTTGAATATTGTAAAGATCGGAAAACTCATCACGCCTAGCGTCACTCACTAATAAGCCGGCCGTGCGGAAAGTATAAGAATCGGTAAAGGTCACTGTTAAGGCACGTTTTGGTGTTATTGCATGACCACCAATAGTGATATCAACACTACCATCGGCCAATAGCTTGGCTTCATCAGCTTTATCTTTAATAAGAATTAAGGCCAGATTGACCTCAAGATCTTTAGCAAATTGATTGAGTAGCTCGACATCAAAGCCGACCATCTGGTTATCTTTATTTCTAAAAGCATAAGGCAAGCTGGCATGGTAATAACCAATACGAATACTTTTACGGGCCATAATTATTTCAAGGCGCGGCTGCTGTTGCTCAAAATATCCCAAAGGCGTAAGTTCTTTATATTGTTCTATTTTAGCACTGCTATTCATCGACTTCATTGCTTCAAACGTTTGTACACCTTCATATTGATAGGGGATCAATGATTTCAAAATAAAGCCAGCAGCAATCATCACGCCAAAGGTTACCGCTAAATGCACACCTATGGCTTGCATCATTCTATGCCATTTAAGTTTTTTCAATACTGCGGAAGCGACCAATAGGGTAACGACAAAACCATGCAGTGCCGCTAGGCCTGTAGCAAAACGAGCAGTCACTACACTGCCTAATAAATACAGTTGGAATTGATCGGCGGGTAAGTCAAAAAAGTCGAGTAAAAAGGGAATAGCGACCGCCATGCTACCAAAAGCGGTTAAGGCGCCCATAATAACAAAAGAAATATAGTCATCAAAACCTAAGGGTGAACCGACATACCAAGCTGAAAATAAGATAAAACCTAGGCCCAATAATGTCCCGGAACTGGGGAAACTGTAGGCGGTAGGTACTAGTACATCAACAGTTGAGTATGTTTCTTCACAATCCATACCATGTTTAGCCAACAGCTCTTTACTGCGCTCAATTATCATCGGCAAGACGACTAATACCGTACCGGTCGCTAATGCTGTTATCACGGCTTCACCTGCCGTTGATAATATTTCACGGTAGGAAAATGGCGTTGCCCAATGAATTATCAGTGGTAACAAGACGAAAGCCAGTAAGGCCGCAGCGGTAATATATACCCATAAAAACACTTGCAAGCGGCCAAGTTCTTCAACCTCAAGCGTACCCGCGGCAGAGGCTGAAATAGCAAAAATTCCTAAGGGCGCTAATTTAGCGATATAAGAAGCTACTTTCATTAAGCTGTCACCAATATTGGTGGTTAAGGTTAGTAGTGTTTCCTTATTTTTAACTTGAATAAGTGCGACGCCCATTAATAATGAGAATAATACGACGGCAGGTACAATAGTTTCTGATAACGAAGCGAAAATATTGCTAGGAATATAAAGTTTAACAAAATTAAAAACTTCGGGCTCAGCTATCATACTGGTACTGAAAAACCCTGCGGTTTGCCAGTTCGGATAAGCTAAGGGCAGTAATAATAAGGTAGCCATAACAGACAGCCACAAGATGATTATTACTTTCACCGCGCGTAAACCAATTCGGCTAGCCATAGTGCTGTCTAAGCGACCAAGACCGCCAATGATCGAAACCAGTACATAAGGTAAAACAGTCATTTGCAATAAGCGAATATAAACATCGCCAATGACTTCCAAGTGTTCGGCTGGCTCGCCAACAAAAATCCCCGTTGATATACCGAGTATTAAGGCAATGATAACCCGTTGAAAAGGGCTGATTTTTTTGTATAGTCTGGCTAGTAGCATTTTGTCTCCGCACTAAAATAGGCCAAAGGCTTAATTTTCATAGCGGGTATTATCGCTTTTCTTCTAGGTTATTCAAGTTTAATAAGGCTGTGATAACAAAGTTATGTTTAAGTTGCCATATAAGCAAAAAAACACCCATTCTAATACCTCAGAGTAAGCTGAGTTGTTGATAATAGTTAATAACGGTTAAATAATCGCGATAAAGACGTTCAGGGGTAAAACTATTAAAACCAAGCTCGGTAATTTCAGGCATAAACACTGCCTGTAATTCAGCCTCTGGGTTTATTAATAATATGCTTAGCCCATGGCTAACCTGATATAACGGCCCGCTTTGAGAGGCTGAAATTGCCCTTGGGCGAGTGATCTCAACCTTAATACCTAAGCTTTGTTGAAAGTTTTGGTCATCTGCTGATGTTTTGGCACGAACGGCAATAAACTTATCTGAAAAATAATGAATATATTGACTAAGTATTGCTTGGGAGTCTCTATCTGGGTCAATGGTATAAAAAATAAATTGAGTTTCTGGCTTATCATGGCTTGCGCTGAGTAAGTCAGCAAGCTGGGTTAAGGTGAATAAAGTTGTTGGGCAAATATCAGGGCACTGAGTATAACCATAAGTAATAAAGTGCCACTTTCCTTTGAAATAGTCCTGATTAATAGCCTGGCCCAGATGGTTAGTTAATTGAACGTTTGTTAATAGTTGTGCATCATTTAGGATAATCCCTTGTATCTTAGGCAGGTCAATATTGGTCTGATAATGTGTATTAGTGGTTAAACGATAAACAAATATCGTGAATACCATGACAACTAAAATAGGCAGTAATATTAAGGCTTGTTGCCAATTTGACTTATTCCTAGACTTGGTCTTCATGTTTTTTTTATCACCAGTAAACTACAAGACGATCGAGTAATAAAGCAATAAAAAGCGCAATTAAATAATAAATTGAAACATAAAATGTTTTTAAGGCTAATTGATTATCTACGGCCACTTTAAATTGAATGGCATAATAGCTAAACCATAGGCCAAGGGGCACAGCTAAGGATAAATAAAGCTCACCAGAGTAGTGAAAAAAGTACGGTAATAAACTGGCAATAATGGTTGCTAAGGTATAAATAACAATACAAGTCTTGGTATGGTTAACCCCTTTAATTACCGGCAACATCGGGACATTAGCGCGTCGATAATCCTCAAGCCGGTCTATTGCTAAAGGCCAAAAATGAGCGGGCGTCCACAAAAATATAATCAAGGTCAATAATAATGGTTCCAGTGCAATGCTATTGGTGATGCTTGTCCAGCCTAACAAAGGTGGGATAGCGCCAGCAAAGCCACCGTAAACAATATTTTGAGGTGTTTTATGCTTTAAAAAACAAGTATATATCAAGGCATAGCCTATAAAACCAATTAAGGTAAGTAATGCAGTTAACAGATTGATATAATTTAACAATAAAAACATTGAGCTAGAGACCAAGCTAGCGGCAAAAAACAGCGCCTGTTTATTGCTAATGCGTTGCTTAACTAGAGGTCGCCATTGAGTTCTTTGCATTTTTGCATCAATGTTAACATCGACGACATGATTAATTACTGCAGCGGCACTCGCGGCAAAACCTATGGCGATAGTTGCGATTACTATCAACTTAAGGTCAAAGTTCTGAGCACTAGCCAAATACATACCAACCATAGCGGTGATTAATATCATCAACACCACTTTCGGCTTACATAAGGCGATATAATCTCGCCAACTAGCTAATTGAGACACTGGCAACTCGGGGGTAGCATTGTTATTCATTTGTGCTCCTTATCAGCAATGCGCTAACATCAAGGATTAAAAAACGAAATAATTCGGCCGATAAAAACATAATCAGCTTCACTCGACATCAGGGCAATAAAAATTAAAATAGCAATGGGTGGTAAAAATAATAATAATTTAACTGCCGTACGCTCCCATGCTAAGTGCATAAATACCATGATAATTAAGCCAGCCTTTAATAGCATGAAAACTAAAATAAGAGTCCATCTGAGCACGCCTTGAAATTGAAAGTAATCAACCATATATGAACAGGCACTTAGGACAAAAAGTAATAGCCATACTTTCAGATACATACTGATAGGGTGCTGTTTAGGCTGTGAAGTAACTGTTTTTATTTTGGTGTTTTCTTTCATCAGCTTAGCCTCACCATAAATAGAAAAATGCAAAAATGAATACCCAAACTAAATCAACAAAATGCCAATATAATCCAGTAATTTCAACAATGTGATAACCTTTCTGGTCGTACTTTCCTTGATATACTCGTTTGGCAATCACGGTAAGATAAATAACACCAGCACTGACATGTAAGCCATGGAAACCGGTGATCATAAAAAATGCCGCGCCAAATTGATTGGCACCCATGGGATTTCCCCAAGGGCGTATGCCTTCTTCTACTATTAATTTGGTCCATTCAAAGGCTTGCATGCCAATAAAACTGGCACCTAATAATGCGGTTGCTAGCATTAAATAGACGGTTTTTTGCTTATTTCCTTGATAGGCATAATTAACCGCCATGGCCATAGTGCCGCTACTAGTGATTAAAATGAAGGTCATAATGGCGATTAAGACCAAGGGAATGTGATGGCCAGCAATAGTTAACGCAAAAACTTCACTTGGGTTTGGCCAAACAGCGGTTACCGTCATGCGTACACTCATATAGCTGGTAAGAAAAATACTAAAGATAAAGGTATCGCTTAATAAGAATATCCACATCATCAACTTGCCCCAGGGCATATCAAAAGACTGCTTATCAGCGTTCCAATCATTGGCGACACTTTGCCAGGACGAGGTATTGTTTGTTTCATGGTCTTTTTTATGGTCATCGTTAGGCATAAATTCTCCCTAGAAACCGCAAATTGAAGCAATAGTTTTAAAGGTATCAGCATCACTGGTTAATAAAAAAAATAAAAATAACCAAATAAAAAATAAATAGTGCCAATACCGCGCACACAACTTCAGACGGGAAACTAGCTGTTGGTAAGAGCGGTTAACAGCAAAGAGTAAAATACAACGCATGAATACCAATATGCCGCCAATGATATGTAAGGCATGTACGCCAGTAAGTAAAAAATAATAGCTGTTAGCGGGATTGGTAGTGATATAAAAGCCAGACTGATTCAGTTGTAGCCACACTTGAATTTGGCCACTGATAAAAAGTAAAGTAAACAATGTTGTTGCTGCTAATGAAATCATGATGGCAGAGAGGCTCTGCCGTTCAGCAAATTTTTTCGCTAACATAATACTAATACTTGCCAATAGTAGATAAGCACTGTTTTGCCATAAAATTTCTGCATTGGTAAACGGCAACCATGGCTCTCCCGATAAGGCCTGAAAATCAAAAGATTGTGTACGTTGCAAAAAAGTGACGGTAAATAAGAAAAATATCACCGTGATCACCGCCAATAAAAAGTGTAAGGCAGTACTGGCGGCTTTTTCTTTATTAAGTAAACCAGTGGCTTGGCTAGTTTGTTGTTCAAACTCGACTGGTAACCAAGGTTTAACTCGCAATGATTTAAGAATTTGCATTATTTATCCCTCTGGTTATTATTTTTATCATCAGTTAGATATTCAACGTCTCTAGGGGCGACATTTTGAGGAATAAAGTCATCTTTAACTTTAGGCACACTATAATCGTATGCCCAACGATAAACCTGAGGTAATTGTTTGCCCCAATTACCATGCCCAGGAGGAAATTGCGCCGTTTGCCATTCCAGTGATGTTGCTTGCCAAGGGTTCCGTCCTGATTTTTTGCCTTTAAAGGTACTCCAGATGAGATTAAAAATAAAAACCACTTGCACTAAACCAACGATAATGGCTGACACGGTAATACCCGCATTAAGCGTCTGGGCGGACTCAGGAATAAAGTCTGTCTCGCCCATGGCATAATAACGTCGAGGTACGCCTAAAAACCCTAAATAATGCATGGGTAGGTAGATAGCATAAGTACCTAAAAATGTGCCCCAAAAGTGAAACTTGCCCAGCTTATTATTTAAAAATCGTCCAGTTAAGAGTGGGAACCAATGATAAATGGCAGCAAACAATACCATTATGGGTGAAACCCCCATGACCATATGAAAATGAGCCACAACAAAAAAGGTGTCTGACAAAGGTAAATCTATGATGACATTACCTAACATCAGTCCAGTTAAACCACCATGAGTGAAGGTGAAAATAAAACCTATGGCAAATAACATCGGCACGGTCAGGTGGATATTTCCGCGCCATAAAGTTAATAGCCAGTTATAAACTTTTAAAGCGGTTGGAATAGCAATAATAAGTGTGGTGGTGGCAAAGAAAAAGCCAAAATACGGGTTCATGCCGCTAACATACATATGGTGTGCCCAAACAACAAAACTTAAACCACCAATGGCAATAATGGCCCAAACCATCATGCGGTAACCAAAAATATTTTTTCGAGCGTGTACGGATATTACGTCAGATACCATACCAAAAGCAGGTAAAGCCACTATGTATACTTCTGGGTGGCCAAAAAACCAAAATAAGTGTTGAAACAATATTGGGCTGCCGCCGCTATGCTCTAATGTTTGCCCTAACGATAAAATGGCGGGCATAAAAAAGCTGGTACCAACTACCTTGTCAAAAATCATCATGATGGCACTAACTAATAAGGCTGGAAAAGCTAACAGTCCCAAAATTGTCGCCACAAAAATACCCCAAAGTGTTAAGGGCATGCGCATTAAGGTCATGCCCTTGGTTCTCGCCTGTAAGATGGTGGTGACATAATTTAGTCCACCCATGGTAAAAGCGACAATAAAAATTGCCAGTGAGATAAGCATTAACAAAATACCAGCACCTGAACCTGGCGTACCACTTAAAATGGCTTGCGGAGGATACAAGGTCCAACCAGCACCCGTGGGACCGCCACTAACAAAAAAACTGGCGAGTAATACCAACACGGACAGCAGATAGATCCAGTAACTGAGCATATTCAAGAAGGGGAAGACCATATCTCTTGCCCCGATCATAAGTGGGATCAAATAGTTACCAAAACCGCCTAACAACAATGCGGTTAATAAGTAAATCACCATGATCATGCCATGCATAGTGACAAACTGCAGATAAGACGAGGGATCAATAAATGAAAATTCATTCGGAAAACCAAGTTGCAAGCGCATCATGCCGGACAATACTAATGCCACCAGACCTACCGCTATTGCCGTGATCGAATATTGCACGGCGATAACTTTATGGTCTTGACTCCAAATGTACTTGCTCATGAACGTGGTAGGATGACTGGATTCATCCACTTGATCCGCAATCGCTACATTTTCCATTTTTGTCACATCATGCTCCTAAAGTCTTTCCGCAGTAAGTTCATTTCACGTTAGGTAGTGAATTGATATAACTCACTACATCAATAACCGCTTGTTGGTCATGTAATATTTTGGACATCAACACCATTTGATTACCATAAAGGTCAGCTGGGTGTGTCCCCCTAATGCCCTGTTGATAAGCGTTGATTTGTCGTTTCAAATACCAAGCGTGTTGACCCGCTAATTTGGGCGCGTTCATGGCATAATGTCCTTGAGCATGTTCACCATGGCAATAGGCGCAGTTTTTATAAAGCGACTTGCCTTTAATGGCATCGCCGCCAGTCACTAGCGTATTTTCACTAGATGTTTTTTCAAAAGGACTTTTTTTTGTAGGAATTAAGGCACTAAGGTAAGCGCTAACGTCGGTAATCGCTTTATTATCGGCTAATAAAACCGACATGGCGGCCATTTGTTGGCCATATAGGTCGGCACTATTTTGGCCTCTAATTTTTTCTTTGAAATAATGTAATTGCCTCTGCAGATACCAACGGCTTAAACCCGCCACTTTAGGCGCTCCCATGGCTTCATTGCCTTGACCATTGATGCCGTGACACGCAGCACAACCAGCATAAAGTTGTTTACCTAGCGCTATATTTGCGCTGTCACGAGTTAATGTCTGAGTAAAGGTAGGTAAACTGGCCAGCCAAGTTTGATAATCACTGGCTGAGTCGACTTTAATAAAACCCCGCATGGTAAAATGCGCAATACCACAGAGCTCTTCACACAGTAGTTCGTAGCGTCCTAGTTTGGTCGGGGTAAACCAGACATTAGTAATGGCACCAGGGACTAAATCCATTTTTACTCGAAATTGCGGCACGGCAAAATTGTGTAAAACATCTTTTGAGCGTAATAAAACTTTGACCGGTTGATCAATAAGCAGATGCAATTCATTGCTGTTTACCAGTAAATCATCAGAGCCATTAATATCATTTACATCAAGTCCAAACGGGTTGTCTTCAGTGATTAACTTGATTGCCGTTTTTCCTAACTTGCCATCCTTGCCCGGTAGTCGATAACTCCAATGCCATTGTTGACCAACAGCTTCAACGATTTCGCTATTTTCAGGCACAGTAATAAATTCCCCCCAGACAACCAGCCCAGGAGCTAACATTGCGGCAACACCAATAGTCGTAACAACAGTCAGCCAAGCTTCTAGTTTGCTATTTTCTGGCTCGTAGTCGGCGCGCCTATCTTTATTATGACGATATTTAATAATAACAAAGGCGAGGAATAGATTTACTGCGACAAAGACAGTACCAACAACCCAAAGAGAAATATTAATGGTGTCATCAATAGCTTGCCAGTTTGATGCCAAAGGAGTGAACCACCAAGGGCTGACAAAATGAAAAATTAATGTTGCTATAACTAATAAAATAATAACAATGGCTATCGTCATAACGCACCCTAATATAAGTTGCAGTACTCGATAGCAATAACTTAATTGATAAAATGCTGAGGTGAATGAGTGAAGAGAAATAATAATTAAATTTATTGTCGCGCTTTAGGGTAAAACCAAACTAAGCTAACATTCTTTTTGTAAAAACTGTTGCACTCATATACACAGTAATCATAGTTAATTATCGATCTGCTCAATTATTAACATAGACTAATTTTGATAAAGTAGCGAAATGTAGCACAACTTAACCTTGCACAAGTTAGCGACAACAGCTGAATGATTTCTCTAGCTCCTCACTATATATTTTACCTATAACAGTTAGAAATAA
Organism: Colwellia marinimaniae; assembly: GCF_002207865.1. GTDB lineage: Bacteria > Pseudomonadota > Gammaproteobacteria > Enterobacterales > Alteromonadaceae > Colwellia > Colwellia marinimaniae. The sequence goes on from NZ_BDQM01000009.1 coordinate 9,835, forward strand.
TAAGCTTGGTCATATTGTTAAGATAAAATGATAACGCGAGACTAAGTAAACTGAGCTTAGGCATAGCGTAAAAATAAAACAGGTTAGCTTAGGCGTTTTGCTAATATTTAGTACTAGCTTGATAAGAACTTTTAAAATACCGACCAGCATAAAAACCTTATAGCATAATTGTATAAGGTTTTTATTTTAAGTAAGTGCGATAACGTGACCGTTAGGGCATAACTTTCATAAAGCGTTTGAAGTTATCTTGTGCTCGAATAACCCAATTAGGGGTAGACTCGCCAAAGCCTGAAGCACCAACGTTGGGATGTGTTTTCATGACGTTAGCTAAGGCCAGTTCTTGGCGAGGTTCAACATCAACAAACAAGATATGTTTACCGTTATGCAGCATTTCTTGAAAACGTTTAAAGTTTACATTAGGTTGCTGAATACCGATAAAACCACCTTCCCAAGTACAAAAACCTAAGATAATGATTGCTAGAAATATAAAGGGTACCCAACCAGCTGCTGATAGATGCCAGTTTAACAGATAGGTAAGCAGGATAATGGCACCGGCAGCTATTACGCCAATTAGCGCACCTAATTCGGTTGAATGCACTACGTCTTGTTTTAACACCGCAGCAACTTCATGCAGATGATGATTTTCAACCTCAGTATCATTTTCACTTAATACATGAATTTGTGGCTCGCTAAAACCTTGTTGCTCTAATTCATGTTCAACTTCTTCCAACTCATCAAGATCATTGGAAACAAAATAATGTCTCAACATAATAAACCTCACTTAATAAATTTGTATGTTAATGCTCCTTATATCAGGTCAATCTATTGAGTGACCTCATGGTTTATTCTTATAAAGCTAAGTATAGCAAAGTCTCAAAACATCAAGGACTCGACTACATAGTTGCCACAAAGTGAAAATATTAGCTATATTATTCAGAAGGACAATATTGAAATATCATAAATTGTGATGCTTTCCGCTAGCTTATAAGAGAGTGAATGGTGCCGACTGCCGGAATCGAACTGCTGCACTTTTTGAATTACTGATTCGAACAGTGGACTAGTTGTCACTTCAAGTTAAGTAAATTATGGGCAATAAAAAGGCTCTGTTGTAGTTTAGTGTTGCTGAGTAAACAAGCGAGACACGTACACGCTCTTTGACATCCTGTCACCGCGATATACCGTCCGTCCTGAACATAATCCCGTCCATGGGGCTTTACACAAGCATCAGGACAATATGCTCCTTGCATTGTCTAATAAAGTACATCCTGTACCTTCATGCTTGTGAAGCTCGCTTTATCACTTCAGCAATACTCACCATAAAATCATAGAGTTACAATGTAGACAACAGTATTATGGAACAGAGCCATAAAAAAGCCTCAATACTAATGTCTAAACATAAGTGCTGAGGCTTATTACATTCTCAAAGAGAATAAATGGTGCCGACTGCCAAAGTGGAACTGCTGGGGCTATATGAGTTACTGATTCAATCAGTAGTACAACTAGATAAACCCCAGACGAAAAAAAACCTTAACATTGCTGTTAAGGTTTCGTTTCTTCCTTGCGGAATAAATGGTGCCGACTGCCGGAGTGGAACTGCTGGGCTTATATGATGTACTGATTCAATCAGTAGGCTAGTTGTCACTTCAAGCCGAATAAATTACAGGCAATAAAAAAGGCTATGTCTGAGTAAATTGTTGCAAAGGAACCATACTTAATTTATGTGTGAATAACTTCCAAGGTGACACTCATGAATGAACAACAATTTACTCCTTTTTTACAGCAGCTTACATTGTTATCGCCGAGTCAGCGACAACGACTTCATCAGAGACTAGGACAGACTGAATTATCGGCAGAAGAAGTCTTATCAGTTCAGGCAACTTTGCAACGATGTCCTCACTGTCAATCAACGTTATTAAAACCATGGGGATCAAGCCATGGACTGCCCCGTTATCGGTGTGCAATCTGTCAAAAAACATGTAATCCATTAACTAAAACGCCACTGGCTAGATTACGCCAATGCGATAAGTGGCTAACCTATGCTCAAACATTAATTGATGGGTTGAGTATTAGAAAAGCAGCCAAATTATGCGGTGTTGATAAGAACACAGCATTTCTTTGGCGTCACCGGTTTCTAGAAATCGCTAACACGCATCAAGCGTTGGATGAAGAAGGGATTGTTGAAGCTGATGAAACCTTTTATCTTGAGTCGTTTAAAGGTCAACGCAACTTACCGCGGCCACCAAGAAAGCGTGGAGGAGTGGGTAAAACCAGATGAACCAGCGATGATCAAATTCCTGTGCTAGTCGTCAGGGATAGACATAAATCTACCGCGACAGTGATCTTAGCAAAGGTTGATGCCCAGCATGTGGCTGCGGTTTTAACCCCTCTTGTTGATAAAGATGCAGTACTTTGCACTGATGGTGCAGCAGTATATTCCGCATTTTGTAAAACTAAAGGGATCAAACATGAGGTGATCCCTACTAAAGGCCCGAGAACGCGAGGCGCATTTCATATTCAAAACGTCAATGCATTTGATAGCAGGCTTAAAGGGTGGATGAAACGGTTTCACGGTGTTGCAACCAAGTATTTGGGGAATTACTTAGGATGGAGAAGAATGCTAGAACGTTATTCTCATATAAGCCCAGAGATTTGCTTATTTGAAGCTGTTGGACGAATGCCACAACAGCTACTTCAGACATAGCCATAAAAAAGGCTCTGTTGTAGTTTAGTGTTGCTGAGTAAACAAGCGAGACACGTAAACCCATCCTTGGGGCTCTACACAAGCATCCATGCTTGTGAAGCTCGCTTTATCACTTCAGCAATACTCACCATAAAATCATAGAGTTACAATGTAGACAACAGTATTATGGAACAGAGCCATAAAAAAGCCTCAATACTAATGTCTAAACATAAGTGCTGAGGCTTATTACATTCTCAAAGAGAATAAATGGTGCCGACTGCCAAAGTGGAACTGCTGGGGCTATATGAGTTACTGATTCAATCAGTAGTACAACTAGATAAACCCCAGACGAAAAAAAACCTTAACATTGCTGTTAAGGTTTCGTTTCTTCCTTGCGGAATAAATGGTGCCGACTGCCGGAGTGGAACTGCTGGGCTTATATGATGTACTGATTCAATCAGTAGGCTAGTTGTTAAATTACAGGCAATAAAAAAGCCTCAACATAAATGCTGAGGCTTATTACATTCTCAAAGAGAATAAATGGTGCCGACTGCCGGAATCGAACTGGCGACCTACTGATTACAAGTCAGTTGCTCTACCAACTGAGCTAAGTCGGCACACAAAACTGTGTGCAGTATTTAAGCCTATTAAAAATGAGCTTGAATACTCTGGCACCGAAGTATTACTTAATATTATAATTAAATAATAGATGAGCAGTACTTCTGTAAAATGGTGCCCCGACCCGGATTTGAACCAGGGACACGAGGATTTTCAATCCTCTGCTCTACCAACTGAGCTATCGGGGCTTAACATGTTTAACTTGGCTTTCATTCACTGCCTCGTTAAGACGGGGCGTATTAAACTGTTTTTCCTTTATCCCGTCAACTGTTTTTTACTAAGTTTTTTATAAAAAGTGTTTGTTTGCTGTTTTTTACAGCACATCTGTTTTTTGTGCAGTTTTTGTAAGCGTTAACGAGTTATAAAATAGGCAGCGCAATAGTTAACTATGTTTATTTACTCGGTGGTACATAACCTTCAATTTCTGGTTCTTTACCTTCAAATAGGTAGGCAACCATAGCTGATTCTAAAAAAGCACGATCGTCAGCATTCATCATATTCATTTTTTTCTCATTAATGATCATGGTTTGCTTCTTTTGCCAGATTTTCCAAGCTTCTTTAGAAATGTTATCGAAAATGCGTTTACCTATTTCACCGGGGTAAAGTTGAAAACCTAGACCTTCGCCTTCTTTTTTTAGGCTTTGACAAAATACTGTACGACTCATAATGGCTTCTCTTCTCTTTATTAGGTAAATATTAGGTAAGTAGATAGTTAATTTAGCTGATAGCTAATTGCTAACTCTTAATTACTAAGTAGGGTTAGTAGTTTTTGTGTAGCAGCCGCTAAGCCGACACTTAATTCTTGGTGTAAATCATACCACTTTTGCTGATTAGGTTCGTTTATTTCTACTGCATCAAGTTGCTGGCAGTCCACGACCACAGGGGTAATATCTAAATGAAAGTGACTAAAAGTATGCCTAAACTCTGTTAGGGTTTGTGATGAAAGCGCTTTAAGTGACAAACTCGCCATTAAATCATCAATTTCATTTAACTCATCTACTTCATGAAAACACCATAAGCCGCCCCAAATACCCACAGGTGGGCGCTTTTCCATTAACACCTTATCACAGCGTTCATTTTGTATTCTAGGAATGACCATGATGGTTCTTTTCTCAGGAATTTTTTTCTTAGGTTTTTTCTGAGGAAAATTCATTTGCTGCTCACCAGCCTTGGCCAAACAGCTTTGTTCAACAGGGCAAAGCTCACAACTGGGTTTACTGCGTGTACATACCGTTGCACCTAGATCCATCATTGCTTGGTTGAAGCTGTCGGTTTCGATGCTAGGGGTTAATTGCTCGCTTAATAACCACAAGGCTTTATCGAATTTACTTAAACCGTTATAGCCCTCAACTAAATAGCTACGGGCAAGTACTCGTTTAACATTACCATCTAAAATAGGATGATGTTGCTTTAGGGATAAGCTTAAAATGGCGCCAGCGGTTGAACGACCAATGCCCGGCAAGGCAATAACTTGCTCAATTTCTATCGGAAAATGTCCGGAAAAATCATTGACGATAATTTTTGCGGCTTTATGTAAATTACGCGCTCTGGCGTAATAGCCTAAGCCGGTCCAATGATGTAGCACTACATCATCATCGGCATTGGCTAAGTCAGTAATGGTCGGAAAACTTGCCATAAAACGTTGGTAGTATGGGATAACTGTCGTAACTTGGGTTTGTTGTAACATTATCTCAGAAATCCACACACGATATGGGGTTTTATCTTGTTGCCAAGGGAAATGCTTTCGACCTTGTTGGTGATACCAACTGACAACTTGCTGGCCAAATTTTTCAGCTGATTCGGCTGATATTGCTATAGGATAATTCATAGCGCGCAGTGTAACTAAATAATGTGCTGAGCTCAAATAGGCAAATTCGCATCTTGATGGACTTGGGTATATAATATCGCCTTTAAAATTCGCTCTGTTAAAAAATTGGCATAGCGCTAGGCAAAAATAAGGCTTTATTATGAAAGTTACCGCAAAAAATCGTAGTCGACGTATCCGTAAAAAAATGCGTGTTGATGAGTTTCAAGAATTTGGCTTTGATGTTGCTTGGCAATTAAAAGAAGGCATAAACGGTGATGAGCTTGATGCCTTTATCGATAAGTTTTTTGCCGAGGCTATCCAACCAAATGGTTTAGGTTTTGGCGGTGAAGGTGATACTTTATGGCATGGCCTGATTTGTACACAAGCACTAGGCTCTTGTACGGATGAAAACCGTACTGCGGTTGAAAAATGGCTAACTGATAACGGCGCTACATCAGTAGCAGTTAGCGAGCTATACGATGTTTGGTGGGCTGAATAGTCTTATTCGTTATAAATGATTTTTATACAGCATTGTCGGCGTTATTCATTACCATTACTTATGTCCCATAAGCGCAGGCACTGAATATCTTGACGGCTTTGTCTAAAAGACATTTATTTAGAATAACGAACTAACTTTATATAGCTACATCCCGTTAAATGTTATTAGTAGCCTAAGTAATTGATAAAAACTAAGTTTTGCTGATGTGAAAAAACAAGCTTCACCAACATGACGCTACAGGATGTAGCTTATTAGACAATGCATGGAGCATATTGTCCTGATGTTGGTGTAGAGCGGCCATGGATGGCTTCATAGCGTCTTGTTGTTCGCTTAGCAACACTTATGACCAACAGAGTCTTTTTTGATAAAGAAAACTTATGACTGAAAAAAACGAAAAAACACATAAAACCATAGAGCAGGCCGAGCAAGAAGGTAAGTACATTCGTAAAGTTCGTAGTTTTGTTAAACGCGAAGGTCGCTTAACAAAAAATCAACAACGTTCGATTGACGATCATTGGCAAGATATGGGTCTCAACCATAGTGATGGTCTTATTGATAGCCAAGTAGTATTTGCTAATGCTAACCCTGTGGTTTTAGAGATTGGTTTTGGTATGGGGAAGTCTTTAGTTGAAATGGCTCAAGCAGCACCAGAAACAAACTTTATTGGCATTGAAGTACATAAGCCAGGTGTCGGCGCTTGTATTTCATCGGCCATTGCCGCTGGGGTTAGTAATTTAAAAATTTTTGACCATGATGCTATTGATATTTTAGCGGACTGTATTCCAGACGGAACTTTAACAACGGTGCAATTATTTTTTCCTGATCCATGGCATAAGAAAAAGCACCATAAACGCCGCATTGTTTCTGCTGAGTTTGTTGAAACTATCCGACAAAAATTAAAAGTCGGTGGTGTCTTTCATATGGCGACCGATTGGGAAAATTATGCAGAATGTATGTTAGCAGATATGCAAAGTGCTCAAGGTTATAACAATGTGTCTGCATCAAATGATTATGTACCACGTCCTGAATCTCGCCCGTTAACTAAATTTGAAAACCGTGGTCAACGACTAGGGCATGGTGTTTGGGATTTACAATTTGCTAAAAAGGCTTAAGTTTTATCAGTTAAACCTTTGTCCATTTAGCTTGCTTGGTCTTCGTTTTGACTAGGAGATGGTAAGTATTGGCGCTCAATGAAAAATAAGTGTTGAGCGTTACGTAAATTTCCGCTGTCGATTAACCATTGTTGGTCAATGATTTCACGTGCTAAAGCAGCATGCAATATGCGGCTTTTATATTGAGTCCAATAAAGTAATGTTGCTGCTTGATGGCAATCATTGTTAGGTTGCTGCTCAGTGCGGGTTATTGCTAACTCTGCAATAATATTAGCAATAACTTTAGCTTTTAACTCGCTATCAATATGTTGCTTAAAGCGAGTAAACCTTTTGGCTTTAACTAATTGCCACATTAACCAAACCAAAGACAGTAACGCCAGTATGGCGATAATTTCCATGTGTTTTTCCTGTTTAAATAATGATGGCTATCATAGCATCTCCGCTTAGCTATTTACCTAGTCAACTAGATAAAAAGAATGATAAAGAGGTTGCACTTAGTTACACTGTTATTAATTTAATAACAGACGGGTTTTTTTCAATGAGCAGAGTTTTTATATTTCTTTGTGTTTTATTCTTAAGTGGTTGTGTAACACCAAGCCAAGCCTATCAAGTAAAAGAAAATTCAATCCAAAAATTATATAAGAAGGTCAACCCTTCAGTAGTTGAGTTACATGTGCAGTCATTAGCTGACCCCAAAATTGGTCAGGTGGCCTATAAAGCACAAACTGCTAATTCTTTGGGTTCAGGTGCTTTAGTTAGTCGCGAAGGTCGAATTTTAACTGCTGCGCATGTTGTTGATAAAGCCACTTCAATTGAAGTGATATTTTCTGACGGTACCAAAACTACTGGCCATGTTGTTTGGGTAGAGCCATTAATTGATTTAGCCATGATTCAAGCCGGCAAGGTACCTAGTACAGCAAAGCCATTGAAATTAGCTAAAGCTAACGATTATCAAATTGGTGAGCAAGTTATTGTTATTGGCGCGCCTTTTGGTGTTAGTCATAGTTTATCTGTTGGTTATTTAAGTGGTATTCGTGATGGTAGTGCCATACCGGGTAGCACCTTAGTACCACGCTTATTGCAAACCGATGCCTCAATTAACCAAGGTAACTCGGGTGGACCAATGTTTAACCTCAATGGTGAAATAATTGGCATTGTTAGCCATATCTTGTCAAAAAGTGGTGGCAGTAATGGCCTCGGCTTTGTTATCTCTGTTGATACCATACGTCATATAATTGATAGCGATCCAGGTACATTCTCTGGTTTTATTCCGCTGTTACTGAATAAAAAACAGTCTTACGTTCTTAATAACGCCGCTGGGCATGGTATGTTAATTCAACATGTTATTCCTGGTACTTTAGCAGATAAACTCGGTTTTAAAGGCGGTAGCATGAGTGTAGTTATGGGTCGTAACCCTATTTTACTTGGTGGTGATATACTACTGGAAGTGGCCGGTCGTGCTATAACTGATTTGGCCTCAGTGGTGAAAATTAAGAAGCACCTTGCTAGCTTTGAAAAAGGCGATAGAGTGACTTTTAAATATTTACGTAATGGCCAAGTGAAAGAAATACACTGGCTCGTTGATTAATCTTCATTCAATAGTTATTAGCTTGTTATGGCTAAATAATAGCTAGCGTTTTTGATTTAAAAAAAACTAAAATTAAAACGACAGATAAGCTCCCTGGCGTTTTTTAGCTAATTTAAACGCTAAAGTACATTTTTTAATGGTGTTCTATTAATGACTCTTTATAATGGTCGCTAATATTGTTCGGAAGCATTTTATGAATATAGTATATAAAACAAGAACGCAGCTAGTGGTTGAAACTCTTCGAGAGAAAATTCTTAGCGGTGAATTAAAGGCGGGTGAGTCACTGCGTCAAGCAGCGTTGGCGACCGACTTAAATGTCAGCCGTATTCCTGTCAGGGAGGCGCTACTGCAACTTGAAGGTGAAGGCCTAGTTATCTTTGAACCGCATAAAGGTGCAACAGTAACAATGCTTAATGCTAAACATGCTGATGAACTTTTTGAATTACGATCTATGCTTGAAGGGCATTTATTAGCGGCATCATTACCGTTATTAACCCGTGAGAAATTAACGGAAGCGGGTGATATTTTAGCGGAATTAGATAGAGCACTTGGTAAAGAAAATGCTGCTAATACCTGGAGTGAGCTTAATTCACGTTATCACAACTGTTTATATTCAGCAGCTAAACTTCCACAAACACAAGATTTAGTCAATATTTTAAATAAAAATGCAGATAGGTACATACGTATGCATTTATTGTGGGCAGGTGGTATTTCAAAAGCGGGACCTGAGCACAACCAGTTACTCTCCTATTGTAAAACAGGTGATATAGATAAAGCTGTTGCGGTATTAAAACACCATATTTTAAGTTCTAAAGATGAAATTGTAGCCTTTTTAGAGCAACGCGAAGCAGCAGGCAGCTAATTTAGCTCAGAGACGCAGTTTGTTTGCTTATTTTTGTGGTAAAAGTAAGCAAATATTGACTTTTACCCTCTATATTTATAGTATTCCCGCCCCTTAAAATCACAGAAAACTTGCTTGTTTTTGTCTATGCTTAGTATTGATTAAGTGTAAATGAAATCGGCTCGCCAATTCGAATGCGCAATATTTTTCATCTCGGTGTTAGGTCTTGCGTTAAACCCAATGAGATAAAAATGTTTGAATTACACGCCAGTAAAGTGTCCAACCTGAAAAATGATGTGTTATCGGGACTAACCGTCGCTCTAGCACTAGTGCCTGAAGCGATAGCTTTTGCCTTTGTTGCCGGTGTTGGCCCGTTAGTTGGTTTATATGCCGCCTTTATAGTCGGTTTGATTACCGCCGTGTTTGGTGGTCGCCCGGGAATGATCTCTGGTGCAACGGGTGCTATGGCTGTGGTTATGGTGAGTTTAGTTGCCACTTATGGTATTGACTATTTATTTGCCACGGTAGTACTCACCGGTATTTTACAAATATTGGCCGGGGTATTTAAGATGGGTAAGTTTATCCGCCTGGTGCCGCATCCGGTAATGCTTGGTTTTGTTAATGGTTTAGCCATTGTTATCTTTTTAGCACAACTTAGCCAATTTAAAGTCACCAATGCTGCTGGTGAGCTTGAATGGATGCAGGGTGCGCCACTGTATACCATGCTTGGATTAATTCTTTTAACCATGGCGGTTATTCATTTCTTTCCTAAATTAACGAAAGCCGTACCTTCTACCTTGGTGGCTATTGTCGCGGTTTCTTTCTTAGTGTTTGGACTTGGACTTGATACTAAGCTGGTCGGTGATGTTGCCTCTATTGCGGGTGGTTTACCAACATTCTCAATTCCACAAGTACCTTTTTCTCTTGAAACGTTAAAAATAATTTTCCCGTTTGCTATCGTCCTTGCGGCAATTGGTTTAATTGAATCTTTATTAACCCTGACCTTAATTGATGAATTGACGGGCACACGTGGCCGTAGTAATAAAGAATGTATTGCTCAGGGCGCCGCGAATACTGTGACTGGCTTCTTCGGTGGTATGGGGGGCTGTGCCATGATAGGACAGTCTATGATCAACGTGAATTCTGGTGGTCGTGGTCGAGCATCGGGTATTACCGCTGCGTTAGCGTTGCTAGGTTTTATCTTATTTGCCTCGGGTTTAATTGAGCAAATACCCTTAGCGGTACTTGTTGGGGTCATGTTCATTGTTGTTATTGGTACCTTTGAATGGTCAAGTTTGCGTATTTTAGGCAAGGTGCCTAAAGCCGATGCTTTTGTGCTCATCTTGGTTTCAGCGGTCACCGTTTATTCAGATCTAGCGATAGCCGTTATAGTAGGTGTTATTGTCTCCGCACTCGTTTTTGCTTGGGAACATGCCAAACATATAACGGTTACCCGAAGTGTCGATGAAAACGCCTCAACGGTATATGAAGTTAACGGGCCAATATTTTTTGGTTCAATTGCTAACTTCCTTGAGCAATTTAGTCCAGAGAAAGACAGTGACGATGTTATTGTTGACTTTAAAAATGCCCGGGTTGTTGATCACTCGGCCATAGAAGCCATTGATACTTTAGCTGAGCGATATTTGTCGCGTAACAAAACCATGCATTTAAAACACTTAAACCAAGAGTGTAAGCAATTGCTAGATAAAGCCGGTAAGTTAGTTGAGCTTAACGTAATTGAAGACCCTGATTATCATATCGTTAGTGATAAGTTGGCTTAGTCGTTAAATTGTCTCCTTAGGGGGCAACAGCCACTAGCTGTTATAAAAAATGCGCTGATAAGTTATACTTAACTTATCGCGCATTTTTTTTATTTGTTTTTCGAGTGAGGGTTAAGTGCAATTAGAGTTCTTTGAAGTTCCTAGCCCCTGTGTCAGTATTTGTGAGTCTGATGAAAAAGGCCACTGTCGAGGTTGTATGCGCTCGCGTAATGAACGACAAGAATGGGGCAACTTCACTAACGATGAGAAACAAAAAGTAATAAAACGTTGCCTAAAACGTAAAAAACGTAAATTAAATCAGCAAAAGGTCAAAGAAACTGAACCAGTTATTGAGCCTATCGTTGCCGCTGATTTACAACCCTCCTTGCTTGACCCTCCCCAAGAAATAAAGCCGGTACAAAATACTGACTTAGACTTTAGTGAGTTTGAGTTATAATATTTTAGTTATACTTCTATATTATTTTGAATAACCTACATAAATTCAACGTGTTAATATCAGTTCAATTTTCTAATTTAATACTACTTTATTCAAGGATGAATCCATGCGTTCAAATTTTGTTTTATCAATTTTTTTATTATTGTTAACGGCGTGCAGCCATAAGCAAAATAGCTTAGCTCTCATGACTGACAAAAACCTTAGTCAGCAACTCGTAGCAAATCACCTCGCCATTAATGTCGATAGCTCTGGGCAGCTTGAAGAGCAAGATTTAGCCGCCTTTGCAAAAAAAATTGCCAAGGTACGGATCCTCGCTTTAGGTGAACAAACTCATGGCGCGGGCAGTGTCTTTGCTTTGAAAATAGATTTGATAAAATATTTACATCAACATCATGGTTTTGATTTGTTTATTTTAGAAAGTGGCATGTATGATGTACGGGAAATCATGCAACAAGCAAATGCTGGCAAATCAATAAAAGAATTAGCACCAGGTAATATTTTTTATATGTATGCTAATAGCAAGGAAATTACGCCTTTATTTGATTATGTTAACGAACAGCTAAATACTGACAATCCATTGACCATGGTCGGCTTTGACAGCCAGCATACCGGTGGACTATCTTTGGCGGGCCTTGTTAGCGATTTAACGAAAGCACAAGAAGAAATTGATAACACTTGGGTAAATAGTCCTAATTGGCAAGTGTTTTGCCAGCACATCCAACAAGTACTGGAAGGCTCCAATGTCCGCTTACCCTTAGTACAAGAAACGTTGTTTTTTAGTCAACTCGATACCCTAGCAAGTAATTTTGACCGGCACGGTAATGGTTTTTGGTACCGTATAACCAAAGGGCTGGTCGCTCAAGCTAAAAGACAATGGCAACTTGCGGATAACCGTAGTGAGCAAATGGGTGAAAATATTAAATGGTGGGCAGAGCAATACCCAGATAAGAAAATCATAGTGTGGGCACATACTTGGCATTTAACTAAAGAGGGAAATAAGCAAGTAAATGCTGGAAAAGTGGTTAGTGAAGCCTTTGGTGATGCTTATTACATGGTACATTTTAGCGGTGAGCAAGGGCAATATTTAAGTTATATCGATTTGAAAAATAAAGAGCTCACTACGTTAAAGCAAAACTCAATAGAACAACTATTTAAGCAAGAGACATCCTCAGCGATTAATTATATTGAAAATAAAGGCTTATCACTACAAGGGAGTGACATAGAAGTTTTTGTCAATGATTATCAACAGACACTCCCAGCAAGTGAATGGTCTACTTATTGGGATGGTATGTTTATCCTCAAAGAAATAACACCGGCAATTTACCAACAATAAGGCATAGCTTAATTAATGTCGGTGTCTAGTTAGTATTCCTTGGGTCTTAGTTGGGTCTTAGTTGCGTTTTAGGGTAATAATTACACACTTAATTAGCGGTAAAGTATGAATAAAGTACTAAATTAAATTTTAAGTTAATTATTATTATAAAACGGTTGCCACTGATAATGTTTAACTATATTATACGCGCTCTTTAGAGAGTTCCACTCTGTAAAGAATGCCCCGATAGCTCAGTTGGTAGAGCAGAGGATTGAAAATCCTCGTGTCCCTGGTTCAAATCCGGGTCGGGGCACCATATAAAGATAAAGCCTCAGCACTACTAATTATAAATAGTAATGCTGAGGCTTTTTTCGTTGCTAAAGCTTAAACTTTATAAATTCTATATAAAGTTTGGCACGGAGCCCGCGCCTCTTTAACATTCAGTCACTAAACCTCAGTCAAAAAAAAGCAGCCGTATGTGTAACTCAACTGCTGCTTTAGTTAATACCTAGAGCTGCTTTTTTTAAAGCTGTTCCTTTAAAGAGAAGAGTAAATCTAACGCTTGTCTCGGGCTTAAATCATTCACATCAGTCTCTGCGAGAGTGGTTAGCACTGGGTGCTCATCTGGCGCTAAACTGAGTTGTTCAAAAGCATCACTTTGAATGGGCGAAGCGGTTAACTGATTCGATGTTTGCTGTTGCTCTAATTCGGCTAACCGTTGTTTTGCCCGCTTAATTACCGTTTTTGGCACACCCGCTAGTTGTGCTACTTGTAAGCCAAAACTTTTACTTGCTGCCCCTTCTTGTACTGCATGCATGAATATAATGCTATCGCCATGTTCCATAGCATCTAGGTGGACATTAGCAAGGGTATCAATCTGCTCTGCTAACAGAGTTAATTCGAAATAATGGGTGGCAAACAGGGTAAAAGCTTTGGTTTTAAGTGCCAGCATTTCTGCACACGCCCATGCTAGTGATAAGCCATCGTAGGTGCTGGTGCCACGACCTATCTCATCAAGTAATACTAAACTTCTATCGGTAGCGTTATGCAAGATATTGGCGGTTTCAGTCATTTCAACCATAAAGGTTGAACGGCCACTGGCTAAATCATCTGAGGCACCAATGCGAGTAAATATTCTATCTACTATGCCAATGGTGGCACTGTCCGCGGGGACATAACAACCGATATGGGCAAGTAAAACAATTAGGGCTGTTTGCCGCATATAAGTTGATTTACCACCCATGTTTGGTCCGGTGATGATCAGCATTTTACGTTGCTCAGTTAACAAAATCGGGTTAGCGATAAAGGCATTATTGGTCATTTGCTCAACGACAACATGGCGACCGGCATCAATACTAATACCTGCCTCGGCCACCAAGCTGGGCTTGACATAGTTTAACGCTAATGCGCGCTCTGCGAAGGTGGTTAACACATCAAGCTCGGCAATGGCTTGGCTTAATTGTTGTAATTCCGCTATATCTGGCATGACTTTATCGAATAATTCTTGATAGAGTGATTTTTCTAAGGCTAAGAATTTGCTTCGCGCGCTCAGCACCTTATGTTCATGCTCTTTTAATTCTTCGGTAATAAAACGTTCATTATTTTTTAATGTCTGGCGACGGATATAATTATCAGGGACATTAGCTGCAGCGGTGCGGCTCATTTCAATAAAAAAGCCATGGACCTTGTTATAGCCCACTTTTAGTGAGTGAATGCCAGTACGCTCTTTTTCGCGTTGTTCCAGCTGCTTTAAAAACTCGGTGGCGCCATCACTTAAATCTCGTAATACATCGAGTTCGCTATTATAACCAGGCGCGATAACACCGCCATCACGGATAAGTACTGGTGGGTTTTCGATAATGGCATGTTCAAGTAACCCTTGTAACTGCGGCATTGGTTGGCTTTGCTGTGCTAGGGTGTGTAAGTAACTTGGTTTAGCTAAGGTTAACTCTCTTTGCAGCTCAGGCAATTGTTGTAGCGCATGTCGTAAACGGGCAAAATCTCGTGGTCGTGCCGAGCGTAAGGCTATTCTCGAGACAATACGTTCAATGTCGCCCAAGCCTTTTAATATTGGCTGAATTGGTGTGATTAGATCTAATGCTATGATATCACTTACCGTATCTTGGCGATTATTAAGCACGGTTAAGTCGCGTAATGGAAAGTGTAACCAACGTTTCAGTAAACGCGAACCCATTGGCGTGCAGGATTTATCTAAAATGGCGGCAAGGGTGTTATCAAGTCCACCTTGCAAGTTTTGGGTTAGCTCTAAATTTCGTCTGGTGGCGGCATCAAGCACCACACCATTATTGGCCGATTCACAGATAATGGCACGAATATGGGGTAGGGCAGTGCGTTGAGTATCTTGAACATATTGAAATAAACAACCCGCTGCGGCTAGGCCTAATGGCTTATCATCAACACCAAAGCCGGTTAATTCTTTAGTATCGAACTGTTTATTTAACAAACTGATGGCGGTATCGAGATCAAACTCCCATTCGGGGCGACGACGTAAACCTTTTCTTTGCTCGATTAAACTAAAATCTTGTAGCGATTCGCTGTAGAGTAATTCTGCAGGAGATAACCTTTGCAGTTCAGCTAGCAGTTGTTCACTGGTTTGTGGCTCAGTCAAGACAAAGCGGCCACTGGCCATATCTAAATAAGCCAGACCAAAAGCGGGTGCTGCGTTGTTTTTTAGCTTTGCTTGCGGGGATTGATTGTCGACGATGGCGACAATCAGATTATCTTGCCTATCCGTTAGCAGTGCTTCATCACTGAGTGTTCCAGGAGTTATAACCCGTACCACTTTACGCTCAACCGGACCTTTGCTGGTCGCTGGATCGCCTATTTGTTCACAAATAGCGACTGACTCGCCCAACTTGACCAGCTTGGCTAAATAATTTTCAACCGCATGATAAGGTACACCGGCCATTGGAATAGCGTTACCGCCAGTTTTACCTCGAGCAGTAAGGGATATATCCAATAATTCAGAGGCTTTTTTGGCATCATCAAAAAACAACTCATAGAAGTCGCCCATGCGATAAAAGATCAAAATATTTGGAAACTCAGCCTTAATGGTTAAGTACTGGCGCATCATAGGGGTGTGGGATGAAAGATCTTTTATGGCAGTGGTCATGAAATGCTAAAACTCTTATGTTATTACTAGCTAATGAATAGCTTAATGCTAGGGATAATTATACCGATTGGTAATTCCCTAGATTATGCCATAAGCGCTATTAGCATTGCTTAACTTTTTGCTATTTATTGGCGGTAGAATTACTTATCTAGCCATCCAGGTATTAAACAAAGACCAAGCAACCAGCCACATAACTAAGGCAATAATTATATCTATGGTCATTTTTACTTTGGGTATGCTTAATTGTTTGGAAAGTTTTGCCGCGCCAAGTGCTAAACAACTAAACCAAGTTAATGAGCCCAATACGCAGCCAATGAGGAAATATACTTTGGCATCATCTGAGTATTGGCCACCAACACTGCCAATCACCATAACGGTATCAATGTAGGCATGTGGGTTTAAAAAAGTAACCGCTAAGGTTGTTAAGAAAACAATTTTTGCGGACTTCTTTTTTAACACAGTATCAGGCGTACTTTTACTTTGCGAAAATGCCGACTTCATTGACAGTAAACCATAAACACTGAGAAATATGATGCCACCCCAAGTGAGCATATTAAATAAGGTGGCGTTCTGTGACAGTAAAATACTGCCGCCAAGTACACCTATGCTGATGAGTAAGGCATCATAAAGCACAAAAAGAGCGGCGGTCATTTTGTGATGGTTTTGATTAATACCTTGGTTAATCAACATAGAGTTTTGTGTGCCTATGGGCATTATCATACTCAATGTTAGGGTAAAACCTTTGGCTAAAATTAATAAGCTCATGATGTCCTCGATAAAAATAGTCAGAAAATTTGATAAGCGCTAGTGTGCACTAAGTAAAAGTTTTAATATAATTAATAATTATTAACTATCATTAGTAAAACTTATATAGGGGCTAGGGGATATGGCAAACTTTGATTATAAACATCTTGCGGCATTAGCTGAGGTTATTGAGCAGCAAAGCTTTGCATTAGCGGCACAAAAACTGTTTATCTCCCAATCGGCAATTTCTCAACGAATAAAAGCGCTAGAAGAACATATAGGGCAACCGGTACTTATTCGAAACCAACCCATTGTCGCTACGCTTGCCGGCGAACAAATTCTAAGCCACTTTAAGAAAGTTAAGCAACTTGAGCATGAACTTGTGCCAATACTGTATCCGGACAAACCGATAAAACCGATGAAAGTCTCTTTGGCTATTAATGCTGACAGTATTGCTACTTGGTTTATTGATGCTATTACGCCAATACTTAAGAATCACTTAGTGGAATTGAATTTAATTATTGAACATGAAGAGCGAACCTTAGACAAATTACGCAGCGGGCAAGCCATTGGCGCCGTAAGTGTTATTGAACAACCGTTAAAAGGTTATCGCTCTTTTAAACTAGGGAAGATGGAGTATTGCTTGGTGGCTAGTAAAGGTTTTGCGCAAAAATACTTTCCGGATGGGGTGAATCAAAGGTCGTTAACAATGGCGCCAGCGATAAGTTATGATCATAAAGATGATATGCATGTTCGCTATATTGCGAAACACTTTAATTTAGCGGCTAGTGAATATTATTGCCATAGCGTGTGCTCTTCAGAGGCGTTTGTTGCGCTAGTAAAGCAAGATGTTGCTTATTGCTTGTTACCCAAATTACAAATAGAACAAGAGTTAAATTCTGGTCAATTAATCAGTTTATGCCCAGATAAAAAATTAGTAGAAACATTATACTGGCATAGTTGGGTACTGGTAAAAGGTGTTAATAAAAAAATATCCGAGCAAATTGTTAAAATTGGCCGTGAAAAACTAGCACACTAATTTTTTGGCGATTTATAGTGCTTGCCTAAAATAATGTGACTGTTTATATTAGTGTCTGTTAATCTTTTCGAGCTTACTTTTACCGTAGTTCGTTTGATAGGTAAACAAGGTCGTGCATATGAGCTGGTGTGGCTAGATGAATTTTTTCGTTGTTGCTCCACATTTACATAGAATAACTAGGCGACAAAACCCGCATCGCGATTAAAGTCGCTTAGCATTGAATGAAATTTAACCCTGAAAGGGCAATAGTCCCTAATAGATATTAGGTGTTAATTTTGAGAAATGATTGAAACAATCCTACACACAACAAGAGAGTAAAGCATTAAGAACGTCGACACGAGTCGTTATCTTAACGAGCTTTTTGATCTTAATATTATTGGTCTCACAGAGTTTCTCAGCCAGTAATATCCATCAAAGCTATCAAGAGTCATTGATGGACTCAGTAACTGATCGTATTCTGTCAGATTATCAAGAGTATTTCGCCCAACTGCGTTTAGAAATTGATCTCTTTCAGCAAAAACAACTCAATGCTATCGAGCAATTACAACAGCAAGGTGAGCAAGCTTCTCAGCAAGCGTATATGGAAGTATTAACAGCGCTGAGCAGTGAGATCGATAACACCCGTTTATTTGCTTTGATTGATCAAGATGGCAAGGGTACTTTAAAGCATATAACGGGAAATTTTTTAGCTGACTGTGAAGAAGAAATTGCTGAAACAGTTCAAAATGGTGTGCAAAATAAATTATTCTTACACCGTAGCAAAAGCAGTATTCATTTTGACCTATTACAGCCCCTGGCGACTAAGTCAGGTAAAGGTGCTTTTTTCTTTGTTGCCTTTAACCCTGATGTTTTAATTAATTTACTAAAGAAATATCAACTACCACACCAGCAACTTTTTTTAATGCGTGCCGACTCGCTTGGCGAAGTAGAATTAACCACTGAAACGGAGCATAGTAACACCAGTGAATTAATTATCGGCGGTGAGTTGAAATCTTTTAACTTTGTCAAAGCCATTCCAAATACTCGCTGGCAATTAGCCATACGTTTATCACCACAATATAGCAGTAATTTATATCGCCAGAACTTGATTAAAGCACTACTTATCTGGCTGCTGTTAACCTTATTTATTTATGGTTTTTTCCGCCAGCAAAAACACAGTTTACGCAAGCAATTGCAAGTAGAGCAAGCATTAGCTTACGTGGATAATTATGACCAATTAACTGGCTTAGCCAATAGAGTGAATTTCGACCGACAGTTATCTGAGCATATTGAGGCCAATCACATACTTACCCATAACTCTATTAATGCCAACACTATAGCAAGCAAGCAAGTAGGTGTAGTCATACATATTGACTTGGATAAATTTCAAGTCATTAATAATAGTATCAGTTATGCCGTTGGTGATAAATTTCTCCATCAAATATCGATAAGCTTAAAAGAATTTCTTCCTGATGATGCTATTATTAGCCGCTTAGGTAATGATGAATTTGGCATACTTTTACCTGAGCTATTATTTAGTGAGGCAAAAGACTTTGCCCATAAAGTTCGCTTATTAATACAAAAAATTCGTATTGTTGAGTATCAACAAGATACCAATATTACCGCCAGTATTGGTGTTATCATTTTAGACCAGTCCATTTTTGATGCGCAACAAGTGTACTCATCTTTAGGGCGAGCGGTTAATTTGGCAAAAGAAAAAGGTGGTAATAGAGTACAAGTCTATCAAAGTGATGATGAACAACTGGTTTTGCACGCTAAAGAGATGGAAGCCGTGCATGATGTTGCTGAGGCACTTAAAGATGATCGTTTACTGTTATATCGTCAAAAAATAAAACCTCTTGGCCGACAAGGTAGCTGTCATTATGAGGTGCTGATACGAATGAAAAATGCCCAAGGAATGCTGGTGCCGCCTATTCATTTTATTCCTGCAGCGGAGAAATATGGTTTAATTAGACGAGTTGATCAATGGGTTATTGAAAATACCTTTAAAATGTTAGCTTTATCCCCTGATGATAAGGCCAGTTATAGCATCAATATATCAGGTGTTAGCATAGCTGATCGCGATATATATGATCAGGTAATCAGCCTATTTGAACAATATCAAATACCAGCAAAACGTATTTGCTTTGAAATAACAGAAACCTCGGCCATCACTCATTTAAAGTCAGCCCTGCATTTTATTGATAAAATGAAAGCTTTTGGCTGCCAATTTTCATTAGATGACTTTGGTAGTGGTTTATCCTCTTTTAGCTATTTACAAAAACTACCCGTAGACATCATAAAGATTGATGGTGCTTTTGTTCGGGATATGGACACTAACCCGATAAACCGTGTTTTTGTCGAAAATATTAAGCGCACTGCCGAGGCGATGAATAAAAAAACGATTGCTGAGTTTGTTGAAAATGCAGCCATTGAAAAAATACTAACCGACATTGGTATCGATTATGGCCAGGGCTATCATATTCATAAACCTGAACCTTGGTATGAGCCCAGCCAAAAGTAAACTCTAAATATTGACGATGGCGCATGAGATGGCTTAATCAATAACATGCCTATGTAGTTTACTCAGGAACTTTTTGTATACGTCATCTTCGAAGTCTCTGATCGAAGATCCATTGCTCTTTATACACTGGATCCCCGATTAAAACACCACGGGGATGACGATCCTGAGCCAAGTGCACAGGCATGATCAATAATGAAAAATATAGAATCCGTTGTAGGGATAAACAGACTGCTTCCCTCTCACCAAGGTAACTGCTAAGGCAGCGGTTTTTGGCAATATCACCATCTAACTCACCCTCAAAACGTGCCTTTGAGCCAGTAAAAAATATTGTTTAATACTCATCTACGATTGATGTTGAATAAGTTGATAGCGTCATTCCTTAACCTTAACCTTAACCTGAACTCAGGATAATATCTGGTTGATATTTAAGTAAAATCGACGGGTTACATTCGATGATAAATTTAACCAGCAATTGAAATCACTATATAGCCAATCAATGGCTCAATGTATTCGATTATCAAGGCAAGGCGTTTATTAATAGCGGGCTATTTATCGACATTTTAACGCAGAGTTCAGGTTACTTTATGCCCTGATGGCTAAACTTGGTAATATTGCCAGGAAAAATAAAAATTTAAATAGTAGATAAATAACCATAGATAATTAAATAGTAACTTTTTTAAATAAAACAATAAAAAGTTACATTCTATTTAAAAGTATAATTATATCAGTAGCTTAAAAGTATCTATGCTTTAATTTATTTCCAGTAAAAAAATAAAAATTTAAAAGCTTGATACTGTACGACCATACAGTATACTTGCGTTATTAAATTGAAACCATGAAGATGAAATAGCGATATAATCGCGGAGCAACTATGAAAGACGATAAAGAAAAAGCATTATCTGCTGCCTTAAGTCAAATCGAGAGACAATTCGGTAAAGGGTCAATAATGAAGCTTGGTGATAATACCACTATGGACATAGAAACTATTTCTACCGGTTCTTTAGGGTTAGACATAGCACTAGGTGCTGGTGGTTTACCGTTAGGTCGGGTGGTTGAAATTTATGGTCCAGAGTCAAGTGGTAAAACTACGTTAACTCTTGAGGTTATTGCCTCAGCCCAACGAGAGGGGCGAACCTGTGCTTTTATAGATGCTGAACATGCACTTGATCCTATCTATGCCAAAAAGTTAGGGGTAGATATTGATCAATTACTTATTTCTCAGCCCGATACCGGTGAACAAGCTTTAGAGATTGTTGATATGCTAGCTCGCTCTGGTGCCATTGATGTGATTGTCGTTGATTCTGTGGCCGCGTTAACACCTAAAGCTGAAATTGAAGGTGATATGGGTGATTCTCATATGGGACTTCAAGCTCGAATGATGAGTCAAGCGATGCGTAAATTAACCGGTAATCTTAAAACATCAAACACCATGTTAATTTTCATTAACCAAATTCGCATGAAAATCGGCGTAATGTTTGGCTCGCCAGAAACAACTACTGGTGGTAATGCGTTAAAGTTTTATGCTTCTATTCGTTTAGATATTCGTCGTATCGGCGCGGTTAAAAATGGTGATGAAATCATTGGTAATGAAACACGCGTAAAAGTAGTTAAAAATAAAATAGCACCACCATTTAAACAAGCTGAATTTCAAATTATTTATGGTAAAGGCATCAATAGTTTAGGTGAATTAATTGAGTTGGGCGTTAAACATGGTTTTGTTGAAAAAGCCGGTGCTTGGTATAGCTGTAATGGCGAACGTATTGGCCAAGGTAAAGCGAATGCCGCTAAATACTTAGAAGAACATCCTGATATGGCCAAGGATGTAGATACTAAGTTACGTGATATGCTTTTAAACAAAACGGCAGACGAAGATAAAGCAGTAGACAAAGCCGTAGACAAAGCAGAAGCAGTAGAAAAAGTGGCAGATGTCGCTGAATAATTATCTTTATTGGCTAAGTAACGGCTAAAGATAAATCAAAAAAAGGTAACCTTAGAGCTAAGGTTACCTTTTTTTATGCCGGTATAAAATGGACTAGTGGTTGTGACCACAACCCCCTTCACCATGAACATGGCCATGTTCAAGTTCGTCAGCAGTTGCTGCACGAACTTCAATAATTTCAACATCAAAGCTTAAGTCTAAGCCTGCCAGCGGGTGGTTGCCATCAACGGTAATTTCATCATCTTGTACATCAATAACAATAACCGTTTGTTCACCATCGTCTGTTGCAGCACGTAATTGTGTGCCTAGGCTGAGATCTTCAACACCAGCTAGATCTGCTCTAGGTATCTTTTGCACATAATTATCATTACGTTCACCGTAAGCTTGTTGACAAGATAGCGCCACTTCGAATTGATCACCCGCTTGGTGATCAATAAGGGCATCATCTAAGCCAGCAATTAAATAGCCAGTACCTTGAATAATAGCCATCGGCTTATCATCGTATGAACTATCGATTAAAGTACCTTCGCCGTCAGATACGGCATAATGCATAACAACAACATTATGTTTTGCAATTTTCATTTTTTATCCTAATCATTCAAGTATTGTGCTTATACAGGGGCAAGGGTGTATACCCTTGTTACCTCAAAGTGAAGGGTTCAGCTGGAATTAGATACGTCTTTAGGCAAGGCGTTGATTGACGATAATGGTTATATCCATTGTCGAAATCAAGAACGTAGCATAATGCGTATCTAAACCAGCCCTGCGGGAATTCCTGAGAGGTTCATGCTCATCGTTGCATCTATTTTTAAGGGAGTAACCCTGAATAAAAAGATGCGCCTTAATCATGAATCACTCAGGATTTCTGAAACTCTTATTTTGAAGTATCGAGGGTATATGGTAATGCTTGCTTTGTTACTACGCTGGCAACTTGTGCAGCGATACGCATGGTAGGTTGGTCAGCATCATTAGCTAAAATCGCTTGTAGGTAACAGTTGCCATCATCGGCTTGATAATAGGCTAGAATATCGCCAGCTTTTCGCCAGTTCTCGCCTAATTGCTTTTGTATTACGTCATCCTCTTGTAGGTCCTGCTCAAGTTGGCTATGCAGAGAAAATAGTGCGCGTTTGTTTTTACCTAAATATTGCATTCTAGCGACCGTTTCTTGCCCTAAGTAACAGCCTTTGGTGAAACTAATACCATTAATGGCTTGTAAGTTAAGCATCTGGGGCACGTAATGGCCGCTAGTGCTGGCGGTTAATATAGGAAACCCTTGGGTTATTTCTAATAAATCCCATACCTTTTGTGAAAACATCGGTAGTGCCAAGGATGTAACTAGTGAGGTAATAGCGGCTGGATCATCTATGATGATATAGCGAGGCTGTTCACCTGAGATATAAACTAAGCTGGTTGAGTTAATTTGTACCACGGGGTTTAAAGTATCAGGTACTTGAGAGAATTCACGCTGTAATAAAACACTGGCTTGTTCACCCACTAAGGCGATAAACGTTAAGTCTTTAACTTCTTCAATAGTGACCTTAGCGAAAACAGCAAATTTTTTCAACGCGTTAAGTGAGCTGTCAATACTGGTTTTAGGTTGTAATAATAAGTGAGCAGCTGAGCGGTTAATTAATCTGAAAACAGAAAAAACTTTTCCCTTAGCATCACAGTGAGCACCGACAAGTAAGCTTTGCTCTGTGCTGTTATTAACATCACAGGTTACTTGTCCTTGCAAATATTTACTTTGCTCTTCACCAGATAAAGAAATGGCGCCAAAATTGTTAAGCTCAATAAGATAGGTACTTGGCAACTGAGTTAAAGCAGGTAATTGTGTATTGGTTGTTATTGTCATAATGAACTCTATGAAAAAGCGTGGGACTAGCTTTGCTGGACGATTAAAGGTTAACTATAGAATAGGGACGAAATTGCTAAAAACAACTAGATCTTGGATTTATATTAGTGAAAATTAGTGTTTTTAATAGCTGTGCTCGGTGAGTTATTGCTACAATGCCCGTGTGATAATCAATTAAGGGTATTTATGTCTGGTAATGACGTTTCAAGCAATACAGTGACACATGATGAAAACTCTACTAGTGTGTTAAAAGTTAATAAGGCTAAGCTAAAGTGGGCATGTCGTCGCGGAATGTTAGAATTAGATGTATTGTTTATTCCTTTTGTTGATGAAGCCTATGATGACTTATCAATAAAAGAGCAGTTCACCTTTGAACGTTTACTCACTTGCCAAGACCCAGAATTATTTGCATGGTTTATGGGGCATGAACATTGTGAAGACACAGAACTCAACGCTATGGTGCAATTTATACTCAAACGCGTCAAACTATAATATTAATGTTCGAAACTCTCGCTATAAGCTAGCATTATATAGCTTTGTAGTCGTGTTAATATGCTTAACTATCCTTGTTAGTACTAGCTTTTATTATCTTTTAGCTCAATGCTTGGCCCTAGTAAGTCTAATAGGTCTTAGTGTGTTTTTATCCATTAACAATGCTAGCGCCATAAGCCGTTCTTTTACCTTAACGGCAACTGGCGGCTTTTATCTAGCTGGCAGTCCGACAAGTTATCAACTATTAGCAGCAAGTAGAGTAAGCTTTATCGGCTGTTGGTTAGTTATGGTACCAAGTGAGCCGATACTCACGCCACGCAGTAATGCCGCCAATAACATCCCTAAACAGTTATTTATATATAGGGATAGCTTTTCTAAGCAAGACTTTTCTCGTCTTGCTCGGGTAATAAAGCAACTCGGTGACGTCACCTAAAGACGCATATTATTAGCTTAGATTAACGGGTGAAAGGATTGTTGGTTGAGCGGTAGGTAACATATCGGGGTAATCTAAGGTGTAATGCAAGCCTCTACTTTCTTTTCGCTCCATGGCACACTTTATGATGAGCTCAGCTACTTGCACTAAGTTTCTTAATTCCAGTAAATTATTACTTACTTTAAAGTTTTGGTAATAATCTTCAATTTCTTGTTGTAATAACTCTACTCGATGCAATGCTCGTTCAAGGCGTTTTGTTGTCCGGACAATGCCGACATAATCCCACATAAATAATCTTAATTCGTGCCAATTATGTTGAATAACAACTTCTTCATCCGAGTCGGTTACGCGGCTTTCATCCCATGGCGGTAGGGTTAAATAGCGATTATCTTGTCTTAACGTTGCACTAATCTCGACAGCTGCTGCGCGGGCAAAGACCAGGCATTCGAGCAGTGAATTACTGGCTAAACGATTGGCACCGTGCAGGCCGGTATATGACATTTCACCAATGGCATAAAGTTGGCTAATATCAGTTTTACCTTGTTTATTCACCATCACTCCGCCACAGGTATAATGCGCGGCAGGTACGATAGGAATAGGTTGTTTAGTGATATCAATGCCCAAAGACATGGTTTTTTCATAAATAGTAGGGAAGTGCTGTTTGATAAATTCACTGGATTTGTGACTAATATCAAGGTACATACAATCAGCACCTAAACGTTTCATTTCATAATCAATAGCCCGAGCGACAATATCACGCGGTGCTAATTCGGCACGCTCGTCAAAGTCGGGCATAAAACGACTGCCATCAGGGCGTCTTAGCTTGGCGCCTTCGCCGCGCAGTGCTTCTGTTAATAAAAAAGTACCCGCTGAAGGATGAAATAAACAGGTTGGATGAAATTGATTAAACTCCATATTGGCAACGCGACAGCCAGCACGCCATGCCATCGCAATACCATCACCACTGGCTACATCAGGATTCGAGGTGTATTGGTAAACTTTACTGGCGCCACCAGTAGCCAAAATAGTTTTTTGTGCATAAATACTTTCTACTTTTTCAGTATTTCTATTCCATATATAAGCACCAATACATTGTTTTGCTTGATTACCCGTGGAGCTAGGCTGACAAATAAGGTCTATGGCATTAAAACGTTCAAATATACGTATACGAGAATGTTGCTTAACTTGCTCGGCTAAAGTAAGTTGAATTGCTTGCCCAGTAGCATCAGCCGCATGTAAAATCCTGCGATGGCTATGACCACCTTCGCGGGTTAAATGATAGCGGTCTGCGCCATTATTTCCTGGCTCTTTATCAAAGGCGACACCTTGGCTTATTAGCCACTCTAGACAAGATTTAGCATTTTCAATGGTAAAGCGGACGATTTCTTCGTCACATAGACCGGCACCGGCAATTAAAGTATCTTCAATATGAGCAGTAACACTATCATTTTCATCAAATACCGCGGCAATACCACCTTGAGCATAAAAAGTAGAGCCTTCATTTAAGGGCCCTTTACTTAAAATTACCACATCGGCATTTTTAGCTAGATGTAGCGCTAAAGTTAAACCTGCGGCGCCACTGCCGATGATTAAAACATCACAATTATTTTGTTGGGTCATGCGGTATTGGTTAAATTCTGCTGTTAAAGCGAATATATAAGTTAAGAAATTTGAGGTATTCTATAATACATAGATATAAGCCGCCAGATAATAGCGTTTAAATACCTTCTGGCATTAATAATATCATTGCTCGATAAACCAATAATGCACATTGTTAAAAAAGATCAAAAATAAAAAGAACTTTTTATAAAAACATAAGTCTTATTTTATGCGTTTGTTACGAGCCAATGGAAAATATGAGTACAAATCAATTGTCAGTGTTAAAGGATATGGCTCAAAAGAGCGAACTAAATATAGATCAACAATTAGTTGAGCGGGTTCAGCGTGGCGATAAAAATGCGTTTAACCTGTTGGTAACTAAATATCAGCACAAAGTTGCCAATTTAGTGAGTCGCTATGTTAAAAATCATAGCGATGTACCCGATATAGTACAAGAGGCTTTTATTAAAGCCTATAGAGCATTACCGAATTTTAGAGGTGAAAGTGCTTTTTATACTTGGCTATATCGTATTGCGGTTAATTGTGCAAAAAACCACAGTGTGGCGCTTGCTCGTAAACCGCCAAGTAACGATGTAGAAATCGATGATGCGGAGCTTTATGATGCTGGTGGTGCTTTACGAGAGAATGCCTCTCCTGAAAAGATCTTACTTACCGCGGAAATTAAGACCATTATCTTTAGTACCATGGCGTCATTACCTGAAGATTTAAGGTTAGCGATTAATTTTCGCGAAATTGAAGGTTTAAGCTATGAAGAAATTGCGACGATAATGGAGTGTCCAGTAGGCACCGTGCGTTCACGTATATTTAGAGCACGTGATGCCATAGACAAGAAAATTAGACCCTTGTTACAAAAAAGTAACTAAGTCATTTGTGAACGAAAAATTTAACTAAGTGTTTTTAAGGTAAAGGTATGAGTGAATTTAAATCAGAGTCAATATCTGCATTAGTGGATAACTACTCGCCATCAACAGACGATAGTGTCAGTGCAAACTTAGTTGATAATATGCTCAAGGATGAACACTTATCAAGTACTTGGCAAACCTATCACTTAATAGGGGATGTATTACGTGATGAGGTACCTCAATCACTGCAACTCGACTTAAGCAAAACAATTTCAGCTGCTATTGCTCTCGAGGCGACGATATTATCACCTAACTCATCTACACAAGCTTTTGTACAGCAAGATGCGAAAAGTGATGACTCTTCGTCTGCCGACAATGTGCTTTTACCAGTAAGTGAAACGGTGCAAAATACCAACACTGTTATCGATGCCAGCATGCGTTTTAAAGCCAAAGTATCCAGTTTTGTTAAACCCATGGGGCAGGTTGCTATTGCAGCTTCGGCAGCCGCTTTAATGATTGTTGGTGTGCAAAATAATGTTGCAGAAAACTCAATTCCAGTAACACCAAGCCAGGTGGTGCAAACCATGCCTTTAACTGGTTATGCCAACCCAGTAAGCTTTACCATGCAATCACCTCAAGGTGAGTCAAGCCAGCAAAACAAAAAAGTACTGAATGAGCAGTTAGCTGGCGAAAGAGCGGCACAACAGCGTCGGTTACACGCGCTGTTAAAAGATCATAACCAACAAGTGAAATTAGGTAGCAATATAAAATAGCTTGATTGGTTGAATTAGTTGATAATTAAACTTTCAGCCAACCTCTTTGAGAACCTATGAAATTTTCGGCACTTTTGTTATTGCTGTTAAGCGTTAATGTATCAGCTATAGCTGCTGATACAGAGTCAGCCAAGCTTTGGTTAGAGCAACTATCAAAATCATTACGTCAGCTAAATTTTACTACCTCTTTTGTTGTCGTTAAAAATAATCATGCCGAGCCCTATCATTGGTTGCATGGCATTGCCGAAGATAGTCAAGAGTTAGAGATTTTTTCCCGCCTTAATGGCCCTCGCCGTGATATATTGCGCCAAGGGGCTATTGTTAGCTATATCGAACCCGAACAAGAACCTTATTCAATTATTTCTAATGATGTTAACAGCCCTATCCCGACAATTTTTCGCGGTGATATTAGTGCGATTGAAGATAGCTATCGTTTTATTTCTGTCGGCCGCAGTCGAGTGTTGGGTCGAGTTGCGCAGCTGGTACGTATTGTCGCAAAAGATAAGTACCGTTATAGTTATTGGCTTTGGCTTGATCAGCAGACCGGTCTGCTGTTAAAAATGGCGATATTTACCCGTCAAGGGCTGTTACTAGAGCAAATTCAATTTACCCACCTTGAAGTTAGTGAGCAGTTATCGGAAAACTTAGTGCAATTGCAATCATCTGAATTGCCAGGTGTTATTAAGTTAAATAATCAACAACAAAACAAAAGTCTGTCTTGGCAAGTTGATTGGTTACCGCAAGGCTTTGCTGTGATAAAATCTAACCAACATCAGCTAAATAACTATCATCAGGGTGATGATAAAGCCGTTGAGTTTATGTTGTTTTCAGATGGCTTAGTTGAAATATCTGTCTATGTTAGCCTTAGTCATGAAAAGTTTAGAGCGCCTGAATATGCAAGTGATGGCGCAACAATAATCTTTAATCAGATAATTCAAGGCATTGAGGTTGGCGTGGTTGGAGCTATTCCTCTAGCTACCGCCAAAAAAATTGCCGAATCTATTGTTGCTGTAACAAAAATGAAGGTAAGCAACAATACTCAACGTGGGATAAAGGGAGCAGAAAGATGATTAAAGAGCTCGCCAATGTCGTTGCTATTGAAGCTGGGCAAGTTACCGTTACCAGTCAAATAAAATCAGCATGCAGTGGTTGTGCACAAGTTGATAGCTGTGGCAGTGGCCAAATCGCTAAAGCACTGCCACAAGCCAAGCTTACCCTAACGTTACCCTATGATCGTAATGTTATTGGTCAAACCCTAAAGCTGGGTGATAGTGTCGTATTAACTTTGCCGGAAAAACATGTATTATCGAGCGCCGGTCAAGTCTATTTACTACCTTTATTTGGCTTGATTACGTTTTCCGCCGTCGGACAATGGCTGGTTAACCAGCAAATATTAGCCCATGAGTTAATTGCACTAGGTTTGGGTTTAATAGGAGGCTACTTGGGTTATAGGCTGGCTAAGTTTAAGCAAAAACAAGGCAAAAATAGTGAAAACTTACAGCCTAAGATCATTGAAGTTGTTCCTTCGCCAAGCCAAGGTAAATAAAGTCTTAGTCTGTTACGGCTTGAAACAAAAGATATCTGAACAAAAGATAGCCCCAAGGCAGTTAATTCGTTAAAATCACGCCATTATATTATTTTAACGCTTTTTATTTGACTGCCTTTTATGAAAAACATTCGAAATTTCTCAATTATTGCCCACATTGATCACGGTAAATCAACTCTTGCTGACCGTCTAATACAACATTGCGGTGGTTTAGAAGACCGAGAAATGGAAGCGCAAGTGCTTGATTCTATGGATATAGAAAAAGAGCGTGGTATTACCATTAAAGCACAAAGTGTTACCTTAGACTATAAAGCAAAAGATGGTGAAACTTACCAACTAAACTTTATTGATACCCCTGGCCATGTCGATTTCTCCTATGAAGTCTCACGTTCTTTGGCTTCATGTGAAGGCGCTTTATTGGTGGTAGACGCAGGGCAAGGTGTGGAAGCACAAACCGTTGCTAACTGCTATACCGCCATTGAAATGGATTTAGAAGTTATTCCAATTTTAAATAAAATTGATTTACCGCAAGCCGAACCAGAACGTGTTGCTGAAGAAATAGAACATATCATAGGTATTGATGCTACGGATGCCGTAACTTGCTCGGCTAAAACAGGTTTGGGCATTGTAGATGTATTAGAAACTATCGTTAAAAATATCCCACCACCAAAAGGTGATAGAGATGCACCATTACAAGCTTTGATTGTAGACTCATGGTTTGATAATTACCAAGGTGTTGTTTCACTGGTTCGGATAATGAATGGTGAAGTTAAAAAAGGCGATAAAATGTTGGTGATGTCTACTGGGCAAGTTCACCAAATCGATAAAATCGGAATTTTCACCCCTAAACAAAAAGAAACGGGCATTTTAAGAACAGGTGAAGTTGGCTTTATTATTGCCGGCATCAAAGAAATTCACGGTGCGCCAGTGGGCGATACTATCACTATCAGTAAAAAAGAAGCGTCTAAGCCATTAAAAGGTTTTGCTAAAGCTCAGCCACAAGTTTACGCAGGCATATTTCCAATAAGCTCAGAAGATTATGAAAACTTTAGAGATGCACTGAATAAATTAAGCCTTAACGATGCCTCTTTATTTTTTGAACCAGAAAACTCATCCGCCTTAGGTTTTGGTTTTCGTATCGGTTTTCTTGGCATGTTGCACATGGAAATCGTTCAAGAGCGTCTTGCTCGTGAATATGATCTTGATTTAATTACCACAGCGCCAACGGTAAATTATGAAATTGTCTGTACTAATGGTGACTTGTTATCTATTGATAACCCTTCCGACTTACCTGCAGTTAATAATATTGATGAAATTCGAGAGCCTATTGTTCAAGCAAATATATTAGTACCACAAGAGTATCTAGGCAATGTGATTAAGCTTTGTATTCAAAAACGTGGTGTACAAAAAGATATTATTTATCATGGTAATCAAGTGGCAGTTACTTATGAATTACCGATGGCTGAAGTGGTGATGGACTTTTTTGACAAACTCAAATCTACCAGTCGTGGTTATGCATCACTAGATTATCATTTTATTAGATTTCAGACTGCCGATATGGTGCGAGTGGATGTGATGATCAATGGTGACAGAGTAGATGCTTTAGCTATGATCACCCATAGAACTCATTCAGCCGCACGTGGACGTTTATTAGTAGATAAACTCAAAGAGTTGATTCATCGTCAGCAGTTTGATATTGCTATTCAAGCGGCTATTGGCAATAACGTTATTGCGAGAACAACCGTTAAACAGTTACGTAAAAATGTTACGGCTAAATGTTACGGTGGTGATATTAGTCGTAAGAAAAAGCTTTTGCAAAAGCAAAAGGATGGTAAAAAACGCATGAAGCAAGTGGGTAATGTTGAAGTACCACAAGAAGCGTTTTTAGCCGTGCTTAAGCTCGATAGTTAGTTCAAGCCGTTACGCCACAATTTAAATTAGTGATAGTAGAGCATTATTGTCGCTAATTTTTGCAAAATAGCATTTTAAAATAGGAATAGTATGGCCGTTTATTTTTCGATTATTTTAGTGATAATTACTGGGTTAACAGGAGTGGTTTGGTTTGCTGATAAGTTTTACTTAGCGCCACAGCGTAAGCTCAAAGCTGCTGCCGCTGAGGTTTCAGCAAAAGAAATATCCGCTGCTGAGTTAACTCCTCAGGCATTAGCTACCTTAACAGAGCCATCACCCTTAGTTGATACAGCGATACAAATTTTTCCGGTAATAGCCTTTGTTTTAATTTTACGCTCTTTTATATACGAACCATTTCAAATACCCTCTGGCTCAATGATGCCAACCTTACTTGATGGTGATTTTATTCTAGTGAATAAATTCAATTATGGCTTGAAAGATCCGGTGTTAAGACATAAGTTTATTGAAAACGGTCTTCCTGAACATGGTGACGTTGTGGTGTTTAAATATCCACAAGACCCTAGGGTTGACTATATTAAGCGAGTGATTGGTTTACCAGGTGATCGTATTATTTTTCGAAATAAATTACTTTATATTAAGCGCGCCTGTCAAGAAACTGATGCCAAGTGCCCTGAATTTGAACAAATAGAGCAAACTTTTATTGGTAAATATGACGGGCCAGATGCTGAGTTTGGCATGAATGAATTTACCTCGAAAATGTTGAATAAAAGTCACCAGGTATTAAATGACAGTCAGACCTTAGCCCGAGTTAGCCATTACTTCCAGCAGCCAGGGACCGCAGCGGATGAGTTTTTAGTGCCGGCGAAGCATTACTTTGTCATGGGTGATAACCGTGATAATTCCTTAGATGGACGTTTTTGGGGCTTTGTCCCTGAAGAAAACCTTGTCGGTGAGGCTGTTGCTATTTGGATGAGTTTTGATTTTGAGCGCAGCGAAGACAGCTTTTTACCGCAATGGTTGCCTACCGGTATTCGTTTTGAACGCATAGGCGCTATCATTTAACATGGCTATTTTTTTTACCTGGCATATAGAGTTATATCGTGAAAATTAATCCTCGTAATCTTGCTCGATTAGCCAAAAAGCTTGGTTATGAATTTAATGAATCGACATTGTTGGTGCAAGCACTTACTCACCGTAGCGCCAAAGGACCTCATAATGAAAGACTGGAGTTCCTTGGGGACTCTATCTTAGGCTTTGTTATTGCAGAGGCACTTTTTGATAAATTCCCCAAGCAGGACGAGGGTGACTTAACTCGGATGCGCTCTAGTTTAGTAAGGGGCGTCACTTTAGCTGAAGTGGCTCGAGAATTTAATTTGGGCGAATACCTAATACTCGGTCCAGGAGAGTTGAAAAGTGGCGGACATCGTCGTGAGTCTATTTTAGAGGATGCCATAGAAGCCATCATTGGTGCTGTTTACCTTGATTCTACTATCGATCGCTGTAAAACACTTATATTAAGTTGGTTTGATAGTCGCTTGGCGGTAATTAAACCTGGCAATGAACAAAAAGATCCTAAAACGCGCTTGCAAGAATTTCTACAAGGTAGAAAAATTCCATTACCCAGTTATGATGTAATTGATACTACAGGACAGTCCCATAACCAAGAGTTTACCGTTCGTTGTCAAACGTCAGTGATCAGCGAAGAGGTTGTCGCCAAAGGAACTAGCCGTAGAAAAGCAGAGCAAGCCGCTGCTCAGCAAATACTTGCATTGATTGAACAAGCTAACGAGGTAAAAAATAGCACATTAAAACAAGCCAAATTAGCAAATATCCGACATACTAAAAGTAACCCAGTAAAAAAATAAGCACGAGAAAAATAAATTATGCACAACGATACCTCAGCTACCTACGCAGGCTTAATTGCTATTGTCGGTCGCCCCAATGTTGGTAAATCAACATTATTAAATGCCATGTTAGGGCAAAAAATCAGTATTACTTCTAAAAAACCACAAACGACTCGTCATCGTATTTTAGGTATATTGACTGAAGAAAATAGGCAAGCAATATTAGTAGATACCCCAGGTTTACATACCGAAGAAAAACGTGCCATCAATAGGTTAATGAACCGTGCAGCTAGTAGTACCATTGCAGAAGTTGAATTAATAGTATTCCTAGTTGAAGGAACGCATTGGACTCAAGACGATGAACTGGTACTAACTAAAGTCAAACAAAGTGGTTCTCCTTGTATATTGGTTGTTAATAAAATTGATAACATCGCGGACAAAGATGATTTATTACCTCATCTGAAGAAGCTAGGAGCGATGCACGAATTTAGGGATATTGTGCCTATCTCTGCAAGTAAGGGACAGGGTGTTGATACCATTCGCCAATTATGTTTAACCTCGTTAGGTAAAAGTGATTTTTGGTTCCCAGCAGATCACATCACCGATCGATCTAGCCGTTTTATGGCTTCTGAAATCATTCGTGAAAAACTTATCCGTTTTACCGGTGATGAATTGCCATATTCTATTACGGTAGAGATAGAGCAATTTAAGGTGGATCAGAAAGGAATTATCCATATAAACGCGTTGATCTTAGTTGAACGTGAGACCCAAAAACGTATGGTCATTGGTAATAAAGGTGAACGCTTGAAAACCATAGGTCAGGAAGCTAGACGTGATATGGAAAATTTATTTGATAGTAAGGTATATCTTGAGACTTGGGTGAAAGTGAAATCTGGATGGGCAGATGATGAACGAGCATTACGCAGCTTAGGTTATGGTGATGATTACACGGGTTAATTGGAATGTGGTAGATGATTGAACAAAACGCATTTGTTTTACATAGTCGACCATATCGTGAAAATCAGCTGTTAGTTGATTTATTAACTGAGCAAGATGGTAAAGTGACGGCATTGGTCTACGTTGGCCAATCTAAGCGTTCGATAAAAAAAGGCTTAATTCAGCCTTTTTTACCGCTACGATTGACATTGAAAGGTCAAGGTAACGTTAAGCTAATCACCCAAATTGATGCCATTGCCAAATCATTTTCGCTGATAAAACATAGCCTGTTTAGTTCTTTTTATCTTAACGAATTGTTGATTCGTCTGTTAACAGAGCACATAGCTTGTCCGCAGCTATTCTGTCAATATCAAGCTACTTTGACCGCCCTATCTCAAGAAGAAGCCATCGCACCACAATTACGCTTATTTGAACTGGCGCTGCTGGAAGAGTTAGGGCTATCATTTGACTTTAGCCCTGTATTTGAGCACGATGTTAGTCACTTTCATTATATCGACGAGCAAGGCTTTGTCCCTGTCTATGGAGCTATGCCTAAACAAAGTGCTCATTGCTTTGATAAAATCCATTTACAAGCAATTGCTCAGCGCGACGCGTTATGTAATACCAGTGTACCAGCAGAGGTTAGCTATACCTTTAAGTTGTTAATGCGGCAGGTTATTAACCAGTTACTTGGCAATAAACCATTAAATAGCCGGAAACTTTTTGCTAACAAAAAATAAATTTTAGCTATTTATATCGTCAGAAAACATCAAAAAAAACAAAAAGAGAATAAAATGACTGAATTATTATTAGGTGTAAATGTTGACCATATCGCCACGTTAAGACAGGCTCGCGGTACTAGTTATCCTGATCCTGTCTATGCCGCTAGTGTGGCAGAACATGCGGGAGCAGATGGTATTACTGTCCATTTACGTGAAGATAGGCGCCATATTCAAGACAGAGATATTCATGTCTTAAAGCAGACCTTAGATACCCGGATGAACTTCGAAATGGCTGTTACTGATGAAATGATTGCTATTGCCTGTGAAGTTCAGCCAGCATTTTGTTGTTTAGTACCAGAAAAGCGTGCAGAGCTTACCACCGAAGGCGGCTTAGATGTTGTTGGGCAATTAGATAAAGTTACTAAGGCAACGGCACAGTTATCTGCAGCTGGCATAATGGTCAGCTTATTTATCGATGCCGATACAGCACAAATTGATGCTGCTGTTGCTAGTAAAGCTCCTTATATAGAGATTCATACGGGGCACTATGCTGATCTCACCTCACCAGATGAGCAGCAGATAGAACTTGAACGTTTAACGGCAGGTATTAAGTATGCACATAGCTTAGGCTTAAAAGTAAATGCGGGCCATGGCTTGAATTATTTTAATGTTAAGCCTATTGCTGCCATTAAAGAAATTATTGAACTAAATATTGGTCATGCCATTATTGCTCGTGCAGTTATTGATGGCTTAGATAAAGCAGTACGTGATATGAAGCAACTTATGCGGGAGGCTAGGGCACCGATTCGTTAGGTTAGTTACTTATTTGCAAAGGTTGCAGTGAGGTATATTTTTGTCATTTATTTTGTTTGTTGAAATTATAAGCTACACTTTAATGGATAGAGTGCGGGAAGGGATTCAACATGAAAATAAGTGAGGATAAGTGATGCAAACACAGATGAAACCAATGCTTGAGCGTAGAAAGGAAGCTCCAGAGCAGTCAGTTTGGTGGAATAAATTATCCTTAGCGCAAAAATTCTCTGCGAGTAGTTTAGGAAAATTTGGCTATGAAATTACCTTTGTTCGTAATGATGAGGGTCATAGCTTAGCGGTAATGCAGTGCAATGGTGGCGTTGCGGTTATTTCAGAAGATGGAGATATAGATACCTCACCAAAAATCGCTATCCGCTAGTGATCCGTTAGCCATTGCCGATTATCCAGTTAGCAATAACCTCGCTAGCAAGAGGCTAAGCAATAAGAGCTAAGTAGTAACAATCAAGTCACCCCCTAAAAAAGCAACAAATATTGTTGTTTTTTAATGAGCTAAAAAAGTTAATGGCTGTTAACACTCATTTGTTTTAGTGCTTCAGGCACAGCAAGTAAAACTTGTTCTATATGATCAAAAAACTCTAAAAACTCAGGTTCAAGTTCTTCTAAGCCTATGCCCATTTTCAACTGTGTTTCTAAATGCGCGGTGATTTTTGCTAAACTTGGTGCACCAGTATAACAACAAGCGCCGTTGAGTTTATGGACTAAACGCTTAAGTAGAGCGATATCTTGTGCAGCAATAGCTTGATGAATATCTTGTTGAATTTGCGGTAAGCTCTCGATTAACCCTAAAAACATTTCTTTAGCTAAGTCAGCTTTATTAGCACTGCGCTTTAACGCCAAAGGCCAATCAATGACTTTTGAAAAATTTTCAACCTCGGCCAATCTGCTACTGGTGATAAGGGGGGCAGCTGAGCTTACTAAGTGGTTGAAGTCACAATACTCATAGATTATATGACGCAACATTGCTTCATCTATTGGTTTAGTCATATAGGCATTGAAGCCTTGTTGCTGCATTTTCTCCCTTTCACCACTTAACGCATGAGCAGTAACGGCAATAATGGGTGTGTTACTGTGGCCAGGTAAGATTTTAATCTCTTTAAGTGCGCTAATACCGTCTAATATCGGCATTTGTATATCCATAAAAATAAGCGCAAAAGTTTCTGATTTACAAAGCTCGATGGCTGACATGCCATTGTCGGTAACCACCACTTCAGCAACTTGCTCTAATAATAAGGCTTTAATTAGTTTCAGGTTGGCTTCATTATCATCAACCGCCAAGACCTTAATGGGTAATATTTTTCCTATAGGTGCAGCAAGGGTAAGTTTTTGTGATTCAGCTTTTATCATCGGCTGTAATCCTTTACTCAAACTACTTGATGTTAGCGGTTTGCTCATACAGCTAATAGCACCACAGGCAATGAGCGCCTCCGGTAAACTAGGCGAGTGATTATTTAATGCCAGATGTATATTACTGGTGATGGGTTGTAATTCTGTAATGGTTTTCTTCAAGTCACTTAAGGCTGTAGCTGCCTGGTTATGGCCGATAAGTGCATAGTCAAAGCCTCGTTGTGTTTCTTTACTGTGAGAAATCACTTGAGATAATTGATGTTTGTTAGTCACACTAGTAACGTTCATCTGCCAGTGCTTTAATATATTCTTAGTCGCTTCTCTGCTGTGATCGTTTTCTTCATAGTAGAGCAGGGTCTTATTTGCTAAATGCTTATTGTCCAACTCTAGTATTAATGGCATAGCATTTACTTCACATTGAAAAGTAAACCAAAAACTGGATCCTTGATTTTTTTCACTGGTAAAACCTATATCGCCAAGCATCTCTTGTGCGAGTCGTTGACAAATCACTAGGCCTAAACCTGTGCCGCCGTATAAACGAGTAATGCTCTGATCAGCTTGGGTAAAGGCATCAAAAATTGTTCTTTGTTGCTTGCTAGTCATACCAATGCCAGTGTCATTGACGATAATTTTTAATTTGATATTTTTTTGGTTCTCTTCTTCATAGACTATATCGACATTAACTGAGCCTTGTGGGGTGAATTTTATCGCATTACTAATTAAGTTAGTGATAATTTGTTTAATCCGCATCGTATCACCGACCAGTGAATCGGGTATTTCTTGGGGAATATTTATTGATAGCTCAATATTTTTCTTATGAGCTGATGGGGCTAGTAAGGTGAGTGTTTCCTCAAGAGACTCTCGTAACGAAAAAGGAATGTTTTCAATAACCATTTTCCCGGCATCGAGCTTAGAGAAATCGAGAATATCATTAATAATGGTTAATAAATTGTTTGCTGAGCGATCAATGGTTTGTAAATAATCCCGCTGATTTTCAGTCAAGGGGGTTTTTAGCACTTGCCGAGTAAAGCCAATAACTCCATTTAGTGGTGTACGTAACTCATGACTCATGTTGGCTAAAAATTCAGATTTTACCCTATTAGCATCTTGAGCCTTACGTTTAGCAATGCTGAGTTCTACGTTTTGTATTTCAAATTGCTCTAAACTTTCCCGTAGATCTATGGTGGCTTGATCTATACTGGCGTTCATCTCGTTTTGGTAGTTATCAAGAGACTGCGCCATGGCATTAATACCATTTTTTAAAAAGTTAAGTTCGCCAATGAGTTGACCACTTACTCTGCTATCTAATTTCCCTTCTCTAATACGCTCAATTGCTTGCACCATAGAGTTTATTGGCTTAGTTACTTTTTTAATGAGTCTCAGGGCAAATATTGCGCTGAGTAAAGAGCCAAGTAAAGCAAGTGCAAACGCTACTATAAATTGGCTTTGCTGTTGGAAATTGAGCTGACTCTTATCAATTTGCATAGCAATGTAACCAACGGGGGAAGGTCTTGCGCTATTGTGTGTGGGGTTAGGGGGGAAGTTTTTATTTACTAGAGGGTTATAGTTTTCATCAATGATAGGCGTTCTAAAGATAATATAGTCGTCAATGTTTTGCATACTGGTGTGACTTGGCAGCTTTTCCCCGGCATTTAATCTCATTAAATGGGTATCGCCACGATAGGCACTAGCGACAAAAACTTGATTATCTGCGGTAAAAATAACAATGCTGTTGACTATGTTTGATTGACTTCGGTGCGTAAACCCTATTAGTTGGCGAAGCTTATCTCTGTTTTTATTAAGTAAAGGGCCTTTACTGGCAATAGCTATCGGTTCAATGATGCTTTTAGCACGTTGTTCAAGGATGTCATTAAGTTCTACTGAGCGGCTATAAGAAAAATAACTAGCTAAACCAAAACTGATTAACGTTGTCGGGATAATAGTGAGTATGATAACCCAGTCTTTCAGGCTTATTTTATGCATTTTTAGTTGAACTTTTTTTGTCAATTTAGGGTAAAATACTCGTTGAAATAATTAACTATCTAATCGATTATCCAAGTTAACATAAATAATCTCATAAGCGGCTATAAATTAATAGTATAGATGGCTAAGCTCCTGCTGAAATAGATATATTGGTAATAAAGTAAGCGTTAGTTCTAGGGTGAAAATGGCAAATTTTTTTAAAGCAACAGTTAAACCACAAACGTGCAATCAGCGCTTGACCGTTAGTATTGAAAAGCTCGATATAAATGGTGTCGGTGTTGCCCGTTGGCAAAATAAACCGGTATTTATAGCTGGAGCTTTACCCAATGAAGTGGTCGATGTGAAAATTATCGAACAAAAAAGCAAATATGCTCGCGCTAAACTCATTGCTATTGGCAAGCAAAGCGAGCATAGGGTCGAGCCTCAGTGTCAGCACTTTGGTGTGTGTGGTGGCTGTGATCTGCAAATGCTTGATATAACAGAGCAACTGCGGTTCAAACAAGATAAAGTCAGCGAGCTTTTTTCTCGCTTTTTTAGCAGCCAAGATAACGTGGTAAAAGTTGACGGCAAAGACTTACCTTGGCAAGCGCCGATAAAAAGTAGCCCTTGGCATTATCGGCGTAAAGCCCGTATAGGTGTTCAATTTGATAAAAAATCCCACGCAACTATCGGCTTTAGACAAAAATCCACCAATCAATTAGCCGCAATCAAGTCATGCCCGGTCTTAGTTGAGCCACTGAATGACATTTTTCCCTTGCTAAAAAAGTTATTGGCACAACTTACCGTAAAATCTGCCATAGGTCATATAGAAGTCATTCAAGCGGATATACTTGAAAAACACTTACCCGAGCTAAGACAAAAAGATAAGCAAGTAGTGCTGGTTATTCGACAACTAAAGCCAATGAATGCTACGGATATCGAGCTTTGGCAATCGTATGCGCAGCAATATGGTTGGCATGTCATTATTGATGATGGTAACCAGCAAGTGCGGTTGGCGGGTAGCAAAGAGAATAGCTCTGCGGTATTTTCATATACATTAGCCGATAAAAATAAAATTTATTTTGCCAGTAGTGATTTTATTCAAATTAACCATCAGGTTAATAATGCCATGATCAGTCAAGCCTTAGCTTGGTTAAATATTTTACCTAGTGATAAGGTGCTGGACTTATTTTGTGGTCTCGGAAATTTTAGCCTAGCGCTGGCAAAATACGCAAAACTGCTTGTTGGTGTTGAGGGTGTACAAGTGATGGTTGATAAAGCCAGTCATAATGCTCAAGTCAATGGTCTTGATAATTGTCAGTTTTATCAGGCAGATTTGAACAGTCATTGGTTATTAGCATCGTGGGCTAATGGACAAGTGTTTGATAAGGTGCTGCTTGATCCAGCAAGAGCAGGAGCAGAGCAAGCAGTAAGTCAAATTGCTAAACTACAAATACCTAGCGTCTTATATGTCAGCTGTGATCCGGCAACCTTAGCAAGAGATAGCGCAATTCTTATTGCTCATGGCTACAAGCTTGAAAAAATATCACTGATAGACATGTTTGCTCAAACAAAGCATGTTGAGACTATGGTCTTGTTTACTCATAGTATTTAGCATTTAAGATCATCAAAATATGTATTAGCTAACATTAAGTTAACTTTCAAAGACAAAGGAATAGCTATGGTTTCCGTGCGTAAATCTCATCAAATAGCAGAGCAAAGTTTTGAACAATGGCTAACCAACTTAGCGTTAACCGAGGTAAAGGCCAAGGCTTTGTCTGTTTTATGGTTGCAAATCTGTAACTTTTATCAGCATGACAGTGCGGTAAAGTTCGACTTGCAACATAAAAGCATGGAAATGGTGGAAATATTAAGTGGTTTGAACCTAGATGCTGACTCGTTAGTAGCGGCTTTTATCTCCCCCTTATTAGAGCATAATATTATTTCCATAGATTATGTCAAAGAGCACTTATCTAAAGACATATTAATGCTTTGCCAAGGTGTCGAACAGATGGCGGCCATTAAAGCGCTGCGCCAACAAAGTCATAAAGCCCTTGGCTCTACCCCACAGAATATAGATAATATTCGCCGTATGTTGTTGGCTATGGTGGATGATGTGCGTGCTGTGGTGATCAAATTAGCGGAACGGCTATGCGACTTACGGGCAAAGAAAAATAGTGATGAAGAAACGCGTGTGTTAGCGGCAAAAGAGAGTGCTAATATCTACGCGCCACTAGCCAACCGCTTAGGCATAGGCCAATTAAAGTGGGAACTTGAAGATATTTCATTTCGTTACCTGCACCCGCAGGTCTATAAAAAAATTGCTAAGCTTTTAGATGAAACTCGACTAGAGCGAG
The DNA here is from genome assembly GCF_002207865.1 of Colwellia marinimaniae. GTDB lineage: Bacteria > Pseudomonadota > Gammaproteobacteria > Enterobacterales > Alteromonadaceae > Colwellia > Colwellia marinimaniae. The sequence goes on from NZ_BDQM01000009.1 coordinate 51,296, forward strand.
AGCAATATATGGCTAGTTTTGTTGGTCAGTTAAAGAGTGAACTTAATGCCTTAGCTATTAAAGGGGACGTTTTTGGCCGTCCTAAACACATCTACAGCATTTGGAAAAAAATGCAGCAAAAATCATTAGGTTTTGAACAGCTCTTTGATGTGCGAGCTGTGCGTGTGGTGGTCGAAAAAGTACAAGATTGTTATTCTGCATTGGGTATTGTCCATACCCAATGGCCACACCTAGCCAAAGAATTTTCAGATTATGTGGCTACCCCAAAAGCCAATGGCTATCAATCAATACATACTGTGGTGTTAGGGCCAACAGGTAAGTCGGTAGAAGTACAAATCAGAACCAAGCAAATGGATGATGACGCCGAACTTGGTGTTGCGGCGCATTGGCGTTATAAAGAAGGCACGGCCAGCGGTAAAAATAATAGTTTTGATGATAAAATTGGTTGGTTACGAAAGATTTTGCAGTGGCAAGATGATGTTAGCGAAAGTGGTGAATTACTTGATGAGTTACGCAGTCAGGTGTTTGAAGACCGGATTTATGTTTTCACCCCAAGTGGTGACGTTATCGATTTACCTATGGGGGCAACGCCATTAGATTTTGCTTATTACATCCATTCCAATGTTGGTCATTGTTGTATTGGCGCTAAAGTATTTGGTAAAATAGTGCCTTTTACCCATCAGTTACAAACGGGTGATCAGGTAGAGATATTAACCAGTAAACAGCCAAATCCGAGTAGAGACTGGCTTAACCCTAATTTAAATTATATCTACTCTTCGCGCGCGCGCGCTAAAGTTCAGCACTTTTTTAAATTGCTTGATAGGGATAAGTATATTGCTCAGGGCAAAGAGTTATTTGACAGTGAAATAGCTAAATATGATTTAGCCACTATAGACTTATTAGCGGCAGCAAAACGCTTTAATATGAAAACTATAGATGATCTTTATGTTGCACTAGCTACAGGTAACGCCAGATTACAGCAAGTTATTAATCACTTTACTCAGCTTGATAGTAAATTAAAACCTCAAGCTGAAATAGACCCACAAAGTTTAGTAAAACAAAGTCCAACCAGTAAAACATTAGCGCAAGATGATAATGGCATAACCGTTTCTGGCGTCGGTAACCTACTCACTCATATGGCGAAGTGCTGTCAGCCCGTACCAGGTGACACCATCTTGGGCTTTATCACGCAAGGCCGAGGTATTTCAGTACATCGACAAGATTGTGAGCAACTTGCCAATGCTCTTAGTTTGCAAGCTGAGCGGTTAGTTGAAGTGCAGTGGGGCAATGCACATAAACAAAGTTATCAAGCCACGGCACAAATTATTGGTAGTGATAGACAAGGTCTATTACGTGATATTTCCACCATTATTGCCAATGAAAGAGTAAGTATTATAGGCATGGAAAGTCATACCGATAAAGCCAAGCAGACCATGAGTATGAAGCTAAAACTGGAAGTGGAAAATAGTGAGTTATTGCTGCGTGTTCTCGATAAATTACGGCAATTAGATGATGTAAGCCAGGTGAGACGGCTGTAATTATAGTGCACTAATATGGCTCAAGCCTGTGTGATGCATAATGTAAATAAAGCGAAAATAACAAGCGGAATAAAATATTAAAAGAACAAGCCTCAATAGAAAAGTTACGTTGGATCATGTCGCAACTGCGCGATCCTATTACAGGGTGTCCATGGGATCTTAAGCAGGATTTTGCTTCAATAACCAGTCATAGCTTAGAAGAGGAATGCAAGTTATCACGGGTAATGAGTTTGTAATTTAAAAAATTATAAATAATGAAGGAGTAGTCAGTGAATACAGTGATAGTAATAGCCATAGTTGTGATAATTTTAATTGTTGTTTTAATTAGTCAGTCGCCGAAAAAAGATAAACAGTCCGTAGTTGTTGATTCAAATGAAAAACCAGAACCCGATGATATAGAACCACAAACATCTAATTCAGATGAAAGTGATATTGACTACTTGAATTCATTTGTTGTAATTGACACAGAAACTACGGGTTTGTCTGAGGGGTATCAGGTTATTGAAATTGCAGTAGTGGATATGGATGAAAATATCCTTTTATCAGAAAGAGCCAAACCAAGTATTGCCATTGAGCAAAGTGCAACAAAGGTTCATGGCATTGTTGACAGCGAATTGAGTAATGCTGAATCATTCAATTCACTTACGGAAAAACTATTACTGGCGATACAAGGCAGACGTATTGCAGGGTATAACCTTCAATACGATACCGAAGCAATATATAACAGTGCAATCGCTAGCCATGCTAACGTAAAATTGGATAATGAAGCTGTATGTGTAATGGAATATGCAAACACTGTATTCAAATTGACAAAAAGTATGAAGCTGACAGAGTTATGTGAAGCATTTTCAATCAGTACTTATAATGCACATTCTGCGACATACGATGCACTAATGACTGTTAAGTTATTAAAAAAACTTTTTAAAATTGAAAATACCTTTGGCAGTAATTATTTACCTGAATTTGAAGAAATCAACCCTTTGAACCTTTCTACATGTAAAGATGGTGACTCATTGACGGAGTGGACTGCTTCTGATGGTCGAGTGATGTTGTTCTCACCTAGCTCTATTGGTGGTTCTGGTAGGGTTGCATATCTATCAGAGACATCCAAGAAAAAGGTTATTGAAATATATGAAAGTGATGGTTCTGTTGAATACATTGTAAGTTATGAAAATAATATTCCGACAATAGAAATAAAAACTTACTCCAAAGAAGATGTTGAAAATAGTGAAAATAAAAATCAACAAAAATATATTGATTCATTGAGAACAGAGCTTCCTGTTGCTGGCGTAGTTCCCAGAAAAGGTAGTCTAAGATTAACACTGAAAAATATTATTCTACTAGAGCCATATATTACTCAAAGCTTCGGCGTCCATGAGCAGTTGCACATCAAGCATCAATCTCTTGATAGCTTTCTAGGTGGTTCATTGTTACTGGACTTTTATGATGAAAGTGGCAAATTAGTGGCTCAACAGCATCTATCAAAGCCATGGATAAGAGTAGTTGGAGTCATTACATCGGGCTATAAGGCAACAGTACAAATTGTAAATGCAACTGAAAAAAACAATACAAAAGTGGATGTGATATTTGATAATGCTTAATGATGAACCTTCAATAGAAAAGTTACGTTGGATCATGTCGCAACTGCGCGATCCTATTACAGGGTGTCCGTGGGATCTTAAGCAGGATTTTGCTTCAATAACCAGTCATACGATAGAAGAGGCTTATGAGGTAGTTGATGCTATTGAACAAGGTGACTTTGTTGAGTTGGAAAAGGAGCTAGGCGACTTACTCTTTCAGGTGATTTTTTATAGTCAGTTAGGTCAAGAACAGCAGTATTTCGACTTTGATAGTGTTATAACCGCCATTTGTGAAAAACTTATTCGCCGCCACCCCCATGTGTTTGCTCAGGCGAATTTTCACAGCGATGCTGAAATAAAAGCCAATTGGGAAAATGAAAAAATACTCGAAAGGCAGCAAAAAAGTCAGCGGGAAATGGCGAATACAACGGATAAGCAAAACTTGAGCCTTTTAGCTGATATCCCGAAAAACTTACCGGCTTTATCGCAGGCAGCAAAGATTCAAAAACGTTGCGCACATGTCGGCTTTGATTGGCATAACATCAACGATGTGTTTGCTAAAATTGAAGAAGAAGTACAAGAAGTTAAAGACGAGTTAGAGGCCAAGTCACTGAATAAGAAAGCGCTCGCCGAAGAGTTAGGAGACTTAATGTTTGCAGTAGTAAATTTATGTCGTCATGCCAAAGAAGATCCCGAAACACTACTTCGCCAGGCGAATAAAAAGTTTACTAAACGCTTTCATGGCGTGGAGGCACAAGTACATCAATCGGGTAAAAGTTTTACTGAACATGACTTAGCTGAATTAGAAAATTATTGGCAACAAGTAAAAAACCAGGAAAGAAAGGCATCATGATAGGTAACGGCTATAAAACGCTATAATAATTTTATGAGCAAACGTATGAACAAAAACAAAGAACAAAGCCCACCTCACGTTACCATTGCTTTAACTAACCCAAAAAGCCCAACCAATGTTGGCGCGGTAATGCGTGCTGCTGGTTGTTATCAAGTTGATCAAGTGCTTTATACCGGCAGACGATATGAGCAAGCAGCTAAATATAATAAAGGTGCTTTAAAAACTGATACTAAAAATGCTCAGGGGAAAATTCCTTTATTAGGTGTTGAGGATTTTATAAATATTAAAGACTTACTGGAAAATATCTCATCGACGACTAAAATCATATGTGTTGACTTAGTGGAAGGCGCTACACCATTGCCACACTTTATTCATCCACCCCAGGCAGTATACATATTTGGTCCTGAGGATGGCACAATAAAGCAACAAGTCATCGATTGTGCTGATGAAGTTGTCTATGTTCCTACTATTGGTTGTATGAACCTAGCGGCCTCGGTTAACGTGTTGCTTTATGATAGGTTAGCCAAATCTAGTGCTATGCAAGAAAACCATGGCCAAGCGGATGATGTGCTAATTCGTCAAAGTCGTGATACTAACAACAAGGTGAAAGTTAATACTAACACCGGCAACTAATACCTGAAATAGGGAGTATTCATACATGGAAAGAGTGATTATTACTGAGCGAGAAATAAGTAAAGACGCAAAATTTAATGTCAGTTCCTGTCCTGTTTCACCATCAGTGCAGAGTAAAGCCAAGATTATCTTGTTGAAAGTCACCGGAGTATTTTGTGTTGGTTTAGCTATATTAGGTGCGGTATTACCTGTGCTACCAACAACGGTTTTTCTGATCATGGCGGCGGCCTGTTTTGCCAAATCTTCACCTCGAATGCAAAAAAAATTACTGGCAAATAAAACCTTTGGGCCATTAATTCATGATTGGCAAAAATATCGCAGTATTCCTAGAAAAGCGAAACGTATTGCCTTATTAAGTATTATTTTATCTGTGTGCTGGTCGGCCTTAATGTTACAAAGCGCGCTATTAACCGGACTGGTTGTGGCATTGGTTATTGGGCCGTTTATTTTTTTAGTGCGCTTACCTCTAAGTAAATAGGTAAGCTGAACTCTGAGTAGTTGGTGCTTATCTCAGTTCAGCTTAGGCATAAAGCATAGCAGAGAAGTGTGCAGACTCTCTGCTCTAAGATATTAGAGCAGTCTGCATTATTACTTTCGTTGTTAATCGCGGGAAAAAGGTTAAGCAAGTGCCTTATTTACTATGATCGCTAAATGATCGGGTAGTGTTAAACTTAAAGCAATATCATGGGCTTGCTCTGACATTTTCTTCCAGGTTAATTGCACTATATGAACAATCTTTGCTTCATTATCTTGCTCGGTATACTTGGTTGCAAACGCATCAAAGTAGTGCATAAGAAAAACTAAGCAGGCGACATCTTCTAACGTTTGACTATCACTATTTGTCTTCAAATTATCTTTACGAATAATAGCAGCACATTGCTCAGCTTGCTCTGCTTGGTAGCCCTGAGTAATCATAATGCTTGCCGTTAATTGTGCATGAAACTTACCTTGAGCAATTCGCCATTGATAATATCCTGCTTTGCCGTCGGCAAATTCAGTGCGCTTTAATTGCCAGCGCTTAATATGCTGTGCCCGAACCGCAATTTGCAATAACTCATTTGCTTCAGGCCAATATTGTTTTAAGCAGTCGGTCATTTGTTGACCATAAATTAATTCTTTTACTTGGCTAGTACCATTAAATAGTATTGTATTGGGGTCTTGGCGATTAACTTCGTCAATGGCGGATAAGGTGTTGTTTAATTTTTCTATAGTCATTTTAACATCAATCACGGTTTAATTTAGGAAAGTAGTACCATTATACGCAACTAGTAATAAAAAAGAATCAGAGCAAGGCAGTTGACTTAAATAGTGCTAACTGTGCAGACTTAGAGCAACTAACCTAGAATCAACTGGCGCGGTTAAAATACTTTTTTATCGACTGAATTTTTACAGTTCAAGCGTAATTACCGCTAGAAAACAATAAAAAATAGACAATTTTATTGCTGTGATGGCTTGTTGTTATTGTTGTTCGTTTAGCTTTTCAGTATAATACTTTCCCGTCCTGCTTGTTTGGTAAAACTCCTATTTCAACAATTTTACATTTACGCTAATTCTTCAGTTAATCTCTTATTAGCACTAGGTGTATAGAGCATTTTTTAAATGTGATATTGAAATTAAGTTTATAAATAATAACCATTTAAGCGCAAAATTCTGTTTTTTCTGACATCGGTGTAAACATGACAACTAGATATATTTTTGTAACTGGCGGTGTAGTATCGTCTCTTGGTAAAGGCATTGCCGCAGCCTCATTAGCAGCAATTCTTGAAGCGCGTGGTTTAAAAGTTACCATGTTAAAACTTGATCCGTACATTAACGTTGATCCTGGTACCATGAGTCCAATACAGCATGGTGAGGTTTTTGTTACCGAAGACGGCGCAGAAACCGATCTGGATTTGGGCCATTATGAGCGCTTTATTCGCACCAAAATGACCAAACTTAATAACTTCACTACGGGTCGTATTTATCAAGATATTTTAGCTCGCGAACGTAAAGGTGAGTTTTTAGGTGCCACTATTCAAGTTATTCCTCATATTACCAATGACATTAAACGTCGGATAATTGAAGGTGCCGAAGGTTACGATATTGCCATGGTCGAAATTGGTGGTACGGTGGGTGATATTGAATCACAACCATTTTTAGAAGCTATTCGTCAGTTAGCCACAGAAGTGGGCCGTGAACGTGCAATGTTTATGCACTTAACCTTAGTGCCATATTTAGCGGCTGCCGGTGAGATTAAAACCAAACCTACCCAACATTCAGTCAAAGAATTGCGTGGTATTGGTATTTTTCCTGATATTTTAGTGTGCCGCTCAGAGCGGGTTATTCCGGCCAATGCCCGAGCAAAAATAGCTTTGTTCACCAATGTTGAAGAAAAATCAGTAATTTCACTGCGTGATGTTGACAGTATTTATAAAGTCCCGGCGTTATTAAAAGCTCAAGGTACTGATGAATTAGTGGTTAAACGTTTTGGTCTTGATGTCCCTGAAGCCGATTTAAGTGAGTGGGAACGAGTGCTTTATCAAGAAGCTAATCCGGTTGGTGAAGTCACTATTGGTATGGTAGGTAAATATATTGAATTACCCGATGCTTATAAATCGGTTAACGAAGCCTTAAAACATGCGGGATTAAAGAACCAAGTCAAAGTTAATATTAAATATATTGACTCACAAGACCTTGAAGTTAAAGGCACTGAAATTTTACAAAATCTCGATGCTATATTGGTCCCCGGTGGTTTTGGTGAGCGTGGTATTGAAGGTAAAATTTTAGCGGCGCAATATGCCCGTGAAAATAAAGTACCTTATCTAGGTATTTGTTTAGGTATGCAAGTCGCCTTAATTGAATATGCCCGCAATGTTGCCGGTTTAACGGATGCTAATAGTACTGAATTTAATCCAGAAACACCTTTCCCCGTTATTGGTTTGATCAGTGAATGGTTAGATAAAGAAGGCAAAATTGAATATCGCTCTGAAAACTCTGATTTGGGCGGTACCATGCGTTTAGGCGCTCAATTGTGTCACTTGATGAAAGGTACCAAGGTGTATGACGTATATGGTAGTGAAACAATTAAAGAGAGACACCGTCATCGTTATGAGGTAAATAATAACTACCGTGAACAATTAAACCAAGCAGGTTTAGTGTTTTCGGGATTATCTGCGGATAAAACATTAGTTGAGGTGATTGAAATACCTGATCACCCTTGGTTTATTGCTGGGCAGTTCCATCCAGAGTTTAATTCAACTCCACGTGATGGACACCCACTGTTTGAAAGTTTTATTGCAATGACCTTTGAATTGCAAAAACAAAAAACAAACGTATAACAACTTTATTAAAACCGTAGCTAGCACTGCGGTTTTTGCTTTAAGTTTAGCAATATTAAAATTAACTTTACCGTTCAAAGTATTAACTTTACCGTTCAAAGTATTACTTGAGCGTCATATATTTAACAGGAATGATAATGTCAAAAATTAGCAAAATTTTAGCACGTGAAATCATGGATTCTCGTGGTAACCCAACCGTGGAAGCCGATGTATATCTTGAATCGGGTGCTTGGGGTCGTGCGGCTGCACCGTCTGGCGCTTCTACTGGCTCACGTGAAGCATTAGAGTTACGTGACGGTGACATGTCTCGTTATTTAGGTAAAGGCGTATTAAAGGCTGTTGCCGCCATTAAAAATGACATCACTCCGGCTTTACTTGGTCAAAGTGCATTGGCGCAAGCCAACATTGATAAAATCATGATTGATTTAGATGGCACTGAAAATAAAGAAAAATTTGGCGCCAATGCCATTCTTGCGGTATCTCTTGCGGTAGCCAAAGCTGCGGCAATGGATAAAGGTGTACAATTATTCGAACATATTGCTGACTTAAATGGCACTCCCGGTGTTTATAGCTTGCCAGTACCTATGATGAACATCATTAATGGTGGTGAACATGCTGATAATAATGTTGATATTCAAGAGTTTATGATTCAGCCGGTCGGCGCTGAAAACTTCAGTGAAGCATTACGTATGGGCGCTGAAATATTTCATGCACTGAAAAAAGTATTATCTGCCAAAGGCTTGAATACGGCTGTTGGTGATGAGGGTGGTTTTGCTCCTGATTTAGCCTCAAATGCTGATGCTTTAGTGGTCATTAAAGAAGCGGTAGCTGCTGCAGGTTATATTTTAGGTAAAGATGTTACTTTAGCGATGGATTGTGCGGCTACTGAATTTTACGATAAAGATAAAGGTATCTATGACCTTAAAGGTGAAGGCAAGCAATTCACTTCAAACGAGTTCTCTGATTTCTTAGGCGAACTTTGTCAAGAATACCCAATTATTTCTATTGAAGATGGTTTAGACGAGTCAGATTGGGATGGTTTTAAATACCAGACGGATTTACTTGGCGATAAAATACAAATTGTCGGTGATGATTTATTTGTAACCAATACTAAAATCTTCAAACGTGGTATCGATACTGGTGTTGCTAACTCTATTTTAATTAAATTTAACCAAATTGGTACCTTAACCGAAACCTTAGCGGCGATTAAAATGGCAAAAGACGCGGGTTACACTGCGATAATTTCACATCGTTCAGGTGAAACTGAAGATACAACTATTGCCGATTTAGCGGTAGGTACCGCAGCTGGACAAATCAAAACCGGTTCTTTATGTCGTTCAGACCGTGTCGCTAAGTACAACCAATTATTACGTATTGAAGAGTTCTTAGGTGATAAGGCTATTTATAATGGTCGTTCTGAAATTAAAGGCCAATAATAATTAAACTTTTTGCTACTTAGTTTGAGAGCTGCGTTGCATGTGCTCGTTGACTAACGTCAACTCCGCGCAAGCGCCTTGCTTTAAAGCTAATTAGCTTTAATTTTAAATATTATTTAATGCAAATTAGTTAATAATTAGCATTAGTAGACAAAAGAAAGCACGGTTGTTCCTGTAAAGGCAAGCGTGCTTTTTTATGTCGGCAGTGTTAGCTATCCCGTTACCATTCAAAGCACTCTGAAATATGCATCTTGAATGGTAACGGGTATATGTATAGTTAATCTTCAGGAAAACTGTTTATTATCTCTGTAATTAACTTAGCTGTTTGCTCTGGGCGCTCTAATGGAAACATGTGACCACCAGGGGTAGTCTGTAGCTTGATATGTTTGTTAAGTTTAACAAAGCGACTAAAGATATGATGAGGAAAAACATCGGTAGTAGTGCCATAAACTAAGGTGGCAGGTATGGTTAACTTATTTTTGTAGCGTGATAAATTTGAAGGGATATTTCGAAATATATTGGCTTCTACTTGCGCGTCAAATGTCAGCTCCAACTGATTATTGCGCTCACATATACCATGAGCTATATAATCGGTTAAACACCGGCTATCAAAGTTCTTAAACAGCTTTCTTCCAGAAAACAGCGCGCCTATATCAGAGCCCAATGGCCACTGAGCACGACGGTTTTTAGCACGTCCGGCAGGGCTAAACTTATCTATCCACTTGGTTTTCTTTACCAACCTTGCCGCTAGAGCACCAGCGCCACTGAGTGCGGGAGGATCTAGCATGATAAGTCCTTTGAATAAATCAGGTCTTTGACAGCAAGCAATAAAAGATATCACGCCGCCAAATGAATGACCGAGGCAAATGACTTTATTGCCATCAACTTGGTTAGCTTCGACAAAAATTATTAACTCTTCTACTTGAGCTTGCCAGTTATTATTAACCGGCTTTTGCTTGTTATGACCATATTTATCTAAGGCGATAACCTGCATGTTGTCAGGTAGGTAAGAAAATAATGTTTGATAGCTGCCGGCTGGAAATCCATTAGCATGGGAAAAATTGATGACGTTTTTTTGCATTGAATTTATTTGTAGAGAGAGGTTAGGGGTAAAATTTAAACGGCTGTTTAAATTTTGTCAACTGCTTAGTTACTTTAAAGCGATAAACTGTACCGTTATAAAAAAGCCCAGCATGCTGGGACTTATGACTATTGTCGGTGGAACTTAGCTTATTTACCGTTTAGAGCTCTTCTAACATATACTCTAATGAGTCTTCATACATGCGTAGATCTTTTTCTAGCTGAAACTTATCACGAATCGATTCAATTTCACGCCATGTTTTTTTAGTTGTTGATGCTACGCGCTTTTTACTTACTTGTGTTGTTGAGCTGAAAACTTGGTTTATCTTATCCATAAAGTGCCCCTTATTTTTACCATCACATCGAAAAATAAATGCCTAGACCCATTCTATTAAATTAACACTTGCTGACTGGCAAGTAACTTAAAAGAATTACTATCTTTTTTAGCATAGTTTGTTAGCCATGAATATGAAAAAGCGCATATTTCTATAAAATATGCGCTTAAAATAAGCGTAACCAGTATAAATAATGAAATATTTTATCCTGGATTTAGAGCCTAGCGGCTAATTGTTGTTCAAGCTTCACTTGATCAATGGCAAAATTACGAATGCCTTCAGCAAGCTTTTCTGTTGCCATAGGGTCTTCATTCATCTGCCAGCGAAATTGACCTTGGCTTAAAGCCGCTTCTTGCTCAGCAGTTGCTTGGCAAGTTATTAATTTTTGTACAACAGTATCAGTATTATTCGCTAGTTCAGCCATTAATGCCGGGCTAATGGTTAACCGGTCACAACCGGCGAGTTCAAGAATTTCGCCGGTATTTCGAAAACTTGCACCCATTACCACAGTATTAAAACCATGCTGTTGATAATAGTTATAAATATTGGTAACTGAAACAACACCAGGATCTTCATTACTGGCATAGTCAGTTCGACCGGTATCTTTTTTGTACCAGTCGAGAATACGACCGACAAAGGGAGATATTAAATAAACGCCCGCTTCAGCGCAGGCACGTGCTTGGGCAAAGCTAAACAGTAAAGTCAGGTTACAATTAATACCTTCTTGCTCAAGTTGCTCTGCTGCTTTAATACCTTCCCAGGTAGAAGCAAGTTTAATTAAAATCCTATCGTTACTAATGCCGGCTTCGTTGTACATGGCAATTAGCTTATATGCTTTGGTAATTGATGCAGCAGTATCAAAAGATAATCTCGCATCTACTTCGGTCGAGATACGGCCAGGAACAATTTTGAGTATTTCTAGACCAATTAACACCGAAAGCTTGTCAGCAGCATCAATAACTTGTTGCTCAGCACTGGCTGATTGTGTTTTAGCCCAAGCAACGGCATCTTTTACTAGGCCTTGGTAATTAGCTAAAGACGCTGCTTTTAATAAAAGCGAAGGGTTTGTGGTGGCATCTTGCGGTTGAAACTTTGCTATCGCTTCAATATCACCTGTATCAGCCACAACTGTGGTCATTTGTTTTAATTGTGCAAGCTGTGAAGAAGAGTTTGTCATGGCGTTACCTTAATTCTAACGGGAAAAATTTGATTGCTGAGCCTTTCTAAATTCGATAATGAATGTAGCTGGTGAAATATTACAACATAAAAATAAAAAAGCACCCTTTATTGCGCTATTTTTACCAGATTAAGGTGTTTTTGTTTTTAACTTACGCCAAACAGCATTACTGGCGCTTGCCTTGCTATAGATTAAACGCTGTTAACTTGCTTAACGCTTATGATATATTATGCCTTATTATGTAATCACTATAATTCGGCTGAAAAATAATGTTACTTGTTGTTTCACCTGCAAAAAAATTAGACTTTGAATCTCCGCTAGCGACAGAAAAATTCAGTCAACCTAGCTTACTTGAGCAGAGCCAGTTATTGATCAACGACTGCCTCAAACTTGCTCCCAGTGACATCGCCAGTTTAATGAAGCTGAGTGATAAACTTGCTGGTTTAAATGCAGCACGCTTTGGTCAGTGGTCAACTCCCTTTACCACCGAGAATGCTAGGCAAGCCATTTTAACTTTTAATGGTGATGTTTATTCAGGGCTTGATGCTGGGTCGTTTAGTGAGGAAGATTTCGATTTCGCTCAGCAGCATTTCAGAATCTTATCGGGTTTATACGGCTTGTTAAAACCCCTTGATTTAATGCAAGCTTACCGCTTGGAAATGGGTTGTAAACTTGCCAATAGTCGCGGTGCTAACTTATATCAATTCTGGGGGGACATTATTACCGGCGAGCTTAATAAAGCCTTGGCTGAGCAAGGTGATGAGGTACTTATTAACCTTGCCTCAACAGAATATTTTAAATCGGTCAAGACGAAGTCGTTAAATGCCACTATTATCACCCCCGCATTTAAAGACTGGAAAAATGGTCAATACAAAATAATCAGTTTTTATGCCAAAAAGGCTCGCGGTCTTATGGCACGTTACATTATTCAAAATAAATTAACGTCGGTTGAGCAAATTAAGGAATTTGATTTGGCTGGCTATCAATATAGTGACAGTTTATCGCAAGGTAACGAATGGGTTTTTACTCGTAAAGAGCTTTAGTAGCCAAGTTAATCTTGGCTTTGGCTTTCATCATATTTAAACATTTAAACATTTAAACATTTTAACAGGAGGTGACATGTTAACTTTACTCGCCAAGCTTTTTCATGCCTTAAACAGTGATAGTTCCATCAGGCAAATAGCGTTAGCCATAGCCTTGGGTTTTGTGGTTGGTTTATCACCCATCTTAACCTTGCATAATATAGTGATAATATTTTTTGTTTTACTCATTCGAGTACATTTAGGCAGCTTCATGCTTGCGGTCGGTATTTTCTCTGGCATGAGTTATCTACTCTCTCCTGTCATCGTCCTAGTGGGTGAGTCATTACTTACCCAGCCAGCGTTGACTGACTTTTTCACCTCGATTTACCAACTAAGCTTATTTAAACTCGCCCATTGGCACCATACTTATATCCTGGGTGCCTTTGTTTTAGGGCTAGTATTATGTGTTCCGGTATATTTTATTAGCAAAGTCTTAATAGAGAAATATCGTCTGCATATCATGACGTTTTTTGAGAAATTTAGAATTGTGCAAGCCTTAAAAGCATCTAAGTTTTATCGTTTATACAGCAGTTTTTCTAGTGACTCTAGCCTAAGTAAAGGAGCTTTATAATGGCACGATTTATTCGTTGGCAAGGCATGGTTGCCTTTCTTGTTTTAAGTGCTTTAGTGGTTGTTTTCGGCTATTTTTTTGCGGAAAGCTTAGTAAAAAAAGCCCTTGTTAGTTCGGCTGAAAGTGCTTTTGGCGCAGAAGTAAATATTGCCGAGGTAAAGCTGGCTTATTCGCCTCTGCAGATAAGCGTTTTAGGCTTGCAAGTTACCGATAAAGCAGCACCAACACAGAATTTATTTAGTTTTGAGCGGGCGACTGCTGGTATTGATGTTTGGCAATATTTATTTGGTAAAATTATCATTGATGAACTTGAAGTCAGTCAGCTTGCTTTTTCAAGCGTTCGTGCTCAGCCGGGTAGAGTGTTTGCTGATGAGCAAGCAAGTGATGAGGGTGCACAAGCCAGCTTAGCTGAGCAAGCGAAAGCTATACTACCTGAAGTTGATATCAAGCTACCGGATGTTAAAAGCTTACTTAATGACAGTAACTTATTAACGGTTAAAGCTAGCAAACAATTACAACATAGTTATAAAACTGAACAGGCTAAAATAAAAGCATTAAAGGCACAATTGCCTAATAAAGCAAAACTGAAGTCTTACCAAGATAAAGTCAAAGCTTTAGGTAAGATGAACGTTAATTCGTTAGCCGATATAGAAAAAATAAAAACTGCATTCGAACAAATTAAAGCTGAGTTTAAAGCCGATCAAGCACTTGTTAAAAAAGCTAAGCAACAAGTATTAGCCAGTAAGGACTTATTAGCTAAGCACGTTAATCAGTTAAAAACTGCTCCGGGCAAAGATTGGCAGCAAATTGAAAAAACCTATCAACTTGAAAGTATTGATGCCGAAGACTTTGCTCATATTCTCTTTGGTGAGCAAGCGCGTGACTATGTGAAAAAGGCACAATGGGCCTATGAAAAAATCTCACCCTTTCTTGATAATAGTCAAACTGCAGCAACTGCTAATGAGGTAAAAACTCATACTAGCGGGCGATTTATCTTCTTTAAAGAAGAGTCCCCGCTACCATCGGTCTTGATCAAAAAAGCACTGTTCTCAATTCAACTGGCGCAGGGTGAAGTCATCGTTAGTGGCAGTGAGCTAACACATCAGCATTGGCTTAGAGGTAAAAATAGCCTGATAAACATTAGCTCAACAGCAAATGGTGAACTTAGTCTAACGAGTCACTTTAAGCTAAGTCAATCGGGTGCTTTCAATGCTGGCGGAGCATGGTTTGTTAATGATCGCTGGTTATCCAATACTCAGTTAACAAAAAGCAAGACATTAACCTTATCCCTTGATAAAGCACAGCTTAGTGGTAAGGGTACTTTTAGCTTAAGCAATAATGACATCTCAGCGGCTAACCATTTGTCTCTTAAACAGGCAAGTTTTCAAGGCCAGGCTAACTCAAAAATTACCCAGTTATTACTGGCTACCATGAAGTCATTAGATAGCTTAACTATTGATGTTGCGGTTAATGGCGAGCTTAATAGGCCAAAATTTACTATTGCTTCATCTTTAAGTAACGCCTTAACCGGGGCATTTAAGCAACAGGTTGCTGACAGACTTACTGACTTTAAGGATAAAGTGAATAAGGGCTTAAACGAGAAATTAGCTAATGCCTTGAAATTAGGTGATAGCCAAACAGCAGAGCTGCTTGATCTTGAAGCCTTATTAACCGATACCGATAAAGCGCTGGCTGACTTAAAGAATTCAGATATTGTTAAACAGCAACAGAAAAAGCTGGAAGATAAACTTAAGAATAAAGCCAAAGATAAGTTAAAGGATAAGTTGAAAAATAAGTTCGGTGACTTATTTGGTTAGTTCATTCTCTTTGATATGTATACCCGTGATACCTCAAAATGCGCGTTTCAGGATGTCTGAGCGATTCATGATCAAGGCGTATCTTTTTATTAAGGGTTATTCCCTTAAAAACAGATACAAGGAAGAGCATGATTTGCTCATACATCCCCGTAGGGCTGGTTTAGAAACGTTTTATGCAGCGTTATTGATTTCGACAATAGAACAACTATTATCTTCAATCAATGCCTTGCCTAAAGACGTTTCTAATTCCAGCTGAATCCTGCATTTTGAAGTAACACGGGTATATACCAATTTCATTAAATTATTGCCCACTTGTGCTGGTTAAAATATCCAAGGCGGCGTTGCTCTCAATCCCAATAGCCTGCTATTGGTCAATCGAGCGCCTTGCCCTGATTTATTTTTCCTACGCACAACAAGATCCCAAACTTAATGAAAATGGTATTAGATAAAAAAAGACCGTATTGCTTAAAGCATTACGGTCTTTTTTATGAACTATGAACTGAGATTTTTTACTAGTCGCGATGCATTGCGACAGTAAAAGCCCCAACCATGATAAACGCGACCATCATTGGCGTTATCTGCCATTTTTGCTCTTGCAGGCCAGCTTGATGTTTTAACTTATAGCCGTTAAATAAGCAGGTGACATAGGCAAGGATTTATTGATATTTATCACCTCGCTCGCTGACAACACTGCTATTGCTTACTTAGCGGCTTTTTTTGCTTGCTTAGCGTTTTTCTTCACTTGTTTCTTAGCTTTGGCTTTTTTCTGCGAGTTAGTGAGTTTAAGTTTTACCTTTTTATTGACCACACGCGATTCTTTGTGCTGTGGACGTAAATCTTGAATAACACGACGTGGTAGACGTTCTTTGGTATAACGCTCTATTTTACCAATAACAGCCATATCGTGTGCTTCAACTAAGGAAATAGCAGTTCCTTTGTTACCGGCACGACCTGTGCGGCCAATACGGTGAATATAAATATCAACCTTGCGTGGCATATCAAAATTAATGACATGCGTTATGTTGTCTATATCTAAACCGCGGGCGGCAACATCGGTTGCCACTAATACTTTAATTTCGCCACTTTTAAAACGTGAAATAGCTTTGTTACGTTTATCTTGTGGCATTTTACCTTCTAGCCAAACACAAGGTAACTCTTCCGCATAAAGTTTACCGGAAAGGTATTGTACAGTTTCCCGTTTATTAGCAAAAACGACGGTACGCTCAACACCTTCTTGCTTAAGAATATTGACTAACATATTGAGTTTATGGTGTGAGTCATCAGCTAGGTGTAGCCATTGGTGAATGATGGCTTTCTCTTTACGTGATGGGTTTGACTCTAAAAATATAGGATCGTCTAGTACTTCTTTGGCAAAACCTAGTACACCAGCACCTTCTAAGGTTGCTGAAAATAGCATGGTTTGTTTACGCCAGCGAGCTTCAGCAACAATGCGGTTGATGGCCTCACTAAAACCAGTATCGAGCATGCGATCGGCTTCATCTAAAACAAGAATTTCAATGTCACGGGCATCAAACTGCTCGTTTTCAATATATTCTAATAATCGACCTGGCGTTGCCACTAAGATATCTGTTGTCGTTGTTAGGATATCTGTATGACTGCCGTAGTTAACGCCACCCGTTATCACACCCGTTTTTATTTTAGTTAGCTCGGTAATTTGCTTACAGTCTTCACCAATTTGAATCGCTAACTCTCGTGTCGGGGTTAATATTAATACCCGAGGAAAGCCCGGTTGAGTACGCGGGTAGTCTAATAAATGTTGAGCAATAGGCAGTAAAAAGGCGGCGGTTTTACCCGTACCGGTCGGGGCTGATGCTAGTATATCTTTGCCGGCCATCGCCTCAGGGATCACTAGATCTTGAATTGAGGTAGGCTTGGTATAACCAAGTTTTTTGATACTGGCTAATAATTCTGAGTCTAGATCGAATTGCTCAAACATAGGGGATAATTCACTAAGAGTTAATAATACCAATTCCATTAAATAAGTGATCTTTTTTTGTCGGGAAAATTGCCAAATACCAAGCATTCATTTAAATAACTAGTTGTGCTAATTATTAAATAAATAACGAAGTCCTTGGTTATTTTAACCCGTAGAAATGACTCATTAATGTGTGAGATTGGTATAATGATAATATGGCGACAATTATAGTGTTTTTAGGCCTTGCTGTAACTAATTATCGCAAGGGCTAAATAAATTGCCGAGGAAACTATTATGGAGTAAATGCGGATTGCTAAAGTAAGCTGCTGTACTCAAGTAATACTTGCTCACACCAAGTATCTAAACGGTCATCGGTTAAATTGTATTGGCTATCTTCATCTAACGACAGACCAACAAATAGCTCGCCATCAGCTGTTAATGCTTTTGATGCGGTAAATTCATAGCCTTGAATTGGCCAATAACCGATTGTTTTTGCCCCTTGTACAAGTACTTGTTCGTGTAACATACCCAGAGCATCTTGAAACCATTCGCTGTAACCAATTTGATCACCCATACCATATAAAGCAATAATCTTATCGGAAAGGTCTAATTGATTAATATCACTCCAAATAGATTCCCAGTCTTCTTGTATCTCACCGTAATCCCAAGTGGAGATACCAAAAATAATAAAGTCATAATCCAAGCACAGCGCTAAAGACTGATCTTTGATATTAACGATATCAACCAGATCGGCACCAATTAAGGCCTGAATTTTTTCGGCGATTATCTCGGTATAACAAGTGGTTGAGCCATAAAACAAACCAATTTTCATTTTTCTATTTCCAAATTTTATTATATATCCGCTCTATTTCAAGATAGATGTTCAGGAACATAGAGCCATTTCACTGGGATTTTAGCAAAAACATTTATCTTTGTTTACCAGTTAATTCACTATACTCGCTATTTTAAGTTGCAAATAAAGTCCTATGGCTGTAATTTCCTTGCTTAAAATTAGGTCTATTCCAATGAGCAGGTATGTTAGGCTTGTTTTTATAGCTTTATTGCCATTACTTTATAGAAGTTATTTAAAGCTTTTTAGAATTTTGTTAGGAATTTTTTAGGAATAATTATGTATAAAACGTTCTTTTTTAGCGCCGTATTGGCTACGTTTACTTTAGCTTTATTTGTCCCCAGCGCCCATGTTGCAGCACAAGCGAATGTACCGGAAACATTAGCCAAGCCGGCAACTGACCCAAGTGTGCTTGATGTTGAAGCGTTAAAGGCAAAAATTAACCGCTCTTTAGGCTTAACCGTTGTTAAAGTTGAAAAAACACCGGTACCCGGCATCGCTATGCTTGTTACTAATCAAGGCTTGTATTATGCGAGCTATAACGGTGATTATTTCATTCAAGGTAAAATATATAGCTTAGGCAATGAAGTGAAAGACTTAGCCGAAGAGAGTTTGGCGAAAATTCGTCTTGAAGGTATCGAAAAATTTAAAGACGACATGATTGTTTATAAAGCAGACAATGAAAAATATGTGGTGACCGTGTTTACCGATATCACTTGTGGCTATTGCCGTAAAATGCATGCACAAATGGCGGATTACAATGCTCGTGGCATAACATTTCGTTACTTAGCGTATCCACGTGCAGGTATTAAAGACCGAACGGGAAATTTGAGTCAAGGCTTTAAAGATTTACGCTCAGTATGGTGTAGTGACGATACCGCTAAAGCGTTAACCAAAGCCAAATCAGGTAGTGGTATTGCCTATAGAATTTGTGAAGCGCCGATTGAAGCGCAGTTTAATTTTGGGCGCCAAATCGGTGTTAACGGTACACCGGCAATTATCTTATCAAATGGTATGATGATTCCAGGTTACCAACCGCCAGCACAATTAGAAGAGTTATTGAAAAATACTTAATTCATTTTTCAATGTGCCAGTAAATTGTCCTTTTAAAAGTACTTGTTGATTATCAGTAAGTACTTTTTTTATGTTGAAAATATGTCATAAGCGTTTCTTGTATTGAAACCATCATGAGAATAACCGAGACCGAATAGCATGAGTAAAAAAATTATTCGCCGAGCACAGGTCGCAACTGCTCATTTGCCAGATACTTTACCGGAAATCATAAAACAAATTTATGCCAGCCGAGGCATGAAATCTGCACAAGAACTTGAGCTTAATGTTGCTCGTTTACAAGGTATGACGGATGACACCGCGCTCATGGGCATGGACAAGGCCTGTCAATTATTACATCAAGCGCTATTAAGTAAAACAGCTATTGTTATTGTTGGTGATTTTGATGCCGATGGTGCTACTAGTACCGCCTTAATGATGATTGCGCTTAGTCTGTTTGGTAGTAACCATCATGATTTTATTGTGCCAAACCGTTTCGAATATGGTTATGGCTTAACCCCTGAAATTGTTGATATTGCTGCGCAGCAACAAGCACAAATGATAATTACCGTCGATAACGGCATTAGCTGTATTGCCGGTGTTAAACGCGCTAAAGATCTTGGCATGCAAGTGATTGTTACTGACCATCATTTACCTGGGCATACGTTACCCATTGCCGATGCCATTGTGAATCCGAATCAAGTGGGTTGTAATTTCCCCAGTAAAGCCCTTGCCGGTGTTGGTGTGGCATTTTACCTCATGTTAGGGTTAAGAAAGTATTGTCGCGAACGTAACTATTTTTCTGAGCAAGGAATTGCTGAGCCTAACATTGCTCAGTTATTGGATCTGGTTGCTTTAGGGACCGTGGCCGATGTGGTGTCACTTGATGCTAATAATCGTATTTTAGTTGACCAAGGTTTAAAACGTATTCGTGCGGGTCAAACACGGCCTGGCATTCAAGCATTGATAGAAATAGCCAATAAGAACCAGCAAAGGCTAGTTGCCAGTGACTTTGGCTTTGCCATAGCTCCAAGAATAAATGCCGCAGGACGGTTAGATGATATGTCTTATGGTATCAATTGTTTACTGGCTACTGACTTATCGACTGCTCGCGTAATGGCGGCAGAGCTTGATGACTTAAATAAAACCCGTCGAGAAATAGAACAGGGCATGCAAGTTGAAGCAGAGCGAGTGATGAACTCAGTTGACTTAGTTGGCGGTCTCAATCAAGAAAGTGAAGATAAGCCGCTACCTTTTGCTATAGCCTTATATCAAAAAGATTGGCACCAAGGGGTTATTGGTATTGTCGCCGGGCGACTAAAAGAAAAATGTCACCGTCCGTGTATTATTTTTGCTAATGCCAGCGATGATAGCGAGCAGGGTGACAATGCTGAAATTAAAGGCTCGGCGCGATCAATTCCTGGCTTACATATACGTGATTTACTCGAGCATATTGATAGCCAAAATCCGGGCTTAATTCTTAAGTTTGGTGGTCATGCCATGGCGGCTGGTTTATCGATTAAGCAAAAAGACTTTACTCAATTCAAGCAACAATTTAATGAATTGGCTGAAAAATGGCTAAAACCTGAAGACTTAGCGAGCATCATCCTTTCCGATGGTGAATTAAGTGCTGATCTGCTTACCCTTGAATTTGCCGAGCAATTACGAGAAGCCGGTCCTTGGGGACAAAATTTTCCTGAGCCTTTATTTGATGATACCTTCACCATAGTGCAGCAGCGAATTGTGGGGGAAAAACATTTGAAAATTGTGGTACAAAAAGACACGGCTCAAGGTAAACAAGTCTTTGATGGCATAGCTTTTAATGTTGATGTTAAAGCTTGGCCAAATGCCCAAGCGAAACAAGTTCACCTTGCTTACCGTCTGGATGTGAATGAATTCAGAGGTAAACGTACCGTGCAGTTGATGATTGAAGATATTAGGGTCGTTTAATATTAATTTGGCTCTGTTGTAGAACACTGTTGTCTATAATGTAACACACTGATTTAAAGGAAGATGTTGCTGATGTGATAAGAGCGAGCATCACAAGCATGGATGCTTGTGTTGAGCCCCATGGAAGGGTTTATGCGTCTCGCTCGTTTACTCAACAACACCAAACTACAACAGAGCCATTAATTTATAGATAATAAGGATTTACTAAGGACATAACTGAGGAGATAACTATGGAGCAAGCACTGGTCACTATTCCACTCACTAAACTTGCCATCGCTTTTATTCCCGTGGTACTGGTACTGCTTATTTTAGCTCGCTGGTCATTGCCACAAAAGCGGACCTTGCATGCACTAGTACGTATGTTAGTGCAGTTATTGTTAGTGGGTTATGTCTTAAGTTACCTATTTGCCAGCGACAATGCTTGGATTATTGGCTCCTTACTGCTAGTGATGGTGCTATTTTCAACTTACATAGCCTTAAATAATATAGAGTCACCGCAAAAGTCACTGTTTAGCAGTGCATTTTTGGCCATTTTTATCAGTAGCTTTATTGTTTTATTCGTTATTACCCAAGGAGTGTTGCATTTAGAACCTTGGCATCAAGCGAAAACCTTAGTGCCGCTGGCTGGCATGGTGTTTGCCAATGGCATGAATAGCGTCAGTTTATGTGGCGAGCGTTTTTATGCTGAACTTAACCGTGGTGAACCTTATCAAAAGTCACGTAATATTGCCTTTAAAGCGTCGATGATCCCTAATGTTAATGCCTTATTTGCCGTCGGTATTGTTTCTTTACCTGGCATGATGACCGGACAAATCCTTGCTGGCGTCTCGCCTTTTATCGCCGCGCGCTATCAAATTATGGTGATGTGTATGGTCTTTGCTTCGGCGGGATTAGCATCGGCGATATTTTTAGTCTTAAACAAAGCAAAGCCTCAATAATCTTATATTACTAAGTAATTATGACGGGTGATTAGCAAAGTTGTTATACAAAATAGCTATAAATAGTAACGATAAAAGTAACATAGCGTACTTGTTAGCCGTATATTTACCCCCTTATTTGCGTTACAATGCGCGACTATTTGTCTTTTGCTGTTCAATGCCGTCAAAGACTACACATTAAATTTATGTTTGAAGATTTATGTTTGAAACAAACCCAATATTAACCAAATTAAAAGAAATCCGTGCCCGCGCTAATTCACTTCGGGGGTACCTTTGACTACGATGTTAAAGCTGAACGTCTTGTTGAAGTTTCTCGCGAGTTAGAGCAACCAGAAATTTGGCATGATCCTGAGCGGGCTCAAGCTCTTGGTAAAGAGCGCAGCGCCTTAGAAGAAGTCGTTAATACCATAGTAGAACTTGAAACTGGTTGTGAAGATATTGCCGACTTAGTTGAATTAGCGGTGGAAGAAAAAGATCAAGAAACGTTTGATGAAGCTATTACTGAAGCCGATGCTTTAGATGCCATTTTGGCTAAATTAGAATTTCGCCGGATGTTTTCGGGCGAGCAAGACATAAATAATTGTTATTTAGATATTCAATCTGGCTCGGGTGGCACTGAAGCGCAAGATTGGGCCGAAATGCTGATGCGCATGTATCTACGTTGGGGTGATGCACACGGCTATAAAACAGAAGTCGTAGAAGTTACTGACGGTGATGTTGCCGGCATTAAAGGTTGTACTATTAAGTACACCGGTGAATATGCTTATGGTTGGCTGCGCACTGAAACAGGTGTACATCGACTGGTACGAAAATCACCGTTTGATTCCTCTGGTCGTCGTCATACCTCATTTGCCTCAGCATTTATTTACCCTGAAATTGACGACAGCATTGAAATTGAGATTAATCCTGCTGATATTCGTGTTGATACTTATCGTGCTTCGGGCGCAGGAGGCCAACATGTTAATAAAACTGACTCAGCGATTCGCATAACGCACATTCCTTCCGGTGCAGTAGTACAATGTCAAAGTGATCGTTCGCAACACAAAAACCGTGCCACAGCGATGAAGCTATTAAAAGCCAAGCTGTATGAAATTGAAATACAAAAACAAAATGCCGATAAGCAAGTGCTTGAAGATGGTAAGTCTGATATCGGCTGGGGCAGTCAAATTCGCTCTTATGTTTTAGACGATAGCCGCATTAAAGATTTACGCACTGGTGTTGAGAATAGAAATACTCAAGCCGTGCTAGACGGTGATATAGACAAGTTTTTAGAAGCCAGCTTAAAGTCTGGTTTGTAGCAACGGTTTTCCCGGATATTGAAAACAGAAGCAGAATGAACCAAACAAGCCGTGCTAGACGGTGATATTGATAAGTTTTTAGAAGCCAGCTTAAAGTCTGGTTTGTAGCAACGCTTTTCTCGGATATTGAAAACAGAAGCAGAATGAACCAAACAAGCCGTGCTAGACGGTGATATAGACAAGTTTTTAGCAGCCAGTTTAAAGTCTGGTTTGTAGTATTAAGCTAACAATAAAAGCTAACCACAAATAATTAATTAAATTGAAAAAATTAAAGATAACTTTGAGAAACTAACATGACAGATAAAGCTAAAAGTACACCCGTAGCACAAGATGAAAATAAACTGATTGCTGAGCGTCGGGTAAAGCTTGAAAAAATTCGCTCTAATTGTTCCGCGAATGGTTTTCCTAACGATTTCAATCGTGAACATTTAGCGGCTGATATTCAAGCTGAACATGGTGAAAAAACCAAAGAAGAACTTGAAGAACTACAGCTTACTTATGCTATTGCCGGTCGTATTATGGCAAAGCGCGGACCATTTTTAGTCATACAAGACGTGTCAGGTCGTATTCAAGGTTATGCTGAAAAAACCGTACAGAAAGAAATAAGAGCTAAATGGGGCTCGTTAGATATTGGTGACATTATTGGTATTAGAGGAATTTTACATAAATCAGGTAAAGGCGATCTTTACGTGAATATGAATGAATACTCATTGTTGACTAAATCACTGCGTCCATTACCTGAAAAATTTCATGGTTTGTCAGATCAAGAAACTAAATATCGTCAGCGTTATATTGATTTGATTATCAATGAAGAGACCCGTAATACCTTTAAAATGCGTTCAAAAATTATTTCAGGCATTCGACAGTTTTTAGTTGAACGTGATTTTATGGAAGTAGAAACGCCGATGCTACAAATCATACCCGGTGGCGCAACCGCTAAACCTTTTATGACCCATCACAATACCTTTGATCTTGATATGTATTTACGTATCGCCCCTGAGCTTAACTTAAAGCGTTTAGTGGTCGGTGGTTTTGAACGTGTATTTGAAATCAACCGTAGTTTCCGTAATGAAGGTATTTCAACCCGTCATAATCCTGAATTTACTATGATTGAATTTTATCAAGCGTATGCTGATTTCAATGATTTGATGAATTTAACCGAAGAAATGTTACGTACTGTTGCCCAAGATGTACTGGGTACAACGATGATTCGTAATACCGTTAAAAATTCTGATGGTGAAGTCATCGAAGAGAAATTTTACGATTTTGGCCAGCCATTTGTGCGTTTATCTATGGTCGACGCCATTTTAAAATACGGTAAAGAGCATCGCGCAGCTGAGCACCTTGATGAAGCCGCATTACGTGACCCGGAAAATAACTTTGCCGCGATTAAAGCCATGGCAAAAGCTGTGGGTGTTAAAGAAGGTGAGGCTGCTAAGTTATGGGGACCAGGCAAGTATATCTGTGAAATCTTTGAAGAAGTAGCAGAGCACTTATTGGATCAACCAACGTTCATTACCGAATACCCGTGGGAAGTTTCACCTCTTGCTCGTCGTAATGATAACAACTCATTTATTACCGACCGATTTGAATTCTTTGTTGGTGGTCGTGAAATAGCCAATGGGTTCTCAGAACTTAATGATGCTGAAGATCAAGCAGAGCGCTTTAAGAAACAAGTAGCAGAAAAAGATGCCGGTGATGATGAAGCTATGCATTATGATGCGGATTACATCATCGCCTTAGAATACGGTTTACCACCAACGGCCGGTGAAGGCATTGGTATTGATCGTTTAGTGATGTTGTTCACTGATTCACCAACCATTAAAGACGTGATTTTATTCCCACATATGCGCCCTGAAGCAGAGTAATAACGATGAGTTTATCTGTTAAAAGATAAAATTCAGTTAACGTAAAACTTAAAACCTGCTGTTTTTGCATTGTAAATGCTAAAACAGCAGGTTTTTTTTTAGCTGTTAATAAGCTATTAGAGTAAAATTTTGTACCAAGATAAAGAGTGCAATATCAATTGAATTTTACATTAAGTTAACAAGTTGATAGGGTAATGTTTATTGGCTTTTTATTACCGAACATTACAGCTTTCGGTTAAATTTAACCGTTTATTTGATAAAAATAGCCCGTTCGATAATAAGCTACTCTGTTATTTACCGTTTGTCCCCTTTTTTGACCGTTTATCATTTTTGAGCAAGGATGAATGTTTTTTTAAGTAAAATAGCGCTAAATAACGCTTCACTAATAATAACGCAAGGAATAATAATGTTAACAATAAAAAATTTATCCAAGACTTACGATAATGGAGTTAAAGCGATGGATAATATTACGCTGGAAATCCCGAAAGGCATGTTTGGTTTATTAGGCCCTAATGGTGCCGGTAAATCGTCATTAATGCGTACCATTGCTACCTTACAAGATGCTGATAGTGGCAGTATTACCTTTGATGGTATTGATGTTTTAAAAGACCCGCAAGCCTTACGCCAACGTTTGGGTTACTTGCCACAAGATTTTGGTGTTTATCCTCGTATTAGTGCTTATGAATTACTTGACCACCTGGCTATTTTAAAAGGTTTGAAAAACAAAGCAGAGCGTAAAGAAGCGGTAGAAGGTCTATTGGCACAAACGAACCTATATCAGCATAGAAAAAATGCCGTAAGTGGCTTCTCTGGTGGTATGCGCCAGCGTTTTGGTATTGCCCAAGCATTGCTTGGCGATCCTGACTTACTCATTGTAGATGAGCCGACCGCAGGTTTAGATCCAGAAGAGCGTAATCGTTTTCATAACTTATTAGTCGCCTTAGGTGAAGAAAAGGCCATTATATTATCAACACATATTGTTGAGGATGTTACCGAACTTTGCCCTAATATGGCGGTTTTAGCGTCAGGGAAAATTGTTTTACAAGGTAATCCCATCGAATTAACCAATAAACTCAATGGTCAAATCTGGCGTAAAGCGATTACGCAAGCCGATCTTGCCGCTATAGAAAAAGAATACAATGTTATTTCTAAGCGTTTATTTGCCGGGCAAACGGTTGTACATGTAATAGCAGAAAATGCCCCGTTCGGTTTTGAGGCTGCGCCGGTTAATTTAGAAGACGTTTATTTTTCTACATTAAATGAACATCGTGCAGCTACTCAATCCACTTCAACTCAGCCTGCTGCAGCACAGAAAAAAGTTGCTTAATTCAAGCAAAATAATGACAAGGAACTTATTATGTTAATGCAAATGTTTGCCTTTGAATGGCGCTACTTTACTCGACAGCCCTCTTTTTATGTTACTAGTTTGATTTTTTTCTTTCTGACCTTTTTTGCTACCATTAGTGAAAATATTCAGCTGGGTGGCGCTGGCAATGTTTTATATAACGGCCCTTTTGCTATTGCGCAAACCTTGTTGATCATGGGCTTGTTTGCCATGTTCTTAGTGGTAAATTTTGTTGCCAATACCGCAACCCGTAATGACAGCAGCAAGATGTCAGAGTTGCTTTATTCTAAACCGATAAACCCGCTTAGCTATCAACTAGGGCGTTTTTTAGGCTCTTTTGCCGTCGTTGCAACTGTTTTTGCTTTTGTGCCTTTAGGTATTTTAATCGGCACTTTATTGGGCGGTTTAGTTGGTTGGGTTGAGCCTGAGCGTTTAGGTGATACAAATTTAAGTTACTATTTTAGCGCGTATTTTTATCTATCTTTACCAACACTTTTGGTATTGTCGTGTTTCTTCTATGCTGTAGCTATTAAATTTCGTTCTATGATGGCGGTTTATCTCTCTGCCGTAGGCCTATTTGTTCTTTATTCTGTCTCAGGGCAGCTTTTAGATGCACCAGAATACCGCACCATAGCCGCATTGCTTGATCCTTTTGCATTAAACTCTTTTGCTGAAATGACACGTTATTGGACCATGTTTGATAAGAATAATAGTGCCATTGAGTTAAGCGGCACCTTATTAGAAAACCGCTTACTGTGGTTGACTATTTCGGTATTTATACTGGCAGTCTTTGGTGGTTTTAGGTCTAAGGTAGGTTTATCTAGCGCTAAAGTAAAAAAAATCAGTAAAAAGGCACAGAAAAAAGCAGCACAGCAAACGTTAATGCAAAATGAAAAAATCCCTCAATTATTAAACAATAATATTGCCACTAAAAGTGTGGGTATTCAAACCGCCGCGCATTTACGTTTACGTATTATATTTGAAATAAAACAAGTTG
The DNA here is from genome assembly GCF_002207865.1 of Colwellia marinimaniae. GTDB lineage: Bacteria > Pseudomonadota > Gammaproteobacteria > Enterobacterales > Alteromonadaceae > Colwellia > Colwellia marinimaniae. The sequence goes on from NZ_BDQM01000009.1 coordinate 78,947, forward strand.
TATTCAGTGCAGCTTTTGTCGTACTTGCCTTAATTACTATGGTTATGCTTATCTCAATACTTATGAGTTCTCTAGGCAGCTATGGCACGCCTAACTGGCCATTAACGCAAACTATGGTTGAGTTTATCGCTGGCTCGACAAGTTTACTAATGATGATAGTACTGGCTTATTACAGTGCTGAAATTGTTTGGCGTGAACGTGATTCAGGTATGGGCGACATTGTTGATTCAATGCCGGTTCATAATATCACTTTTTGGTTATCGAAAATTATAGCTATTAGTTTGGTCTTAGCCTTACTTTATCTCTGTGGTATTGTGGTTACTGTACTTAATCAAGTATTGCAAGGTCATCAACACATTGAGTTATCGCAATATATTTTGCGCTTAGGTTACATCAATTTAGTGCCTTTTGTTTTCACCGCCGTTTTGGCCTTTTTCTTACAAGTGATTAGCTCAAATAAATATATTGGCATGTTGCTGTTTGTACTATTTATTATCAGTTCAATGACACTAAGCAGTTTAGGTTTTAGCCATAACATGTTTCAATTTGGCGCGGCACCACAAGTTTTGTATTCGGACATTAATGGTTATGGGCACTTTTTAACCAGTCATCATTGGTATATGTTTTATTGGAGCGGTTTAACGTTAGTCTTCGCCTGTTTAACTTATGCTTTATGGCATAGAGGGCCGGCGCAATCATTAAAAACTCGTGTTAAAAATATTTCTTATCACTTATCAACTTCAGGCAAAGCCATTATTACGCTAGGCTTAATTATTTTTATCGGTGCAGGCAGTGTTATTCACTACAATACCCGTGTCCTTAATGACTTTGTTATTGCCGATGATATCGATGATAACCGTGCCGCATATGAGCATAAGTACGTGGGCGAACTTAATGCGACTATTCCAACCATCACTAAAGTACATGCGAAAGTGGATATTTATCCAAGTAAACGCCGTATTGAAGCGGTAGCCGAATTAAGTTTAACCAATACTAGCGATCAGCCCATCACTAAATTTTTAGTAGCAAAACCTGACCATAGTAAACAATGGTCGGTGGAGATTGAAGGTGGGATTTTAGGTGAATTAGATGAAGAGTTTGATACAGCATGGTTTACTTTTACTGAGCCGCTATTGCCAGGTGAAGTACGTGAGGGCAAGTTAACGGTTACCCGTGTCCATCAAGGATTTAGTGAAAGCAATGGCGATTTTGCTTTAGTGCACAATGGTACTTTTATTGACAACTTAGCTTTATTTCCAAACTTTGGCTATCAACAGGGCTGGCAGTTAAGCGATCGCCATAAGCGTCGTCAGCATGATTTAGCGCCATTACAGCGCGCCAATAAACTCGAAGATAAACGGTTTTATAATGAAAGTAACCTTGGTAGTGGCATAGGTTTTATTGACTTTGAAGCGACCATTTCAACGGTAGCCGATCAATTTGCTATCGCGCCAGGTTACTTGCAAAGCGAAACGCTGCAAGATGGTCGCCGTACCTTTCATTATAAAATGGACGCGCCTATGGTGAACTATTACTCTTTTATGTCAGCAAAGTTAGAGTCGAAAAAAGAGCAGTATAAAGGCATAGATATTGAGGTTTATTATCATAAAAATCACGCTATGAACGTTGATCGCATGATGGAATCAGTACGTGATTCGATTGATTATTTTAGTGAAAATTTTGGTCCTTATCAACACAAACAAATGCGTATAATCGAATACCCAGGTTATCGCAGTTTTGCGCAAAGTTTTGCTAATACCGTGCCTTTTTCTGAAAAAATGGGCTTTATTAAAGACTTACGCGATCCGAACAATATTGATATGGCTTATTATGTTACCGCACATGAAGTTGCCCATCAGTGGTGGGGACATCAAGTGGGCGCAGCTAATGTACAAGGCAGTGCGATTATCTCTGAAACCTTGTCGCAATATAGCGCGTTAATGGTGATGGAGAAAAAATACGGCCAGAATAACCTGCGTAAATTTTTAAAATACGAGTTAGATAAATACCTTAGCGGGCGCAGTAGTGAAGCGTTAGCAGAAATGCCTTTATACCGTAGTGAGGGGCAGCAATATATTCATTATAACAAGGGCTCTATCGTCATGATGGCACTTAAAGACAGATTAGGTGAGCAGCGTTTAAATAACGCCTTACATAACTTTCTTAATGAATTTAAGTATCAAAGTACGCCGTATCCAACCACCTTAGATTTAATGGCTTACCTTAATCAAGATACTGATGCACAAGAAAAGCGCTTTATTAGCGACTTGTTTGAGCATATTAGTTTATATGATTTAAAAACTACCGATGTGCAAGTGGTTGCTGTTACTGATATTGAAGATACTTTTGATGTCACCTTAACCATTGAAGCAGCACTGATGCGCGCCGATGGTCAAGGCAAAGAAACCGAAGTTGATTTTAGTGATAAAATTGATATTGGTTTATTTAGCGCTGATCCTGATGATTTAACGGCACAAAATTTTGTTTTATATCTTGCTAAACATCAGATCAAAACAGGTACCAACAAAATAACAGTGCGAGTCAAAGGTAAGCCTAAATTTGCCGGTGTAGATCCTTTTATTCGCCTAGTGGATAGAGATAGTGCAGATAATATTTTCCGCTTGTAATTTACAATTGATTGAATATTAATTATAAACCAGTAAGGAGGCAACTCTTGCTGGTTTATTTTTATCGTTCCCGTAATCTTAGGCGAGCGGGATGAAAAATGTAGCGGTTTAAGTTGTTCATTAGATAATTTTCATCGCGGCTATACCCGCGTTATTGTTTTTAATTTATCAGTATCACAATGTTTACAGTCTATTTAACATTTCGGTGTTTATTAAATAAATAATAAATGCCTTCACCTCTATTTTTCTTGTGCGTTATTGCGTAAATTAGTGCTCTCATCATAAGGCAAAGACCTTCATCAATTATTATAAAAATAATTTCGCAAAATATTTCGGGGAAAAGAATGGGTGTTTCAAGAGGCGGCTTTAGTTCGCGTTTCGGTTTTATTATGGCCGCGGCAGGCTCTGCTGTTGGCTTAGGTAATATTTGGGGCTTTCCCACGCAAACAGCAAGCAATGGTGGTGCTGCCTTTGTTTTAGTGTACTTAGTGTTAGCATTTTGTTTAGCTTACCCTGCCTTTATGGCTGAGTTGTTAATTGGTCGTTATGGTCAAGCTAATGCGGTAACCAGTATGCAAAAAATGTCACGTAATTTATGGCAAAAACGTTTTGCCTTTGTTATCGGATTTGGTGGCATTATTTGCGCGGCACTTATTTTAAGCTTTTATGGTATTTTAGCTGGTTGGATGATGGCCTATGCAATTGAACCCATCAGCAAATTACTTGGTTTTCAGCAAGCCGCAAGTTGGTTAACGGTACAATCAGTGCCTCGAGACTTAATATTCAGCGCATTATTTATGATGTTAACCATAGGGATAATTCGCCGTGGTGTTGAGCAGGGTATTGAAAAGTGGTCAAAACGTTTGATGCCAATGTTAATCGGTTTGCTTATTTTATTGATCATCTATGTCTTTACCTTAGATGGTGCTCGCGAGGGCTTTAATGCCTACTTAAATCCAGATTTTTCTCGAGTGTTGGAACCTGATCTTTTAATTAGTGCCTTAGGGCAAGCATTTTTCTCTTTGTCACTGGGTACTAGCGTGATGATTATTTACGGCTCTTATATTGCTAAAAAAGAGAACTTAGTGACACTTGCTGCCCAAGTCACTTTAATTGATGTCTCTATTGCCTTTTTAGCAGGCTTATTAATTATCCCTGCTATGTATGTTGCACAGGCGCAAGGGGTGGCAATTTTTGCCGAGGATGGCAGTTTAATATCGGGTCCTAACTTAGTCTTTGATGTATTACCTAGCTTATTTGCTGGTATGGGTGATATTGGTGTATTTGTCGCTTTTGCCTTTTTTGTTTTAATGTCTATAGCGGCATTAACGTCATCAATTTCTATGTTAGAGGGGCCAGTATCTTTTGTGGTTGAACGTCATAATATTGAACGTAAAAAAGCCACTACAGTAATAGGTATCAGTATTTTACTGTTAAGCGCAATAATCGTGGTAAATTTTGATTTGTTATTTGGTTTGGTGATCAATGTTTCTACGGTATACGGTCAACCTATTATTGCCATGTTATGTTGTATTTTTGTTGGTTGGATTTGGTATAGAAATGAAATTTTAGCGGAAATCAAGCAAGGTAATGAAGATGTCGAGCACAGTTTCTTCTGGAAAATCTGGCCTTGGTATACCAAGTTTGTCTGTCCGACAGCGATTGGTCTAGTTTTTTGGCATTCGTTATAGAAAATTGCGCGATTAGTTTATATTCAAGATAAGCCGCCTACGATTTATTGATAATCTGTAGGCGGGAACTTGTTCGCGCTAAAGCCTTGGCCAGTTTAACTGCCAAGGTTTTTTTATTGTCGTTAACTGGTCATTAACTGCTGCGTTTAAGTAAAACTCGCCTTTTGTCGGTAGCGAAGTAAACTCGAAGTCTTCGCCTAAATAGCTAAACTTGAGCGCATAGGCATGTAGATAGCCTTGGTGCTTTTGTTACTTACGATGAGTTCGTTTGTCCGACCGCTATTGGTCTAGTTTTTTGGCATTCGTTATAGAAAATTGCGCGATTAGTTTATATTCAAGATAAGCCGCCTACGATTTATTGATAATCTGTAGGCGGGAACTTGTTCGCGCTAAAGCCTTGGCCAGTTTAACTGCCAAGGTTTTTTTATTGTCGTTAACTGGTCATTAACTGCTGCGTTTAAGTAAAACTCGCCTTTTGTCGGTAGCGAAGTAAACTCGAAGTCTTCGCCTAAATAGCTAAACTTGAGCGCATAGGCATGTAAATAGCCTCGGTCTGCTGTCGATGTGCTGTAATAAAGTGGGTCGCCAACAATGGGCGCACCTATACTAGCAAGGGCGACACGTAATTGATGGGTTTTTCCTGAATGGGGTTTAAGCAAGTATAACCGTTGTTTGTTGGCTATGCTGAATGATAAAAATTGGGTAATGGCAGGGTTTTTCATGGTGCGTAATAGCTTGAACATACCGCGCCGGCTTTTTGCCATATCACCTTTAATTAAGCCCTGTTTTTTACTGGGTTTTTTGTCGCTAATGGCTAGGTAATATTTTTCAATATCGTGGTCATTAAAAAGCCGACCAAAGGTTTGTGCACAGGCTAGGTTTTTTGCAAAGATAACCAGCCCTGAAGTCATTTTATCGAGTCGATGTACGGGATAGAGATCTGCATTTTTATTTTGCTTTTTTAACTGGCTCTTTACCCGAGAAAAAAGCCCTGAGCCAAGTTCGCCTTCATCATGAAAGTTGCTGCCAGGGTATTTATCAACAACAATAAAATCATGATGTTCTGCAATAGTTTGATACATTTAAATAGCCCCTTGGTGATTATGTTTGCTATGATAATTCAAACTCTTAGATTTTACTCTTTTTACAGGATGTTATTTTGCGACAATCTTTTCAAAAGCACTTTTCTGCCCAAATACTAGATAAATTTAAATCTACATTTAAAGTCACGGCAATAGCCGCTAGCACAGCCTTATTATTTGCTTGTAGTAGCCAAGAAACGACCACTTTACCCGCGGGTGTTAGTTTGGTTGAAACGGTAATTGCTCAGCAAGATGTTATTAATATTCCTTTTAAAAAATATAAGTTAGCCAATGGTTTAACGGTAATTTTACACCAAGATAATTCAGATCCTTTAGTACATGTTGATGTCACCTACCATGTCGGCTCAGGACGTGAGCAACTAGGTAAGTCAGGTTTTGCTCATTTCTTTGAGCATATGATGTTTCAAGGTTCACAAAATGTTGCCGATGAGCAGCATTTTAAAGTGGTTACACAAAGTGGTGGCGACCTAAATGGTACAACTAACTCGGATCGTACCAACTATTTTGAAACCGTACCGAAAAACCAATTAGAAAAAATGTTATGGCTTGAGTCTGACCGTATGGGTTTTTTGCTTGAAGCCATCACGCCAGAAAAATTTGAGATACAACGTGCGACAGTAAAAAATGAGCGTGGCCAAAATGTTGATAATCGTCCCTATGGCCGATTAAATGAAACCATAAATCAAATGATTTTCCCACGCGAACATCCTTATTCATGGCCGGTCATTGGTTATATGTCTGATCTTGACCGTGGCACAGTAAGCGATTTAAAAGAGTTTTTCTCTCGTTGGTACGGACCTAATAATGCGGTACTGACTATCGGTGGTGATATCGATGAAGCACAAACCCTTGCTTGGGTGAATAAATATTTTGGCGGACTAAATGCCGGCCCCGCAGTAGAAAATGTTGCAAAAACATCAGTAACACTGAGTGAAAATCGTTATTACTCTTTTACCGATAATGTCTCTTTACCATTACTTTATATTAGTTTTCCCACCGTTTATGGTATGCATGAAGATGAACCAGCCTTGGATGTCTTAGCCAATATATTAGGCAACGGGCCAACGTCACTACTTTATAAAAACTTAGTAAAATCTGGCATTGCTGTGCAAGCAGGGGCAAGCCACCCATGTCGTGAACTAGCTTGTCAAATGAGCTTTTTTGCTCTACCAAATCCACAACAAGGTTTATCATTGGCAAAAATTGAGCAAGTGATTAATGATACTCTGCTTGAGTTTGAACAACGTGGTGTTAATGCCGATGATTTATTAAAAACCAAAGTGGGTATTGAAACCGGTACTATTTATGGCTTGCAAAGTGTTTCTGGTAAAGTCTCTAACTTAGCGCATTATCAAACTATGTTAGGTGATGCTAATTACACCGCGCAGCAAGTCGATCGTTATAATAATGTAAGCAAAGCCGATGTCATGCGAGTCTTTAAAAAGTATATCCAGGGTAAAGGTGCCGCGATATTGTCGATAGTGCCACATGGGCAAGAAAAGCTAATCGCGAAAACAAACAACTTTACTCTGCCTGATGTCAGTAAACCACCAACGCTGGCTCAACTTGATACAGCACTGATGAAAAACACCAGTGACTTTGATCGTAGTGTTATGCCAACATCTGGGCCTAATCCACAAATTACCGTCCCCACTTTATGGCGGGAAACGTTTGCTAATGGCATTGAAATCATAGCCACTAAAAACAGTGAAACACCCACCGTTAGTTTGTTATTAAGCCTTGATGGCGGTGTCTTACTTGATTCAGTCGACAAAGCCGGCTTAGCCAGTTTAACAGCTAGTTTGATGAATGAGGGCACAACGGTACGCAGCAAAGAAGAGCTATCGAATGAACTGGCAAAACTTGGTAGTGATATTTCTATTGGCGCAAGCGGGCGTAATACCTATATTAAAGTTAATAGCTTGGTGAAAAATCTTGATGCGACTCTAGCGTTAATGAATGAAATGATGTTTAAACCTGCTTTTGCGCAAGCTGATTTTGATAGAGTTAAAAATCAGTTAATAGAAGGCTTACGACAAGGTAATAAAGATGCGCGTACTCTAGCCAGCAGAGCATTAAAGCAAGTCACTTACGGCAAAGATAATCGTTTTGGCTTAGCTGACAGCGGTACCATAACGACAGTATCAGCGATATCTCTTGAAGATATTAAAGGCTTCTATCAAACATATTTTTCTCCGGCTAAGGCGAGCCTAGTGGTTGTGGGTGATATTGATAAAGCTGACTTGTTAGCGAAATTGACTACTTTGCAAGCTTGGCAGGGTAAAGATTACACCATAGCTGGTGATTATCAATTCCCCGCAGTGACACCAAATAAATTATATTTTGTTGATTTACCAGATGCCAGCCAATCTGTGATCAAGCTATCACGTAGAGCGATGACTTATGATGCAACCGGTGAATACTTTAAAGCAACGTTAATGAATTACCCCTTAGGTAGCGCTTTTAATAGCCGTATCAATTTAAATTTACGTGAAGATAAAGGTTATACTTATGGCGCCTCAAGTTACTTCTCAGCCGGTAAAACGCTTGGCAGCTTCAGTGCTGGTGCTAGTGTTAAAAAAGAGCATACTTATGATGCTATGATTGAAATTGAAACAGAGCTGAAAAACTACCAACAACATGGTTTAACGGCAGATGAAGTTACCTTTATGCGTCAAGCTATTTCACAAAACGAAGCCTTAAGCTTTGAAACACCGAGTCAAAAAAGCGGCTTCTTAAGACAATTGTTACAATTTAACTTACCGGTTAATTATGGTGAGCAACAAGGTGAAATTATCAATAACATTACCCTTAAGCAATTAAATGCTATTGCAGCAAAAGAATTGGCAAAACCTATGCAATGGATTGTCGTTGGCGACGGTCAAGTAGTTAGGGCGCAATTAGAAGCACTTAATATTGAAGTGGTTGAACTGGAATTGGCCAAATAATATCAGTCCGCATAAAAAATAAAGCGGAATATATATAACATAGGTATTGAAAATCATTCAAAGACCCCTTATTTATATCGTATTAATAAGGGGTTTTTTTTATACCTCTTACTCGCTAAATGCTAAATTAAGCTAACGGTTAACCTACGTGGCTGACTGGTATAGATAGGAATTATTTTGACACTCTCATTAACTGATTATATTGGCGCTTTTAGCCAAAGTGAAAATTTGGCTGCTGTTGCAGGTATTGGTCGCGGTATAGAGCGAGAGGCATTGCGAATATTGCCCGAAGGAAAGTTATCAGAGCATGGTCATTATCACCAACTTGGTTCAGCGCTAACTCATGGACAGATAACCACAGACTATTCAGAGACGTTACTTGAATTTATTACCCCAGTAAGTCACTCCCCCGAGCAAGCGATAGCTCAACTACAAGATATTCAAAAGTACACCTTTGATAATATTGACGGTGAACTGCTGTGGCCAATGAGCATGCCATGCTTTGTTACCGATGCTGAAAAAATACCACTAGCTCAGTATGGTAGCTCTAACATTGGTAAAATGAAGACTGTTTATCGTCAAGGTCTGAAAAATCGCTATGGCTCTATGATGCAAGTCATCTCAGGAATTCATTTTAATTTCTCATTTTCACAAGACTTCTGGCAGGTGCAACATAAGCTACATCAGACTGAAAAAATAGAGTCAGCAGTAGGTAAGCCCCTACCACTAGATGATTTTATTTCCGATCGCTATTTTTCCATCTTAAGAAATTACAAACGCTTTTGCTGGTTGATCCCCTATTTATACGGTAGCTCGCCGGCAATATGTAGCTCTTTTTTACAAGGTAAAGAGCATAATTTACCTTTTAAAAAGACACCTTTTGGTACGCTGTATCTTGAGTACGCGACCTCCTTACGCATGAGTGATTTAGGTTATACCAGCGCTGAACAATCGACCTTGAAAATTTGTTATAACAATTTGGCGGATTATGTTGCTGGTGTGCAACAAGCGACTAAATTAAAGTCGAAAGACTTTGCTGGCATTGGTGTTAAGGTTAATGGTCAATATCAGCAGTTGAACGACAATGTACTACAAATTGAAAATGAGCTCTATGCGCCTATTCGTCCCAAACGTGTCGCTAAATCTGGCGAGAAACCATCCGTTGCGTTAGGTGAACGTGGTGTCGAGTATATAGAAGTACGAGCACTTGATGTTAATCCTCTTTCAGATACTGGTATTAGCCTTGAGCAAGTGTATTTTTTAGATATATTCCTTACTTTTTGTGCTTTTGTTGATAATAAAGAGTTTGATTGTTCGGCACAAAAAATTCATGAGTCGAATATGAATGATGTGGTATTACGCGGTAGAGATCCCGAGTTATTATTGTCTGATACCAATAACCAGGGAGACGTTGTCCTAAAATCGGTGACTACTTGGGGTAATGAGATATTTGAGCAGCTGAAACTTGTGGCCGAGTTGTTAGATAAAGCTTACCAAACCAGTAATTACAGTGCCGCTATTGTTCGTGAGCAAGCTAAAATTAATGATGCCAATTTAACGCCTTCGGCACAGATATTAACGGCTATTCAAGAGCAGTCTTTGTCTCAGTATGCTTTAGATAAAGCTAGTAAATATCGACAGCAGGCAAAAGAACGGGATTACCAATTTTATAGCCAGACATTTTTTGACGAAAGTGTACCTGTATCTCATCAAGCGCAAGCGGATATAGAGGCCGCAGATGTACTAAATTTCGATGATTTTTTAGCTGACTATTTCGCCTAAAAGCCACGGGCAAGAGGTTAGGTGCACAATTGCTAGGTAAAGTAGAATAGTAATTGAGAGATAAAAAAAGCGCGTCAAGGCGACGCGCTGGTTATCTAAGTAAACAATACTTAAATCAAATGAAAGCAATCCAGGGAAGAATGTTTCAATTAGTAAGACGTGATAAAAGTTGATAAGTTCATTTATTTCAAAAAAATTATCCGTTAATGCCTTTATTATCAAATTATACTCTATGGCATCAATATTCATCCCTTAGCAGATGCCTCTCTTTATAGTTCTAATAGATAAAACTATGCCTCAGTACTGGCTAAATAGTTCGCTGATAAATCTTTAAAGATGGAAGCTCACTAATAAAAGCCGGAATAACATAGCTGTTATTCTACTTGCTGAATTTAAGGTGAAAAAAAGTGCTTAACCATAAATGTAAGCGCATAAAACATGAAAAGTCACTAATAAGAGCCGGCATAACAGAGTTGTTATTCAAGCTCTAAATTCTCATCAAAAAAAAACGCCCAACTACTTATTCTAGATAGGGGGACGCGTAAAACATGAAAAGTCACTAATAAGAGGCGGAATAACATAGCTGTTATTCCAGCTCTAAATTTTCATCAAAAAAAAACGCCCAACTACTTATTCCAGATAGGAGGACGCGTAAAACATGAAAAGTCACTAATAAGAGGCGGAATAACATAGCTGTTATTCCAGCTGTAAATTCTCATCAAAAAAAAACGCCCAACTAAAACTAGAGGGCGCATAAAACATGAAACACTAAGGGAATAACATAACTGTTAAGTAAGAGTGTGGCATTAATGTTTAGTTCAAATTATTTATCTTTATTTAACATTATTTCATAAATTAATTTTAAGCTAATAAATTTACTCGCAATAACTGCCATTGCTTTAGTGATTCTGGCATTATGAACAGTATATTTTCATAATTGTTATTTGTATATGCCTTCATGTAAAACGACCTTAGTTATCGCCGCAAGTGTTTTATTGCTCGCAAGTTGTGCCACCCCACCACCGAAAAACCCTGAGAATATATGTGAAATATTTCGTGAACATCGCGATTGGTATTTTGCTGCTAAAGATACCCGTGAACGTTGGGGCGTACCTATCCATGTACCTATGAGTATGATGTATCAAGAAAGCTCATTTCGTCACGATGCTTTGCCACCAAGAGACTATTTGTTAGGTTTTATCCCCTGGGGTAGGGTAAGTACTGCCTATGGGTATTCGCAAGCTAAAACGATGACTTGGAAAGACTATATGCGTGAGACAGGTAACTCAGGAGCAGATCGAGATGATTTTGATGACGCGATTGATTTTATGGGCTGGTTTATTTTTAAAACCCAAAAGGTGAATCGGGTTTCTAAGTGGGACGCATATAGCCAGTACTTAAATTACCACGAGGGTTGGGGGGGCTTTAAGCATAAAAGTTATAAGAAAAAACCTTGGTTAGTGAAAGTCGCACGTAAAGTGGATAACCGAGCTAGACGTTACAGTAGTCAATTAAAGAGTTGTGAAAAAGACCTAGATCATGGTTGGTTGTGGCGATTATTCTTTGATTAATCCAGCCATTACATGAAAGTCAGTATGATAGTCTTTAACCAGTCATTTTGTGTAAATGATAATAGTTACCCTGGGATAAAGCTTGTCCATTTGTTTTTTACATTATAAAACCAGCAAGCCTAGCTGTGATAATAGCTACAGCAATAGCCAGTGTTTTCATAAAATAAACAGAAAAAAAAGACTGCTTTTTTGTTAAATTTTTATTGAAATAACTAAATGCTGCTGCTGATAGGGTTGGCTATTGTTATCCACAGAAATTGTGGAGCGTTGAATAAGGTTATTCGAAAACCCTATTCTGTGGATAACTTTGTGATTAACTTTTTTCTGTTTAATTATTAATCTTCAGGGTTTTCATCAATATAATGTTCAGGCATTACCCGTACGGTTTTTATCTTATTGTCTGCAACATCAATGATCTCTACAGGGTAGCCAGAGATGCGTAAACTAATATTACTCTGTGGAATCTCTTCTAAGTATTCGAGAATCAAGCCATTAAGGGTTTTAGGACCATCTGTGGGCAATTTCCATGACATCTCTTTATTAATATCTCGGATACTCGCGCTACCATCGACTAAATAACTGCCATCAGGCTGCAAGTTAATTTCTTCACTGGTTGTTGGTGTCATGGTCGTAGTAAAGTCACCGACAATTTCTTCAAGAATATCTTCTAAAGTGACTAAACCTTGGATGTCGCCATATTCATCAACCACTAAACCCAAACGCTCTTTAGCACGTTGAAACTTTAATAATTGAATATTTAATGGTGTGCCTTCGGGAATAAAATATAATTCACGTACCGCTCTAAGTAATGTCGCCTTAGTAAATTGATTTTTTGATAAAAGCTTTAACGCATCTCGGGCATGTATATAACCGACCACATCATCTATGTTATCGCGATAAAGTAATACTCGAGTATGGTTTCCTTGAGTAAGTTGCTTTTGTATTTTTTTCCAATCAGCGTTAACATCTATCCCGACCAAATCACTGCGTGGGATCATGATATCTTCCACGACAACTTTTTCTAAGTCTAAAATACTGACCAACATATCTTGATCGCGTTTATGTAATAAAGCGCCAGATTCGTTTACTACGGTTTTTAATTCTTCACTACTGAGGCTATGTTGCTCTCTTTGGTCAGAATTTATGCCTAAAAGCATCAATATACCATTGGTTATCCAGTTTACTACTACCACCAGTGGGAAAAGTAATTTCAGTAATAAGCTTAAAATTATCGAACTAGGAAAGGCCACTTTTTCTGGGTACAGTGCGGCGAGTGTTTTAGGGGTAACCTCGGCAAAAATGAGGATCACAAAGGTTAACACTATAGTTGCAATCAAAATGCCCATATCACCAAATAAGCGTAAGCCTATTATGGTGGCAATAGCAGAAGCGGCAATGTTAACCAGGTTATTACCAATAAGAATTAATCCAATAAGGCGGTCTGGGCGAGCAAGTAATTTACTGACTCGCATAGCGCCTTTATGTTTTTGTTTTTCCAGGTGACGCAATCGATATCTGTTTAATGACATCATGCCGGTTTCTGAACCTGAAAAATAGGCCGATAAGAATATTAAGACGCCAAGAATGCTAAAGAGCATCTGGGTGGATATACTGTCCAAAAAGGGAATTTCCTCTATATAAAAGTAAAAGTTAAAAATAAAATGATTAGTGAATACGGCTAGCTTATACCAGCAATGTCATGGCGACAAGGGTAGGGATAAATAGTCGTTATTTATAAAATGAATTCTTTTACTAAGCGACTGCCAAAGTAAGCTAAGGTCAGTAAACCACTAGCACTGATCATTAACACTAATACTCGGTGACCACGCCAACCTTTTTGAAAGTGTCCCCATAGAATAAGGCTGTATGTAGCAAAGGCTAGTAATGATAGTACTGTTTTATGAGCATTTTTTTTCGCCAGAAAGTCATCGAGAAAAACAAAACCAATAACTTGACTTACAAATAGAATTACTGTGCCCAGGGTCAAAATGCTAAATAGTTGCTTCTCTACTTGCATAAGTGGTGGTAAATGAGCCACAGCGGTTAAGTTTTTTCTTTTTAGTTTTAAGTTAATATAGGTTACTTGGAACGCATATAAAGTAGCAATAATGAGTATACAATAAGCAATTAAGGCAAAACTGATATGGCTTAATAAAACGAATTTTTCTACCACCAAAGGAATGGATTCAATAGGCGGAAGAAAGAGTATGACTAACTGCCATAAACCGGTAAAGCCATAGACCACAGGTAGCAATAAATTGACTTTAAAGCGCAGCGCTACCAAGGTAACCACCACAGTGATAATTAAGCTGACTAAGGAAATTACATTGGGTAAATTAAAGTTGATACTGTCTTGGGAGAAAAATAATAAGCCATCATTAAAAGCATGAATTGCTATAGCAGCGGTAGCTAAACTTAATACTAAGGTGAGATTCGGTCCTTTAGGGTGAAATAATCGTGTGACGATTGCTAACGTCGCAAGTATATAAAGCAAAAAAGCTAAACTTGAACCTATAACCAAAAAATCCACTAACTAACCCCTAAAACGGCTGAACATATCCATTAAAAAATTGATTCTATCAGATTAAATCTTCTGCGCCATGTGATTCGTGTAAAGTATTGACTTAAATTAAAGAAAACCAAGGGGTATTTTATCAGTGCCTTAATGGATAAAAGATAATCAGTGAGTTCAGTCAAGTCATATATATTTCATTTTTATCCATACTAAATGACATGCAGGACTATCTGCTGTCGCATCTTAGCGATATTTGGGTATAATAGCAGCATTAACCTCACCCATATTTTGCTGTTAGAGTATTTCATGTTTGACAATCTTTCCGATCGCTTAAGTAAAACACTTAAAAACATTAGTGGCCGTGGCCGTTTAACCGAAGACAATATTAAAGATACCTTACGCGAAGTTCGTATGGCATTACTCGAAGCTGATGTCGCTTTGCCCGTCATTCGTGATTTTATTGCTAAAGTAAAAGAGCAAGCGGTTGGTACCGATGTTTCTAAAAGCCTTTCCCCAGGCCAAGTTTTTGTCAAAATTGTACAAAAAGAACTTGAAGCAGCCATGGGTGAAGTCAATGAAGGGCTTGACTTAAAAGCGGCGCCACCAGCCGTAATATTAATGGCGGGTCTGCAAGGCGCAGGTAAAACAACCTCCGTTGCTAAGTTGGCAAAATTTTTAACCGAACGAGAAAAGAAAAAAGTACTGGTGGTCAGTGTCGATGTCTATCGCCCAGCAGCCATAAAGCAACTTGAAACCTTAGCCAAAGAAATTGATGTTGCTTTTTTCCCTAGTGATGACAAACAAAAACCTATTGATATAGCTACTGCTGCTGTTGATCATGCGAAGAAAAACTTTTTCGATGTACTTATTGTCGATACCGCGGGTCGTTTACATATAGATAAAGACATGATGGCCGAGATTCAGCAGCTTCATGCCGCCATTAATCCGATAGAAACCCTCTTCA
Source organism: Colwellia marinimaniae (assembly GCF_002207865.1). Taxonomy (GTDB): domain Bacteria; phylum Pseudomonadota; class Gammaproteobacteria; order Enterobacterales; family Alteromonadaceae; genus Colwellia; species Colwellia marinimaniae. Next base: position 94,148 of record NZ_BDQM01000009.1, read on the forward strand.
CTGTTGATGCCATGACAGGTCAAGATGCGGCGAATACCGCCAAAGCCTTCAATGAAGCTTTACCGTTAACAGGTATTATCTTAACCAAAACCGATGGTGATGCCCGTGGTGGTGCAGCGCTTTCTATTCGTCATATTACCGGTAAACCTATTAAATTTATGGGCGTCGGTGAAAAAATTGAAGCGTTAGAGCCTTTCCATCCTGATCGTATTGCCTCGCGTATCTTGGGTATGGGTGATGTGCTCTCGCTGGTTGAAGAAATAGAGCACAAGCTTGATATAAAACAAGCCGAGAAATTAGCCAAAAAAGTCAAAAGCGGTAAGGGTTTTAACTTAGAAGACTTCCGTGACCAGCTCGTACAAATGAAAAATATGGGCGGCATGATGGGCATGATGGATAAACTTCCAGGCATGGGCAATATGTCGGCTAAAATAAAAGATCAAATGGATGACAAGGTAACCGTGCGCATGGAAGCGATTATAAACTCTATGACACCGGGCGAGCGTGAACGTCCTGATGTTATTAAAGGCTCACGTAAACGTCGTATTGCGGCTGGATCGGGCACTCAAATTCAAGATGTGAATAAATTACTTAAGCAATTTACTCAAATGCAAAAAATGATGAAAAAAATGTCAGGCAAAGGCGGCATGAAAAAAATGATGCGCAGCATGCAGGGCATGATGCCACCAGGTGGCGGCATGGGCGGCGGTATGGGTGGTATGTTCGGCCGTTAATACACATTTTTTAAAATAAAAATGATGCACTTGTACAACATAAGGCAAGGTATGATGCCTTATGTTGGCGGCATGTTTGGCCGTTAATACACATTTTTTACATAGTTAATTATTCTATTAAAGGTCGCATTTGCGGCCTTTTTTATTTTTCAGGGTTATGCAGTTAGCTCAGCACGTCGTTGTAAACGTCATCTACGAAGTCTCTGATCGAAGATCCATTGCTTTTAGAAGCAGGATCTACTATTGACACCACGGGGATGACGAGCCTGAACCATGTGCATAGGCACGTTATTTTATTTAATTCCCTTGCTATAGTTGCTCATTTTTAGCCTTCGTTACTATAAATCAATAAAAGTAACATTAATTCACATCTTTATGAGATTTATTCGCATTTGTGTTTAGACTTGTGTATTATGCGGGCAATTAAAAAATACAAAATAGCTCGACACTTTAATGGTATGTCTCTCATCGCGAAATACTTTGAGATAACAAGTTAAGGTCGTATTGAGCACAATTGGAGTAGTAATGAAATTTCAAAGAAAAGCACTCGCTATAGCAGTTATGGTAGCAACTTCAGCACTAAGCGCTTGTTCAAGTGATGATATTGAAGAAATAATCAACCTGGCACCTACTGAAATTAAACTTGAGGCATCTTTTGCTTTACACGATGGTGAAGTAGGTATTGTTGTCGATGAGAATGAAGTAGGTGCGGATATTGCTACTCTAAAAACCATTGACTTAGATATTGACGAGTTATTTTCATATGTCACTGATAATGAATATTTTGTTATCAAGGGTGCTAAATTAAAGCTTGCTGATGGGTACGCTCTAGATTATGAAAAAGAAAAAGAAGTCACATTCAATATCACAGTAACTGATAAAGATAGCAATGAATATACACAGGAAGTAACAATTAACGTAAGAGACTTGTTTGAACATGTTCCTAACTACTACGACTTTTCTAGTGAGTTAGTTAAAGACGATAAGTATAAAAAATCAAGTGTTTCTTACGGCGGTCAATTAGCACGTCATGCATTAATTGCAGAATTAAAGCACTACATTGGTAAAGGTGGTTTACAAGCTGATTTAGATAACGGAGATTTACCGTCTAAAGAAGCAGTTATTGCTAAATTAAATACTTATTTTGACGGTAAGAGTGAAGATTGGATCGATGGTGTTTTTCCAATAACCTTTATTGATGCCAAGCAAAAAACCTTTAGTGATATCTCTTCAGGTCATAAAACCTTAAAAGGTAAGGTTGCTGGTAATGATAACTGGGGACAGTCAAAAGATTGGAATGATGGTGACTTTGCTGGTTGGGGCACAAAAGGCACAATTACGCCAACAGGCTTAATCGAGAGTTTCTTTGAGCAGCTTGCTGATAATGCCATGGAAAACCTAGGTGGTGAGCGTTATGCTCCAGGTACTGACACCAAAATTGCTGTTTACGTAAATTATGACGGTACTGATTTAAACCAATTAATTCAAAAATTCTTATTAATGTCTGTGACTTATGCGCAAGGGACAGATGATTATTTAAATGAAAATAAAGGTTTAAAGGCAGATAACATAACTGGTGATAAGGATGGTGATAAAAATTACACCTCATTAGAGCATCAATTTGATGAAGGATTTGGTTACTTTGGCGCAGCACGTGATTATTTAGCTTATAACGACAATGAAATCGCTGGCAAGGTGTCTTCTGATGAAGATGGTCGTAGTGACTGGAATGGTCAACACGACACAAATGGTGATGGTAAGATTGATTTAATGTCAGAGAAAAATTTTGGCAACTCAATAAATGCCGCTAAACGTGACCGTGGTTCAAAAGATAATGCTGCTGCAACTGATTACACTAAGCAAGCGATGGATGCTTTCTTAAGTGGCCGTAAGCTAATTAATGACAATGCCGGTACGGCGTTAACTGAAGCTCAAATGACAGAGCTTTTAGGCTACCGTGACTCTGCCGTTGATGCATGGGAACGAGCAATTGCTGCAACAGTTGTCCATTATATTAATGACTTACATGCTGATTTAGCTAAAGTAGGTACAACTGAGTTCGACTTTGCTACAACGGCTAAGCACTTCTCTGAACTTAAAGGGTTTGCTTTAGGTTTACAGTTTAACCCTTACTCGCCTATTACAGATGAGCAGTTCGAAGCAATGCACATCTTATTTAAAGATGCACCGGTTTTAACTGGGGATGTTGTGGCATATCAAGCTGGTCTGATTAAAGCGCGTGATATCTTGCAAACAGCATTAAGTTTTGATGCTGAAAATGTCGCGAACTGGTAGACGTTTATTGTTAGCCTAAGGTATTAAAACCAAGGGCTAACACCTTAAAATTTAAATAAAGCTTGAACAGGGATGTTGTTCGAGCTTTGTTGCGTTTAAATACTTAGTAACTTGCATTATGGTGCAAGGGGCAATTCTTGCCCATGTATAAGTAGAGTAAAGGTAAGATAATCATGAAGTATTCCCAAGCACTTTCTTTAGCTCTTTCATTCAATAAGAAGCTTATTTTTGTGGCACTGGCCTCTGTGTTTCTAGTTAGCGCTTGTGGCGAAGGCAATAGCAACTCTAGTGGTGATGGTTTTAGTAGTAGAACCGTTAATGAAGATAGCGACAGTAATACTGGCGCGGGGGGAGATGACAGCAGTAATGGTAGTAATACTGGCACTGGAGGAGATCCCGCTAATGGAACTGATGATAACAACCAGAGTAATGATAGTAGCTTTGATCAAGGTAAGTTAATTGCCAGTATTGTCGATAAGGTAATCACGCCAACTTACCAAGAATTCTCAACGCTAGCAGCTGCCCAGCAACAAGCGATTAACGTTTATTGCCAACAAGAAGAAGCTCTTGCTGACAATAATGGTAGTGACTCATTAGTGAGTGAAGCCAAAGTATTGGCGAAAGACAGCTGGCGTAATGCCATGGATAGCTGGCAACAAGCGGATATGATGCAATTGTCTCCTCTACTTATTGGTGATGGCGCATTACGTAATAATATCTATTCATGGCCAACACAAAATACTTGTGGCGTTGACCTTGATGTTACTTATTTTAAAGCCGGCACTGTAAATGGCCAGCCTTATGATATTGCTACCCGTACCGCTTCACGTAAAAGCATGGTCGCCTTAGAGTATTTACTATTTAATGACAACCTCACTCATAGCTGTACTGGTTCAACAGTGCCAAGCCAATGGAATAACCAAACCGAACAATACCGTAAAGTCGCACGCTGTGCATATGCCAGTGAAGTGGCCAGTGATATTGAACATAATGCTAATGAGCTATTAACTGCTTGGTTAGGCAGTGATGGTCATGGTGGTTATGCCGCTAAGCTTAAGTCAGCTGGTACCCTAGGTAGTGATTTTGCTACCCAGCATGATGCGGTAAATGAATTAAGTGATGCCATATTTTATCTAGATAAGTCGACTAAAGACAGTAAGCTTGCTCAGCCACTTGGCTTATTTGCTAATGAATGTGGTGCCCAAGCTTGCCCTGAATCCGTTGAAGCAAAATACGCAAATCACTCGATAATCAATATCACTAATAACTTACGCGCTTTAAAAATGTTTATGCAGGGTAGCTTAACTGCTGATGAAGTCGATGCCTTAGGTTTTAGCCATTATTTAATTGATGTTGGCGATGAGGTTACTGCTGATATCATTACCGATCATGTAGAACTAGCCATAGAAGAAACTGAAAATTATCAACTATCTTTGGCGGCAACCTTAGTAGCTGATCCAGATAAAGTATTAGTCACCCATGGTGAGGTAAAAAATATTACCGATAAGTTAAAAAGCGATTTTATTACCAGTTTAGCTTTAGAGTTACCTCAAACCGCCGCTGGAGATAATGATTAATGCTTAATAACACTATTAACAACTTTGCTTTTTCTACCACCGCACTTGCGCTCTCCATTGCTTTATCTACTTGTTTAGTACCGGTATCCAAGGCAATAGCCGCTGATGACATTAATGCTAACAATTCTGCAGATAATGCTCAAACAAGCGCGAGTATTACTGGTAATATTGAGGCAATTGCCAAGGACGTGAATAAGAAAATTGACTTTGTTGAACGTATACAAATTATTGGCCATGGTAATAAATTAAGAACCGAAGGTGGCTCAGCCACTTTAATTGGTGAAGCAGAGTTAGACAAATTTAAGTTTGATGATATTAATCGAGTGCTTTATAACGTGCCCGGCGTTAACATTCGTGAAGAAGATGGCTATGGCTTAAGACCTAATATAGGCTTTCGTGGTTCGACCCCTGAGCGTAGTAAAAAAATCACCGTGATGGAAGACGGTATTTTAATTGGTCCCGCACCTTATTCAGCGCCTGCTGCTTATTATTTCCCTATGATGTCTAAAATGACGTCTCTAGAAGTATTTAAAGGCCCTGCGGCAATTAAATATGGCCCCAATACCGTTGCTGGCGCACTAAATATGACTACTCGCGCAGTACCTGATGCTCAAGAAGGCATAGTAGATGTGTCAGCTGGCTCTGATGGCTACACTAAGGTTCATGGTTATTACGGCACTAACATTGGCGATCTTGGCGTGTTAATTGAAGCCATAAATATGCAAGCCGATGGTTTTAAAGAGCTTGATGGTGGCGGCTCTACGCTTTATGGCAAGGGTGATGGCAATACCGGTTTTGATAAAAACGATATTATGGCCAAGTTTCGTTATGACTTAACTACTGGCAGCGTTGACCATACCTTTGGTTTAAAGCTTTCTTATGCCGACGAAAAATCTAATGAAACCTACCTAGGGTTAACCGACGACGATTTTTATGTCAACCCTGATCGCCGTTATGTTGCTAGTGAGCTGGATAATATGGACTGGCAGCATTCACAATTCCAGTTCACCCATTTTATGCAAACCAATAGTTTCGATATCACCACCCGTGTCTATCGCAATAATTTTGAACGTTCATGGTTTAAAATAAATGGTTTCAAAAAGTTTGATAATCGATATCGAGATTTACAGGATATTTTAGCAAACCCTGAAGATGATGATAACGTGGGTTTTTATCAGATATTAACTGGACAAGCCGATAGTATCGAAGAGCATGAAAAAATTATTATTGGTGATAATGCCCGTGAATATTTTTCACAAGGCATTCAAACCGAGCTTTATTTTGAACAAGTGCTGTTTGGCTTAAATCATAAATTTAATGTTGGTGCTCGTTTTCATCAAGATCAAATAGAACGTAACCATACCGAAGACAGTTATGATATGCGTGACGGACATCTAGTCAGTGATGGTGAAGCGCAAGTACACACCACTACTAACCGTGAAAAAACCGATGCAATAGCAGTCTTTTTTAAAGACACCATCAAATATGATGCCCTTGCTATAACGCTAGGCTTACGCGGCGAATTTATTGATTCTACTTATCAAAACCGCGCTGTTGGTAAAGAAGATGATTGGCAAAAGAAAAGCTCTCATATCTGGTTACCTAGTTTAAGTCTTTTTTATACGGTAAATGAAAACCTAGGCTTTCTCTTTGGTGTCCATGAAGGTTTTATTCCTACCAGTCCGAAAGAAGGTCCAGAAACTGAAATTGAAAATAGCGTTAACTACGAAATCGGTGGCCGTTTCTATAAAGGCGACCTGCAAGGTGAAGCGGTATTCTTCTATAATGATATGAGTAATTTAAAAGAGAGTTGTTCATTTTCTACCGCATCATCTTGTGGTGAAAGTTTAGACAAAGAGTTTAACGGCGGTGAAGTGGATGTTTACGGTTTGGAATTTTCCACCAGTTATACTGCTAAGCTCAGCGAAGGGTTAGATGTACCCATGTCAATTGTTTACACCTACACGGACTCAGAATTTAAAAACACTTTTGTTTCCGGTTTCAGTATGTGGGGTTCAATTACCGAGGGCGATGGTCTGCCTTACCTTGCCGAGCATCAGTTAACCCTTAATTTAGGCTTAACGGCGGAGCAGTGGGATATCAATTTTATTGCTCGTTATGTCGGTGAAATGCAGGAGGTGTCTGGTAAGGCAACAACACCAGAAGGAGATCCTGTTGAAAAAATATATTTAGAAGGGGCAACAACAGAAGCTTATGTGGTGGTTGATTTATCTGCCAGTTATTATCTTGGTCAATACGGTAAGGTTTATATTAAAGCGGATAATATTTTTGATAGCCAAGAAATTGTCAGCCGCAGACCTTATGGTGCTAGGCCGAGTAAACCACAAATGCTGTTTGTTGGTTATCAGTATAACTTCTAAAGGTATGCGGCATGTTTTATCGGTATAATTTACCGCTATAAGTTATCGGCATAAAATACGCCACGCGCTATAAGTGTGTGGTGTTTCAGCCCGTGCTTTAACGCTTGTTATACTAAATCCAGACAGGATGCGCTGTTTTGATTTAGTATAACGAGTTATATATATTTTAAAATTTGTTAGGTGGTTTTGTGCTCGATTTTTTATCAATTAATTTAACCGAGCTCAGCCAATATTTTTTTGATGCCAATAAACGTATTTACATTGTTTATCTACTTTCCGCACTAGCATTAGCTATCCCAGTATATTGGCTTAAATTCTCTCGTTTTTCCCTGCTGCCATTCTTACGCTTTGTTTTTCCAAAATCCATTTATACGCATAAATCGGCACGACAGGATTATGTACTCTTAGTGGTTAACAAGCTGATTAAATCGGCACTTTTTCCACTGGTTGTTATCACCATGGCGCCCATCGCTATTGGTGTTTCATCTGCCATAGAGGCTGTCTTTGGCTATATTGAGCCGATTGCTTTATCTAGCGCCGCAATTATAACTATATTCACGGTATTACTGTTTTTGTTTGATGATTTTACCCGTTTTTTATTACATTATATTTTGCATAAATTTCCCTTGTTATGGGAGTTTCATAAGGTACATCACTCAGCTTTAGTACTAACACCCTTTACCATTTATCGCAGCCATCCCGTTGAAAGCTTACTGTACGCCTTTAGAATGACACTAACACAAGGTTTTGTGGTCGGACTCTGTTATTACTTTTTTGGTCCGACATTAAAGATGTACGATATTTTAGGGGCTAACGCATTGGTTTTTTTGTTTAATTTCTTTGGCTCAAATTTACGCCATAGCCATATTTGGTTAAGCTGGGGCGATAAAGTGGAAAACTACTTGATAAGCCCAGCTCAACACCAAATACATCACAGTGATAACCCCAAGCACTTTGATAGAAACTTTGGCGCCGCCCTAGCTGTTTGGGACAGACTTTTTTCTTGCCACATTAAAGCCTCACAAGTGGGCAAAATTACTTATGGCATTAGTGTCAATCACAAAGGGCACAACAGTTTGCTGCAAATCTATTTTGAACCTTTCAAAAAGGCGGCTCAAAGCCTCTTACCTAAGCGATAATGAAGCAGGTGGTGTTTAACTGCTTGTTAACTATTTTCTTCTAGGCTAGCTATACTTGTTTACCAGTCACATAATTTAGCAGTGTTTATAGCGTTAAACGCTAAGCTAATTAACGTGCTCGGGCGGCAGCAAGCTCATTGTTTACTTAGGTTATTAAACTATGCAGATAAACTCTAGGCTTTAGTTATGGACTTTAATTGAGGTACTCGACTATATGGCTAAAAACAATGCTCGCAAAAATATAGCTCGTCTACCAACGGGCAAGCCTGAAAATGTCGGCTTTTTTAAACGTTTTGCTTTTGCCTTTGAAAGCGTGTTTATTATCCTTATTACCGCAGGTTCACTCTGGCTAACGCGCTTGCTAGATGTGCCTGAATTTGTCAGACAATTATCTAGTCAGCAACAACATTGGCGATTAGATGAAATCATTACCCTAGCCAGTGTTACCGTGCTTGGCTTATTAATATTATTGACTCGCTATAGCTTATATTTGCGAAAAAAAATCCAGCAACAATTTATTGCCGAAGAAGAAATTAAACGCCTGGCCTTTTTTGATAGCTTAACTAACCTACCTAACCAAGCACTTTGCCACGATCGCTTGCAACATGCTTTATCCCGTGCCGAAAGAAATAGCACGCCAATAGCGGTGTTATTTATTGGCATTCAAGACTTTAAGGCTGTTAATGATAAACAAGGTCATGAGGGGGGCGATAAGTTACTGCAACAGGCCGCCAAGCGTTTATCAAGCGAGTTACGTTCAGGTGACACTTTAGCGAGAATTACCGGGGTGGAGTTCCTTATTATACTTGAATCAATGTCGCCCACTGAGGATATAAACGCTTTTGCAGCTAAGTTAATTGTCAAACTGGCTAAGTGCTACCGGATAGCTATGCAAGAAATGTATATAACCAGTAATATTGGTATTGCTGTCTATCCAAATGATGGCGAGCATAGTAAAGAATTAATTAAACATGCCGATACTGCGATGTGTTTTGCTAAGGAACAGGGCCGTAATAGCTTGGCTTTTTTCTCTAAGGAGCTGCAAGAACAAGTCAATACCAAGAAAAAAATTGCTGAACAATTACTTGATGCCATGGACAAGGAAGAATTCACTTTACACTACCAACCCATAGTATCAACTGCCTCAAATGAAATCATTGCTGTTGAAGCATTATTGCGCTGGCATAATGACTTACTCGGTGATTTGGCCCCCGATGTATTTATTCCTATCGCTGAGGAAATTGGCATTATTACAAAAATTGGTGATTGGGTACTTAACCAAGCTTGTTTACAAAACAAATCTTGGCAGCAACAAGGCTACCCGGGGTTAGTGATAGCCGTTAATATGTCTGTTATGCAATTAAGCATAACGGATCTTTCTAGCACAGTTGCTGATTCGTTAGCGGCTAGTCATTTAGAGCCTCAATATTTAGAATTAGAGTTTACTGAAAATACACTAATGAAAGATGCTAAGCAGTCTATAGTGCAACTGAGGCAATTGAGTACTTTAGGTGTTTCTATCGCCCTTGATGATTTTGGTACCGGTTATTCATCAATAAAATATCTAGCTAAGTTCAAACTTAATAAATTAAAAATAGACGGTATTTTTATAAAAAACATTCCTAAAAGTGCCGCAGATGTTATGGCTACTCGAGCCATTATTGCTTTAGCTCGGCAATTAAAATTACATATAACCGCAGAGGGGGTTGAAACTGCCGAGCAGCGTGAGTTTTTGGCGGTTAGTTGCGTGGACTCTATGCAGGGCTATCATTATAGTCGCCCCGTTGATGCCAAGGCATTTGCACTGCTGTTAAAATCCCCTCCTTGGCTGCAAACTCCCCAAGAGTTAGACTAAGTGTTGAACTAAGGTAGCATCCCTTTTACGTCATATGTTCAAATATATGTAAGCCACTCTTAATGCCTTAGATAAATAAAACTTGTAAAAATCCACTAAAAGCGTAAAATACGCGAGCTTTTCTGTCGCTTGTCGACGGGAAGTGTCTGGAAAATCCGTTTTAACACTTAACATATATAGAGGACGATATGGTTACCATTCGTTTAGCTCGTGGCGGCGCTAAAAAGCGTCCATTCTATCAGGTTGTTGTTGCAGATAGCCGTAATTCTCGCGATGGTCGTTTCATCGAGAGAGTTGGTTTCTTCAACCCAACAGCACAAGGTCAAGCTGAAAAATTACGCTTAGATCTAGACCGTATTACCCATTGGGTAGGTCAAGGTGCTACTTTATCTGATCGTGTGGCTAAGTTAATTAAAGACGCAAAAGCTGCGGCTTAATTGCTTAGTAGGTAGTAGGGGAATTTTGTGAGTAAAGAAGAAAAACAAATCACCTTAGGTAAAATAGGCGCTGTTTATGGCATCAAAGGCTGGTTGAAAATTCATTCATTCACTGGTGAAACCGATGCCATACTTGACTATTTTCCTTGGTCATTAAAATTAGGGAATAAGATACAAACAGTAGAAATTACTGATTGGCGCAAGCATAACAAAGGCCTAATTGTGAAAGTGGCGGGTATTGATGATCGAGATATTGCGCAAGCATTAGTCGGTTCAGAGATACAAACCAGTGCAGCAGCGTTGCCAGAATTATCGCAAGATGATTTTTACTGGCGCGATTTAATAGGTATGTCTGTAGTGACTAACAAAGGTTACGACCTGGGTGTAGTTTCAGACATAATGGAAACTGGCGCTAATGATGTACTGGTTGTGAAAGCTAACTTAAATGATGGTTTTAGTAAAAAAGAGCGGTTAATTCCTTATCTTTTTGAACAAGTTATTGAGTCTGTTAGCCTTGAAAATAAACAAATTTGTGTTGACTGGGATCCAGGTTTTTAACTTGTGACTAGCACTACCTCTGCTAAAGAGAATAACAAAATGTGGATTGGGGTGATAAGCCTTTTTCCCGAAATGTTTAATGCTATTACTGAGTATGGAGTAACAGGCCGAGCGATTCGTAATGGGCTTATTGACTTTCAGCAATGGAATCCAAGAGACTTTACCCATGATAAACATCGCACCGTTGATGATCGTCCTTATGGCGGTGGTCCGGGCATGTTAATGATGGTGCAACCATTACGCGATGCTATACATGCGGCAAGAGAAGCTGCGCGTAAAGATGCGCTAGAGTCTGGTGATGATGATAGTAATGTCAAAGTCATCTATTTGTCTCCGCAAGGAAGAAAGCTTGATCAACAAGGCGTACGTGAATTAGCACAACATAGCCGACTAGTATTTATTGCTGGCCGATATGAAGGCATAGACGAGCGATTAATCGAGTCAGATATTGACGAGGAATGGTCGGTCGGTGATTACATTTTAAGTGGTGGAGAACTCGCCGCTATGACTGTAATTGATGCCGTAGCACGGTTAGTGCCAGGTGTTTTGGGACATAAAGACTCAGCAGAGCAGGATTCCTTCTCTAACGGTTTATTAGATTGTCCTCATTATACTAGGCCTGAGGTAATGACGACTCCTGATGGAGACGTTATGTCAGTACCTAAAGTGTTACTGAGTGGTAATCACGAACATATACGCTTATGGCGACAAGAGCAATCTTTGCTAAGAACGTGGACTAGAAGACCCGAATTATTAACCAACCTAGCTCTGACAGCTGAGCAGGAAAAAGCGCTCGCTTTAATTAAAAAACAAGCGAAGCAAACCACTTAGACTGTGCACACTGGGAAGAAGGTATTATGAGTAAAATTCTTGATATGCTCGAACAAGAGCAATTGAAAACTGATCTACCAACATTCGCTCCGGGCGATACTGTTGTAGTTCAAGTAAAAGTTACTGAAGGTGACAAATCACGTCTTCAAGCATTTGAAGGTGTTATTATTGCTGTTAAGAACCGTGGCTTACATTCTGCTTTCACTGTTCGTAAAATTTCGAACGGTGTTGGTGTAGAACGTGTATTCCAGACACATAGCCCAATTGTTGATTCAATCACAGTTAAACGTCGCGGTGATGTTCGTCAAGCTAAACTTTACTACTTGCGCGAGCTATCTGGCCGTAAAGCACGTATTAAAGAAAAATTGGCTAAGAAATAGAAATATTTTTTATACATTTTTCTGTAAAGAAAGTTTGAAAAAAAGCCTGAATAATTCGTTATTCAGGCTTTTTGTTTTTTATCCTTACTAACTCCCATTGAACCCTGAACCTTCAGTTGAAGGGTAATCCGCCCATTTTTAATTTTACTAAGCCAACGCTCAGTGAAGCATAAGTCTGGTTAAGCTAGCAGTGTCCGATGAAACAGCTCTACCGCCATGCCATAAACACGCAGTGCTAGTTGTGGGTCGTAACGTTCACCTTCATCGCGCATAAATGCATGGGAAGCATTAAATTCATGCCATGCAAAAACATTACCCGAAGCTATTAAGTTCTGGTGTATTTTCATACGGGCTTCAGCAGCAATATGCGGGTCTTGCTTACCCCAAATCATTAATAGCTCGGCTTTAATGTCTTTAGTACGCGTTAATGTGTCATTACCCTCATCACTGGGTAAATCGCCTGAATGGATATCAGTAGCATACAAACAAGCCGCGGCTAAGATATTGTCATTTAATGCGGCGCGATAGGCTAGGTGGCCACCAATACAAACGCCCATGGTGCCAATCTTGCCGGTGCAATACTCTTGCTGTTGAATAAAACTCACTAAGGCTTGGGTATCGCTATCATGGTGTTCTAAAGGTTTAGCCCACTTGTCTTGATTGCCTTTATCTTTACCCGCATCGTCGTAGCCTAACACAGTACCAATAGGGTTTAATTCATGAAACACCTCGGGTACCAGCACAACAAAGCCGTGTCCAGCCATTAGTGCAGCTGTTCTTGCTATCGGCGCTGTTTGTTGGAATATTTCAGAGTAAAAAATAATAGTGGGGAACTTACCCTGCGCTTGCGGGCGGTAAACATAAGTACGCATAGTGCCTGTTGGGGTCTCTATATCATAGCTGTGCTGTTGAATGATCATTATTACGTTAATGTCCTTGTGTTAAATTTACGCTTAATTGAAGTTAGTTTACCCTTGAGCCACCTTGAAAAATAGCGTTATTCATTGCTTTTTATTTACCAGGGAAATCCGTTTAAACACGTAAGTTATGCCGGTTATCGATTTTTCTATGGCTTGAGAGTTAACGCGGTATAATAAATAGTCATTATGTTAGTGTCATTACCTAGCGTAATAATTAACTAACCTTAAAAGGATAAATCATGAGTAAGCAGAAAAAGCCATTAGTGACAGTTGGCAAGAGTGCAACAGAATTGGGCAGAGGGGTAATTAAAGATAATTTTTTAGCGGCGTTAGTCACCTCGAAGCTTTATAAAATGCAGGTAGTTAAAGCGAAAAAAGGTAAAGGTTCGTATCAGCGCAAAGCTAAAAATTTAAGACGAGAGCCTTATTTAATAGTGGCTTAAGGTGTTAACACTAGCCATTATCAAATAAGACTTTCCATCTTTAGTATTATACCCATTTCATTAAATTACCTGCCTATGCACTTGGCTCAGGATCGTCATCCCCGTGGTATTTTAATCGGACGTGCCATGGATGGTACTTATTAGCAAATCAGCGGCTGCGCCCCAACCATCTACCAGTAACTTTGGTGGCTGAGCTATGCTTGAAGAGCATACTTGAACAAAAAGCCTGAACTGTCAATGGTGCCATAAAGCCCGATTATTAGCATAGGCTCGGATAAACGACCCCATCACTGGTGACGCAATAGCGATCCCGTTTAGAAGAATGTTGTCTTATTGATTATCCGATGTTCAAGCATGCTTTTATTAGCATGGGAGAGCCTAAGATGAAAAGCAAAATAAACAGCATCAAAAATATAAAAAAACGAATACAACAACATTAAGAGCAAGTTAATTTGTATGCGGCAGGTATAGATATTGGCTCCCGTGAGCATTATGTAGCGGTACCTTCATCACTAGATGACGATTGTGTAAAAAATTTTAGCTGCTTCACCTCTGATCTTGACGCCATGGCTGATTGGCTGGTAGAAATTGGTATCACCACTGTTGCAATGGAGTCCACGGGCGTTTATTGGATCCCTGCATTTGAAATTCTAGAAAGCAGAGGGCTAGAGGTTATTTTAGTGAATGCTCGGGATGTAAAAAATGTCACGGGCCGTAAGAGTGATGTTAAGGACTGCCAGTGGCTACAACAATTGCATACCTATGGTTTGCTCAATGCTGCTTTCAGGCCAGAAGATGATTATGTGATATTACGCACTTACATGCGCCAAAGGGAAACAATAATATCTCATTCATCAAGTAAAATTCAGCACATGCAAAAAGCACTAAGACAAATGAATGTATTGCTAGATAATGTTGTATCACATATCACCAGCCAAACGGGTATGGCTATTATTAGAGACATTTTATCCGGTATTAGGGATCCCAGAAGATTGGCTGAAAACCGAGACCGTCGTTGTAAAAATAGCGCTGAGATTATTGCCAAGTCTTTAGTGGGTAATTATCGTGATGAACATTTGTTTGCTTTAAATCAGTCCGTTGAACTATATGATTTTTATAATGAGAAGCTAGATGAATGTGATCAGGTGATTCTCCAGCATTTAAATACACTGAATAAGCAGGCTAACGCAGGCGAGCGACCTGCACAGAAAAAACGCAAAAAAAATAGCTCGAATTCATTACGTTTTGATGCCAGCATCAATTTATATGAGTTATGCGGAGTAGATCTGACCGCTATTGATGGTATGGAAGAGCATGGTTTACTGAAAATAATTTCAGAAACAGGGATTGATATGTCTAAGTGGACAACCGAAAATCGATTCACCTCTTGGTTAGGCTTAAGCCCGAATAATAAAATTTCAGGGGGTAAAATACTGAGTAGCTCAAGTATAAAAACAAAAAACAGAGCGAAACAGGCATTTAAGATGGCAGCATTTTCATTATCGAACTCAAGATCAGGTCTAGGTGCATTTTATCGACGATTAAGAGGAAGAGTTGGAGCTCCCAAAGCGATTAACGCCACGGCTCGAAAATTAGCCGTGATATTTTATAAAATGATAAAAAATAAAACAGAGTATAGAAAACAATCTCAGGAAGAATATGATGAGTTTCACAAAAGTAGAGTGTTAAAACAGCTTAAACGTAAAGCTAAGCTGTTAGGTATGGATTTGATTCCCAGTGTTCCGCTTGCTTAAAAAACAAAGAGTTAGGTTTAAGTTACTTAGAAGACAATGCTGACGGTACAGGAAGTACCTTATTAGATAATGCAGGAGCATATTATCCTGAGCTTATTGTCCTGGATCCAGTGTATAAAGAGCAATGGATCTTCGATCAGAGACTTCGAAGATGACGTTTACAAAGAGTTCCTGAGTAAACAACATAGGCATGTTAAATTATTGCTAGCTCTTATTAATTAAGACTTTAATCTTTAGTATTATACCCATTTCATTAAATTACCTGCCTATGCACTTGGCTCAGGATCGTCATCCCCGTGGTGTTTTAATCGGACGTGCCATGGATGGCACTTATTAGACAATGCTGACGGTACAGGAAGTACCTTATTAGATAATGCAGGAGCATATTATCCTGAGCTTATTGTCCTGGATCCAGTGAATAAAGAGCAATGGATCTTCGATCAGAGACTTCGAAGATGACGTTTACAAAGAGTTCCTGAGTACACAACATAGGCATGTTAAATTATTACTAGCCCTTATTAAATAAGACTAAATGATACTAGCTGCGTTTTATTTCAAGCTATTTTTTTAATACGTTAAGCCAATCTTTAGGGCTCAAATAATCCGCCAGTTTAGCTTCTGCGCTTGCTGCTTCGGGCTGATAATTATATTCCCAGCGGGCAAGAGGCGGCATCGACATCAAAATTGATTCTGTTCTTCCGCCGGACTGCAAGCCAAATAAAGTGCCTCTATCGAAAACCAAGTTAAACTCAACATAGCGGCCACGGCGATATAGCTGAAATTGACGCTCTTGCTCACCATAAGTATCATCTTTACGGCGTAGCATAATGGGTACATAGGCATCAATAAAACCTTGGCCAACGGCTTTGACATAATCAAAACAAGTGTCAAAATCCCAGTGGTTTAAATCATCAAAAAATAGTCCGCCAACACCACGGGTTTCATCTCTATGTTTTAAATAAAAGTATTCATCACACCATTTTTTATGATCGTTATAAACATTATCACCAAAAGGTTGGCATAAATCGAACGCAGTTTGATGCCAATGTTGCACATCTTCATCTTTTGGATAAAAAGGTGTTAAATCAAAGCCGCCACCAAACCACCAAACCGGCGTTTCACCTTCTTTTTCGGCAACAAAAAAGCGCACATTGGCGTGTGCTGTCGGCATATGAGGATTTTTAGGGTGGATAACTAATGATACGCCACAAGCTTGCCACGTTCTGCCGGCAAGTTCAGGGCGATGAGCTGTGGCAGACGGTGGTAACTTATCGCCTGATACCACGGAGAAATTGACCCCGCCTTGCTCAATCACTGTGCCATTGGTCATTACGCGGGTTCTACCACCGCCGCCTTCTTTGCGCTGCCAGTTATCTTCAATAAAGGTGCCAGAGCCATCTGCGGCTGCTATCTCCTGACAAATTTTATCTTGTAAGGTTTTAAAATAAGCAATGACTTGCGTTATATTGGTTTCGTTATTAGTTTTGTTATTAGGTAGGGCTTGATTAGACATTGTTTGCTTCTTTATCAATGAATTATTGTGCATGAGGTAAGGAGGCGTATTGTAGATAATGGCTGTCGCGGTGTCAAAGTAGTCGAGCCGTTAGTAATCAATATCTATGTTTTTGAGTACTTGAGTACTTGAGTACTTGAGTAATTTTAATTCAAGGCGACGGCAGTTAAGCTATGATTCATTTGGTACGTTAATGGCAATAAACTCTTCAAGCTCGGTTAATAGTTCAGTAAAATTATCCTTTAGTTTAATCGAGAGTAGGTCAATATCACCACAGTTATTTTCCTTAACGGCTAGCTCAATCTCAAGGGCGCATTGGGCCAGCTTTGTCGCTTCAAGATTAGCACTAGAGCCTTTAATTTTATGAGCGATAGCTGCAATTGATTTTACCTCTCTTGCGCTAATCGCTTGGCTTAACTTATCTATTTCATCAGGCATATCTTGACAATACATAGTCACTATACGCTCTGCTAAGGACTGATTTCCCCCGACCCTTTTATAGAACTCGGCTTTACCCCAAACATTATTGCTTATACTTTCATCTACTGTTTTTATTGCCTTATTTTTGTTGGTAATCTTTTGCTCTGTTCTTCTGGGTATGACTGCTTCACGCGGTTTTAAGGGCATATTTAGTGCTTTTAGTAGACTGTTTTCTAGGGCAATAATATCGACCGGCTTAGTTAAATAGTCATTCATACCGGCAGCAAGGCACTTGTCTCGGTCGCCACTCATTGCGTTTGCCGTCATAGCAATAATATATATATCTTTATAATCATATTGGGATTTTCTAATAGTTTTAGTGGCGGTATAACCGTCCATTACCGGCATCTGACAATCCATGAGCACTACATCAAAATAGCCTTTTTCTAAGCACAATAGCGCCTTTTTACCATTATTGGCTATCTCAACTTGAGCGCCTAAATTTGTTAATAAAGTCTTGGCAACAACTTGGTTGATGGCGTTATCTTCTACTAATAATATACGCGTAGATTTAGGCAAAGGTTTCATCGTTATCGGCTTACTAATATTTTTTATTGGTAGAGTCGGTTGCTGACTTGTGGCTTTATCGTCATTTAACACCTGTACTAGCGCTTTTGCTAAATCTGCCGTGATAACAGGTTTAGGCAGACTGAAATTAAAGCCTATATTAGCAAAATATTGTCCATCTCCGGGTCTCGCTAGGGAAGTAAGCATTATAAGTTTTAACTGTGCTAACTGTTTATCGGCTCTTATTTGTTGACCTAGTTGCGCGCCATTCATGTCAGGCATCTGCATATCTAAAATAGCAATGTCAAAACTTTTATGGCCATTATTGCTTAAGTCTGCAGCCAAACATGATAGCGCAGCTTTAGCACTGTCGACTTGACTCACCTCAGCTCCCCATAATTTTAGCTGGCCATCTAATACTTCTCTATTGGTTTTATTATCATCAACAATTAATATTCGATAAGCTGATAAGTCTACTTGTGGCAATTCTGCTTTAATATAGTCACAAGCCTCTAATAACAGGGTAAAACTAAAGGTACTGCCTTGGCCTGGTGTACTCGTTACTGTGATGTCGCCCTTCATTAGTTGGCATAATTTTTTCACTATGGCTAAGCCCAAACCTGTGCCACCGTATTGGCGCGTCGTTGAACTATCTTCTTGAGTGAAACGTTCAAACATAGAATCTAATTTATGCTGCGCTATACCTATGCCGGTATCGCTCACTGAGCAGCTAAACTGTAGATTCTTTTCATCAATTACAGTTATATTGGTATTAATAACCACTTCACCTTGAGCGGTAAATTTAATGGCATTATTAATTAGATTGCTCAGAATTTGTCTGATCCTATGTGGATCGCCTCTGGTTACCACATGTTTTAATTGCGAGACGTCAACGATAAGCTCTAAACCTTTCTGATGAGCTATATGTGCCATAGTTGCACTAAGGTTGGTAACTAGCTCAGCTAAAGGTATTTCTACCGACTCAATAACTAACTTATCTGCTTCAATTTTTGAAAAATCAAGAATGTCGTTAATTATATTTAACAACGAACTGGCACTAACCGTGGCAAGGTGAGCATGATGATTTTGTTCATGGGTCAGTTCACTTTGCTTTAATAAACTCAGCATACCAATAACACCATTGAGCGGGGTGCGAATTTCATGACTCATAGTCGCCATAAAATCTGCTTTAACTTGATTACTGCTAACTAACTCTTTTGCCTTATGCTCTAACTGCTCAATAGCTAAGCTCATTTCCTCATTGGCAAAATTGACTTGCTCTTGCTTGTTCATCATTTCTATATTTGAGTCGGCCAGTTTTTTTGCATCTTTTTTAATACGACTAAAAAAGATGAACAGCACCAAGGTAATAAGAGCCATCATGGCAAACAAAACGATAAAGGTGGCTTGCAGTGACGATTGTGCGGTAAATTGGGCTTTATCAAGGGGTAAAATTACTTCCATTACGCCACGAACATCACCTATCTGCCAGTCATTTTTCGGTGTTTGAGCATGATTGTTATGGCAATCAATACAACCTTCGCGCATAACATCGGCAATCGCATAACGTATTGACATCTGGCCATTCACCTCCTCAAATCTAAAGAAAGCTTGCTCTGGATTTTTGGTTAAACTATCCCAAGCTTGCTGGGAGAAGTCTTGGTTAAATATGGTTTTATTTTCTTGCTCTCGCCAAGGAAAAGGGTAGCGACTATATAAAAAGGTTTGAGCGCCAGACTGGAACTTACCTATTTCTTTGCCTAAGGCCATGCTTAATGTCGCCGGCAAAGGAATGGCATTTTTAATGTTCTTGTAGTCGTGGCTGATGGTAATATTTTGTTTTATTGCGATGTTCACCACCTCATTAGTATAAAGGGTGCGAAAGGCGGATAAAGCTTCTAAGTAACGCTGTGCATTTAATTGCGAGGTATGGTTGGTCAATGATTTTGTTGTGCTTGCTATAAACAAATAGGCGCTGACTATGCCGGTAACCATGAGTAATACCGATATTTGCAGGGAAAAGCGAATAATGAATTCACCTATTTTAAAGCGAAGAGTCGTCGGGTTTCCTTGCAAGTTATCTCTCATTTCACCTAAGTTCATTTAAAATTTTCAGTACCGATGAATAAATCATGCCTTATGTATAGCTTATTATTACTTTTATCTCACGCTATTTTTTAATCCTCTCGCTAGGCGTTTGTTGCTCATTGACTCTTAGTCATCGTTTCGTTATTTTTCAAAAAAAAGTGATTAAGTTCTATTGCTAATTGAAGGGCACATGTTTTTCCGTCTCGTCCAGCAAGGCGTTGATGCCAACGTCGGTGTTGAACACATCGAACACCAGCTCCATGATAAAAGGTGGTCATTAATACTGCTGGCTTATTCATATATAGACTCATCAGTAAGGTGCTACTTGGTCTACAACAATTCTACGAGAAGAGATAAAATGCAAATACAATTAAAAAAATATTTCATGTAAGTATAGTTGCTGGTGCATTAGCGTTGGCTGGTTGTGGTGGCGACATTAATGTTACGCCGACAGTAAATGACAACAGTACCAATAATTCTGGTAACACCACGAATATACTGCGCGGTTTAAATGCAAATGCTTTTAGTTTGTACTATATGATGGACTTGTTAATATAATCCTCATCGGATTTACTTACCCTTCTAAAAACAAAAACAAAAACAAAAACAAAAACAAAAACAACAGGTACTAGATAATGAATTTTTTTATAAAAACACTGTTCACCTTGATGCTTTGTCTGCCAGTGATAAGCTTTGCTAGTATTTTTGATAGGGGAGAGCGAGTAACAATAAACTCTATCGTGTTAGGCGAACAGCGTGAATTACAAATATTACTACCGGAAAATTATCGTAGTGATTTAAAAAATACTTATCCAGTTATCTACTTGCTCGATGGTGACTATAACTTTCATGGTGTTTCCGGCATGTTGGATCTTTTGGCGAATAAGGGTCAGCTTATTCCTAAAGTTATTCTGGTCGGCTTGGCTGATCAAGGTACTGAAAAATACCGACAGTATATGACCCCCAATAACTCTACTTCGCCGGTAAAAAATAATAAGGGTGCAGCAAAAGAGTTTTTGGCTTTTTTAAACGACGAAGTACAACCTTATATCAATAAAAATTACCGCACGGCTAAGCATTCAACCCTAGTTGGTCATTCAATCGGAGGTTTATTTGTGCTCAACACCTTACTCGAAGCGCCAGATTCATTTAATAACTATGTCGCTATTAGTCCAGGAGTCTGGGTATCGGATAGTGCCATCGTTGACAAAGCAAAAGAGAAATTAGGAAAAACTGAGCATCAAAATATAGCCTTATATTTATCGCTAGCAGATGAGATGGAAATGGGGCAATATGCCTTTATTAATCAACTAGACTCGAAGCCGTTAAATAATTTGCAGTGGAGTTTCAAGCATTACCCGGATGAAAATCATATCTCGGTTGGTTTAATTGCACTACGTGATAGTTTAAAAGCCATATTCAAAGCTTGGTATATTCCAGAAAGCATTTTAGAGAAAAATGAGCCAGAGCAAACGGTTAAACATTACCAAGATATTCAAAAACTATTTGCGATGCAGCAGCCAATTCCAGCAGCAGTGGTTCATCTATTGATCCGTCAGCACTATAGACAGAAAAATGCCGATGCCCTACCTCAGTTTATTGCTGACACGATTAAAAGTTCTCCCGCATCGAAACAGGTATTGATAACCAAACAAGCCTCTTTTGTTAGCTATTATGACTCACCTGAAAGCGCGCTTGCTTTGTTAAAAGCCAATGAGGCGGAGTTCGTCAATAATATTGATTACTTAATGGCAATCGCCGATCTTTATCAGCAATTAAAAGATAAAGCAGCAGCTCAACAGTATTATCAAAAAGCAATGCAACTAGCTAAAAAACAAAAGGTTAATCAATGGCAGTTAAATATTATTCAAGCCAAGCTGGTTTGATTAAAAATAAGACATTTATGCTTCGTTGTTATACCCTTTAGCCAATAGTTTTTGTCCATAAAATCGGGGGAGCCCTTTACTACCAAGTCGCTGACATCCATAAATCCGCTGAGCTACTTGAAAATAAAAGTGTTATTTTTGCACGTAAACCGCAGTTGGCCGGCAAAATGCCAGATCCCATATCAAAAAAGGCTGACTGTACTATGTGTGGCAGAATGAAGATTGAGAGTAAACACAGTAAAATTATTAGCGATTTCTTCGGCTGTAAATTTAGTGCGCCAGCAAACAATAATCTCAGCCCAGGCCAAAACGTAGCAACGCTCATTAGTAATGATGCCAACAAAGGGGAAAATCACGACTCAAATGAACAGATAAGTTATCAGCAACTTGATGCCAATTGGGGCATGCAGCCAAGTTGGTCAAAGCGATTACTTATTAATGCGCAAAGTGAAACTGTGCTAACTAAAAATACCTTTAAAGTCGCGATTAAAACACATCGATGTTTAATCCCTTGCTCTGGTTGGTATGAGTGGCGCACTGAAGGAGGTAAGAAGCAAAAGTATCTTTTTAGCCATGTTAATGACGAGCCATTTTTAATGGCGGGTATTTGGTACCTCAATAATAGTGAAAATCAAAGTAACAGCCAAGGTGACA
This sequence comes from Colwellia marinimaniae, assembly GCF_002207865.1. Taxonomy (GTDB): domain Bacteria; phylum Pseudomonadota; class Gammaproteobacteria; order Enterobacterales; family Alteromonadaceae; genus Colwellia; species Colwellia marinimaniae. Next base: position 116,580 of record NZ_BDQM01000009.1, read on the forward strand.
AACAAGGGAATAGTCCCGAAGCAAAGAGACAATTGCTGACACTGACAACGGCACCTAATGCCAAGTGTGCTGACTATCACCAACGCATGCCGGTAATTATATTACCCCAGTATCGCGACTTTTGGTTTCAAGCACCTGCAGAACAACTAGTACCATTATTTCAAGCCATCGATGAAAACTATATCAAAGTTACTAAGGCTTAATCGTATATTTTATAATTCTTTAGCGCAATTGAGCATGCAGCAACAAAACTATAAAGAAGCACTGGTCTACTTAAACAAGTGGCGTGACGCACGCTCTCAACCGCTAAAGGCTCCAAAAGAATTAACCGGTACTCAAGAAATGTTACTTGCGCAAGTGTTTTACCAAGACAACGATTTTGTTAATAGCTGAAAACATATTGCTCAGGCGATAAATTTAGTTGAGGCGAAGAATAAATTACCGAAAGAAAATTGGCTTACTTTACAACGCGCGTCGTCTTACCAGTTAAAACAACCTGAGCAAGTATGTTGAGCGAGAGCAGAAAAATCATCAGGTACAACTAGCCATGCTTAATTAGGTTTAATGTCTAGCTACTTTGTGATTAACAATATAAAAGCGCTTAAGGCGCTTTTTATTTGCCACTTAAGCCATAACTCGGTCATTTACACCTATTCATGAGTTCTAAGAACGATTTGACTGCTTTTTATAGGTAGTAACAGTATTAACTTGCGCGCTAATGCGGTAACGTCAGCATCTTAAATTAAAGCAAGGTCAGGTTATGGAACAAGTTATAGAAATGGATGAATCAATTAATATTTTTGGTGAAGCGCTAGAAGACTGTAGTGGTGATCCGGTAACCGGTTTTTTTCGCGATAATAAATGCAATACCTGTGCACAAGATGTCGGCTCTCATACGGTTTGTATCGAAGCAAGTCAGTCATTTCTTGAGTTTTCACGCTTTAAAGGTAATGACTTATCAACGCCAGTACCAGAAGCTGACTTTAAAGGTATTAAAGCTGGCGATACTTGGTGTCTGTGCGCAGCACGTTGGTTAGAAGCCCATCAAAATGATAGAGCACCACGGGTATATTTACGAAAAACGCATATCAAAGCACTGGAAATAGTGCCTATTGAATTATTAAAAAAATATGCCTTGGATTTAAATTAATACAACATAAATCGAGCATCTAGCAAGGTCAGCCTAGAAAAAAACACTCTTTGAAGAGAATAAATGAATGAATCAATTTTACCCAGAAATATCGCCATTTAATGACTTCTTACTTGATGTCGATGGTCAACATCAAATTTATGTTGAGCAATGTGGTAATCCACAAGGTCAGCCAGTGCTCTTTATTCATGGCGGACCCGGTGGCGGCTGTTCAACCAATGACAGACGTTTTTTCGATCCTGAGCAGTATCATATAATTTTATTTGACCAACGTGGTTGTGGTCGTTCATTACCTCACGGCTGTTTAGATAATAATGAAACTGATTTTTTAGTGGCTGATATAGAAAAAATTCGTCAGCACTTACAAATTAAACAATGGCATGTATTTGGAGGTTCTTGGGGCTCAACTTTATCCTTAGTTTATGCACAATCTCATCCGGTCAGTGTTAAAAGCTTAGTGCTACGTGGTGTTTTCTTAGCTCGCGATGTCGATACTAATTGGACCTTCTCAGGGGGCGGTGCTACGCGTATCTTCCCTGATTATTGGCAGGAGTATTTAGCTGTTTTACCGCAAGGTAAAGCGCAAGCGAATGTTAAAGCGGCATACAAAATGTTAGTGGGCGAAGATAAAGTACTGGCACAAAAAATTGCCACTGCTTGGAGTATATGGGAAATTCGTTGTTGTACTTTAAAACCAGATCAAGCCTTTGTTGATGCAGCAACCGGTGATAAACATGCTTGGACACTCGCTCGCCATGAGGCGCATTACATGGTGAATGATTGCTTCTTGAGTGACAATCAAATCTTAGCGAACTGCGATAAAATACAAGATATTCCAACGGCTATAGTCCATGGTAGGTATGATATTGTTTGTCCTGTTGATAATGCCTGGTTATTGCACCAAAAGTTGCCTAAATCAACATTGGTTATTAGTGAGGCTTCAGGCCATGCCTCGGTTGAACCTAATACTAAGCATCATCTTATTGCTGCTACCCAGGCAATGTTATCGCTATAAAGTTATCCGTTTAAAGTGATCACGGTAAAATAGTCATAGTGGCAACAACAGCAGGTTTTTTACTTGTGTTGCCATCACTATCTCGCTACTTGGGTGAAAGTAACGTAAAATACTGGCATTGATTTATTTACACCTATGCTCGTATTATAAACGCGGGTAATTGTAGCCATAGACTTAAGGCCAACCATGAAAAAAACATTTGAATTAACCCACCCAAAAGTAAAGCTTGAAAGACGCGTTGATGCGGTAAAGAACGAGGTTAAAAAATACCTTAAAAGAGAACGCAATAAAACCTTACCAGCCGGCGCTGATTATTGGGACTTTGATTGCCAATTTGGTAATACCAAAGAAGAAGCAGAGCCAGTGCAATTGTCAGACATTAATAAACGCATTGATCAAACTCAAGTTGACGGTTTAACGTCATTTTATATTGAGATCATAGCAAAAGAAGGTATTAGAACCTTCACGCCGAGAGACGAAGCTGATATTGATCTTGATGACGAATAGTTAGTCGTATAATATTCATTGATAAAACCGAGCCATGTGCTCGGTTTTTTTATGTCTAAAATTTCTCTGCAGTATGGTTCATTAACTAAAAGTAATTGCTAATCGGTAAACTAGCCTGATGATTAATTGTAAAAATCACCTGGTTTATAGGCGGGTGCTATTTTTTTGTTGTTCTACTTTATAGCAATGACAGCGTTGTCATTGCTTATTTTCAATGTTATGGTGATTGGCTAGCTAATTTTTTTACCTTTACTCAGAGAAAACAATAAAAATATAGAGTAAAAACGTAAATTAAGACTAAAGCCGTATAGGCAGAGTGAATTAAAAATTCTAGCATGTTAGTTATGCAATTATCTTCAGCGGTAGAATGCCTGAAAATTTTATTGCTGGAAATAGAGAAAATAATACGTTAAAACTAGCTGCAAATAATTAGCTTCAAATAAAGTTATAAATAATAGCCAAAGAATATTGCACCTTGCTATAAATAAAAAATATAAAGCACTAATATAAGAAAATTATAAGAAAAAAATTAATAAAACATTTCAAGTTAATCACCTCAAGTTAAGTCCGAAGGAAGAGAGAATGAAAGAATTAAAATTACGTTATCCAGTATCTGATAAAGCTAAAGCGCATACGCATATTGACGCCGCTAAATACGATGCCATGTACAAACAATCAATTGAGCAGCCTGATGAATTTTGGGCTGAGCAAGCGAAAGAGTTTATTGATTGGTATCAACCATGGGACAGCGTAAGTAAAGTCGATTTAAAAAATTCTGAAATTAGCTGGTTCTCGGGCGCTAAACTAAACGTCAGTTACAACTGTATCGATCGGCATTTAGCGACTAAAGCCAATGATACCGCCATCATTTTTGAAGGTGATGATCCTAATGATGATGCAAAAATTACTTATCAAGAATTACACGACCATGTCTGCCGTTTAGCTAACTTATTAAAAGAGCGCGGCGTTAAAAAAGGTGACCGTGTTTGTATTTACATGCCGATGATCCCTGAAGTGGGTTATGCCATGTTAGCCTGTGCGCGTATTGGCGCCATTCATTCCGTTGTTTTTGGTGGTTTCTCTACCGAATCCATTAAAGCGCGTGTCCTTGATGCCGATTGTAAAGTCATTATCACTGCCGATGAAAGCCTTCGTGGTGGCAAGCGCATTCCATTAAAAGCCAATGTTGATGCTGCGGTTAAAGATTGCCCTAACGTACATTCAGTGATTGTTGTTGCCCGTACTGGCGGCGATATTGCTTGGAATGAAAAAATTGATATTGACTACGCAGAAGCCGTGGCGAAATTGCCAGCCATATGTGAACCAGAAATTATGGATGCGGAAGATCCATTATTTATTCTTTATACCTCAGGTTCAACCGGTACACCAAAAGGTGTAGTACATACTTGTGGTGGTTACATCCTTTATGCAGCCATGACCCATAAATATGTCTTCGATTACCAAGAAGGCGAAATTTATTGGTGTACCGCCGATGCAGGTTGGATCACTGGTCACTCCTATATCTTCTATGGCCCGTTAGCAAACGGCGCGACCACTTTAGTCTTTGAAGGTGTGCCAACCTATCCTGATGCGGGTCGTTTCTGGCAAGTATGTGAAAAACATAAAGTGAATATATTCTACACCGCGCCAACGGCTATTCGCGCACTAATGAGTGTTGGTGATGACTTAGTTAATCAAGCTGATTTATCGTCATTACGTTTATTAGGTACAGTTGGCGAGCCAATTAACCCTGAAGCATGGCATTGGTATTATGAAATTGTTGGTAAGAGCAACTGCCCCGTTGTGGATACGTGGTGGCAAACCGAAACTGGCGGCATCATGCTCACTTCATTGCCGGGTGCTGTTGATATGAAACCAGGTTGTGCGGGGAAGCCATTCTTTGGCGTACAACCGGCCTTATTTGATAAAGAGGGCAATACCCTGGAAGGTGAAAACGCAGGTCTGTTAGTGATGACAGCGAGTTGGCCGGGACAATTACGTACCGTTTACGGCGATCATAAGCGTTTTTATCAAACCTATTTAAGCCAATATCCAGGTAACTACTTTACGGGTGATGGCGCGAAACGTGATGAAGATGGTTTTTATTGGATCACCGGCCGTGTTGATGATGTCTTAAACGTATCAGGTCATAGACTAGGTACTGCTGAAATTGAAAGTGCGCTAGTACTGCATCCAGCAGTAGCCGAAGCTGCGGTTGTTGGTTATCCTCATGAAATTAAAGGCCAGGGCGTATATTGTTATGTAACTTTAATGGGTAATGCGACCGAGTCTGACGAATTAAAGGTTGAGCTACGTGAGTTTGTTGCAAAAGAATTAGGCCGTTTTGCTAAGCCTGATTATGTGCAATGGGCACCGGGTTTACCTAAAACTCGTTCAGGTAAAATTATGCGTCGTATCTTGCGTAAGATTGCTGAAAATGATGTAGATAGCTTAGGTGATACTTCAACACTGGCAGACCCAAGTGTGGTTGAGAACTTAATCGCTAAGCGTATTATTCACGGTGGCTAATGGCTAATGGCTAGTAAATAAGTAATAAGTTATTGAAATAAAAAGCGCCGCAAGGCGTTTTTTTAACTCTGCAACTCTGCTTTTTTAACTCTGCCACCCATAATAACTACAAGTAATAATGTCAGGCTCATCATTGTATTTTTGGTTTGATAAAAGACCCATTTATAAAATTAACTCTGCCACCCATAATAACTACAAGTAATAATGTCAGGCTAATCATTGTATTTTTGGTTTGATAAAAGACCCATTTATAAAATAAATGGCTTGTCGTTAGTCGTGTATTACTGATATTTTTTAAGTCATTGAATTTTAGCTAAGGTAAACCTGCCACGTTCAGGTAACATAAAATTCATGGCTGATTGATGAAGGGCGTTAAGCGCTATTCAAGCAGGCCTTAGCATTGGCTATACCATGAGTGCGTTGCAGGCCAACATGTTCACTGAATTCACATAAGTGCTCAGCTGTGCCGACGGCGCCTGTGAAGATACTTTCAAAATTAGTGGTGAGTTTTAGCCAACTGTCTTCATTGATGTGTAATCTTGCAAGAATCTTTTCCGTTTTATGGTTAATTGCACCATGTTTATCAGCGCGAATGATACGGCCTGTTTCATCAACGAGAGATAAGTAGTCTTTTAAGTTGAAGCGAATGCCGGTTGGCTTTTCTTGCTGTTCATTGCCAGTAAAAGATAATAATGACGAAGGTTGTTGACCTTTTATCGCGGCTTTTATACGTAATTGAATACTGGTGAAAGCAGACTGTTCTGGTGTAGGCGCGATACCAGCGCGCACTGGGTTTAAATCAACATAAGCCATGCAAGACAATAGGGCACCTTCATCAAGCAGAGCTTGAGATTTAAAGCGTCCCTCCCAAAAATGTCCAGTGCATTGGTCTTCTCGGTTGGCTTGTCGGGCTATAGGCTCGTTCAATGAACGCATAAACCAGCTAATACTCATTAAACGCTGTTTGTAAATATCAGCAGTACTTTCAACCATAGCCAGTTGAAACTTATCAAGGGCCTGTTTATTGGTATATTTTTGAGTAAGCAATGTACCCTTGAATAACTGATGCCAACGTTCAAGTACCTCCGCCATTGACCATTTTTTCACTTGCTCTATATCAACATGTAATACAAGATGTAAGTGGTTATGCATCACGGCATGAGCACATATATTGATAGAAAATACTTTAGACAATTGAAAAATACGCTTTTCAATCCATGTACGCCTATGTTCAAAACTAATACCTGTTTCTTTATCGACGCCACACAAAAAGGCCTTTCGTACCGTGCGACTACAAATATGATAATACGGAGTATCTAATAAACTGATTTGTTGTGAACGAGGCTTAGGCATAACAATCACCAAACTTAATAAGGTAAATTAAGCTTAGTTTATTGAGGTGAATAAGCATAAGTTATTATGGGTGGCTTAATAAGAGGAGCCTAATAAGAGGAAGACCGCCAACCCAAGGGATAGCCATTTATTTTACTTTCATTTGTTTTTGTTACCACTCCTTAGCTATTTCTCTTGCGTGTATACAATATACATATATAGTGTTTGTCATCTCAATAATTATAATTTCCCATTTATAAGGTTAAGCATGAACTTAAAGCCAACGTTACTATCATTGGTTATTACCAGTGCCATTTTATCCGGCTGTAATGCCACTATTGATAAACACGTGACTAAGTTACCAGCAACTTCTACAGAGTTAACAACAGCACAAGGCTCTTTAATACCAGTGGCAAGTGTGATCCCACATCCATCAGATATGAGTGTGGACGTTACGGCAAGTGGTCGAGTATCAACGTTAAATAGCATAGAGGTAGTTAAGGTTGGTAAAAACATTCCTTATACCTATAGCTCAGGTCGGGTAAATAATACCCCAGGTTTTGACTGGTACGTCAGTAAACATTTTGCCCTAAAAAGTAACAGGCCAGAAGCTCAAGTACTCTTGTATATGGAATTACTGGAAAGTTCTTTTCCACATTACATCGAACTTTTCGGCATGACACCGCCAGATATGGAAAATAAACGCATGGCAGCCGTTTATGGTTCAAGTAAAAAAGAAACTAAAATATTTGTAACTGACGATAATTTTACCCGAGGCATTAGTGCGGGTGGCGAAGCGATGTTTTATAACCTTGTTGGTTATAGTTTTCCTAGTGCGCGTGAGCAACATCAACGATATATTGTCGTACATGAGCAAGGTCATGTTTTTCAAATGTCGTTAATGGACTATCCAGGTTGGTTACCCACTTGGTTTACCGAAGGCACTGCTGATGCCTTAGCACATCATTATTATGATCCAGAGAAAAAACAGTTAAAAGTGATGGTGTTTGATCGAGCATCACCCATGGATTATGTCCGCCTAGGTTTAAAACAATATGAGGAATTAAATAGTCCAAGTATTGAGGACATGACTAATAACCCGAGTTTGTATCGTGGTATAAACTTTTTCATTGTGCATTTTATGTTAGACCATCCAGACCGATCACATAAATTTAAAGCCTATCGCGATGAAATGGCGGCAATGCGTCAATCGGATTATGGTAGTGGTAAAGCGTTATCTCATCAGTTGATGATGGATATTTTTGGCGATTGGGACAAGGTAGAAGCGCAGTTTGTTGAATATGTTGCCAGCATTGATAAAACATTTAATACCGCTGCTGGGCCTTGGGAACAAGATGGCAATAAATTATGGGTACGGGTATTAAATAATAGCTACGAACATGGCTCTCCTCGTATGGATGTCCGCTTAAAACCGGGTGAAAAACCTGTTTATAAATCATTTAAATTTGACCAGCCTTTAGCCGAAATGTCGTCATTAATCATTAAACCTGTGCGTGGCAATGATAATCCTACCGTTGCATTAGCGATAGATTATCAGGCTGATCATTTACATCGTGGCCATGTTGGCATTGGTTTAGGTTTAAAGATCAGTGATGAAAATCAGCAGAGATTAACAGCGGATAAAAAAGTAGGCACATTTAAGCAAAAATCCTATAAGCCTGATGAAGATGAACTGCTGCAAATAAAAATCGTTAAAGGTAATACTATTGTGGTCAATGCGAGCTCATTGGGCGGAGACGATATTCGATACTCTATATCACCGCAGATGATTGCTGATTTAGAAGCACAATCGCAACCAAAATTAGGGCTTTCGGTTACCATTAATGCTGACCATTTATCTATTTTACTTAAATCGAAAGCTAGCGAATATAAGGTGAATTTTTCCATATCAAATGAGGTGCGCGCTAAGTTACTTGATAGGCATATGGCAATACTGGCTGAAAATGCCGAACATAGACTGACGGCATTTTTCGATGATGGCAGAGACCTTAACCCAGTACCTAGAGATTTAACCACTAACCTCGAAGTTAACCCATGGGCAAACCCAGCGGATCGTGCTATCAGTCGTTTATTTAGAGCAATGTGGCGCTTAGGTGATAAGGTTCCCAATGAGTTATCAGTCATGTATGAATATATGCTTGTTGCCACACCAAAAGACCGTAAAACTCAATTGACCTCTTTAGCTAAATTGAATGCTGCTAGTGCTAGCTTAGTTGCGGCCATTGTTAATTCAGGCGCTACCAAAGACAAGATTAATCATGCCTTAGAAGAGCTTTCTGGTTTGCACCTGCGCTTAGAGTGGCGTCAAGAAAAGGCCAATGGTGAGCAAGTCGTTTCTGCAGTATTACGTAACCAAGGTGCTTCAGTCGCTAAGGTGAACATAGTGCTAAACCAACAAGGCAATAACAGCTTTACTAAAGAGCTATTGCTAGCAAGTGGCGATAAAACCAGGCAAGACTTAACTACCACGTTAGCGACTCGCACCAGCAAAAAGGCGATAACAGCTAAGGCAAGCGTGGAGTGGCAGGGGCAGTTAATTGTGCTAACGGTAACTCAAGGTGCACGGGTATATCCTTGGTCATCCATGGCAATCGTTGAAGAGGCAAAAGTCATTGGCAATGAAGTGTTTATTACCAGTGAATTTAGGGGGCCACATGCAGGAGAAACTAAAGGTAAAATAATGGTACAAGCGTACCCTTCAGATATTTTTGAAAACTCATATTATGAAGAAGAAATTACCATAGCACCCTACGAAATTCAGCAGTTTAGCCATAAGTTCACCCTAAAATCAGGTGTTAAAAGCAAGCCTAATGCGGTAGATGTTACTTTTGAATTGGTCATTGACGGTGAACCCGTGTTGATCAGTGAAAGATCTGAAATTAAATAAATAAGCGCTTAACTAACCTTGCTCTAGCATCACGAGGGGGAGGTTAGTTATTATAAATGAGGTAGAGCTTTATTTTCATTTTGCTCTACCTCTTCCTTTTTGTTTTGGCTGTATTCGTCTTGCTGTTAATGCTGCCAGTTCAGTCTTCAATTTCCTCTTTGAACTGTTCACTAGCTACTGCCTCACTATGAATATTATCGTGTCTATTAGTTAATTTATTGCCCTAATTTAATTTACTCTAAGGCCATTTATTCCTGAGCCAAGTTATTCTCACTTATTACTATTTAACACTATACATAAGTCAAAAAGAGTGTAATTATATCAATACAAATCGCGTAATTAAATCTTTACGATTTCTTGTTTTTGTTTTTGGTTGAGCTGTACCGCTATTCTTCTGCCTTGAATTTCACATGTTTAATCTGTTTATTTAGCTAGCGTACACACTTCAATGCTCCACCTTGTGGTGGAAAATAAATAAATTAAGGAAAAATAATGACCACAGCCAGCAAATTATCAGCAGTACCAATAAGCTCAAATGACATTCATGTTAATGCTGAGCATGTATTAATTACGCCCGAAGCTTTACGTGCGGAATTACCACTTTCTGAAGCCGGTCGTGACTTTGTACAACAATCGCGTAAAACTATTTCAGCTATCATTCACAAGCGTGATCCTCGTTTATTGGTGATTTCAGGTCCATGCTCTGTTCATGATGTTGAAGCCGCTAAAGATTATGCTCGTCAGCTAAAAGCGCTGCAGAATAAACACCAAGGTTCTTTATTTGTGGTTATGCGTGTTTATTTTGAAAAACCACGTACCACAGTGGGTTGGAAAGGTCTAATTAACGACCCACATATGGATGGCTCGTTTGATGTTGAAAATGGCCTGCGCAAAGCCCGTGAATTGATTCTTTACTTAACAGAGCTTGGTTTACCCTTGGCAACCGAAGCGCTTGACCCTATTAGCCCACAATACTTGGCTGAAGTGTTTAGCTGGTCAGCGATTGGTGCTCGTACTACCGAGTCACAGACTCACAGAGAAATGGCCAGTGGTTTATCCATGCCAATTGGTTTTAAAAATGGCACTAATGGTAGTTTAGTTGTGGCAGTCAATGCATTGCAATCAGCCGCTTCGCCACATCACTTTATGGGCATAAACCGTCAAGGACAAGTTGCCTTGATTCAAACCCGAGGTAACCCGGATGGTCATATTATTTTACGGGGTGGTGCAGCGCCTAACTATGATGCAAAAAGCATTGCCGAGTGTGAGCAAGTATTAGCTAAACAAGGTATTGATGCCGGTATCATTGTTGATTGTAGCCATGGTAATTCGAATAAAGATTACACCCGTCAGCCATTAGTTGCCCTAGATGTGGTTGAGCAAATTTGTACGGGTAATAAATCGATTATTGGTATAATGTTAGAAAGTAATATTAATGCTGGTAAGCAAAGCAGCGATTTAGCCAAAGAAGATTTAGCTTACGGTGTCTCGGTTACCGATGCCTGCATTGACTTTGCTGAAACCGAGAAATTATTAGCCGATATCGATGCACGCCTATCGGCTTGTTTAACCGCGCGCATTGCCTAACGGTTTTTTGCCTACCGGTTCTTTAACTAAGGTATGTAGCTAAGGTATTAAACGCGACATTAGTCGCGTTTTCTATTTTAATTTTGAGCCATAGTATTAAAGAAAAATACTTTAATACTTTAATACTATGGCTTTAGATAAGATGCTTTAGAGAAAATGTTTTATAGAAGAGAGAGTAATGACGAATTCAGATCCCGACTTTGATAAAAAGTTAACCAGCTTACGTGATGAAATTGATGAAATTGATAGTGATTTAGTTGAGCTATTACAAAGGCGACTTAGCGTTACCAGTAAAGTAGGGCAATTAAAAAGTAGTGTTGGTAAACCTATTTATGACCCAGTACGTGAAGCGAGTTTATTTGCTAAAAGACGTTTACAAGCCAGTGAAGCTGGGCTATCTCCTGACTTAATTGAAGATGTGTTACGTCGTTTAATGCGTGACTCTTATGTCAGCCAAGATGCCAGTGGTTATCGCTGTGTAAACCCTGAGTGTAAAAAGATTGTTGTGGTTGGCGGTAAAGGACAGTTAGGTGCTATTTTTGTTGACCTGTTTCAGCGCTCTGATTACCAAGTTGAGATTATTGAGCAAAACGATTGGCCCAACAGTGCGGCTATTTTAGCTGATGCCAGCGTGGTCATTGTCGCTGTGCCTATTCGTCTAACCACCATGGTTATTCATCAGCTTAATAACTTGCCAAAAGATTGTATCCTGGCCGACTTAACCAGTATTAAAGAGTCACCTATAGTTGAAATGAAAAAGGCACACTCAGGTCCTGTGGTAGGTTTACATCCGATGTTTGGTCCTGATGTTACTGGTTTAATTAAACAAACCATTATTAGTTGTCAAGGCCGCTACCCTGAAAAATATCAGTGGTTACTCGAGCAATTTGAAGTGTGGGGTGCGAAAATTTATCCGGTTGAAGCCCATGAACATGATCAAGCCATGTCCATGGTACAAGTGATGCGACATTTTTCTACCATTGCTTACGGTTATCATTTAATGGCAGAAGGTGTGGATATTGAAAAGTTGCTGGCAATGAGCTCGCCTATTTATCGATTAGAGTTGATCATGGTTGGCCGGTTATTTGCCCAAGACCCGAGCCTATATGCTGATATTATCTTTGCTAACAAAGACAATGTTGCCATGATGAAACGTTTTGCTTATCGATTCTTAGAGTTACTTGAAGATGTCAGTCTTGATGATAAAGATGCCTTTGTTGATATGTTCAATCACGTCTCTGATTGGTTTGGTGATTATGCCGGTGACTTTCTCGAAGAAAGTAAATCCATGTTATTAAAAGCCAATGAATTGAAAAAGCATTAAGCTAGCAAGCGGAGTTATTAATACCGATATTATAGTTATCAGCAAACGCTGGTTTTGCTTGCTAATAACCTAGCGAATATCTTTGCCACTTCAGGGAAACATTGCTTAATTTATTTTATAAGCTATAAAAATTAATGTAACCCTAAAAATGTTAAGCGTTTGGGCTCATTCAATTTAACTATTGAAAGTTTCCTCGTAGCCATAAGAACAGAGTAAATTTATTTATGATGAATTGTTTGAAGCTGTTTTTTTGCTGTACTTTCTTATGCTTGGCTGCTGCAGGTGTTGCGGCGGAAAAAGATGATTTAACCTCCATCGTTATTGTTACAGGAAATTACCCGCCGGCTATCAACGAGGCTGATGAAGATAAAGGTTATGTTTCTCGACTCGTTGCCGATGCTTTTGCTTTAGAGGGTATCAAAACTAAATTTATCTTTGTGCCCTGGGCGCGGGGTTTGCGAATGACAAGGTTGGGCCATGAAGCTTGTATTATGTATTACGGAAAAACACCCGATAGAATTAAAGATTTTATTTTTAGTGAGCCACTTTTTGCAGAAGAGTGGTTGTTTTTCCATTTGAAAAAGACCCCAGTTGAATGGCAAACGTTAACTGACTTATCTCGATATATCATTGGGGCAACCTTAAGCTACACCTACAGTGAGGAGTTTCATCGGTTGGCAGATCAACAAGCATTAAGTGTTCACTGGGTTGCCAGAGATAAGCAAAACTGGCAAATGTTAATGGCCGGCAGAATTGATATATTCCCCAATGTCAAAACTGGTTGGTATCAATTGCGGCAACTTTATAGTGAAGCCGCAATAAAGCAGGTTACCACCCATCCTAAGCCCTTAAAGTCACAGTTAAACTATTTACTCTGTTCTAAAGAGCACCCCAATGCCGAGTACTTCAGAGACAAGTTTAACCAAGGTTTTACTAAGTTAAAAAAATTGCGTCAAATTTCTTATTATATTCCAGATAGTAATGGCGAGAAGTGGCCAGTTGAAAGCAATTAATCAATTACATCACTAACCATAAAAGCTATAAGTTTTTTAGCGGTAAATCATATTATTAGCAAGCTAATTAGGTAGATATTATGAAAAAGCTAACAATTTTTTTATTGCCCTTATGCTTTTCTCAGGTATGTTTTTCTACTGAAAAAGAAGAGCTGAGCAACAAAGTAAAGCAACTTGAAATAGAAATACAGCAACTAAAAAAGGCAGTAAATGCAGCGGGTAACATTACTGCAGAAAAAAATACTGCGGCTAACCGCGTAGTTGCAGAAGAAGATGCTGGCATTATTTTGGGTGGCGCCGTTCGTTTTCAATATGTATATGAAGATTACAACGATGCCAATACCAATCGAGGAGGCGATCTAGACTTTGATCTATTTCGCCTTGATTTAAATGGTCAGATTGGTGGGGTGATATTATCTGCGCAATATCGCTGGTTTCAATACATGAATGTTATTCATCATGCTTGGCTTGGTTATGATTTTGACGAGCACTGGCAAGGACAAATAGGTATAACACGGGTGCCATTCGGCAATTTAGATTATAACTCTCACAACTATTTCTTTAGTAGTAATTACTACGTTGGTTTAGAAGATGATTATGATGCCGGTATAAAGTTTATTAGAAAAACCGAAAACCATGATTTACGAGTAGCCTTCTTTTTTACCGATGAAATGGGCGGTATAGATGGTTATGTAGACAATCGAACCGATAGATATTCTTACGATATAGTTGGTGTACGCGCAAGTGACGAGGGAATTTATCAGCAACCTAGCCTAGCAGCTGCTGAGCACAATACCTTAAGTTTACGTTATGCCTATCAGTTAGCTAATGTTGAATTGGGTTTTTCTTGGTTATCAGGAGACATACGAGATGCAACTTCATCGATAGGTGACCGAACGGCCTTTGCCTTACACACTGACGCGCAATTTAATCGTTGGAATATCAAACTGCAATATACCGACTATGAATATAACTTTGATAGCTACTCGCCATTGTTAGCCGTTGGTGCTTATAGTTTTTATGATTCTATTCCCAGTGAAGCAAAGCTTTATAGCGTTAATATAGCCTACTTAAAGCCGGTCGAATTTGGTCCTATTAGCTCATTAAATTTTTATAACAACTATAACTTAATGACTGATAAATCGGCTGATTTTGACAATGACACTATTATGAACGTCTTAGGGGTCGCTATCTCAGCGGGCGGACTTTATACCTATGTCGACTTAGTCAGAGCCAAAAATCAACCCTTTATTGGCGGCACCATGGCAGGAGATAGTAAAGCGTGGCAAACGAGGTTTAATATTAACGTTGGTTATTATTTCTAAAGTGTATTTAAGCTAGTTTTAAATGCCTTTAAGAATGTACCGGTACTATTAGCCATGGTCGTTGCCGCAGAAAAAGTCTACTTAAATTTATTTAACATAATATTAGCTTGGCTAAGGTAAGAAAGAAAAGCGCTGAGTTACTTAAGGCAACTCAGCGCTTTATTCTTTTAACTCGCGCTTAGATTAAAATATAACTACCAAATTTTTACGCGTTGCTCTGGTGCTAAGTAAAGCTTATCGCCTTCTGTTACATCAAACAGCTGATAAAACTCAGGGATATTACGCACAACACCATTTACTCGATACATGGCAGGTGAATGTGGATCGGTACTGATTTGATGTTTTAATGCTTTTTCGCGATACTTTTTACTCCAGCTTTGTGCGTAGCCCAAGAAAACACGTTGTTCGCCGGTAAAGCCATCAATAACCGGCGAAGGTTTATCTGCTAAGGACATTTTATATGCCAGCAGTGAAATACTTAAGCCGCCAAGGTCGCCAATGTTTTCACCCAAGGTAAAAGTACCATTAACATGAACACCTTTAAGTGGTTCAAACTCATCGTATTGGGCCACTAACTTGTTAGTTCTGCTTTTAAACTCCGCTTTATCGGCATCTGTCCACCAGTTACGTAAAACACCATCACCGTCAAAAGCACTGCCAGCATCATCAAAACCATGACCAATTTCATGACCAATAACGGCACCGATAGCCCCATAATTAACAGCATCTTCGGCATTTAAGTTGAAAAATGGTGGTTGTAATATTGCCGCAGGAAACACTATTTCGTTTAACGGAGGGTTGTAATAAGCATTAACCGTTTGTGGTGTCATAGCCCACTCATGTTTTTGTACCGGGCCATTTTGTTTATCTAAACCCTGTTGGTAAACTACTAAAGCAGAGCGTTTTAAGTTACCAAATAAATCATCTTTTTTGATGGTTAAGGCTGAGTAATCTTTCCAGATCTCCGGGTAACCAATTTTAGTGGTAAACTTAGCTAACTTATCTAACGCCTGCTTTTTGGTTTCAGCTGTCATCCAATCAAGGTTTTCAATGCTAACTTTATACGCTTTGATTAGATTATTCACCAATTCTTCCATACGAGCTTTAGCTTGCGGTGGGAAGTGCTTTTTAACATAAACTTTGCCAACCACTTCACCTATATTTTGATTTACCACACTAACACCGCGGCGCCACATCGGCAGTTGTGTTTTTACCCCACGTAAGGTCTTGCCATAAAATTCAAAGTTTTGTTGGTCTATCTCTTGGGTCAGTCGACTTGCAGTGCTATTAATAACGCCCCACTTTAAGTAGACATGCCAGGTATATATTGGTGTCTCTTTGATGATGTTATTCAGCGCTTTCATGTAGTCCATTTGCGTAATAACAACACCATCGATATCGCTAATGCCAGCTTGTGCTAAGAAACCACTCCAGTTGAAATCAGGCATGATTTCTCTTAACTCTTTGGTCGGTATCTTATTATAAAGAGCAACCATATCGCGGGTTTGCTCTTTTTTCATCTGCTGACTAGCCAATTTGGTTTCTAAGGCAAAGATATCTTTAGCGGCTGCTTTTGGATTGGCTAATCCGGCCAGGCTTAGCATTTTTTCTATGTGAGTAAGGTAACTTGCTCTGAGCTCTTTTGAGGCATCGTCATCTAATAAATAATACTCTCTGTCAGGTAAACCCAAACCTGATTGCCAGGTATATCTCATATAAGAGTTTGGATTTTTAAAATCGACATATTGAGCAAGATTAAATGGAATGGCATAACCGAGTTTATTCGCCACGGCAAAATGTATCGCTAATTCATCATAATTGCTAATGTTATCTATTTGGCTAAACTCATGGTGAATAGGTGCTAAACCAATTTTATTACGGGTATCCCAGTCAATATAAGATTGATATAAATCACCCACTTTTTGCTCATTGGATCCTTGGACAAAGTCACCACTAGAAGCCGCTTCGATAATCGCTCTAACGTCACTTTGAGATTGCTCGTGCACTATGGTACCTACGCCATAAGATGATTTGTCAGCTGGAATTTTGGTTTGCTTTATCCAATTGCCATTCGCATAAAGGTTAAAGTCATCGCCAGGTTTTACTGTGGTATCTATGGCCGTAATATTTAGCCCTGAAATAAGCACGGGCCCGCTATTCTCATCAATTGATGCGTTTAAGTTATTGCTATTATTGCAGCCCATTAACCCTATGAGCACGGTTAAAGAGACTAATGTCTTTTTCATGGTAACGTCCTTTTTGTATTATTATTGCTGGTATAACTATCTATTATTGATAAGTAAGATTAACACTTGGGTAAAATGTTAATCATTGGTAAATAAGATATCAGAAAATGTAAGTTGTCGCCAATTAGGTATTAGGAGGTTTGCTAAATAAGTTATCGGTCAAAAAAAGCGTATTAGCTCAGCCAAAAGTGGCTTATTTCGCCTTGCACTATGCTCAACACTGACATCATGAGGGGAAATATAATCATCTTCACCGTGAAATATTAGGCTGATATTGATTGCATTTTTAATCCCATCAGTCGATCTAAGTTGTTGTGCTAACGGGTGTTGATTACTGACATGGGCCATTAACTGCTGACCTAGCAAGCTCTCATTCTCGCTTTACTCTTACTTTCTTTCACGCTCACTATGGTGTTGTCGTTAAAGTGAAAGGGGATATGGCAATTTGGCTTGATACCGGTAAGTCTATTGTTGGCTTAAAAGAGCAGCTGATGGCTAAGCAGGTCTACCTGCAAACGGAAATCGAATTTTACAGAGCCAAAGACTTGTCTAGCAAAACTTACCTGATAATGATTTATCTACCAAAGAGTTCCATTTTATCCGTTTGGGTTTTGCCGCCATGGATGAAAGGGAAGTTGAACAAGGGCTGACTATAGTGATGAATGTTTGGTAAATTAAAAGTGACAATTAGGTAAATTAAAAATGAAGGAAGGATGAAAGATTTATAACGTAAATGTGACAGGCAAGGGGGAAGTGGTAGCTAAAGACCGTTTAGCCAACGTTTGTGCTGATCATAGTAATCAAGGGGCTAACTGTGGCAATGATCCTTATCAGTTTAGCGAGCCATATTTTCCAGGGGAATTGCTGTTATCTAAAGGTACTACTCTTATACTCCGCTTTTTTAAGTCAAGTTAACACCGTGCTATTTTCTCCGTCCAGCTAGCAAGTTTCAGCTAGCCGTTAAAAATAAAATAATACACCCACAAAAATTAGCGGCAATTAAAGACTTTTCAGTGGTTTAAATAAGGTGCAGCGTTTGCTGGCATATATATAGCAAGCTATATGATTCGAGGTTATGCCAGTTGAGGTAGCTACACCCATACTATATTTACTCTAAATATCAAGGGAACTGTGGTAAAAATCATCTCGAAAGAGCAACAGTCCCTAATGTATCCGTTGTATTTATTACTGCTGCTCAAGCTCATTAGCCAAGCTTGTCATCGAGTTGTCTTTTTCTATACGGATTAACTCACCGAGTAAACGTCTAAGTAATTCTCCGCCCAACTGATTGCTATCTAAGCCATTTTCATCACCAAGGCGGCCTAACTCGATATTATCAAAGCGTTTGGTCAGCACTTTATTATCTTTAATCATGGTCAGGGTTAATTCTTCAATAAGTACTGAGCTGACGCTAACGCGGGTTTGTGCCTTACCTAAGAGGCGCTTTTTCTGTTTAGCTTTCTTGGAGGCGATTATTGCTTGGTTGGTTTCAATTTCGGGTGTTTTGGGGCGGCTATCAATATTTTCTAAGGCCAATTTCTCGCTACGCTCAGGGTACATTTTTGCGTATAGCTCAGCGCTTAGTTGTGGGTATAAAGCGGGGTAATCAGTCGCTAGTTGAATCTCGACTTTTTTATACAAGACTTCGAGATTAGTTTGACCAGTTTGTGTCACCTCGGACCAAGCGTGCAACTTATTAAAACGCAGTTGCTTAACATGCACTAAGGTAGTGGTTTTTTTCGCTATGCTGGGTGCGTCAAATTGGCTAGTAGCAAGCTCTGCTAAATGCACACTGATGTTATCGACTTTAATTAGTTGAGGCTGAGTTAAACCCTCTATATTGGCAATTGATAAGTCGGTAAAGTGAGTAATGCCAGTATTATTTGAAAAGTCTGCACTGAGTAACTGAGCCTTTTGGCCGCTATAGTAATGACTTTGTAAAAGAACTTGGCTTTTTAGGTATTCATTTAAAGAGCCATTGGCGAGATACCATAACATGGTGCTTAAAAATAATAGTATGGCAAAGGCTAGTAGGGCTAATTTATTCAAGTGTTTTTCTCTTTTGCGTTAATTTGCGTTAAGTGGTTAATATTTTAAGCTAAGTTACCGGCTAGGTAAATGCTATTCACTAGCCTATAGGTTATAGTGTTTGTGTGTAATTATTCGTCTAATATACGTCAAACGCACGATTTTCGCCACACTATTACTATGCAATTAGAGAACCTTTTTATGTCAAATAAGTCTGTGTCTACCACGGCCACAAACACTTCGGCTATTAGCCGCCGTTTACCTTTATTCAGTATAATTGCCATTTTAGTGGCCTTAATTATTTATGTACAATGGCCTGAAGCCCAGCAAGAAAAAATTTCATTTAAACGAGTCGTTGCGGTGAAAATGGTATCCGTGGTACTGGCCGAGTTTATTGAAAGTGTTGAAGCGGTAGGTACAGCGCGAGCAAATGAGCAGGTGATGATCACCAGTA
The DNA here is from genome assembly GCF_002207865.1 of Colwellia marinimaniae. Taxonomy (GTDB): domain Bacteria; phylum Pseudomonadota; class Gammaproteobacteria; order Enterobacterales; family Alteromonadaceae; genus Colwellia; species Colwellia marinimaniae. Next base: position 135,998 of record NZ_BDQM01000009.1, read on the forward strand.
AATATTCAGATATTGTTGATGAAGTCTATTTTGACGATGGTCAAAAAGTTAACAAGGGTGCTGTGTTAGTTAAGCTGAATAATCTAGAAGAGTTAGCAAAGGTTAATGAGTTAAAAGCCAACTTGTCTGAATCAAGGGCGCATTTACAGCGTTTAGCTGAGTTACTGGCCAGTCGAGCTACCTCTGAGTCTTTAGTGGAGCAACAAGAAGCAAAAACTAAGGCGATTGAAGCGCAGCTAGTAAGTGCTGAGGCTAAGTTCAATGACTTAACTATTCGTGCGCCATTTACCGGTGTTCTTGGCTTTCGTGAGGTGAGTAAAGGCGCTTATATTGATGCCGGTAGTGTGATCACTAGCTTGGATGACTTGAGTATTATAAAAGTCGACTTTTATTTACCCGAGCGCTTGTTAACCCATATCCATGTCGGTCAACAAATCAGCGCGGTTAATAGTGCTTACCATGATAAAAAGTTTATTGGCAAAATTTCTGCCATTGATAGTCGCATTGATGTCAGTACTCGTAGCATCAAGGTTCGCGCCACCATCAACAATAAAGCGTTAAAACTGCGCCCTGGTATGTTACTTAATATTAGCGTGTTATTGCAAGTCGAAAATATTTTACAATTACCAGAAAGCAGTATTATTCCTATTGAAGATAAACATTATGTCTTTGTCGAAAAGGATAATAAAGCCGTGCGTAAAGCGATAAAAATAGGTCGTCGTCATCCCGGTATGGTGGAGGTTCTCTCCGGCTTAGTTGCCGGCGAACAAGTCGTCGTTGAAGGGGCACTTAAACTACGTGATGGCTCTGCGTTGAGTATCATAGCGCAAGACGCTGAAGAAACAGCAGCTAAAGCAAAGTCTCCGGTTGAGAATGGGAGCAAAAACTAGTGTTTTTATCTGATTTGTCGGTAAAACGACCGGTTTTTGCCACGGTAATAAACTTACTTATTATCACCTTTGGTATTGTTGCTTTTTTAATGCTGCCATTAAGAGAATACCCCGATATTGACCCGCCAATTGTTAACATTAGTACCAATTATCCGGGGGCTTCTGCGGCCATTGTTGAAACTAAAATCACTCAGCTACTTGAAGACAGAATAAGTGGCATTGAAGGGGTGAAAAGTATAAATTCCAGTAGTCGTGTTGGTCGCTCCAGTATAACCATTGAATTTAACTTAGACCGTGATATTGATGCCGCCACCAATGATGTCCGTGATCGTATTTCTCGGGCGCTAAATAATTTACCCGAGCAAGCTGAACCACCGGAAGTATCTAAAGCCAATGACGATGAAAATGTCATTGTTTGGTTTGTTTTACAAAGTGAAACCATGAGTACGTTAGAGCTAACCGATTATGCTAATCGCTATATTGTTGATCGTTTTGCTGTAGTTGATGGTGTTGCTCGAGTACAAGTGGGTGGTGGTCGTACTTATGCCATGAAAATACGCCTTAATCGTGTCTCCATGGCCGCGCGTAATATTACCGTGCAAGATATAGAAAATACCTTACGCAATGAAAATGTGGAATTACCTGCTGGGCGTATCGAGTCAATAGACAGAGATTTCTCTATTCGAGTAGAGCGTAGTTACTTAACCGTGCAAGATTTTGCCAATATGGTCATTAGTCACCCCGAAGGCAATTCAGCCAGTAATGCTATGGTGCGTTTAGGTGATGTTGCCGAGGTTTTCATTGGTGCACAAGATGACGAAAACATGTTCCGTGGCAATGGTAAAAACATGGTCGGTCTGGGCGTTATTAAGCAATCAAAAGCCAATACCTTGGACGTAGTTAAATCTGCTAGAAAAGAAATGATCACTATTCGTAACTCTTTGCCAGTGGGCACAACCATAACCAATAGTTATGATAGCTCAGTCTTTATTCAAGGCTCAATTGATGAGGTCTATAGCACCTTAATTATTGCCATGTTAATGGTGGTATTGGTCATCTTTTTATTCTTAGGTAATGTGCGCGCCACCTTAATTCCTGCGGTTACTGTACCGGTCGCCCTTATTGGCTCCATGATGGCGTTATCTTTGTTTGGTTTTTCCATTAACCTATTAACACTGTTGGCTTTAGTCTTGGCTATCGGTCTAGTAGTGGACGATGCCATTGTGGTATTAGAAAATATTTACCGCCGTATCGAAAACGGTCAAACACCTTTAATAGCTGCCTATGAAGGGGGCAGGGAAGTCGCTTTTGCTGTTGTTGCCACCACCTTAGTATTGGTTTCAGTGTTTGTGCCTTTAATATTTTTATCGGGCAATATGGGACGACTCTTTACTGAATTTGCCATTGCCATTGCTGCTGCCGTGGTTTTTTCAAGCATAACAGCTTTGTCACTGACCCCCATGATGTGTTCAAAATTGTTAAAACACCGAGAGCGCAGTTCCTCTTTTGGTCAAAAGCTTGATCGTGCTTTTTCCCGCTTTGAAGCGGCTTATGGCAGAGCCCTGAAAAATAGTATTCATCAACCTATGCTTATTGTGCTGGTACTAGGCTTGTCGTTAGCCGCGGTATTTTTATTGTTTAATAAATTACCGTCGGAATACACGCCCAAAGAGGACCGCGGTAATTTCTTCTTAATTATGCAAAGCGCTGAAGGCGCCAGTTATGAAAGTAATGTAAAAAATATGCATAAAATTGAAGAGAAACTTTTAGGCTATCAAGCAAAAGGCGAGTTAGACCGAGTACTAGTGCGTGTGCCCGGTTTTGGTGGCACTGGCGGCATTGCCATTGTCGGCTTACCTGATTGGGATAAACGTAGTATTGATACCTTTAGTTTTATTAATAAAATAAACCGCGATGTGCAAAGTGTTACCGATGTCCGCGCCTTTGCCATTATGCGTCGTGGTATAGGTGGCAGCGGTGGCGGTAATACCCCGGTGTCTTTTGTGCTACAAGGTAATACCTTTGCTGAGCTGGCTCTATGGCGTGATATTTTGATCACCGAAGCGCAAAAGAACCCTAACTTGTCCAATATAAATAGTGACTATAAAGAAACATACCCTCAGTTACTCGTGCAAATCGACCGTGAACGAGCTTATGATTTAGGTGTGCCAGTTGGTGATATCGCCGAAACCCTAGAAACCATGTTAGGTCAGCGTCGCGTTACTACTTTTGTTGATAGAGGCGAAGAATATGACGTCATTGTTGAAGGTGATAAAAAGCAATTTCAAAGCCCAACGGATATCGATAACCTTTATGTTCGCTCTCGCACTACGGGTAAGTTAATACCATTAGCTAACTTATTAACTATTGGTGAAAATGCCACCTCGTCACGACTAAATCGCTATAACCGCTTACGTAGTATTACCATCACGGCGAATTTAGCCGATGGTTATGCCTTAGGTGATGCCTTAGACTTTTTAGTGGCTGTTACCAAAAACAAGCTGCCTGAACATGTGCAAATTGATTATAAAGGTGAGTCGTTATTGCTAAAAGAATCGGGCAACTCTATCTTGTTTGTGTTCTTGTTGGCATTGTTAATTACTTACTTGGTATTAGCCGCGCAGTTTGAAAGTTTTATTCATCCGTTTGTTATTTTACTTACCGTACCGTTAGCGCTGGTAGGTGCGCTGGCCGGACTGGAATTGATGGGCATGAGTTTAAACATCTATAGCCAAATAGGTATTGTTATGCTCATTGGTTTAGCGGCAAAAAATGGTATTTTAATTGTCGAATTTGCTAACCAGTTACGTGACAAGGGTATTGCTTTTGAAGATGCCTTAATTAATGCCTCTAAGCAAAGACTCCGTCCGATTGTTATGACCACGTTCACCACAGTTACCAGTGCTATTCCTTTAGTGTTAGCGGTAGGTCCAGGTGCGGAAAGTAGAATGGTTATTGGTGTGGTTATTTTTGCTGGCGTATCATTAGCGAGTGTCTTTACCTTGTTTATTGTGCCGGGTGCTTATTACTGGTTATGTCGTAATACCAGTTCACCGCAAGCTATCGCTAATGAAATTGAACAGCTTGAGCAGAAGGCTAATACAAAATAGAGCCTTATAATTAGCGAAAAATAAATAGCTAAGCAATAACCTATAAAGCCCTAGTCGACGAAAGTTGCTAGGGCTTTTTATCTTTAAGCTTTATTTTTATCATCAAAATATTTTAGGCTGACTCAGTAATATTAAAACTTGCCTTGGGCGTAAACGGCAGTAATCATTTGATAGTGTCAGTTTTTTTTACAGGGTGCTTTGCTTAAGTAAGCTGACTTAGTGTTTTACATTTAATCCCTAGACTCACGGGTAAAAATTTTGCTCAGCAAGGTACCCAGAAAACAGTATTTCGCTTGCTTCGCTACGCTCTAGCTAGAGAGAATAGTAATCAGGTTGTAAATAAGGTGCTCATCTGAAATATAGGATTAAGTTTGAAATTAAAATTAAACTGTCGAATAATTTTACACTTTTAACCTTACTTCCGCTTTGACTTTTTCCTTGCTGAGTTAACAAGATGAAAAATATTGTGAATATTATTGCACGAGTTATGCATAAAGTTTATCTGCTGTATTCTTTTGGTTTGCATTGCTTGGTATTGTGAATCTATTCATATTTGTATTTAATTAACATAGAAAGCTATTTAACCAAAGAAATTAGCAGCGAGTTTGAAATAACAGGTTTAACGGTGATAAAAGTGAGACTTAATCCTAACTAGTAAAAAGTATATTGAGAATCCGTAAGGACCTGTTCAATGATATTTAACTCTAAACTGGAGAATTTAACATGAAAAAATTCACTATGTTTTCTATATTTGCAGTTGTCATTAGCTTGATTGCAAATTCTGTTTTTGCCGCACCTCCTGCAGGCAAAGGGAAAAACAAAAATTGGGCCATTACAGCGTTTAATGAGTCGGCAATTACATGCTCAGGTGTTAGCGATGCTGATGCAACCATACTCCCCGCAGACGGAACTATCAATGTAGGTTCACCAACAGCTCAGTGTTATCAATACTCGTTAGCTGTTCCTTCTACAGCCCCTGTGGGAACACAGATTTTAGAGCAATTAACGTCAACCTTTAATCTTGCACCGGATGCTGAAGATGCCGCTAACCAAGCTCCCGATACAGAATTAGATGGTATGTGTGCAGATGATAACTGTGATGGCGTAGCAAACGCTATTATCGGAGACAAGACTCTCGCATGTGAAATATTTACCTCTCGCCCAGACAGTGCCGTTAAACTCAATAGTGGCAATATACCTGCCCATCAAGATGAGCTGATTGTCATATCTGTTAAATCTAAGATTACTGACGATAATATCTGTACCGTAACCATCTATGCCATCACCGATGGTGCGCAGGAAGGAGCTGAGTACGATGAGGGAGGAGATATTACGGGATATAATTTATTCCTACCCACCAGCTGCACACCACTACGCATGCATACCCGCTATGATTCATCTGGCGATGGTATCTGGGACACAGATGACGAATCCGTGGGTATTATTGCCAATGCTGACGGCAAACCTTTTGTTGAGTATGTGCCACTAACTACTGGCAGCCGCGTTTTCCGTCCTGATACTTTCTTGCAACTCACTAGCGGAAACCGAAACGGAGAGGGTGGCTTTGCTATGTTCCGCTCTTTGCAGTTGCAACCAATAGGGTGTGATACTGAAACTGATACTGATGGTGATGGCCTGCCAGACGCTGAGGAAATTGCGTTAGGCACAGATCTAAACAATACTGACACCGATGATGACGGCGTAGTTGATGGCGATGATCCATGTCCATTGGATCCTTTGGACTTCTGTGTTATTTAGCCAGAGATACTCTGTCGGCTAAAGCAGGTTAACAACAGAGCCGCGGGGAACTTCTTTCCCGCGGCTCTTTACGCCAGATGTTGATAACTAAAAAATTCAGCGGTTAACGATTACTTTAATCGACCAGTTGACGTATTTAGTCACAACCAACTAGTGTATTCTCAAATATAGCAGACACCCACTCAAATGGAAATAATGAGTGGCATCAGCTATGCTCAAATAACCATCAATGAATATCTTTG